>JBKBKN010000004.1:47256-163564 GCA_046294625.1 Flavobacteriales bacterium
TTAAATAAATACTTGCAGCACTTCTAATTCCGACACCCTGATTCACAAAATCGACCGTGTTGAAATACATGGCAATGATTTCTTCTTTGGAATAATTTCGCTCAAGCTTCACTGCAATGATCCACTCCTTTATTTTTCGAAAAGCTATCTGAAACTTATTGAGTTTTTCTCGCGGAAAAAGGTTTTTGGCTAATTGCTGACTCACGGTACTTCCCCCACCTGAGTCGGTGTCTCTACCTAGTATGGTTTTTACGATTACTCTCCCCAAGGCGATTACATCAACACCTGAATGCTTGAAAAAGCGAACATCTTCTGTAGCTATCAGTGCATTAACTAATTGTGGAGAAAGTTCGCTAAAACGCGCATTAGTCCTATTTTGCACATAATACTTCCCAAGCACCTTGCCATCGGATGAACGCACTTCAGAAGCGATATTGGCTTTTGGATTTTCTAGTTCTTCGGTTGTTGGCAAGGAACCAAATACGCCAATGGCCGTAAGCAAAACAAAGAGAGCTATAAGCAGAATAGGTGTAAAGACAATCGTGTAAACCCATCTGATGTAGGTTTCCTTTGTTCGCCCTGTTGATTTTGATGACTTTTTCGGGGGTGCTTTACTCATGTAAGTCAGGTGGATTGCTAAAGTAGATAAAAGGTCTTTGCTTAAGCAAAACTTTGGTAAAAATTAACCCTTCCGATGTGTTGATAAGTACAATTAAAGAATCAGACAGTATCAAGTTGCAATCTATGATCAGGCTGTCTTCTCTCTAACTTGCGCCTTTTCTTGTTGATTATGTTTGTTCAGGTCTTTTACTATGCCGCCCATCGTACAGTTGCCGGTGTAATTGGCACCGGGCTCAATGGCGAGTTTATTGGTGCTAATATCACCAGAGAGTTTTGCAGTAGATTTAAGACTCAATAACTCAGATACGACCACTCGTGCATGAACAGTTCCTGAAATATCTGCATTAGTGCAGGTAATTTCACCGGAGATCACTCCTGTGGTTCCTACAACAACCTTTCCCTTTGTCACAACAGATCCTTCGAGCTGGCCATCAATTCGTATATCTCCATTGGAGTGGATATCGCCTTTGATGCTGGTTCCCTGACTGATAAGGTTTACACTCCCCGATTCTGTTATGTTTGCCTTAGATTCCTTGTTGTTGAACATGTTATTGATTGCATTAAATGAGTGGCAAAATTATGAATAAATTATGCGTAAAAGCATTTACTGATAAACTTTTTTGTAGAAGTTAAAATATTCCTGAATATTCTTTTCCTTCATAAGTTTATTGAAGTTTCGTGCCGAAATGAGCATCAGCTCCATTTTATTAAAATCAAGTAAATCGGCTACATCGGGAGTGCCAGCCAATGTGTTTAGATACTCTGTAGCCTTAGTCATATTGGGAAATTCCCGAATCATAATAACCTGATTGGCCGGATCAACAAAATTGGTTCCAACCTGAAGTTTGTTAAGCGAATAAAATTGATTATTGAAATCGCTGATGGCAATTTTCAGGTTATTGGTATTCAACTTTCTGTCTTTAAGCCAAATGGCGAAATAGTGTGTGGTGTCGGAATTGTATGAAAAAACAGGGGGCTTCTCTACCAGCTTCTGCGCAGCAGCAGTAGTATCTTCTTCTACTATACCTTGCGCCTTGTTAAGCACGTCAAGTAACTCCTTGGCTTGCACACGCACGGTATCTCCGGGATAAGAGCGCACTACATCGATCAAAGCTGTACGAAATGCTTCTACATCTTTAAGTTTCCCAAGTGCTAAGGCTTTCAGGTATGCAAAACGAGGGAGCATTTCCGAATCTACAAATCTTATAGCAGCATTGCGGCAGCGATCCACCACTTGCGTATACAGTCCTGCTTTATACATTCTAAATGTTTCAGCATAAAAGTCATCGCTCTCTTTCTTGCTTTTTGCCAACTGTGCAAAAAAGTCAGGATTTGCAATCAGCTGCGCATACTCGCTGTCCGGATACTTTGTGAGAATGATGTCTTTGTATTTATCGGCTTCTGATTGTTTTTGCATTGCCAAATAAAGTCTGAACAGCTGGTACAGCGCAGTGACACGATATTTGTTATCCGGATATTTCTTGAGGAGTTCTTCGTAAGTCTCTGCAGATTTTTTAAGGTCTTTGAGTTTTTCTTTGTAAACCAAACCCAGATCATAATAAGCTTCGACAATAGAATCGAGACTAGCTTCCTTGGCTTCTTCTGATAACGGGAGTCGATCTTTGTATTGTTGACGAACCATTTTCAGAGAGTCTTCAGGCGACATGGCATCTTCTGCGCTTACCTGCGATTGGGTATCGTCGGGTTCATCCACATCATTGAACTGGGCAGAAAGCTGTTTTTTACTCCTTCGCCAGTTGTCTTCGAGCTTTCTATCTCCGAACAATTTTTTGAACTCAGTGAAACCGAAACTCATCGCCGATGGGTTGTAGAAATACCAAATTGCTCCTCCGCCGGGCTGATCGAATCCTCCGCTTGGAGGCAAAAATGATGCTCCCGGAGTAGCCTGCGCAGCTGCAGCAGCAGCTGCAGCTTTTTCGGCTGCCCTTCTTTGCTCTTCTTTTTCTCTTGCTATAATTTCATCAATTATTTTATCCAACTGATCATCACTTAGCTTTGACATTCTCAGGATGCTATCGTTGTAAGCAATTGTATTGTAGTGCTTTACTAAATCTGCGAGGCTGTTTCGCTTATTTTCAATTTGTTTGTAATCCGGATATTCTTTTGAGATGAAGGTTACAGCAGAGTCATATTGGGCAGCTGAGAGTCTGTATTCCGCTTCATCAAAATAAATCTCGGCTATGGCCAAATGAGAAAGCCCTTTTTGATTGGTATTGATGGTGCTTTTTCGAATGGAGAGATTGTAATTCTCGATAGCCTTATCAATTTTTTCTTCTTTCTGATCGAGCTCACCCAATGTGAAATATATCTGATCAAGGAAATCACGGTGTTTCTCTTCTTTGGCCATTTTGGCAAGTATCGTACGTACCTGCTTACTATTTCCGCTATTCACATCAAAACAGCGGGCTATATTTATTCTGGCATTAAAGGCCATTTCGAATGGCGGATTCAATTTTAACAGTGCTTCATATTGTGCTGAAGCCTCTTTGTAACGCTCCGCTTTTTGAAGCAATTGTCCGTTGATATACATCATACGCGCTCGCTGCTTGCGATTGCGAATGTATTTAATGGACTCTTCGGCAGTTTTCTGTGCCTTTTCAAAGTTGTTTTGCTTGAGATAAAAATCGGTATAGGCACGCAGAAACTCCCCACGCGCTTTCCTGGGTACTGACTTTTCGTTCACCACACGGTCTATGGCCATTTGTGCATCGCTGAACATGCCAAGCTCACTGTAGGCACGCATCAACCAGGTATTGGCAGTGAAATAAATTGGATCGCGCTTATTGTTTTTCACATATTCACGCACCACGTAGGTGAACATTTCAAGTGAAGCATAATAGTCGCGTTTGATAAAGTGAGATTTTCCAATCAATTGATAGGAATCGTCAATATATTTATTACGTTCCTTCCCTTTGATCATCATCGAGTGACGCTTGATGACTACTGAAGCTTTTTTCAAGGCTTTGTCGGCATTGGGGATAATTGTTTTCGAGTCTTCCAAAGTTCCCCTTCGATAAACCTGAAGAATCACCGAGTAATTATCCACATGCTTTTTATCAAGCATTAGCCAACTTTCTTTGATTAATTCTTCGCCATTAAAGTATCCATTAAACTTGGCTGTGATGCCATGATATGTCCTATTGACCCATCTGTCGCGTTTGGTTGAACAACCTTGCCAGATAAAAATCACAAAAAGCGCAGCAATGATAGGCTGCATTATCCGAAAGCTGCTGAGTGTTCTTTTATTTATGTTCAACAGAAGAAAAACTAAATTTTGGCAAAATTATTTTATTTCGAATGCAATCTAATGGTCGGGGAATCATTTTCACACATCTATTTGGTTAATTGAAAAAAAATGTGGCACTTTGCAAGCATTAATGAGCGAGCAGAACCAGATTAAGAAAGAGAAGTTCCTGAAAAGGCTGAAAAAGCGTTTCAGATTTGTGTTGCTGAATGAAGACACGCTTGAAGAACGCATATCTATCAGACTCACTCCATTGCGCGTTTTTACTTTGGCCGGACTAGCCATTATTTTTCTTATCATCATTACAAGCTATACCATTGCTTTTACACCTCTACGTGAATACATTCCCGGCTATGCAGATAATGTAATCCTGAGAAGACAAATCCTCGAACTGGCATCGTCGCTCGATTCGCTCGAAAGAGCATCTAAAAGCAAAGATTTATATCTTGAAAACATCAGGAAGGTGATTAATGATGAGCATGATGTGGAAGAAACAAACGCAAAACAGAAAACCAAAAAAGATCCGGCTAATCTACGTTTACAGGCCGGGGAAGCGGAAAGCAGTCTGCGAACGCAGATAGACAAAGAAGACCGCTATAATATTAGTATGCAATTAAGTGGAAAGGGTATCAATAGCATCGGAAACCTGTATATGTTTCCTCCGCTAAAAGGCAAAATCACTACTTCATTCAATCCCAGAGAAAAGCATTACGGGATAGATATCGTAGCCGGCAAAAATGAAGCTGTAAAAGCTACCATGGACGGGACGGTGGTTTTCTCCGGCTGGACATCCGGACAAGGTTATGTAATCCATATGCAACATGCCAACAACTTAATGTCCATTTATCAGCATAATTCAGCTCTGCTAAAGAAACAGGGCGACAAAGTGAAAGCAGGAGAAGCAATAGCAATAACCGGAAATTCCGGTGAAATTACTACTGGCCCTCACCTTCATTTTGAAATCTGGTTTGATGGAAAACCCATCGACCCAGAAGAGTTTATCATTTTTTAGCCGTGATAATCAGTTGATTGATATATTTTTTCTCTAATACTATGCTTTGCATAGTAGCATTTTAAAAATGGTTCTATGTTTGCATTCGAAAAGAATGTCAAGATGAAAATAGAAAACACACAGGCACAAATGCGCAAGGGAATACTTGAGTTTTGCATTCTCTCCATCTTGTCGCATGGCGACGCTTATACCAATGATATCATTCAAAGATTAAAAGAAGCCAGACTCATTGTGGTGGAAGGTACGCTTTATCCTCTGCTTACTCGTCTGAAAAATGATGAGCTTTTAAGTTACCGTTGGGAAGAATCAAACTCAGGTCCCCCACGTAAATATTATCAGCTTACCGAAAAAGGGAGAGTTTTTCTTGATGCGCTGCGCATCACCTGGAACGAACTCGTGGAATCAGTCAATAAAACCCAAAACACTCAATAATACCTGTAGCCATGAATAAAACAGTAAGTGTAAACCTTAATGGGCTGTTGTTCAATATCGAAGAAGCAGGATATGATCTTCTATTTGACTATTTACAAAAAATAAAAGCCTATTTCCGAAACATGGACGGAGGTGAAGAGATACTCCAAGATATTGAAGCGCGCATCGCAGAACTTTTCACCGAAAAGCTCACGTTGGGAAGGCAGGTAGTGACCCTACGCGATGTAGAAGTAGTGATGGCCGTGATGGGCAAACCGGAAGACTACGCTGGTGAAGAAGATAATGTGCATGAACACTTCAACAAAACTGAAGGTAGCACCAATAATGCAGAAAAAAGACTTTACCGAGATCCGGATGATCGCATTCTGGGTGGTGTCTGCTCAGGAATAGCCAACTATTTTGGTTTCGAAAGAACAATCCTGAGATTAATATTTGCGCTCATGGCCATTTTTGGTGGAACAGGAGTGATATTGTACATCATATTGTGGATCGTTGTTCCCAAGGCAAAAAGCACCGCCGATAAGCTGCGCATGAAAGGTGAGCCGGTGAATGTGGAAAACATTCAAAAAAGAATTCTGGACGACATCAGCAGGATTGGTGTTGCTATCGAAGATGCAGCAAAGGAAACAGAACAAAAATGGAAAAAGAATAAAACATCGGACCGCATCTCAGATTTTGCCAACGAATTGGCTGATGGACTGGCTCGGTTTATCAAACTTGTGCTGAAGATTTTCGGCAGATTTTTAGGTGCATTCTTCCTGTTATTTGGGTTAATCCTGTTTTTTGCAGGCATCATCTTTGTTTTTGGGCATAATTTTTTACAATCAGGAATCGGTAATGCCATTTCGACCAAAACAATTTTTAGTTCATTTTTCTCCACAACTTGGCAATCTTCGCTGGCATTCTATGGAATTGCGTTGCTGCTTATAACTCCTGCTATAGGACTATTGCTATCAGGGCTCCGTTTGCTCATGTTTCCGAAAATGCGCTTAAAAATCCCTTCTACCATCAACGGTCTACTGTTTTTCACAGGAATAATTTTTGTGTCCACTAGCGCTATGTTTCTAATTTCAGATTTTAGTGCTAAAGCAAAAGTGATTGAATCGATTAACATGAATGAATTGCAGCCGGATACCCTGCTTGTTGAGATGTCGCCGGAATCGAAACTGCGACTCAATAAATATGTAAGACTAAAATCATATGAATTTTATTTCAACGACGATGAGCAATTCGTGTTTGGGAAAATCAACCTTAATGTGGATATTTCAGAAAACAACAATTTTGAATTGAAGGTGGAGAAATCATCGAGAGGAAACAATAAGGAACAAGCGGCAGACGAAGCGGAAATGCTTCGCTTCGCTGTTGAGCAAACCAATAATACCCTTATCCTACAGCCCTTTTTCAAGCTCAGACCCAATGCTAAATGGCGTGCCCAGCGGGCAGATTTCACCTTGTATGTTCCAAAAGGAAAGTATGTTAAACTGAATAAAAATCTGAGACCATATCTCGATGAAGTGAATAACAACTCAGATCTTTCTGCACGATCAAGTGCCGGACATCTTTTTGTGGCAGAAAATGAAGCACTCCGATGTATCGACTGTGAGAATAAAGAAGAGTAAAACACCGCAATGCATCTGGCTTATTGCAAAATGCTTACTTTTGCCACATGATAAATCAAGAACACATTACTGCCCTTGATGATCGCCTGGATGCGTTAAGGAGGCATCTTTGACATCGAACGGAAGCTTGCAGAAATACAATTAGAAGAACGCGCATCCACGGCGTCTGATTTTTGGGATAACCCCGAACTCGCCGAGAAAAAACTTAAAAATATCAGAGATAAAAAAGCCTGGACCGACGCTTTTAAAGAAGTGCAAAATGGGCTGGAAGATTTAAAAGTACTTCTTGAGTTTTATAAAGAAGATGGTGCAACCGAAGCAGAGGTGGAAGCACAATATGGCAATGTGCTAAAAAACTTAGAAGATTTAGAGTTTAAAAACATGCTGTCTGGCAAAGAAGATAGTCTGAGTGCAGTGCTGACAATTAACTCCGGAGCCGGAGGAACAGAAAGTTGTGATTGGGCCAGCATGCTGCTTCGCATGTATGTGATGTGGGCCGAGAAAAATGGCTTTAAGGTGACTGAAGAAGACATGCAGGAGGGCGATGTGGCAGGCATTAAGTCTGTGACCATTGAAATCGATGGACCATTTGCTTATGGCTATCTGAAGGGCGAAAGTGGCGTTCATCGACTGGTAAGAATTTCGCCCTTCGACGCGAATGCCAAAAGACACACATCTTTTGCATCAGTTTATGCTTATCCTTTGATCGACGATTCCATCGATATACAAATTAATCCTGCCGATATTGAATGGGACACTTTTCGCTCAGGTGGTGCCGGTGGTCAAAATGTGAACAAGGTGGAAACGGCCGTTCGTTTGCACCACAAGCCCTCAGGCATCATCATCAAGAATCAGGAGTCGCGTTCGCAGCTCAAAAACAAAGAAAAAGCACTTCAGTTGTTAAAATCTCAATTGTATGAAATTGAGTTGCGTAAACGCCAAGAAACTACAGATGCAATCGAAGGAACCAAAAAGAAAATCGAGTGGGGCTCGCAAATCAGGAACTATGTTCTTCACCCCTACAAACTGGTGAAAGATGTGCGAACTGAATATGAAACATCCAATGTACAGGCGGTGATGGACGGAGAGATTAATGATTTTATCAAGGCTTATTTAATGGAATACGGTCAGAAAAACTAGGTCTTAGGAATTTGCTTGATCAATCACTTTCGGCACTCTGAAATAATCGGAGTCGTGCTTTGGCGCATTTTTAAGCCCATCTTCTTTGCTAATAATCTGTTTAACTTCGTCTTCTCTAAGCACGTTCGACTCTTCTACCATGTAAATCAAGGGCTGAACTCCTTCTGTCGGAAGCTCATTGAGCTTATCTACAAATGCAATCATTCGATTCATGTCTTGGATCATGTTTTCGAGCGACTGTTCATCGAAAGATAAGCGGGCAAGATGCGCAATTTGTTCAACAGTCTGTTTATCTACACTCATGCGATTAATATTTAGCGTTTACTACAAAGTCTTTGTGAGCCAGGGTCTGAGTATTGAATTAAATTCCAATGGTTTCTCCATCATAGGTGCATGCCCACACTCGTCGATCCAGAAGAGATCACTTTGCGGTAATAGTTTATGAAATTCTTCGGCAACATCCGGTGGAGTGATATTATCGTTTTGACCCCAAATTAAACAAACCGGCAAGTGAAACTTTCCAAGATCATCACCCATATTGTGACGTATTGCAGATTTTGCGAGCGCAAGAATACGAACTAACTTCTCTTTGTTATTTACGATTTCAAAAACCTCATCCACGAGTTCTTTAGTGGCAGTAGCAGGATCATAAAACGTGTATTCAACTTTGGTTCTAATGAAATCATAATCTTCTCTTCTTGGGAAAGAGCCTCCCATGGCATTCTCATACAAGCCGGAGCTTCCGGTAAGAATCATAGAAGTGACCCTATCAGGATGTTCAAGGGTATAGACCAAAGCCACGTGACCTCCAAGTGAATTGCCTAATAGATTGATTTTATCAAATCCTTTGAAAAGCACAAAGTCGTGAATGAAAGATGCTAGGCTTTTCACGTGCGTGTCTTCCACAGGAAGTTCGTAGATGGGCATCATAGGTATTACCACCTTGAAATCTTTGTTGAACTCTTCGAGCACTTCTTTAAAATTACTCAGCGCGCCGAATAATCCATGTAAAATCAATAATACCGGCCCTTCCCCTTCTTCTACATATTTGTAGACTCCTTCGGAAATAATCTGATGTTGCATAGGCTGAAATTCAATCAAGCGTCAAAAATACACAAATAAACCTATTTACAAGCTCGTGGGAACTTTGAGATTAATTCACTTGAAAAAAGGTGGTTGAAGTGGGAGAACTGAATTTCTGAAACACAATACAAATGTTTGACTATCAGATATTTAATAATAGTGCCCTAAAATTTTTCATGAAAATTATCAACAAAGTGGGACAAAGTGTCAAATTGTGGGGAAAGTTTACATAATTTAGCAACCGATTAACATTTCTTAGTATGGCTAACTATATCGGAGAGCACGGTTGCAAGATAGACGCCAAAGGCAGAGTGAATCTGCCTAAGGATATATTGAAGCAATTCGAATTTAAAGGTCCGGCCATCTTTGTGGTTAATCGAAGTGTTTTTGAGAAATGCTTGGTGCTGTACACCCTGGATGACTATAACAAACTCTTGGATAAGCTGAATAAATTGAACAGATTCAAAAAAGAGAATGATGAATTTATTCGTCGCTTCACCAATGGTGCAGTGATGGTGGAAATGGATTCGTCAAACAGGATATTGATTTCAAAACGTCATATCGAATATGCCGATCTAAAGAGTGACATTTTACTAAATGCCAGCTTGAATAGATTTGAAATATGGTCGGATGAAAAATATCGGGCGAAGATGGATAGCTATGAGGATATGGAAGGGTTTGCCAAATTAGCAGAGAGAGTTATGGGAAGTTTGGACGATGATTAATCTAAACTGAGCATGACCTATCATATACCAGTTCTTTTACATGAATGTATTCAAGGGTTGAAAATTCAGCCGGATGGAGTCTTTGTCGATGTCACTTTTGGAGGTGGTGGGCATTCCAAGGCAATTCTTAATAAATTGACTACTGGAAGATTAATTGCCTTTGATCAGGACACCGATGCCGAACAAAATCTGATTGACGATGCACGATTTACTTTGGTAAAACAAAATTTCAGATTTATGAAAAACAATCTGAAATTGATGCAATGCCTGCCGGTAGATGGCATATTGGCCGATTTAGGTATCTCTTCACATCAGATTGATTTCGCGGAAAGGGGATTTTCTACAAGATTCGATGCGCCACTTGACATGAGGATGAATCGAGATCAGAAGCTAAGCGCTTATGAAGTAATTAACCACAACAGCGAAGAGCAATTGAAAAATATCTTCAAGCACTATGGAGAACTCCCGGACGCAGGAAAAATCGCTAGGCATATTTGCAACGTGAGATCTGATGGATCTGTGAAAACCACCGGGCGATTGTGCGAGATTTTAAAACCGTTTCGTCCGACCAATAAAATCAACAAGTTTCTGGCTCAAGTTTTTCAGGCGATTCGCATCGAAGTAAACGATGAACTAGGAAGCTTGAAACTATTACTCACACAGGCAAAAGAAGTACTAAAACCTGGCGGAAGATTGGTGATTATCAGTTATCACTCCCTTGAAGACAAATTGGTGAAGCAATTCATCAAACATGGAAAGTTCGAAGGAGAGGCTGAAAAAGACCTCTACGGTAATGTAAAGCTTCCTTTCATTGCAGTGAACCGAAAGCCCATCACCGCATCAGAACAGGAATTAGAAAGAAATAGCAGAGCGAGAAGTGCAAGTTTGAGAATTGCCGAAAGAACAGAAAATATTTAAACCTACAAATGAACAAATTTAAAGAAGAGAAGCAGAGCAAAAAGTCATCAGAGCCGGGGAATAGACCTGTGGTCTTTTCCTACATCGTTTCGGTTCTTGATGGCAGTTTTTTGAGCAAAGAAGGTACGCTGAAAAATTTACCCTTCGCTATGCTCCTGTTTGGATTTGGCATCATTTACATATACATGTCGCACAATTTTGAAAAGAAAGTGCGTGAATACAATAAGCTTTCAAGATCCATCAAGGATTTGCAAAGTGAATATGTGAGTTTGAAATCAGAGCTCACTTACAAAAGCAATCAAAGCCAGCTGGCCAAGTCCCTAGCTCGTTTCGATATAAAAGAATCCAAAGAACCACCTAAAAAAATATTCAAGAAACAAGATTAAATGGAACACCATAAAGACATAACATGGCGTTTGAAAATGCTCTATTTCGGTGTGATGATTCTTGCTATATTCATACTTGGGCAGGCGTTCAAGGTGGGTGTATTTGAACGTGACCTTTGGATTGAAAAAAACGAAGAAGTGACCCTTAAATGGTTTACCACTGATGCAACTAGAGGCAATATCTATTCTTCAGATGGCGGATTGTTAGCCACTTCGGTTCCAATCTACGACTTGTACATAGATCTCACTGTTAAGCCATTGACCGACAAAATTTTCAATGAAAACATCGATTCGCTTGGCTATTATTTATCTACCACCTTCAAAGACAAATCGCAACAACAATATGTAAGTGAACTTCGCAAGGCACGTATGGCAGGAAAGGAGTATTACTCAATAAAAAGAGGTGTGTCGCACAGCGATTTGATGAAAGCCAAGAATTTTCCGATTTTCCGACTAGGTCGGTACAAAGGGGGCTTTCGTTATGATCAGCGCGATAAGCGCGAATTACCTTACCGATACATTGGCAAGCAAACGATTGGTAAAGTGGTCGACTCCTTAAAAAGAACGGGTATCGAAGGTGCATATGATGATATGCTTCGTGGGCAATCCGGCAAATCACTGAAACGAAAACTATCTGGCGGTCAATGGAAGCCGGTTTATGATAAATATGACGTGGAACCGATTGATGGATATGATGTGATTTCAACCATTGATATCCGTATGCAAGACCTTGCCGAACATGCCTTACTGAAACAATTAATCAAACATCAGGCTGAATCGGGCTGTGTGGTGCTGATGGAGGTGCAAACAGGTCATGTAAAGGCCATAGCCAATCTAACCAATGTGCGCGACACGATCTATGATGAAACTTACAATGATGCTATCAGCAGATCATCAGAACCCGGCTCCACATTTAAGCTGTTTAATATGATCGCCTTGCTTGAAGGAGGATATGTTAAACTTACCGATACAGTTGATACCAAGGGTGGTAAAGTGCAGGTTGGGTCTAAGCTAGTTAAAGATTCACACGAAGGTGGGTATGGCAAAATTACTGTGGCAAGAGGGTTTGAAGTGTCATCCAATACGGTGATTGCACAGGTGCTTCACAAAGCATTTAAAGAAAAGCCGATGGAGTATATTCAAAGGCTAAAGCAGTTGGGCATTGATCAGAAACTGGCTATCGAACTGGCAAATGAAGGAGCTCCCAGGCTGAATCAGCCCGGTAAAAAAGGCTGGTCAGGCTATTCATTGCCATCACTTTCGATGGGCTATGAAGTGATGATGACCCCCCTTCAGGTGCTTACGATCTATAATGCTGTCGCAAACAACGGTGTGATGATGAAACCAAAGTTTGTAAAAGAGATTAGAAACAAACAGCGATCTGTTAGAAAGATTGAACCAGAAATTTTAAACCCTGCTATTTGTTCTCAAAATACTCTAACTATGGTAAAATCCATTCTGGAAGGTGTGGTAGAGAATGGTACGGCTACTAATCTAAAGAACGCTCACTATAAGATTGCCGGCAAAACAGGTACAGCTAAAATGTCGAGAGGGAAAGACGGCTATGAGGATCGGAATTATCAGGCTTCATTTGCCGGATACTTCCCTGCCGAAAAACCAAGATACTCTTGTATAGTGGTTGTTTACCGTCCAACATTGGGTGGTTATTATGGCAATGTAGTGGCCGGAAGTGTATTTAAAGAGATTGCTGATAAAATCTATGCACAGTCTATCGACATGCATGATGATTCGAGCGATGCCGTGCTTCAGCTAGCTGAAATCGGTTTCCCGAATGTAAAAAATGGATTTACCAAAGACATCAGCGCGCTACTTGATTACTTTAATCTGAAAGCTGAATATGAAAATGCTGGGCAATGGAGCACCTGGAAGTCTGGCGACAACCAACCAATCATAAAGCCATTACACCTGACCGAAGAAGTAGTGCCCAATGTAAAAGGCATGGGATTGAGGGATGCATTATTCCTGCTCGAAAGTGTCGGTCTAAAAGTAAAAGTAAGCGGAAAAGGAACGGTGAGAAAACAATCCATAAACCCGGGAGAACGCGTAAAACGAGATTCCAATATTGAAATTGAACTATCATAAATGAAGCTGCTTAAAGACATATTGTATCGCGCAGGCGCTATAGAGATTCACGGCACGGTGAATCTTGCAGTTGCTTCTATTTCTATGGATTCTCGTCTGGTAAAGCGAGACAGCTTATTCGTTGCCGTAAGGGGAACCAAAACTGATGGACACAACTTTATCGACATGGCTGTGCAACAGGGAGCTATTGCCATTGTTTGCGAAACACTTCCTGAAAACATAAACGAAAAAGTAACCTATGTTGTAGTGAGCGATGCGTCTCTGGCGCTGGGTTTTATTGCATCAAATTTCTATGACAATCCTTCTGAAAAGCTTATTGTGGTAGGGGTAACCGGTACAAACGGAAAAACCACAGTAAGTACTTTACTGTACCACACGTTTATGTCTCTTGGCTACAAATGTGGATTGCTTTCGACAGTGAAAAATATCATTGGCAAAGAAACACTGCCATCTACACACACCACACCCGATGCCATATCAATCAATCATCTGTTAAATAAAATGGTGGCTGCCAGATGTTCGCATGTTTTCATGGAAGTATCTTCACATGCATTGGATCAAGATAGAGTTGCAGGTTTAAAATTCAAAGGTGCCATTTTTACCAATATTACGCATGACCATTTAGACTATCATCTCAGCTTTGAAAATTACTTTGAAGCCAAACAAAAGCTATTCAACTCATTGCCATCAGAGTCATGGGCTTTGAGCTTTTCAGATGATCCTTACGGTACCGATATGGTGAATTTGACCAAGTGCCATGCCTATTTCTATGGGATCCATATGCCTTCAGATTTCGAATGTCGTATTGTAGAAAAACAGACCAATGGCATGCTCCTCGTCATCGATGGGCATGAAATCTGGACTAATCTTATTGGTGATTTTAATGCAGCCAACCTTTTGGCAGTGTATGCAGCATCATGCTTACTTGAACAGGATAAACTACAGGTGTTGACTGCTTTAAGCAATCTCAAAAGCGTAGAAGGTCGCTTTCAATACTACCATTCGCCAAATAACGTCACTGCAATCGTTGACTATGCACACACTCCTGATGCATTAGATAATGTTCTAAGAACTATTGGTGATTTGCGCACAGGCAATGAACAGGTAATCACAGTGGTTGGGTGCGGTGGTGATCGTGATAAAAGCAAAAGGCCTGAAATGGCAAAAATTGCCGCCAAGTGGAGCACAAAACTGATTCTCACATCCGATAATCCACGTTCTGAAGACCCTCAAGCCATTGTGAATGATATGCTTGCAGGACTTGACCCTACACTAAAGCGTAAAACAGTGGTTATTCTTGATAGAAGAGAGGCCATTCGGACAGCATGCAATTTCTCCAATCCGGGCGATATCATTTTAGTAGCAGGAAAGGGACATGAAAAGTATCAGGAGATCTTGGGGATAAAGCATCCTTTTGACGATGCTGCAGAGTTACAGGAAACCTTTAAAACCATAGGACAATAATGCTATACTACCTGTTTACTTATCTCGATCAGGCATTCGATTTTCCCGGTGCAGGCGTATTTCAATACATCTCCTTCCGTGCTGCAATGGCCTTGTTTACTTCATTGCTCATTGCCATGTTATTTGGAAAAAAGATAATTCAAATGCTTCAGCTCAAACAAGTTGGAGAAATCATTCGCGATTTGGGGCTGGAAGGTCAAATGAAAAAACAAGGTACGCCTACTATGGGTGGCATTATTATTCTGCTTTGCATACTTGTCCCTACACTTTTGTTTGCAAAGCTGCATAACATTTATGTAATCATACTGCTCATTTCCACTGTATGGTTAGGTATGATTGGCTTTTTAGACGACTATATCAAAGTTTTTAAAAAAGACAAAAAGGGACTTCATGGCACCTTTAAAGTTATTGGTCAAGTTTCACTAGGTCTCATTGTGGCATTGGTACTTTTCTTTCATGACGATGTCCGAATTCGCGATTATGAACAGCAATACACCTATCAGATCGTAGACGGTAATGTTACCGAAAATCCTGAGCAAAGAGAGAGTGAGAAAGTAGTTTCAAAGGATATAAAATCCTTAAAAACCACAATACCCTTTGTCAAATCGCATGAGTTTGATTATTCAACTATACTCAAATCTCTTAGTGATGGAGCAGAAAAATATGCATGGATACTATTTGCAGCTATCGTAATATTCATCATAACCGCCGTATCCAATGGTGCCAATATGACCGATGGACTCGATGGCTTGGCAGCAGGCACCACAGCTATTATCGGTTTCACATTGGCTGTATTTGCCTATGTATCCGGTAACAAATTTTTTGCCGATTACCTCAACATTATGTATATCCCCGAAAGTGGCGAAATAGTAATCTACATGAGTGCATTTGTAGGCGCATGTGTAGGTTTTCTTTGGTATAATTCTTACCCGGCGCAGGTTTTCATGGGCGACACCGGTAGTTTGTCTTTAGGTGGTATCGTTGCTGTTGTTGCCATCGCTATCCGTAAAGAATTACTTATTCCGATTCTCTGTGGCATCTATTTGATCGAAAACCTGTCTGTAGTGCTACAGGTGAGCTATTTCAAATTCACAAAGAAGCGATATGGCGAAGGTCGAAGAATTTTCAAAATGGCTCCCCTACACCATCATTATCAAAAACTTGGACTACATGAATCGAAAATTGTTTCCAGATTTTGGATTGTAGGTGTATCGCTCGCCGTACTCACTATTGTAACTCTTAAACTTAGGTAATGCACTATCCGCAGAAACATATCAGCGTGTTAGGCGCCGGCGAAAGTGGCGTTGGTGCAGCTTTGCTTGCCAAAAGCAAGGGCTGTAACGTTTTTGTTTCTGATCAAAAGGTCATCAAACCCAATTACGCAGAAGAGTTAAAAAGTGCAGCAATAGAGTTTGAAGAAAACGGGCATTCAGCTGAACGAATACTCAATAGTGAACTTATCATCAAGAGTCCCGGCATATCTGAAAAAGCTGAAATCATTTCCAAGGCTAAAGAGCTGGGTATCAAAGTAATTGCAGAAACAGAATATGCAGCTTCGTTCACAAAAGCTAAAATTATCGCCATTACCGGCACAAACGGAAAAACAACAACAACCCACTTGACTACGCATTTGCTAAAAAAAGCAGGCGCAAATGTGGCAATGGCCGGTAATGTAGGGACAAGTTTTGCCCGATTAGTGATAGATGATAAGTACGATTATTATGTATTGGAATTGAGTAGCTTTCAATTAGATGGTATGTATCACTTCAAAGCAGATGCCGCAGTTCTACTCAACATCACACCTGACCATCTCGATCGATACGACTACAAACTTGAAAACTACATTCAATCTAAATTAAGAATTACTCAAAACCAGACTGCTGAAGATGCTTTCATCTACTGCGATGATGATCCAATCCTGCGCGAAGCCCTGAAGCATTTTAAACCTAAAGCAAAAACTTATCCTTTTTCCATCGAACACAAAGTGGAAGAAGGATCTTTTGTAGCTAATAATCAACTTCATATCAACATAAAACAAGACCCATTCACTATGTCAATCTTCGACCTTTCGCTTCAAGGAAAGCACAATCAGTACAATGCTATGGCTGCAGGCATAGCCACCAGAATTTTCGATATCCGCAAGGATTCAATTCGTGAAAGTCTGATGGACTTCGAAAACATCGAGCATCGACTTGAATTTGTTACTAAAGTGCATGGTATAGAATTCATCAACGATTCGAAAGCCACTAACGTCAACTCAGCTTGGTATGCGTTAGAGAGTATGGAAAATCCGGTAATATGGATAGCCGGTGGTGTGGACAAAGGCAATGATTATGGAATACTTTCCGACATCGTACGCAAAAAAGTAAAAGCAATCGTTTGCCTCGGTGTGGACAATCGCCGTATTATCAATGCTTTCGACAACATTGTGAACCCAATCATAGAAACCTACAATGTAATTGACGCAGTGAAAACCGCCTACAGACTTGGCAAAAAAGGTGATACAGTATTGTTGTCGCCTGCATGCGCCAGCTTCGATTTATTTGACAATTACGAAGATCGCGGTCGCCAATTTAAAAAGGCAGTGAGAGAACTCTAAAATTCCAAAGCCATGCTAGCGAGTATAAAAAAACCAAATCTGCATTTCAAAGGCGACAAGATCATCTGGATCATGGTGGCTTTCATGTCCGTGCTTTCCTTGCTGGTAGTATACAGCTCCACAGGAACACTTGCCTTCGCCCGCATGGGAGGAAATACAGAGCATTTTATACTCAAGCACTCCATTATTGTGATGTCGGGTCTTTTTCTCATGTATGGTGTGCACTTGGCTAATTATAGAATATTTTCAGGCATAGGAATATTGGCTTTAATCATTGCCATTCCAATGCTGCTCTTTACACTAATCACCGGAACTAATATAAACGATGCCAATCGATGGCTGACCATTCCGGTGATTAATGCTACCTTCCAAACATCAGATTTTGCTAAACTCGCATTGGTAATGTATCTGGCAAGAATGCTGTCCAAAAGGCAAGATACTATCAAAGGATTCAAAGAAGCTTTCGTGCCTTTGATGATTCCTGTTTTTATTGTTTGCGGATTGATCTTGCCTGCCAATTTCTCCACTGCTGCGCTCTTATTTTCTGTATGTCTGGTTATGATGTTTATTGGCAGAGTTAATCTAAAATACATCTTGCTGATGATAGGTGGTTTTGCTTTGGCTTTTACAGTTTTCGTAGCCATAGCGTTGAACACCAACTCCACCGGTCGAATTGGAACATGGAAAAACAGAATCGAGAGTTTTAAGAATGGTGATTCGGAAGGAAATTTTCAGGCAGAACAGTCAAAAATTGCCATTGCCAATGGAGGAATTTTGGGAAGAGGTCCGGGCAACAGCATACAAAGAAACTTCCTACCACACCCCTACAGCGATTTCATTTATGCCATCGTCATTGAAGAGTATGGATTAATTGGAGGACTTGTTGTAATGCTGTTTTATGTGATCTTATTGTTGCGGGTGGTCAGAATTTGCATCCATGCCAAGTCCTACTTTCAAGTATTTTTGGCCATAGGATGTTGTCTTTTACTCATCTTTCAGGCAATGATTAACATGGCTGTAGCTGTAAATCTATTCCCGGTCACCGGCCAGTCATTACCACTTATATCCATGGGCGGGACCAGTATCTGGTTCACAAGCATTGCGATAGGCATCATTTTGTCTATTAGCAGAAACGTTTGGACTGAAGATGATGAAGAAAATAATAAAAAAAATGAAGCAGGAAACATTAACCCAATCAACAGCAATAGAAAAGTGAAGGAAGGAGGCGACCTTGTCAACGCATAAGTTTATCATAAGCGGGGGTGGAACAGGTGGACATATCTTTCCTGCGATAGCCATTGCCAATGCGTTGAAAGAAAAATTCAGCGATGCTGAAATTCTATTTGTGGGTGCTAAAGGTAAAATGGAGATGGAAAAGGTTCCTGCAGCAGGTTATCGTATCATTGGACTTCCTATAGCAGGAATTAAAAGATCGCTCGTTTTATCTAATCTTGCAGTTCCTGTCAAACTGTTGCGCAGTCTTTGGATATCAAACAAAATCATTAAAGAATTCAGACCCGATGTGGTCATCGGCGTTGGTGGATATGCCAGTGCAGCTGTGCTCAAAGTGGCAACCAGAAGGAGAATACCTTCTGTAATTCAGGAGCAGAATTCTTATCCCGGGGTCACAAATAAGCTACTAGCAAATAAGGTAAGCAGCATTTGTGTAGCCTATCCAGGAATGGAAAAATACTTCCCTTCTTATAAACTAAAATACACCGGGAATCCGGTTAGAAAAGAAATTATTGAGGCTAATACCAAGTCAACAGAAGGTCGCAATCATTTCGCGCTCAGCAGTGATGACAAAGTACTACTCATTGTTGGCGGAAGCTTGGGTGCTCGTTCTATCAATCTCGCTGTTGCTGAAGGCCTAAATGATTTACTCGAGAGTGGATTGAAAATCATTTGGCAAACAGGCAAACCGTTCTATCAAACAGCCCTAACAGCTGCTGATGGGAAAAAGGGTGTTCAAGTTATGGAATTTATCAAAGAAATGGATTTGGCTTATGCAGCTGCCGACATTATTGTCTCCAGAGCTGGTGCCTTGGCGATATCAGAACTGAGTATCGTAGGAAAACCTTGCATTCTTGTCCCCTACCCTTTCGCAGCCGAAGATCACCAAACACACAATGCAAGATCCCTTTCAGATCGTGGGGCTGCAGTGCTGATTAAAGACGATGAAGCTGCATTGAAGCTAAAAAACGAAATCTTGAAACTTGCCGCAGATTCTGAACTGTGCGAATCATTGAAAAAAAATATTAAAGGCTTAGGAAAACCTGAAGCTACAAATGAAATAGTAAATGAAATTGTCAACCTGATTGCTTAAACACGGATGAGTAAAAAAGAGCACATAAAATATGTTTATCTGATTGGTGCAGGCGGTATCGGCATGAGCGCTTTAGGAAGATACTATCTTCGTCAGGGTGCCTTGGT
This sequence comes from Flavobacteriales bacterium, assembly GCA_046294625.1. Lineage (GTDB taxonomy): Bacteria > Bacteroidota > Bacteroidia > M30B66 > M30B66 > JBKBKN01. Next base: position 67,057 of record JBKBKN010000004.1, read on the forward strand.
ATATGGCTACGACAAAACCCCTACCAGATTAACTGATACCCTTCAGGAAGAAGGTATGGTGCTCATTTTTGAAGACAATGCTCAACTGCTCCCGGATTTCATTTTAAAGGAAGAGCCATCTACCGAAACATTGATAATTTACACCCCTGCTATCCCCAAAGAAACATCCATACTGGCAGAAGTGATTAAACGAGGATTCAAACCCGTAAAAAGAGCTGAAGTGCTTGGTAAAATCTGTCAAAATCATTTCACAATTGCAGTTTCAGGTACACATGGCAAAACAACAACCAGCTCCATGATTGCACACCTTTTACGGAGCTCTGGTAAAGATTTAACAGCTTTTCTTGGCGGCATTTGTACTAACTATAATACCAATTTCCTTCTTGGCGGTCCAGAAAGTGTTTTCGTGGTGGAAGCAGATGAGTTTGACCGTTCATTCTTGCATTTGCACCCGGAATTAGCAGTAGTTACTTCAACATCTGCCGACCACTTGGATATTTACGGCGAAGCTGAAGGTGTAAAAGGTGCTTATGCTCAATTCGCTTCTCAAGTCAAAGAAGCTTTATTTGTGCACAAGGGCGAAGAAATTGCAAACAATGAAAAGCAGTCTATCTTTAGCTATGCGGTTGATCAATCAGCCGATTTTGAAGGTGTAAAAATTTCTATCCAGCAAGGAATTTACCAATTCAGCATTAAAACCAATCAGGGAGAAATAGGTCCGTTCAGACTTTCTGTACCCGGCATACATAATGTGGAAAATGCAATAGCTGCAGTTGCTGTTTGTCGTCATATTGGAATCTCCGACGAAAAACTAATAAAGGCATTGTCATCTTATGCCGGGGTAAAAAGAAGATTTGAATATGTGCTGCGCAGCAGTGAGTGCACCATCATCGACGACTATGCGCATCATCCCGAAGAGCTTAATGCAGCTATCGCAACGGCCAAAGCTATTTTTCCTGACAAGCGTATCACAGGCATTTTTCAGCCACATCTTTATAGTCGAACAAGAGATTTTATGGAAGAATTTGCTCAAAGTCTTGACCAGTTGCATGAAATTATTCTACTCGACATTTATCCAGCAAGAGAATTGCCCATAGAAGGTATAACAAGTGAAGCGTTACTCAAGCTCTGCAAGAACCCCAACAAACAGCTGTCCGGTAAGAGAGAATTGGTTAATCATTTGCAAGAATTAAAGCCTGAAGTATTGCTAATATTAGGTGCCGGCGATATCGATGCATTGGTAGAACCTATCAAAAACATGTTAATAAACCAAAACGCATGAAAAAGAGAAAATTCCTGAAAATATTACGTTTGGTTCTTATCGTTGGATTGGTTGGTATCACCATTTGGTATGTTAAAAAACTCACCGGGAGCTCAGTCATTAAAGAGTTGGTAGTTAATATAATTGTAAATACTGAAAACCAATTTATTAGCGAAACCGACGTGCAAAATTTACTGGTTGAAAACAACATACGAACCATTGGCATGGAAAAGGATGAAATAGACCTGATTGCTATTGAAACTCTCCTTAAAAACCAAGTGGCCGTTGAGAATGCTGTAGTTTTCACTACACATGATGGGAAGCTTGTACTAAAAATTGTTCAACGCACCCCCATGATTCGACTTATTGACCAAACCGGTTACAGTTTTTATCTAGATCATCACGGCGCACAGATGCCTTTAATCCCTGATTACCCGGCCAGACTTCCGGTGGCCACTGGCTTCATACCTACCATAAAAGATGCAGAAACCATTAACGATAAAACTAGAATCATCTACGAGAATCTGCTCACGCTGTCTATTGCATTGCACGAAGACGAAATTATGAGCAAACTCATAGAACAAGTCTATGTAAATCAAAATGGAGAAATGGAATTGATTACCAAAATAGGACCTGAAACCATTCTTATAGGCGATGCAACAGATCTAACCGGAAAATTTGAACGCTTAAAACTCTTTTACAGTCAAGGAGTAGCAAAAGCTGGATGGAATAAATACGCAACAATCAATATCAAAATAAACAACCAAATAATCTGCACAAAAAATTAAAGTTATGGGAAATGACATTATTGTTGGCTTAGACATAGGTACCACGAAAATTGTGGCTATCGTAGGCCGAAAAACAGAGCATGGCAAAATAGAAATATTAGGCTATGGTAAAGCCCCTTCGATCGGCGTAAAACGCGGTGTGGTAACCAATATCGACCGCACTGTGGAATCAATCAAAGCTGCGGTTGAAGAAGCGCAAATTAACTCCGGTGTTGATATCAAGGAAGTGTATGTAGGCATCGCCGGACAGCACATCAAAAGTCTTCAGCATCATGGTGTGCTCATGCGCGAAAATGGGGAGGAAATAATAACCATTCGCGATGTGGATGCGCTCACCGAAGATATGTTTAAATTGGTGATGCTTCCCGGAGAAGAAATCATTCACGCTATTCCGCAGGAATTTATCATAGATTATGAAAAAGGAATCAAAGAGCCCATCGGCATGTATGGTCGGAGAATGGAAGCCAATTTTCATATTATCACCGGACAAATAGCCGCAGCCAAGAATATTTATAAGTGTATTGGGCGTGCAGGAATTGATGCAAGACAACTCATACTAGAGCCTTTGGCGTCTTCCGATGCGGTACTGAGCGATGCAGAAAAAGAAATGGGCGTGGCACTGGTAGATATTGGCGGAGGAACCACTGATATTGCCATTTTCAAGGATGGTATTATCCGTCACACCGCAGTTATCGCACTGGGTGGTGATATTATTACAGAAGATATCAAAGAAGGCTGCGGAATCATTAAAGATCAGGCAGAAATGTTAAAGATCAAATTTGGTTCCGCGCTGGCGAGTGAAAGCAAAGACAATGAGATTGTTTCCATTCCCGGTCTTAGAGGCAGAGAGCCTAAGGAAATCAGCATGAAAAATTTAGCTCACATCATACAGGCGCGTGCAGAAGATATTATTGAACATGTTCACTTCGAAATTAAAAACTCCGGTTTCAGCAGCAAAAACCTACTTGAAGGCTTAGTTGTAACAGGTGGTGGAGCGAAATTGAAGCATATCAAACAACTCATAGAATATATGACAGGCATGCCTACAAGAATCGGCTACCCGAATGAGCATTTGGCTGGTTCCAATCAGGAAATTGAAAGTCCGATGTATGCCACATCAGTAGGATTAGTAATCAGGGGAATTGCTAATGAAGAAGCCACAAAGCAGAAAAATCAGGAGACTGCAAAAGGTGGAAAGAAGACCACTCCCTACAAGCCAAAAAGCATTTTTGACGGCTTCTTTAGCAAAGGAAAAGCGTTTTTCGATATGGACAACGACGACAAAAACATCTAACATCAAACAATCAAATCACAATAACAACAAAAGCAATTACTCATGGAAAGCAACAAAAGCATAATCGCAAATTTTGATCTGCCCAGAGAACTTTCGTCTATCATCAAGGTGATAGGCGTGGGCGGCGGTGGCAGCAATGCTGTGAATCACATGCACAGGCAAGGTATAAAAGGAGTAGATTTTATCATCTGCAACACTGATCAGCAAGCACTCGACTCTAGCAATGTACCGGTTAAGATTCAATTAGGAAACTTCCTGACAGAAGGGCGTGGCGCTGGCGCAAATCCTGAAATCGGACGCGAAGCAGCGAAAGAAAACCTCGATGAACTAAGGGAGCTGTTAAAACAAAAAACTAAAATGGTGTTTATCACTGCCGGAATGGGCGGTGGCACCGGAACAGGGGCTGCTCCTGTAATAGCAGGCCTCGCTAAAGAAATGGGAATACTCACCGTGGGTATCGTCACCTATCCCTTCAAATTTGAAGGAAAAAGAAGAATCGAATACGCGCAAACGGGTATCGATGAATTGAAAAAAAATGTAGATACACTCATCGTGATATCGAATGAGAAACTTCGCGAACTGTCAAAAGACCAAACAATGACCGAAGCATTTGCCAAAGCAGACAATGTACTTACCATTGCAGCTAAAGGAATTGCTGAGATCATCACAGTGACCGGCTACATCAATGTTGACTTTGCCGATGTATATACTGTAATGAAAGATGGCGGTTCGGCCATTATGGGATCCGGCTCTGCCGAAGGACAATCCAGAGCGATGGATGCAGTAAGAGCAGCATTAAATTCTCCGCTCCTTAATGATAATAGAATCAAAGGCGCGAAGCATGTTTTGATTAACATTACCAGCGGAAAGTCTGAAGTGACCATGGAAGAAATGTGCGAAATCAGTGATTACGTGCAAGAAGAAGCAGGTCAGACAGCCAATATCATCCTTGGAACAGGATCAGACGAATCGCTCGAAAATAAACTTAGTGTTACAGTGATTGCAACAGGCTTTCAGGCTGTAGAAGAAAATCAAGCTCCAGTAGTGCATCAGCTCGCTTCGCCGGTTGCAAACAAGCCTATTGAAAACAAAATCGTGAATGAAGAGCCTGTATTAAAATCACAGTTAGTAGTGGGTCCGGATAGAGAAGAACTTCGCATGATGAAAAGAAGTGAAGATGAGGTACCTGAAGAGCTTCAGATTACGCTTAAATACAAAGACAGCACTGACGAAACTGCGGTTAATCATGAGCAGGAGTTAAACCGCCAGGCCGAAGAAAGACGTTTGCGCATGAAAATGATGCACGACAACATTCCCGGACAAAAGATGAGCCCTCCGCTTCCTACTTCACAACTGGAAGATATCCCGGCTTACCTGAGACGAAACATTAAGCTTTCAGAAGTAAGCACGTCTGATAGCACTAAGGCTTCGCGCTATACCCTTACCGATAACCCGGAGACTAAAAATTTAGACATCCGCGCTAACAATAATTTCCTTCACGATAACCCAGATTGAATATGAGCTTAGAAGAGAGAATCAATGCCGACATCAAAACAGCCATGTTGGCGAAGGAAAAAGAAAAGTTAGAAGCACTTCGTGCCATAAAATCAGCTGTACTATTGGCTAAGACAGAAAAAGTTGGAAGCGAACTCGATGCTGATATGGAAATGAAACTATTGCAAAAACTAGTAAAGCAGCGCAAAGAGTCTGCAGCGATTTATGTGACTCAATCGCGCCAAGATATGGCTGATGCAGAACTTTTTCAAGCAACTGTGATTGAACAATACCTGCCTGCCCAAATAAGTGAAGAGGAAATTAGACAGACCATTACAGAGATCATAGCTTCTACCGGAGCATCCGGCATGAAAGATATGGGCAAAGTGATGGGTTTAGCTTCAAAACAGTTGGCAGGAAAAGCAGATGGTAAACTTATCTCAGAGATCGTAAAGAGCATGTTGTAAAGTGCGTTTGGTTGTTGTTTATTTGATAAGCGGGGTTCCGAATCGGAACCCCGCTTTTTTGTGCCATACGGGATCACATCCATAAAGTTGTAATTGCTACCGCGAAATGACCTTTCTAAACTTATTCAAGTGGGGTAAACCAAGCTTTTTATTGAGTGATATTCTTCATAAATTGATATTATTATGTTAATGTATACTTCACAAACACTGTTGTCAACCAAGAAATCAGGCTTGGCTATGATTAAAAGATTTCAAGCACTCCTGCTAAGAAATGTGGGATTTCTTATGGATCACATTGCGGAACAATGCAAAAACAACGAAATAAAAAACAAGCTTCAGTTTAACCTTCTTATTTAGACCAAAAAATGAAAACAAAAATGACGCATATGAAAACAAGTTTACACAAACTCAAAAAAACACTTTGCACTTTTCTGCTTAGTATGATTGGTGTCAGCTATTTGCAGGCACAGGATATTTTGGTGGCGGAATATAAATTTGAAACTAACCAACAAGGATGGAATTGGCAATCTTACACCACCATGGGTGCCCCTACTACCAACCCTACAGCGGGATGGATTACAGGCTTGAACTGGGCATTACATGGTGGCACAGCGGGATGCATCAGACATAATGTTTCAAGTGGAGCAGGAAATTGGTTTGCACAATCTCCAGAACACGCTTTTCAAGCAGGCGAAGAGTATTATGTAAAGTTTGGAACTACTTTATCTGCAGCTAACACAATAGCCGTTAATCAACGCGTACAGCTCCGCATGGGAACAAGCGCAACACACAACATGGGTACAATCGTTTTACCCTCTCAAACCATTCCTAACACAGCTGTGGGTGCAGCTAATTACGTAGAATATACAACTCCTACTTATGTTGTTCCTGTTGATGGAAATTATAGGATAAAAATTGGTGTCTTCTTTAGCGCCGGATCATTTGCATGCTATTTAGACGGAATCAGACTATTTAAAGTAGCTCCACCGGCCAACACTTGGCAAGGAGATGTGAGCAGCGATTGGAACAACCCAGCAAACTGGAGCAACAATGCCGTGCCTGTGGCTTCAGATCAGGTAGTCATTCCCGCGGTATCTTCTCCTAATGTATATCCTGTATTGAGCGGAATAAGCTCAAGTGTCACCACCTTAACCGTGCAAAATGGCGCCAGCTTAACTATTGAAGGCAATGCGGCTCTTACGCTTAGTGGTGATCTTACGAACAATGGTAGCATTACCGTAAATTCCGGTGCTGCATTGGTGCAAACAGCAAGCTCTACAGCAAGTGGAACCGGCACCTACAACATTAGACGCCAATTGCCGGGTAGTAATTTGGGCTTCCGCTTTATGGGCTCGCCCATCAGTAACCTGCCGGTAACTGGTATCACAGGCATCACCCCAACCGGACCTGATGGCGGACAAGTAACCCCTATGCCAAATTGTAACCCAAATTTTGTAGCTGCCGGCTCGCCTTATGGAAATATTCTTGAATTGAGAGAAAATCCTACAACTGTATTGAGCAACTGCGCACAGTCGCTATGGCATGTGAAGAGTGCGGGTAATCTTGAAAATGCAAGAGGCTATGCCCTTCGCGGCCAAGGTGGGCAAACTGTGACATTCACCGGAAATCAAATAAATAATGGAGATGTTACTATTAGCGGTCTAACTCGACAGCCGGGCACCATCAATGACCACTTGACAGGAGGTGTAACGCGTGGCTGGCATCTATTGGCCAATCCCTATCCCTCGCCTATTGTGATCACTGGATCAACAGATCTAGAACCTATTGGATTTGAAGGTCAAATTCATTTGTTTAACTCCGCAACGGGAACATGGATTGCTCCTGTGCCTCCATCTACCCCGATAACAATTGCTCCCGGTCAAGCATTTCAAATCAGAAAAATTACTGTAGGAGGCACATCAAGTTTCACCTTTACCAATGCGATGCGTGTAGCCACCATTGGTGCATCATTCTTTAGCGAAAATACCGATTGGTTTGATTATCGATTAACAGCCAAAGTATCAGGAAACGGATTTACTGACGAATCACATGTTTTCTTTAATCCAAATGCCACGCCGGAATTTGATCCGGCTTATGATGCCAATAAACTCATTTCCAATCCGGATGTGCCTGCCTTATTTACCATGTCCGGTATTGAGCGAATGACCTACAACGGATTGCCTTTGTTAAATGCTCCCACACAGGTTGATATGGCATTCTATCCAGCCAACAACGGAAGCTTTAATTTAAGTTTCGATTATCTTGAATCGCTACCATCCACAGTTATGATATATCTACAAGACAAGAAAACAGGTGTGTGGACTAATCTGAGAACTCAAAGCAGCTACACATTTACTTCATCTGCCGGTGATGATATTCAGCGATTTGTTTTGCATTTTGAACCTGCTTTGCGCATCAGTGCCTTTGAAGCAGCTTGCCAAAATAACAATGGAAGAATTGAAATTATCAACCCATCCAATGAAAACTGGATGGCTACCATTTCAAATGGTGACTTTAGCCAAACACTTGCCATTGCACCAGGTAACTATGAAATCGCCGGATTATCAGCAGGTATTTATTCCATCAGCTTGAGCAATAACAATTATCTTGTAAGCGAAACGATTACTGTAAATGAATTGGCCCCAGTTGATGCTGCATTTCACTTAATCGGCGTTGAAAATAAGATACTCCCTTATCAGCAATTAACGGCAATGGTTAGCAATCCAAATGAAAACGCAACCTATGAATGGCTGCTGGATGGCTTATTCATCGGCTTTGGTTCTGAAATTTCATTTGCAGTAGCCGATGCCGGAAACTATAATTTGACGCTTCAGGCAAATGCAAATGGATGCGCAAACACATCGGTTCAAAACATTTCGGTAGATCAGACTACATCAATTATGGAAGCTTATGCTTCTGCTCAAGTCAGAGCTTTTCCAAATCCTGCCAATCAAGTATTGAATTTTGTCTGGAATGCTTCTCACAATTTCGATCAGCTTATCATTAGCGATATAACCGGAAGAAGAATCAGTGAAACTAATTTGTCAGGTCGCATGCAAGCCAATCAATATCAAATGGATGTGCGCAATATGAATGAGGGCATTTATTTGGCCACTTTCCTCTCCGGGCAAAAACAAGTAACGATTAATTTTATCGTGAGTAAATAAAGCAAAACTAAGTTTGGGTTTATATAAAAAAACCGAAAAGGAGTGACCTTTTCGGTTTTTTTTATGCCGAACAACAAACAACCTCATAAGTTCAACTTTTGCATCAGCCTAAACTGATTCCGCGCAAAAAGCAAAACTCCCCAAATGGTCCAAAAGACAATTCCAGCCTGACGATTCAGGATGGACTCTGTAAGCGAATTGATAAGAATGATCAACCCGAATATTATCATAAGAAAGTCGCGGTTTTTTATCCCATAAAATATAGGCAAACCCATATACATGATTAAAAACAGAAAGCCTCCTACGCCAAGCGCCAAAAAGGTTTGAAGGAACTGGTTGTGCGCATTGAGCTTTTTTTCAAATAAAAAATCATGACCCCTTTTTTGATATTCCTGATTCAAAGCTTCATTATCATTGCCCACACCGGTTCCAATCCAAAAGTTGTTTTTGATCACCGCCCATGTAGATTGCCAAACCAATATTCGCTGACCGGCAGTGTCCACAGCATGATCGTCCTTTACACTGTAGGTTCTTATATCTTTGATCAACGTGTTTAATCTGTTAAATGGTACGGGTAAAAATGCCAGTGAAATGGCTAATATCATGGCTGAAACCCCTATGATAATGCGAGATTGGGTTGATTTCACCTTATCCTGAATCCATCGGAGTCCAAAAGCAAGATAAATAGCCAACAAGGTGATGAGTGCACTTTTCGAAGCCAACAAATAAATGCCAATGGTGAAAAATAGAATCAATAAACTCGAAATTTTGGGGTTGAAAGGGCATTTTTCAGTCCCATAGTCAGATAAGAGCAATGCAATGCAAAAGCACAAATACATAGAAAAGTAGCCTGTATGCATAAAATGTGATAGATTGACATAATAGAAAGCATGCCAGTCGCCGTGTTGCAAATAGGTTTGAAGGGAAAGGCCAAAACAGGCGACCAATGCAGTAAGATTGGCCAAAACAAAAGCCTTGGACGCCCTTTCAAACAACGCTGATATTCCATTCAAACCACCGGAAATCATCAGAAAAGCAAGTAAAGCTACAGATGTTTTCTGCACTGCATCAAACTGCGCCAGCGTCGGGTCGTTTGTCCCAATCATTCCAAGCAGATACATCAAAGCATAAACTACACTCCATCTGAGAAATACCGAAGACAGAATTGCTTTTGCTGGTTTGTCCCTCAGGAATGCAAATACTGCATTTCCTATCAAGCCAGCAAGCACTAAGGATAAGGCTCCCTGATAAATAGGCAACATGACCAATGCCACGATAATTAAAACGCTATTGATATTTTCCGGATTCAATCTTGCCATAGCCTCATCATGCTAAATAGGTAACAAAATTGCGCTAAATTCATACCAGTGTTCTGACCCATCGGTTTATTTATTTTTTTGACCCAATCGCAACAAGAGCTCTTTTCTAAATCGCTCTGCTATCAAATTTCGGTTAAATTTCTCTCTAACATAACGATAGCCGTTTTCACCCAACAGTGCACAATACTCCGAACCGGAGTAGAGCAACATGGCTTTATTGGCCAGATCCTGCGCATTTTCTGGTTCAAAAGCAAGGCCGGACTTACCCTGATCAATAAATAATTGTTTGGCTTCTCCTTCCACACCCAGCAAAATTGGCTTTTTCATCGCCAATACTTCAAACAGTTTGGATGGAATAGCACCAAGAAACAAGGGCAACCTCTTCAAAGGAATGACAGAGGCATCACAGGCTTTAATGATTGCCGGCATCTTGGCTTTAGGCTGATTAGGTAGAAAAACCAAATTATTTAGTCCCGCATTTCTCGTCATCGCCATCAACTTTTCCTTCTCCGGACCATCTCCAATTAGAATAAACTTGATGTTGGGTTCTTCTCTCAACATTCCTGCAGCCTTCACGATCACTTCCAGTCCTTGTGCATAGCCAATGATCCCTGCATAAAAGATCAAAAAATCACTATCCAAAAAACCTTGCTCTTGTCGCCATGCTCCCGTCTCTTTATTCGGGTCATACAAATCCGAATCTACCCCATTAGGCAACCAAATGATATCTTTTCTGTCTGTTCGGCTGCTGATATTGGCAACAATACCTTGTGTCTGTCCGCTGATTACACTTGATTTTCTGTAAAGCCATAGCTCTAGTCTTTCGGCCATGCGAAGCACTACCTTGTTAGAAATAATTCCCAGTTTTTCTGCACTTTCCGGCCACAAATCAGATACATTAAAAATCAGTCTGGCTCGTTTAAACCGAGAAAGAATTACTGCAGTTATTCCCAAGAAAAGAGGCGGACTTTCACAAAGCACATAATCATAGCGCCCGCGGATAAACAGACCACGCAGCAGTGAAGTGAACACAAATGAGAAATAGTTGAACAGGCGTGCCATCACCGACCGACTTTTGCCCACATAAATCCATGCACGGAAAAGCTTAATTCCGTCCATCTCCTCCCTGAAGAAGAGTTTTCCTTTATAATCAGAAAAGATCTGGTTTTTAGGATAATTGGGCATGGCGGTGAGCACGGTCACTTCATCGCCTGCTTTTACCAATCTGCTCGCAATTTCAAATAAACGATTCTGTGGTGCGCCGGTCTCAGGTGGAAAATATTGTGTCAGAATCAGAATTCTCATGCAAAGTGTTGTTTGGCCCATTTCTCCGCAATAAATAGCCGAAGCATTTCACTGTAATGCATCGACGATTTTCCGCCTAAATATGATTGATAAACCTCCATAAGCTTTTTTGAATCAATCAGCCCCAGCTCATCCAGTTTGCTTTGTTTGAATGCAGTAATTATATCATTTCGCAAGGATGTTTTAGTCCACAATTCTTCGGGCAAGGTAAAGCCTTTTTTATCTCTGCGCCAACGGATAGCATCGGGTAGTTCATGCATAGATTTTCGCAAAAGATATTTGCTCCAGCCATTTCTGATTTTCTCCAATTCAGCCACGTTGAGCATGAAATTCACCAAACGGTGATCCATAAATGGCAATCGAGATTCTATGCTCCATGCCATGGAGTTTCGGTCTTCGTAATGTGCAAGCGCCGGCACTGAAAATCGCTCGATATCCACTATTTGCCGTTCTCTAATGTCATCAGCCATCCAGGTGCTTTCAGGAGTGTAGGTGTATAATTGATACGCTTTTGCCGCACCTGCCTTTCCAGGTAAATAGCGCTTGGCATGTGCTAAGTCAAATTGCCAAATCATCGTACGGTAAATCAGTGATGCAAAGAGCTCTTTCAGCATTTGCAGATACGACCCATCGCGACGGAGCTTTTGAAGATAGAAAAAATAAAATTTCAAGTACCCCATCAAAATCTCGTCTCCGCCTTGCCCGCTCAGCACCACTGTGACATCGGTTTCTTGCTTTATTTTCTGAAAAATCTGATACTGCGCCACCATACTCATTCCGGAGAAAGGTTCATCCTGATGCTCGATCACCTTATCAAACATTCCGAGCATTTTTTCAGGATCTAACGAAAGCTGATGATTTGCAATACCTTTTTCCTTTACCAACAGATTGATAAAGCTAGCTTCACTATACTTTTTATGATCAGACACCACCGAATACGATGAAAAACTATCGCCTAGCATCTCTTGCGCCACCTCAGTGATGGCCGATGAATCTAACCCTCCGCTCAGCAATGCCCCTGTTTTCACATCGCTCCTTAGCCTTATGCGCACACTGTCAAAAAACAGTTCACGAAATTGGCTAACCAAGTCACCGCTGTGCAATGTTTGATTACGCTCAAAATCCCAGTAGGTCTCATGTCGCTGCTTACCACTTTTTAAATCTATATGATAGTTGGTGCGTGGAGCAACCTTCTTAATATGTTCAAAAAAGGTATCTGTTTGATCGTCGATCAAGGCTTGATTGATAAATCGGGCAAAGGCACTTTGATTTACTTTCTTATGTTCAAGCAGCGGAAGCAATTGCTTAATCTCACTGGCAAAATAAATATCGCTTTGCTGCTTTAAATAGTACAATGGCTTAATGCTGAATCGATCGCGCGAGGCAATCACTCCCTGCCGTTGACAATCATACAGCACAAAAGCCCACATGCCGTTGAACAGGTGAAAACCGTCTGCACCATAATGCTGATAGACCCGGATAATTACTTCCGTATCGGTTTCTGTATGAAACTGGACACCTTTTTTTTGTAGATCTTGACGCAGTTCGATATAATTAAATATTTCACCATTGAATACGATGTGAATGCCATCGAAGCTCATCGGCTGAGTGCCCGAGTCCGACAAATCAATGATGGCTAATCGGCGATGGCCGAAAAAGATATTGAAACCCTGTTCTTCTGAAGATGCGGCAAAAGTCAAATGTTTCCCCGCATCCGGTCCGCGATGTTTCACCCGGTCGGTCAACTCGCGAAAATAGTGTGCTTGATTGGGGTCAAAGACTCCTTGGGTTCTTATGGCTGCAAATATTCCGCACATTAGCTGAAAGAGTTGTAAATTTCCCGTAGTTTACCGGCCACGGCTGCTTCACTGTGAAAATCGGAGACAAATTTCCGGCTTTTCGCTCCGATTTCACGCAGTTGATCGCGATTTTCCCAAATTTGTATCAACACGTCTTCTAAATTGTGCTCCCCGGCATTGATAATCGGCAGTTGCAAAGGCAAAGCAGCATTCAATAAATCTTGTCGAATATAAGCCAACACCGGCAAATTTAACGACATCATTTCTACAGCAAAATTGCCATACCAGCCTACCCTGATCTGATCAATTGCCAAGTCGGCAGATTGAGCCAAGGAAAACACCTGCTCTCTGGTCATTTGCTCAGCAAGCACCAACTCAAATTTATCTTGATGTCTACTCAGTACCTCGATAATTCGGTCTGTCCCTTTAATGGAGCGATCGGTAGGTGCGTGAATGATGTTGAGCTTACTGTTCACTTTTGATGATGTAGACAATAGCTCCTTGTTGACTTCAACGATCTTGGGAATCAGGTGAATATTTGCACGTTTCAAATACGTAACCAAATCCGGTGTTGACACTGTAACGGCATCCGCAATTTGGCATAGTTTCAAAAGCCTTTTTCTGCGATTAGTGCTACGACTTGGGCTGCAAAACTGATCCTTTATTTTGCACTGAGAACATACCGATTGCGCAAGTGGATGAAAACGATCACGAATTTCGCAGCCTTGAAAATGAAGCACAATTTTTTTCCCTAATAATTGAAGAAAGCGGAGCTCTAAGCCAGCCAGACGGCTATACAGCTCGTGATGATTTTGACTCAATGGCAAAAGAAAGTAACCTGTATAAAAATGCAACACATTGGCTTTGAAAAGGATCGTGAACCAAAACAAAGGATTCAGTAAGTTGCCATAAGTGTAGCTTCGGCTATTCAGGCCCATTTGCCTTTCAGCACGACTATTTTTCTCAGCCGTATGATTCCATGACTTTGGACCGTGCAATATAATTAGTTGGTCGGGTTTCAACATTTGCCTGCTTTGGAAAACTTATCTGTAAAGTAAGCTGAAAAGAACAACACCAACCAGTTAAACTTATTGTTGAGAAAGTTGCTTGGCATGCTTGACAGTGGTACATATATCAACAGCAGCAAGAAGGCTACAGCAAGAAAATAATACAGCTCATCGCGCTGTCTAGCCAAATAAAGCATTTGTACCTGTTTTTTAATAATCCAAATAAACCAGCCCAGCATTGGTAAAATAATCACTAGGCCATACTGAGCAAGAATCTGGATAAACCAATTATGTGAATTGACAATATGATGCGTTGGATAAATGCCTTTTCCCGTCTGCAAATACGTTTCAAATTGACCTGCTCCAATCCCAATGCCATTTGACTGAAGGAAGAAAGTCCATCCATTTTTTATAAGATTAATTCGCACTTCGGTTGAAAAATCGCTTGTACTAAAATGCTTTTCAATGGCTTCGCTCAATTGCAGGCCATTATAAGCAATTAGCACCAGAGCAATCGCAAGGCCACCTAAGGGATATAAAAAATTTCGTTTGTCGGAAAAGAGCATTCGGTAATAATCCGGAGATAAAAACAACCACATAACAGATAGGCAGAGCACCACCAAAATCAGATTAGCAAATCGACTATGTGTCTGATAAATCACTAAGGTGCATAGCAAAATGCCTATCAGCCATATTTCTTTTCGTGCAGGCTTGAATTTCAACAGCAAAATCAACATCACTACGCTGAAAATCAAATAAATGGACAGGTTGTTTGGATTGTCAAAGGTGCCTGCCGGAATGAATCGCACCAGGTCACCTCCGGGATAATCACTCAGCACATCTACAAAATTTCCCGAAAAATGAACAGCATAGGTCATTTCCAAAAAACATATAAAGAGTACACTCATTAACCCGGTAAGCCATGCTTTGAAAAATAGTTCTTTAGGCCTAGGTAAAAACTCAAAAAATGACAGAAAAACAATGATAAAAATACCACCCTTGGCCACAAAAATTAACTCCATAAGCCAGGCTGTTTTGTCCGAGACCCAAAAATACCCCAAGGCAGCATAGCCCACCCATGCTATGATTAAAAGCATGAGGGTTCGAGTAAATGAACCTACCTGCCAGACAATTTTACCCTTAATGAGTAATAAAAAAAAACACAAAATGAGGATAATCCGATAACCAAACAGATGAACGGGACCGGTAGCAAAGGGAATAAAATAATAACCCAATGGTAGCGAGAGCACAAGCAGAAAAAACAAGCTCTCAAAAATGATCATCTCTTTTTTATTCTTTTCCAATGGCTTGATTGTAAATGTTCACCTGCCTTCGCAAAACCGCTTCTCTACTGTAGTTCTTCTCAATATGAGCCCTGATTTGCTCTGGTAAATATTGATGATAATTTCGGTAAACATACAAAATTGCGTCAAACAGCGCATTTGGGTCTTGCTTCTTGCAGAGTATTCCTGCCTGCTTCACCACGGTTTCTTCCGGACCTCCACATCTTGTTGCCACCACAGGAATGCCAGATGCCATTGCTTCAACGATCGATACACCAAATGTCTCAAAATGACTTGCAGAAACGTATATATCTGTTTGGCTTAAGTATTCCTTCACTTGCTCGGGCAATATTGCTCCGGTGAACTGAACATTTGCATCAATTCCGAGCGAATGACTCAGTTGAATCAAATGTGTTCTTTCCGGTCCGTCGCCAATTACAATCAAACGAAAATCGGCTTCTATGCTCAATAACTTCGAAAAAGCTTGCAACAACTCTGCAAAGCCTTTGGTTTTCAACAGATTGCCAATACTACAAAGCGTTCTAGGCTTTCTTGATTGATGCCTCACCTCATATTTTCTAGTATCGATAAAATTGGGTATCAGCTCAGACTGTTTTCCAGTTTTATCATACATGGCATTCCCAATAGCTGTGCTCACTGCGCATACACTTTTTGCTTGAGCATACACTTGCTGGTGAAAATACACTTCAGAAGGCGTTAGACTATTTTTTAGAAATGCTGATGAGTGCTCAGTGATTACATAAGGTACATCAAACTTCTTTGAAATTTGCATTGCTGCCCATCCTGCCCATTGCGTGGTATGGGCGTGCAAAATATCCGGTTTCCCATATCGATCAACATACTGCAGAAAAAGCTTTTCTGAATATCTGCCAAAAATCCTGCGATTGAAATCCTTACGGAAAGGGAGTAAATTGATGGCTGTTTTTCTTAATACAGGCAAACCAGGCTTTAACTCGTAGGCAGCTTCTTTACCAAATTCTTTCCATTGCTTCAACGAAATAATTTCTTTTACAGGACGGATATCCGGTGCGATTACTCCGGTTTTAATGCCAGAGTCGTGCAGTCCCAAAGCCATTTCCTGATAGAAAATTCCCGCATATGCATTATACGGTCCCGGAAAAGCCGATGGAATAATCAAGATGTGCATTACTCAGGTATTGAAGCGTTTTTTATGAAAAATATTGCTGCAGCAATAGCAATCAAATAAGAAATAATCTGCGCTGCACTATAAAACATAATGGTGATCATTGGGTCATGATACAACTGATGACCTATCAAAATACTAATTACAGATAAAGCTACACGAATGATATCAACCCCCAACATTTGCTTTTGTCGGTTGAGTCTGATATAAATGAAAGAAACAGCCGATGACACAAACATACAGGCTAAATAGGGAGCCATTACTTTTGCATATGGCATAATACCTTGCCAGCTATCGCCTAATAAGCTCCCAATCCAACTATTGGGAATAATCTGTAAAAGCACTGCTGAAGGAATAGCTATTAAAAACAATTGCTTAACAAATCTCCAGTAAATGTGTAATAAGTCTGACTTGGTTTTTAGCTCTGAGATTCGTTGATAAAAGACCTGCGAAAATGACCCGGAAATAATACCTGCCGGCACAGCTATATAAATGAATGCGGCACCAATCAATCCGATTTCAGCTCTTTCGTAATAATATTGTGGAATCAGGATATGTAGGTTATTGGCAAAAGTTCCCAGCAAAGCGCTTGGCATCGAGAAATAAAGAAAGTGTCTGTGTTTATGTGCTGCAGACCTCATGCCATTCACACTCACCTGCTTCATAAGTTTGGCTTTGATGTTAAACAATACACTTATACAAAGCCAAATAAAACCTAAAAAATGACCGATGGCTCTTCCTGCGATGAGACCGATAGCCTGAAATTGAAGAATGCCTGAAATCACTTTTACACTCTCGCCGGCAGCATTTTGTATCAATTTTGATTGCCCGATCTTCTTAAACTGCTTCTGCTGATTTTGCCAATAGTTGAGCACCTGCGAGCCAGCAAAGCCAATTACAGATAGGCTAAGAAAGACAAGTAGCCAGGGTGAAGCTGGGAACCGAGCCAGTTGGCTAAATTGTTCAGGCAATAAAAAACCAAAAATCAACAAAGCGAAGGCAATGGCAAAAACCGAAATCAGACCAATAGCCAAAAGATTGAAGCGAACCTTCTCCTGTTCTTCCATCACGATAGCAAGTTCAAATTTGAGCGATGCAAAAGCGATGATAACGGATGAAAAAGCTGTAAAACTGCTAAAGAGCCCAAAATCGTAAGGTGTATAAAAATAGCGTTGCAAAAAAGGCAATACCAAAAAAGGTATTGCCTGCGACAATGCTGTAAAAAACGACAGTTGGATTACGTTTCGTGAAAAATCCCCTTTAAATCTTTTTTTCAGCCTCATGATTGCTCAAGGACTGAATTACTTGGCTACACTCACCGCTCTGGTTTCCCTGATCACAGTGATTTTAACCTGACCAGGATAGGTCATCTCGTTTTGTATGCGCTGCGATATATCAAAGGAAAGCATTTCTGCTTCTTTGTCTGACACTTTTTCGCTTTCCACAATCACACGTAGCTCTCTACCGGCTTGAATAGCATACGTGCTGCTCACGCCATTATATGACATAGCCAATGCTTCCAAATCCTTCAAGCGCTTAATGTAAGACTCAGCAATTTCACGACGTGCACCCGGACGTGCACCTGAAATGGCATCGCACACCTGCACGATGGGAGAGATCAGGCTAGTCATCTCCACTTCATCGTGGTGAGCACCAATGGCATTGCACACTTCTTGCTTTTCCTTAAATTTTTCAGCTAGCTTCATCCCCAAAATAGCATGTGGCAATTCCGGTTCATCATCAGGCACTTTTCCTATATCGTGCAATAGACCCGCACGTTTTGCAAGTTTCACATTCAATCCAAGTTCGGCAGCCATCACTGCGCAAAGATTTGCAACTTCACGGGAGTGCTGCAAAAGGTTCTGACCATAGGAAGAGCGATATTTCATTCTACCCACCATGCGAATCAACTCTGGATGCAATCCGTGAATGCCTAAATCAATGCAAGTTCGTTTACCGGTTTCAATGATTTCTTCTTCGAGTTGCTTTTTAGTTTTAGCTACCACTTCCTCGATACGTGCCGGATGAATTCGGCCATCGGTAACCAATTGATGTAAGGCAAGTCGGGCAATCTCTCGACGTATCGGATCGAAGCAGGAAAGTATAATCGCCTCAGGAGTATCATCAACAATAATTTCCACGCCTGTAGCAGCTTCAATCGCTCTGATATTTCTACCTTCTCTTCCAATAATTCTGCCTTTCATTTCATCACTTTCAATGTTAAACACCGAAACAGAATTTTCGATCGCATGCTCCGTAGCCACACGCTGAATCGTTTGAATCACCACCTTTTTAGCTTCTTTGTTGGCCTGCAGCCTTGCCTCATCCATAATGTCTTTGATGTGCGCTGCCGCATCAGTTTTGGCTTCCGCCTTTAGCGCATCCACAAGCTGATTTTTGGCATCTTCTGCAGATAGTCCGGCGATTACTTCAAGTTGCTCTACCTGACGGCGATGTGCCTTATCCAGATCACTCTGCTTTTTGTTCATCAGTTCAAGCTGAGCATGGAGGTTTTCTTTTAATGATTCGACCTCAAACTGTTTGCGCTTGAGCTCTTCTAGCTTTTGATTAAGCGTGCCTTCCTTTTGCTTGATTCGATTCTCCGCATTCGACATCTCGTTGTTGCGCTGTTGTATGCTTTTTTCATGTTCAGCTTTCAACTGCAAAAACTTTTCTTTTGCCTGAAGAAGTTTTTCTTTCTTAATCACCTCTCCTTCATTCTCCGCATCCTTAATAATTTGTTTCGATTTCTCTTCGATGCTTTTCCTGATGAGTTGACTGGTAACAATATACCCTCCGCCTAATCCCAGTAGCAGTGTAATTACATAATACAATACTTCCATTTTGTTCTCACATGTTTAAGACAAAATATCTGAAGTGTCGTTGGAATGGTCAAGGTTTTCAAGCAGTCTGCTTATGGCATCAATCTTATCGTGAAGAATTTGTATTGAAGCAGACTCATCTTTTGCCAGAGAAGATAGTGCCAATTGAAATGCACTCATTGCGAGTAGATCTTGCGTGGATTGTAGCTGAAAAGATTGTCCAAAGGAATCCAAGGTGTCATTTACCATCTGCTCAGCTTTGCGCATAATGTCAAGCTCTCCTTCACTCACTTGTAAAGGATAAGTCCTTTTGGCTATGTTAATGTATAATGTTTGTTTTTCCACTATCCCCGTAATTCCTTATTTAATCTGTGTGATACAGTCTTCAAGATCTTCGATGAGCTTATCCAGATTCCGCCTCAATTCTTCATGTTGCTCTTGCTTCGACTCGCTTTCAGCTTGTTTCACCCTCACTTCCAGTTGACTTATGATATTTTGTTGTTCGTTAATTTTTAATTTATATTGTTGATTTTCAGAATTTAAGCTGCGAATTTCTTCTATCAGCTTAGCCTGCAAATTTATAATTTTTTTTACACGAGCTTCAAGTATGTTGAGCTTTTCAAGGGTATTCTGCATATTGAATGTGAATTAAAGCGTTTAAAATTAGTCACAATCAACGCAGAGAATTCCGATAAAGGCAGGTTTTTTGTAACAATATTTTGTCATGTATAGCATCCATCATCTTTTAACATATTTCAGCATTGTACTGTTGCTTCCGGCTATGCTGAAATCTCAACAATACCAAATGCCGCTTGATGCGCCTTGGGATATTTCTGCTTCATTTGGCGAAGCTCGTAACAATCATTACCACGCCGGACTGGATTTTGCTACAGGAGGCAAATCGCTGCCTGTGAAAAGCATCGCCGATGGATTTGTGGAAAGAATCAAAATCAGCTCAGGTGGATATGGTCTTGCCCTTTACATTCGACACCCCGACCAAAATATAAGTGTGTACGGACACTTGGATCACTTCACGGGAGAAATTGCCAAAAAAGTTCTAGAAATCCAAGAGCATAACAATTTCTACGAGTTTGATCAATATTTCGAGAAACATGAGTTGCCTGTAAAAAAAGGTCAGATCGTAGCTTACAGTGGTAACACCGGTTCTTCATCTGGTCCACACCTTCATTTCGAAATTCGAGGTCAGGGCTTTGAAACCATTCATAACCCTTTACTTTTTGATTTATCTATCAAAGACCAGATAAAACCGGTGATCAGTGCTATACACATTATCCCTTTTAAAAATTTCGGAAGGGTAAACGGTAAAAATGCGTCTATCCGCATTCCAATTATAAATGGCTCACCTGACCCTAAAATCCCAATTCCTGAAGTGGATGGCCTAATCGGTTTTGCTTATGAAGGTTACGACGGAGTCACCCGAGCATCATCGCGTTCTAAAGTGTTCAAAACCCAACTTTTTCACAATGAAATTCTGGTTTTTGAAAAAACAATGGACTCATTCACATTCGACAATACGCGTTGTGTGAATGGCTTTTTAATCTATGAAGAATTGATCAAAAACAAGCGAAAGGTGTATCGTTGCTTTGAGCCGGTTCACCACAATTCTACTTTGGTAAAAACAGCTATTGACAAGGGACTTATTCATTTTGCTTCAAAAAATGAATCGACCGTGAAATTAAAGTTGAGCGATTTTTCGGGCAACCAAACCATGGTCTCTTTAAAACTAAGAAGCGCCGGAGCCAACAAAATTCAAAGCTCAGTTAAATCAAAAGGTGTAATTCCCGGGGTGGAAGAAGTGTTAAAATTTGAAGATGGGAGCATATTTTTCCCATCAAACGCATTATTTGACACAACAGAAATTTTGGCTAAGAAGAATGGAAACATATACAACATAGGCCATCACACGATTCCGGTGAATGAATCCTTCACCCTAAATTTAAAACTACCTGCTCATTTAGCAAAAACAGATACATCGAAAATCATTTTAAAAATTATCAGTGGTAGCAGCTCCAAATACCTGAGAGGGGAAATTGTCGATGGATATTTCAAAACCAAAGCTAATGTTTTCGGTCAGTTTGAACTAATCGTAGACCAAGACCCGCCTCTGATTACTTTTAGCAGACCAAAAAAGATTCCGGCAGGCACATTAGCATTTGCCACAGGTAGAGCAAACTTTGCGGTAAGCGATAAACTTAGCGGTATTTCGCACTATAGTGCAAGCTTGAATGGAAAGTGGATTCTACTCCCTTACGATGCCAAGACAGGTAAAATGTGGGTGGACTTCCCGGTAAATCTCCCGAAAGGAACGCATGAATTAATTATAAAAGTAAAAGATAAGTGTGCAAATGAGACTGTTCTCAAGCAAAACTTCTCGAAATAATTGGTACATCCGACACCATTCAGAGTGTATTGCCCAGCTATACAGCATCATACATAAATAGGTTGGTAAATAATCTGGTAAAATTGATTGCTTCAAAATTTTCTTAATTTTGCGCCGGGTAAGTCAATACGACCAGCTCCTGCTGAATCCCCCAGGTCCGGAAGGAAGCAAGGGTAGGTGGTTGAGCGGTGCGATATCGGGCTTACCCATTTTTGTTTATCATCTTACATGTTTCAAAACATGGAAAACATACCAGTAAAAAAACTCTCAATCGTTATTCCTGCTTACAACGAAGGCAAAACGATACACCACATACTCAATAAGGTGGCTGCAGTTAATTTGATTCATCATCTTGAGAAGGAAGTTATTGTTGTGAATGACTGCTCTACCGACGATACCGACGAAGCCATTGCAAGATATCAGAAGGGAAACCCTGAGTTTCCAATGCTTTACCTTACACATCCCGTAAACATGGGTAAGGGGGCTGCCTTGCATACAGGAATTAATCATGCCAAAGGTGACTGTATAGTCATTCAGGATGCCGACCTGGAGTACGACCCGCAAGAATTTAATATCTTATTAAAACCGATTTGCGATGGGAAGGCTGACGTGGTTTATGGAAGTAGATTTATGGGGGGCAAACCACATAGAATACTCTTCTTCTGGCACACCATTGGGAATAAATTCCTCACTTTTCTCTCCAACATGTTCACCAATCTGAATCTCACAGATATGGAAACCTGTTATAAAATGTTCACAAGTGATGTGATAAAGCAGGTTAAACTCAAAGAAAAAAGGTTCGGATTCGAACCTGAGGTGACAGCAAAAATTGCAAGAATACCAAAGGTGCGAATCTATGAAGTAGGTATCTCCTACTATGGACGCACCTATGAAGAAGGTAAAAAAATCAATTGGAAAGACGGCTTCAGAGCAATATATTGTATCCTGAAATACAACCTGTTTTCGAAGTGAAAAACCTCCCATACAAATTCCTTTTTTTGCTCATTATCATTGTTTACATGGTTGGAGCCTTTGTGGATGTAATGGATGTTGACTCAGGTCAATATGCTTCCATGGCACGCGAAATGATTGCTTCGGGCAATTGGTTGCACTTCACAGACCGCGGCATTCCTTATTTAGATAAGCCTCCTTTTATTTTCTGGATCAGCGGACTTTCTTATGTGCTATTAGGTATCAGCAATTTTAGCTTTAAGCTACCCGCAATTCTTTGTTCCATTGCCGGCATTTATGCAACATATCGATTTGCAAATATTTATTTCAACAGACATACCGGTCTGCTTGCAGCGATCATCCTAGCTTCATCTCAAGCTTATTTTCACTTCAACAACGATGTGCGAACAGACGTGTATCTAACCAATTTTATCATCTTAGGAATGTGGCAAATGGCTGAATTCCTACACAATCATAAAAGATTTGCATGGATTTTTGCCTTCATTTTTTTCGGTTTGAGCTTGTTGGCCAAAGGCCCTTTAGGACTCATGTTGCCTGCTCTGGCTTATGGTGTCACATGGCTTATAACTGCAAATTGGAAAAACATTTTTCGCTGGCAGTGGCTAGCTGGTATTGTAATCGTGCTTCTTGTGATTTCACCTATGCTTTGGGGGCTTTATACACAATTCGATTTGCAACCTGAGCTGGAAGTGAATGGCAAAACCAATACTTCAGGCCTGCGATTCTTTTTTTGGGAACAAAGCTTTGGTCGTCTAACTGGAGAGAATGTGTGGAAAAACGATACCAGTCCTTTCTTTTTTGTCCATAACCTACTTTGGTCTTTTTTACCTTGGACTGTATTTTTGGTCATCGCATTGGTTTCAGCCTTCACAGAAATATTGCGCAAACGAAAATCAGCAAGCAGGGAATATGAAGGTTTAATGATCTGTATGACAGGTAGTTTACTCACATTCATTGCCTTATCAGCCTCAGCTTACAAACTTCCGCACTATATCTACGTAATATTTCCATTGCTGGCAGTGATTACTGCAGATTGGATCAGCAAATGGATGGTTGCGAAGCAAAATATTCAATTCTTTAAGGGCTTTAATTGGTTTTTTCTCGGGCTTGCCTTGCTGTTGGTGCTTCTTATTTCGCTTTGGGTCTTCCAAAACAATCGTTCTTGGACCCTAGTACTTTCTCTAGCCATATTCGCATTGGCTATCGTAAAATCCATCCATATAGGAAAAGATAGCGCAAACTTAATCTCCGGACTAACCTTAAGCATTATCGCATTTAACTTATGCATGAATTTACATTTCTACCCATCCCTATTAGCTTATCAAGCACCAGGGAGAATTGCAAGATTAATAAATGAAGAAGGTATCAATCCTAATCAAGTGTATAACTATAAAGTAGGCGGACGTTCGCTTGACTTATATACCAGAAGCATTGTGAAGGATTTTCAATATGCAGATTTTTCAGATGCATCAAAGCAATTCTATTTGCATTGCGATCAGGAGGGGCTTCAGGAACTCAAAAAAATTGGCTACCAAACCGATATATTATGCGCATTTGAAAACATAGCCGTTACCATGCTAAACATCAAATTTATCAACCCATCCACTAGAAAAGATGCGGTGAATATTAGGTATCTTGTAAAGATTAGGCCAAATACTTAACGCGACAGCGTTGTATTGCAAATATCAAAGTTGTCCGGTGTGTCAGGGCCAAATCCAACTTTGGTTTGAAAATTCATTTGTACCTGATTGCCAAGTATCGAACCACTTCCCTGAAATCTTCTGAAACCAGGGAGTTGCTGCGAAGGTATAACAAACGTTGAGCCTACAACAGTGGCTCTAACAGGAGGAGCATTAAGGTTATGAATGTTAATTATAAAAATATCCGTTAGGTCGGCGTTTGATTTTACAATTTGGCACACATAGTTTTTCTGCACAAAAAGGCAATTATCATAAGCCAGATAAACGCCCACAAATTTTTCACGCGGGTTGATGCAGGTACCATTCTCCAATTCAGCCGAAGGATCATAATTGTCCGCTAGGGGATCAGTACAACCTTCTTTTCTCTCACAAGATGAGAAGGAAAGTGAAACAAGTATGTATATAAAACACAGAATTGTTATTCTGTAAAATTTCTTCATGAGCTTAATCATGTTACTCTTGAGTTTGAAAAACCACGTCTAATCCGCTATTTGATTGTGATTAGCATTTTTAATTCGACAAAACTCTTTGTGATATTATGTAACAACAAATTTAATTCTTTTTGTCATTTACGCAGCCAAAGCTAAAAGGTTTTTCGCAATGTTAATAATAATTCATTTCGTCCCGGTAAATCCGCACGTCGTCTGCTGCCCTGCCTCGGTCAATACATAGCTCACTGTGAGTTGGTTACCATCTACCCGCCCACTTCCAATAATATTAACGCTAATTAGTGCTGATGAAACAGTTTGTGAAGGAATAGTTAAGTCATTGCCATTTGCAATAGCATAAGGAGAAATGGCAAAGCGAGTCGTGGCTTGAAAAATGATTCGGTCTTCACTTGTTTCTACGTGGTTAATCACCAGCTCTTCATTTACAATTGAACCATCATTGCAGGTATCTGTTCCGGTAAATTTCCCGATAAACAAATCTGTTTTGTATTTGCAGGAACCATCATCTGTTCTTGCACTTTTCTCGAAGTTAAGCGCAAAAGAATCGGTGCAGCCCTGTTTATTACAGCTTATTAAAACAATCCCTGTAAAGATCAAAAAGCTGATGAGAACTAATGATAAGCATGATGTAAAGCCATAAGACGTTCAAGTTTGGTGATTACTTTTTTCTTCTTCGTTGTCGCTCCAATTTAATTAAATTCAATTCTCTGCTACTTTGGCCTGCTACTGAAGTGTTCTCATCAGCTCTGCGAATCAGATAGGGTAATACATCCTGAACAGGTCCATAGGGAACATATTTGGCCACATTATAGCCTTCATGAGCAAGATTAAAGCTGATATGATCGCTCATCCCAAGCAACTGTGAAAAATAAATATTCGGGTGATTTTTCGCAACATTCTTCCTGCTCATCAACTCGGTAAGATAAGCCGAAGAGTATTCGTTGTGCGTTCCGGCGCATACACCTACCCTATCAATATGCTCCATAATGAGTTCCAGTGCTTTATTATAATCACGGTCGCTCGATTCCTTATCGGGCTGTATGGGACTTGGATAACCTAAGTCTGCTGCACGTTTACGCTCTTTCTCCATGTAGGCACCTCTAACAAGCTTCACCCCTATTTGAAAACCTTCTTTTTGCGCTTGTACAATCAACGATTCCAATACCTTAAGCCGATCATGTCTATACATTTGAAAGGTATTGTAAAACAATGGATATTGATGATTATAAGTTTTCATCATTTCCAGAGAGAGTTCGTCTAAAATCGGCTGAATCCATGATTCTTCAGCATCCATCATCACACGAAGTTTCAATAGTTTTGAGCGCTCGCAGATTTGAATCACTCTGTTTTTCACTCGATCATATTCCTTTTGCTCCTCAGGGCTCAGCTTCTGTCCTGTACTAAGTTTTTCCAAGAGAGAAAACCTTGCTATACCGGTTATTTTGAACACATTAAAGGGAACTAACTGATCTTTTGATGCACGAACTTGAGTAGCTAAAATCTCTTGAAGATTTCGGTCAAAGTCCTGCTCTGTCTCTTTCCCTTCAACAGAATAATCAAGTATAGTCTTTACCCCGTATTTATATAGATGCTGGATGGTGTTTTCACAATCATCAATGCTTTCGCCACCACAAAAGTGATCGAAGATGGTATGTCGTACAATCATTCGAAATGGAAAACCAATTTTCATCGCAACGCCGGCGAATGGTTTGGAGAAACGAACCAAGTTATTATTGCCCAACAAACGAAATAGGTAATACGCCTTATTCAACGCTTCGTCTGTCTTGCTCTCAAAGGCTATTGCTGTGTTTTCAAATGAAATCATCCCCCTAAAAATTGTTGCAAACCTAATTAAAATTGTGCCCGAAAAAATTGATTTTTATCCGCATGCAATACATGTATATAAAAAAGACCAATATAATTGGGCATATATCAAACAAGCCTGAAATTGAATAGTTGAAAAATCTAAATAAAACATATTACCGGTGAAAACAAGCTATTTTTGCAGCAAAGAATCGAAGTATGGAGGCAATGTTGGAACCGCAAATCACTAAAGATCTGTTTATCGGCACCACGAAAGACATCAACCATTATATACAAAGTCAAATTCCTGCTGATGCGAGTAGTATATTTCTCCTGTGCGATGCAAATACACGAAAATATTGCTTTCCCAAAATGGAAAAACTCTTTGCATCCTATGAGCCTTTCGACCTGATTGAAATAGAGCCGGGAGAGTTATCTAAAAATCTACAGGTTGCAGAAGAAATCTGGAAAACTTTGAAAAACTGTAACGCCGATCGCAAATCCGTACTAATCAATCTTGGTGGAGGTGTAGTAACCGATTTGGGTGGCTTTATTGCCAGCACCTACATGCGTGGGATTCGCTTTATGCATTTGCCTACATCCTTACTTGCCATGGTCGACGCAGCCTCGGGGGGGAAAAATGGAATCGATTTCGATGGCGCAAAAAATATGATTGGTACTGTAAGCGATCCATTGTGTGTCGGGATAAACATAGATTTTATTAAAACGCTTCCAAAGAGAGAAATTCTTTGTGGTTGGGCTGAAATGCTCAAACATGCTTTAATCGCAGATGAAAAACATTTTAAAGAACTTAGCGAAACGGAAGAATTAAAAAACATCAACTGGGAAGATTTGGTAATGAGAAATCAACAGATTAAACGACAAATTGTAATGAAAGACCAGTTTGAAAATGGTGATCGTAAGAAACTAAATTTCGGTCATACCGTAGGTCATGCAATAGAAGCCTGCTTTCTTCAAAAAAAGGAGAAAATGCAACTGACGCATGGCGAAGCAATCGCTGCCGGGATGATCATTGCAGCCGATCTTTCCAGACAATATCTTCAACTGAACGATAAGGCGTACAATAAAATAGAACGTATCATCGATTGGTCCTATCAGCGTATTGCTATCAACAAAACAGACATTAAAAAAATTATGTCTTTTCTGCGTTTCGATAAAAAAGCCCAGAAAGGAAAAAACAAAATGGTATTACTCGATAAGATTGGCCATGCAAAGATTGATATTGAAGTAAGCAACAACGAAATAGAACAAGCTATCATCCGCTATGCAAAATTTGCCTGACCTCATTTCACTTCGATATCTTGGTCCCCAATCCAATATCGCCGAAATTAAACTTCCTTTATCCAAAAGTATAGCCAATAGATTGCTCATCATAAGCAGG
Source organism: Flavobacteriales bacterium (assembly GCA_046294625.1). Taxonomy (GTDB): domain Bacteria; phylum Bacteroidota; class Bacteroidia; order M30B66; family M30B66; genus JBKBKN01. The sequence goes on from JBKBKN010000004.1 coordinate 94,955, forward strand.
GTTTCCAAAGGAGCTATTCATGTCGCTGAATGGTCCGATGCCGACGATACCATTGTATTACAAAATGCTTTGAGTTGCAATTCAGGCGAAGTTAACATAGGTCACGCAGGCACGGCTATGCGATTTCTTACAGCCTATTATGCTTCTACACCCGGCACTAAGGTGCTGCTTACGGGTTCGGAAAGGATGAAACAACGGCCCGTAAAAATGCTGGTTGATGCCTTATTTCAGCTTGACGCAAATATCAGATATGCTGAAAATGAAGGCTATCCGCCATTAATCATTGAAGGAAAAGAAATTAAGGGGGGCGAAATTGAAATTCAATCCGATGTTAGCAGTCAATTCATCAGTGCACTTATGCTCCTGGCACCTTCCTTTAGCTATGGACTTCATATTGTTACTAAAGGTAAGCGAGTATCTCAACCCTATATTGATTTGACGGTTGAGCTAATGAAGCAATGCGGAGCAAAAATCGAGCTTGACGACCACGCAATTAAAATTTCCCCCGGCAGCTATCAATCTGATAGAACTTTAAAAATAGAGGCTGATTGGTCAGCAGCAGCTTTTTGGTTTGGCATAAGCGTGCTATCCATGCAAAAATTTCACTTGCAGGGCTTGCAAAAAAATTCTTTTCAAGGAGACTCCTGGTTGATAAAGTGGTTTAGTGAACAGGGGTTAAGATATTATTACGATGAACATGGTCTTATCATTGACCCAAGTGCCTTTCAAGTCAAAGCAGAAACCATTCATTTGGACTTAGTCAACTACCCCGATCTTGCTCAAATGTTTTGTGTGCTCTTTGCTGCGCTCAAGTTAAAATTCCGAATCTCGGGACTTCAAACCCTCCCATTAAAAGAGACAAATCGCATTGAAGCTATTATGAATGAGCTAAGTCCTTTTAAGGTTAGGTTTACATCCTACCAATCAGATGCTATTGAAGCAGATGCTACTCTTGCTGATTTTAGTCTGTCACACACCGTAATCACCTACAAAGATCATCGGATGGCAATGGCCTTTAGCCTTCTTGCATTTACAGGATTTAATATCACAATAAAGGATCCCGGAGTTGTAACCAAATCGTACCCCGGATACTGGATTGACTTGTCAAATGCGGGTGTCCAAATAAATAAGCAGTAGCAAAAAATAATTAAGAGTGCTAATGTTATTTCTCCAGATCATCAAAATCGATGTCAGAATATTCTCCCTTGCTCACTTTTTCGGTGTGCTCATCACTCAGTGGCTGACGCTCACTAATGAAATTAATGGCGTCTTCTAATCCTTCTCGAAACTTGTCGAAATCTTCTTTATAGAGAAATATCTTGTGCTTTTCGAAAAAGAAAGTTCCGTCATCTCTTAGCTTTTTCTTGCTCTCTGTCACGGTGATGTATAAATCATCGGATCGTGTAGCCTTCACATCGAAGAAATAAGTCCGTTTGCCGGCTCTAATTGGTTTTGAATATATCTCTTCCCGCTCGTTTTGGTTGTGATTATCCATGAAAATATGCATTGTTAGCTGATTTGTAGCGCTTCAAAGATAGTTTTTTTTTGAAAATATACGCCTATTGCCTTTTGTTATTCGATTCTTGTAATGAAAATGTGAATGATTTGGTTGATTGTTTTCAGATTAGTATCCATTTGTTCTTAATTTAGAGCTATATATTGTGAGTGAAATTAAAGGCAGATGGAATGGCAAAGCGCGATTAAAGGTTTTATTGCCTATTTAAACCTAGAAAAGTCATTATCAGGCAACTCGATCGAAGCATATATCAGGGACGTAAATCGTTTGAAGGAACACGTCGAAAGTGTGGCTCCGCAAGCAAAGCCGCATCAAGTAACTGCTGAGCATATTCGCTCTCTTATCAAATGGCTAAATGAAATTGGGCTTCATCCGCGAAGTCAGGCGAGATTAATTTCCGGAATAAAGGCATTTTTCAAGTATTTATTGTTGGAAGACCTCATACAAGAAGATCCTGCTGCCTTAATTGAGCTACCAAAGCTTGGCAGGAAACTGCCTGAATCCCTAAGCGTCGAAGAAATAGATTTGATTATTCAATCCATCGATCTGAGCAAGCCTGAAGGAGAACGCAACCGGGCAATTATTGAAACATTATATAGTTGTGGACTCCGTGTTTCTGAGCTTACCAGTTTGCGGATTTCTGATTTACACTTCGACGCCGGATTCATTAAGGTGATTGGCAAGGGCGATAAGGAAAGGCTTGTGCCCGCAGGTTCTATCGTAAAAGAGCGAATCGAAACCTACCTTAATCATATTAGAGTTCACATCAAACCATTGAAAGGAAGCGAAAACATTGTTTTTCTCAATAACCGTGGCAATAAGCTTACTCGCGTGATGATTTTTCTAATCATTCAAAAACAAGCCATGTTGGCAGGAATCAGAAAAAAAATAAGCCCTCACACCTTTCGGCATTCGTTTGCTACACATCTTGTAGAAGGTGGAGCAGATCTCAGGGCAGTGCAAGAAATGCTTGGGCATGAATCCATCACCACTACCGAGATTTATACACATCTTGACCGGGATTATCTTCGACAAGTCATCACATCTTTTCATCCAAGAGCGTGAATTATAATTGAGCAGCAAAATAGCCTGACTCCTTGATATTGAAAACCCGATCACTGACAACCCCCAAATCTTCGAGCGACTTTCTCATTTTCCTGATATAAGCATGAGTATTATTGGCGGTAAAAATCCATTCGTTGCATTGAATACAGCTTAATAGAGCTTCTGTATTTACCTTGGGATTACCTGATAAAATACAATAGTCCAACATGATTTTTTCACCACATTCAATATTCGACCATGTATCTTCTATCACAGCAATCGACTTATTTATTGCACCAAACAGCCTTATGCCATTATTGGATGCTACATGGAAATCGACTTGTTCCAATTTAGGATAAGAACTTAGCCCAATATTAATAACCGAAGAGCTGATTGCCTGTGTTTTTTCTGCCAAGAGTGATTGCCACAAAAATTTTTCTTGTCGTCCAATGCCTATTAAAATCTCATTTTTATCATGCAGAACATACAACAATTCATTATTATTATTTTGCAATTTTTGGATAATGTTCAATGCTAAAAAAATACATGTCACACCTAAAGAAATGGAAAAAATACTTTTTTCACGGGTTGCCGCATACACAAATATGAGAATTAAAATAATGTAGAAAAAGAACGTCAACTGAAAATCAAAATAAATATTGTTTGAAACAGCTCCGGGTAGCGAGCTGACCATATTAATCAAATAATTCAACGCCTTAATCAGCCAATTTAAAGTGAAAGTAGTAGCGGTGAGCAAAAATGAAACCGGAGAAACTACAAAAACGATTATACCATTAAGTACAATCAAAAAAGCTAAAGGAATAGCAAACAGGTTTGCCAAAATAAAATAATTAGGAAACTGATGGAAGTAAAGCATACCGATAGGGGCAGTTACCAATTGCGCCGCAACAGAAACGGTAATCAATTGCCAACTATAGTTTAAAACCTTATTTCGAGGCTCCCATAATCTTGCAAAATAGGGCTGAAGACAAACAATACCCAACACCGCCAAATATGACAGCTGAAAACCAACTTTATATAATAGATTAGGATTAAACAATAATAAAAAAAATGCAGAAGCAGCCAATGAATTAATCACATGTGCTTTACGCGATACTAGGTTTCCAAGTCCAATAAATGAAAACATGACCGTGGCACGCAATACCGATGGCGACAAGCCGGTAATAAATGCGTAAGTCCATAAAACAGAAATAACTAAAATAAAAAACAGCCATTTGCTAGGCTTCAAAAAGCCTAGTAAAAAAACCAGAACACCATACAACATGCCGACATGCAATCCTGATACGGCAAGAATATGCACGGTACCGGCACCCGAGAAGGCACTCATTAGGTCTTTTGAAATTTCGCTACGCTTACCTAGTAATAGTGCATCTGCAATACCAAGCTCATTATCCCTGAGCCCACCCTTTATAAATTGTTTCTCAAGAAAATCTCGGCATTGAAAAGCATAATACCTAATATCCTTTCGAAAGGCTTTTTCAAGACTTATAATGTCATCTGCTGTGCAATAAGCTACATAATGAATCCCATCTGCTTTGAGATATTTCCCATAATCAAATTCACCGGGATTATTAGGCCTAGGAAGCGGACTAAGCTTTAATCGCAAATTCAATAGGTCACCATAATTAAAACTAATGCTCGAATCTAATCTTATAAAAACTCTAATGCTTAAGGGTGTAATCGCATCAAGATCGTGTTGATCCGATTGAATAACTTGTAAATTAAATGCCTTACCCGAACGAGTATTAGAAACTTCGCTGCTTATCAACCCCGCGGCTAAAATTTCGCTCTCGGATGCATTCGCATTGACAAATTGAACCAAACATCTTGTATGTAAATCATAAACGCCTATTCCAAAGAAAAAAATGGATAAAACAAAAAGTAGATTGAACAGTCTTATGAATTTTATACGTCTTTGAGCACTAAGTAGACGTGGGAAGTAAGGGATCAGAAGAATAATACCGACTAAAAACAGTGCTAATAACCATGGAAAGTTCAAATATGACCCTGCGATTAATCCGGCTATAAATAACAAAACCATTTTAAACATGGGCATAGCATCCCATACATAAAAATTATCATAGTTGAACCGATGAAGAAACACTTTAGCCATTGAACAAATCGAATCCCTAATGTATAAAAAACAAAAAAGGGGCACAAGGCCCCTTTTCTTTTCGAAATAATCACTTACTGAACTTCGATAACTTTAAATTCAGTTCTACGGTTCATTTGGTGCTGATCTTCGCTGCATGACTCACAAGGATCGCACTTCACACGTGGCTCAGATTCTCCATAACCTTTGAAAGTTAAACGCTTAGCGTCAATTCCCCTCAGCGTACAATATTTAACAACTGATTTAGCTCTGCGCTCTGAAAGATTCTGGTTGTAAGCATCAGAACCACGACAATCGGTATGAGAACCCATCTCTACGCGATACTTAGGGTTATCTGTCAATAGCTTTACTAATTTATCAAGTGAAGGCATTGCATCCGGACGTATATCAGCTTTGTCATAGTCGTAGAAAATGTCTTTAACCTCTATTCCTTTTCCTGGCTCAAATTTCTCAAGTTCCAAATCAACAGTGAAGGTCTCAGATCTTGTTTTTCCTTTAGTAGAGATATCAACACTGTTAGACAATGATTGGTTGTCGTCGCTTGTAGCATTTATAGTATAATCAAAACCTGGCTTCATAATAAATGAATAGCGACCTTGATTATCAACTCTGATCGATTCTTGTTCACCAGTGGTTTTATTTAAAAGGATAGCACTTGCTCCCTGATATGGATTATTAGTTCCTTTTTCTCTCACCATTCCTTGAACAACTAATCTTGGTCCATTGAAAACAACTTCAAACAGCTGATCAGAACCCAAACGAGATGATGTTATTAAACCAACTTTACCTTCTTCATCAAAACTAAAAGAGAAATCGTCTCTGGATGAATTAATTGGGTATCCAAGGTTTTCAGGTTGTGACCATTGACCATTTCTGTAAACAGTGCGGAACACATCAAAACCACCCAGGCCAGGATGTGTATTCGAAGAGAAATAAAGTGTATCCTGCCCCCCAGCCATTGGAAACAATTCTTTGCCAGGTGTATTGATTACAGCTCCAAGATTTTGCGGTTCCGACCATGAAGATCCGTTCCAACTTGACATATAAATATCTGTTTCTCCTATTCCACCCGGCTTATTTGATGAGAAGAATAAAGTTTTGCCATCTTTGGAAATAGAAGGGTGACCAACTGAATAATCATCATTATTGTAAGGAAAATTTTCAGGATTTACCCAATCTCCACCCTCTAATGAAAGCTTTACGATGCTAAGCGTAGCTTCATTGTCTTTGTTACGCTTGATTTTTCCCTTTTCCTGATTTGTACGAGTAAAGTACATGGTTTTACCATCAGATGAAACAGAAGCAAATGCATCATGGAAAGTACTATTTACATCTCCGCTCAATGGTGCAGGTGCGCTCCATTTACCTGAGCCTTTGTCTTTCTTAGTGAAATACAAATCATAATAGCTATTACCTGTAGCTGGATCACGCATTTTCAACCCTTTGCCTTGAGCAACACTTTCGCCGGTGAAAATGTACCCAAAATTGTATGGCGCTGCTCCAGATGCGGAAACAAGCCCGCTAAGATCAACTCTGTTTAGAGTCCACTGAACAGTATCATCCTTAAATTGATTAGGGTTCTTTGCTGCATCAATTAATCCTTGAACATACTTTGCATCTGGATTAGCTTTCAGATAAGCTTCTAATGCTGATTGTGCCTCAGCATATTTTTTATTCTCCATCAGCACACGTCCATAATGATAATTGAGCATTGGATCCGCATCTTGAGTGTCTAAAGCTTTCTTATAAGCAGTTTCCGCTTTCACCGGATTATTGGTCATTCTGTATGCATCGCCAAGTTTTGCCTGCACAGAAGGATTATCACGCTTCGAAAGAGCTTTCTCGTATCTCTCTACAGCGTCAGCATAGGCAAGTCGGTCAAATTTTTTATCTCCTTGTCTTACATACATGTTGGCGCAACTGCCCAGAAATAGACTGATGCCAATCAAAAAAACAGGGTAGGATTTTCTCATTTTCATAATTTTCTATTGAGCAGTTATTAAAATAATCTAGGGTTTCTAACTTTAGTAATTTTTGCACCGAAATCATACGCTAACATGATTTCATGAGAGCCACCTGAATAATTTCTGATAGGTGTGGTGGTAGCGTCGTAAGCATAACCAATTCTCAAATTGGGTGTAATTTGAATATCAAAAATACCAACGATTGCGTCACCTGTGCGATAAGATGCGCCTATCCAAAATCTATCCCATAGTAGGAAATTTGCATTAATATCAGCCTGCAAAGGTGCACTTGGCTCATATTTGATAAGTGTTGATGGCTTGAACTTTACTTTGTCACTTAAATCAAACACATAACCTGTATTGAAGAAAAAGTGACGTGTATACTCCCTCATGTTTGCACCACTTACTGCATACAATGTTGGAATAGAAAGACCTGCAAAGAATCTGTCTGTGTAGTAATAAGTACCAAAACCAAACTTTGGCACCCAAAAACTCTCATTATTTTGATAAAGCGGATCATTCAAATCCACATTCACCAATCCATCACGGTTAAATGTTTCATTGGAAATGCCAGCTCTAAGCCCAAAAGACAATTTGCCGGGTCCAAGCTTTACATGATATGAATAGTTTGCAAGAATGTCTGTGTTCCCTAATAATCCAATTCTGTCATTGATTACAAGAAGCCCAAGACCCATGCTTTGATTGGCAATTGGAGCATCAATTGCAAACAGATTGCTTCGAGGCGCACCGTCAAAGTTAACCCATTGTGTTCGGTGCAGTGCAGTCACATTTGCAAAGTCATGACTTCCTGCGTAAGCCGGATTGAGAAACAATCCATTAAACATGTACTGACTTACCATCACTTCTTGCTGAGCATTTAATCCAAGTGAGCAAATCATTACACCTATTGCTAAAACTACTTTTTTCATCGGTAGGAGTATTTGGTTCATTTATGGTGTTTTTTTCAAATTAAAATTATCTTCTTAAGTCAACATATCCTGTAATTGTATCGAAGCCGTCAACTTCGAGAATAATAAAATAAGTTCCCTCTGGTAAGTTCTCGCCGTTATTGTTTACTCCTACCCAATCATTGGCATAGCCTCGCTGCTGGAAAACAATGTTACCCCAACGATTATACACTGTCAACGAATTTGATGGATAGCCTTCGAGACCTTGAACAACAAAACGATCGTTGAAACCATCACCATTTGGTGTAAATCCATTTGGTACAACTAAGCCTTTTGGCGCTGTTAATGTAATGCTTAATTCCACACTGCAACCTACAGCATCTGTGATAGTCACAGAATAGGTACCTGCAGGAAGATTTGAACGATCCGATGTTACTATCGATGAATTATCAGACCAAGCGTATGTAAATTCAGGAATTCCGCCACTTACGGTTGTTGTAATACTTCCATCGCTTCCACCAATAGTGCTGACATTAAACCCATTATTGTAAAGCGGACTGTTGATTGTTGCATTAATAGTAGGAGACTGAATAATATTAATAAAACCAGTTGCTTGACAGCCATTTTGATTCGTTCCGGTTACGAAATAAGTACCAGGTGACGTCACAACTATTGATTGACTTGTTTCACCTCCAGGGAACCAAGAATATAAAACATAGCCAGCGTTTGCTGTTAATGTAATGTTAATAGGATCATTTCCACATACGATGGTATCGCTGTCTGCAGTAATGACAGGAACAGGATTCAATTTAACCGTGATATTTACTATTGTAGACAATGAAGAACAACCTGCCGCATTAGTTACTTGTACTTGATAGCTTCCGGGAGTGTTGGCACTCACAGAAGGAGTTGATAAATTAGAAGGTGTACCATCAATAATCCATGTGAAATTTGTAGTCGCACTTGAAGTAAGTGTAACAATATCACCTTCACAAAGGTCGGTAGGCCCATTCAAGGAGATGGTTGGTTGTGGAGGATTAGCTACCACAGAAACAGTTGTTGCTACTGGCTCGCTTTCACAACCAGCCTGATTCGTTACCACCAATGTGTAAATACCTGCTTCTGAAGCTGTGATAGTTTGTGTATTAAGTGTAGCCGAAGGTGTTGTCCACTGATATGAGGTTGCTTCACCGGCTGTTAAAGTAACCGTTTCACCCTCGCAAATGGTTTGATTACCAGATGGTGTAATTGTTGCTACAGGGGCATCAAGTATGGATACATTAATGACGTTTGAAAATGCAGTGCAGGTTCCATCAGATACTGAAGCCGTGTAGGCGCCTGGCTCTGTAACCAAAATGCTTAACACATTTTCAATACCATTGCTCCATGTGACACCTTCACCTATGGTTGATGTAAGTATTACACTTCCACCTTCACAGAATATCGTGTCGCTCTGAGCAGAAATAATTGGTGCCACAGGAAGCGGCAGTACAGCAACATTTACTGTATCTGTTATTTCGCAGCTGTTGGCATTGGTTATGGTTACAAATACTGACGTGTTTGTGGAAACAGAAACAATAACAGAAGGCTCATCATTGGGTCCTACTATGGCAGAAGCTGGTCCCCATGAATAAATAGCGCCCGATACATTTGCAGCTTCCAAGGTAATGGTCTCATTTTCACAAACACTAATTTCTCCGGGTAATCCTGAATTAACAACCGGCAACACAGTAATGACAATTGTGTCTACTGACACACCGCAGTTATTGGTTCCTGTAACTGTGTAAACAGTTGTCACGGGCGGACTGGCTATGGGATTGGAAATAATCGTACCAGTTAGTCCAATTGAAGGACTCCACACATAACTATCGGCGCCGCTGGCTTGCAATTGGGTAGAAGAACCTTGGCAAATAGTCACATCAGCTCCAGCATTTACATTTGGTAATGGCGAAGCTTCAATATCAATCGTATTAGACACCGCTGTGCATCCAAACTCGTTCGTAACTGTTACAAAATAAGAGCCTGAAGTGTTGACAGTGATAACAGCTGTCGTCTCTCCACTTGGCGACCAAACAATGCCATCTGATACACTTGAAGTTAAAATCACTTCATCGCCTGGACAAATAATCAATTCTCCTTCCGCCGTTATCACAGGCACTTCAGGATTAGGATTAACTGTTAATGTTACCTGACCGATTAATATGTTACCTTCACAGCTAGGATTGGACTGAGATACCAAAGAAACCAAGGTGTAGGTAGTAGTAGTATTTGGATTCACATCGAAGCTAAACGTATTTTGATTGAATCCGGTTACATTAACATTCGTTATTCCATCGAAATAGGTGAAGTCGAATGGCGCTTGACCAATCAAACTTATAGTAACCGTAGCAGACTCACCTTCACATATTTCATTATTGTTTATAGTGATTTCACCTGAAGGCGCATCATCTAAAATTAGATTGACGCTCTCTGAAACTTCACAATTGGCTCCATCTGTCAATTCAATTAGATAGATACCGGCAGATAAGCCAGTAACATTCAAGTCAGAAATGGGGTTGCCATTTAGGGAAATTACAACCGGATCAGTAGCATTACTAAAAGAAATTAAGATGCTACCGCTAGCAGGATCATCACAAGTTGGATTTTCTGATATAATTTCCAATATAGGTTGATTCGGATTTGAAATAGTAACACTTGTATCAGCAGAACAGCCATTGGCATCCGTTACAGTTACTGTATAAACTCCGTCGGCTAAGCCAGTAATGGTTGCTGTGGTTTCGTTGTTAGACCACAATATGCTAAACGGTTCAGTTCCTGAAAGTATGGTAACAGTGGCTGTTCCATTTGATTCATTACAGTTTTCATTGTCTGTGGATGTGGCAGCAATTTGCACAGATGGTGAACCACCAATGATAACATTTACCGTTGTTGAACAATCATTAATATCGGTAATGGTCACTGTATATTCCCCTTCGCAAAGCGCATTCTGCTGTGCACCACTCAAGCCATTGCTCCACTCAATAGTAAATGGACCTTGACCGGAGGTTACATTAATCTGGGCAGTTCCATTACATAGTCCGCAGCTTGCATCCGTTGAAAAAACTTCTGCTTCAACATCGGATGGGCCTTCGGGAACTACAAAGGTTAATATATCAACACAATCGTTTGCATCTGCTATAGTAGCAACATAGGTACCAGCTGGAATATTTGACAATACTAAGCCAGTAGAATTATTAGGATCATTCCAGGATACAGTAAATGGCCCTGTTGTACCTTCTATAACAAGTGTAATAGAACCCGTGTTAGCACCGCACGAAGGGGCTTCAATTGTTTCAGTAACCTCGAAGTCTACTACATTACCAACAGCCACGTCTAAAGAATCAACGCAGCCATCTTTCTCAAATACCACAATTCGATAAAGACCAGCGGCTAAACCTTCAATATCTTCATCAAACGCGAAAGGTTCAGATTCTCCGACTACAAACCATGATACCAATGGTGCACCAGATCCACCGATAATGGTAATATCAATTTCACCGTCTTCTAAACCACAGGTGGCAGGAAGAACGGTAGCTGTAATTTCAAAGTTAATTTCGTTTTCTAATAGGAATTCGCCCGTGAGTTCGCAGCCTGCGGCGTCCACTATAGTGTATTCATACAAACCTGCATTTATTTCTTCAAGAACCGGCCCGTTAAATTCCGGTGGGAAGCCTGTCCATATAATTTCATAAGGTTCAACTCCACCGCTCACGATCAAAGTAATGCTTCCATCATCAAAACCACAAGAAGGATTTTGTGCAATTACATCAACCAAAATAGCTGAACCATTATCTTCAAGCGTGGCCGAAGCAATTGCAATACAATTGCCAGCGTCTGTAACAGTAACTGTGTATTCACCAGGTCCTAAATCAGTGATTGGATTATCCGTTGAGCCAGTATTCCACAATATATCAAATGGCGCCTGACCACCAATAAATGAAATATTGATTGAACCGTTTGCTGCTCCGCAAGTTGGCTGAGAAACTTCTAAGATTAATTCAGGTGCTTGTGAATTCTCCAGACAGAAAGATGCACTAGCTTCACATCCATTTTCATCCTGAATATCGACTGCGTAGCAACCTGCAGCAAGTCCCCCAATTGTTACATCAGTAGATCCATTCTCCCAAAGCACTGTAAAATTACCTGACCCGTTAACCACATCTATTGTCAATGAACCATCTTCTGATCCACAACCAGGTTGCTGACTTGCTACAAGAACAATCTCAGGTTGATCGGCATTTTCAATAGTTATGGTTTCGGTAAACAAACATCCCGCACCATCAAATCCTGAAATTACATAAGTACCAGCTTCGAGCGTGTTCAAAGTGAGTGTTCCGCTTGCAAATGGGGCATCGTCTTTAGTCCAGTTTGAAGTAATAGGTGCAACTGCATTGGTTAGTGTCACACTGATTGATCCAGTTGGAACACCGCATGAAGATGGTTGGGAAACAAAACTAACTTCAATTGCCAGGCTCGGTTCAATTGTGTAACTGCCTTCCACAACACAGTTTTTAGCATCAGTTAATACAAAACTGTAGTCTCCTGGCGCTAAACCAAATTGGTCGATTGTTGTGAAACCATTATCCCATTCGATCGAGAATGGCTCAGTGCCGCCAGTTATAGTTAAATCAATAATTCCATTATTGTTTCCGCAGCTTGTGTTCACTACAGTAGCAGAAACTTCTGGCACATTTATATTAGTAACAGTAGCTGAACCTGTCACAATACAGCCTGCAGCATCGGTTACGGTTACTGTGTAGGAACCTGGAGCCAAAATGCTACCCGTGTTTGCTGTGGTTATGGCACCTGGCTCCCAAAGAATAGAAAAATCAGGCGTACCGCCAATGATATTAACGAAAGCCGACCCGGTATCTACATCACAAGCTGTGTTCACCGAGGTGATTTCGAGTTCAGGCAAATTTTCAAACTGTAGGTCAAAATTCAACGTTAGTAAACAAGTTTCATCCCCGCTGTCAGTAATTGTAACTTGATATGAACCCACAGCCAGTTCTGTGCGATCGGATGTAGTTGGCCCGTCGCTCCAGCTGAAGGTAAATGATCCGGTACCTCCAGTCACAATAAGAGCGATACTTCCATTTTCTTGACCGCAATCAGGGTTAACAACTGTTTCTTGAACTTCAACAGGTACAACTTCGTTGATGCTAGCCTCTAATGAGTCAATACAACCAGCAGCATCAGTAACAATTAATTTATAAGTGCCACCACCCACATTAGTCAAGTTTTGAGTGGTAGTATTAAGAACGTCATTCCACAGGAAAGTGAATTCAGGAGTTCCGCCAACAGGATTTGGTACGATAATACTCCCACCTTGAGGCTCCAAACAAGTAGGTTGAATCACTTCAGGCACGCCAAGTGTAAACGCATTTTCATTTTCAATCAAAAATGATTCTGAAATTTCACAGCCATTTTCGTCAGTTATTGTAACTGTATATGAACCGGCTTCAAGGCCCGTTAAAGGCAAACCGGTTGCGCTATTTGACCATACAATGGTAAACTCAGGCTGACCTCCTGTGATTGTGAAATTGATGGAGCCATCATTGTTACCGCAAGTTGTTTGATCAATGATTATATTCTCAATTTGTGGACCATCTTCAAGAATTATCGCCTGTGAACCAGCAACTTCACATCCAGCTGCATCCACAACTGTTACGGTGTAGCTGCCCACCGGTAAGTCGTTTACTGTGGCCGTTTGTGCCGATCCGGCATTTGCTCCCCACTGAATATCAAAAGGTGGAGTTCCTCCGATAATATTTACGGTGATGCTTCCTAATAGATTAGAGCAAATTGCATTCGTTACATCAAATGTTAATGAAGGTTCATTTTCATTTTCCAAGGTAAATGTTTCAGATGAAAAACAACCTGTAGCGTCGGTTACAGTTACAGTGTAAGAACCGGCTTCTAATCCGGAAATATTTTGTGTAATAGCATCGTTAGACCAAACAAAAGTATATGGTGTTGAGCCACCACTTACTGCGATGTTAATTTCACCTCTTGGATCGTTGCAAAGTGGCTGCACATCGCTCTCTAAAGTTATAGTAGGATTCTCACCGGGTGTAACATCAGTAGTTCCGGTATTCTGGCATTCTCCATCTGGAGATACATATTGAACAATATATGAATTTCCCGCTACTAAATTTGAAATAACACCGGTCACAGCATTAATCGTTGCCCCGTCATTGGGTTCTGGATTGAATGAAAACACACCCCCTTCTGTAAAACCTTCAACTAAAATTGGGTTTAACTCCGTAATACCAGGACAAACTACGCCATATGAAAAATCTACAATGTCAGAAGGCTGCACAGTGATTGTAGTAGTATCGCGAACTTCACAGTTTGGTCCTTGAACAGTGTAGGTAATTGTGTATGTAGCATTAGGAAGGCTATTGGAAATCACTCCTGTATTTGCATCAACAACAGATCCATCTCCAGGATCGTTCAAAAAGGCAAAAACACCTCCTGATATCCAGTTGCTGCTCAAAACTGGCTCGTTTGATGTGGTTCCGCAATAAGGCTCATAAAAAAAGTTGATTTCTGGTCTTGGAACTGTTGTAACAGTAACCGCTCCGTTAGCTCCACCTAAGGTTATGCCACAATTGGTCGGGAAAGAATCGGTCAAACCTAAGACGGTATATGTACCGGGCTCGGTAACAAATACAACAGTTGAATCAGAAGCGCCGTCAAGAAAAAATACGTTCTGCTGACCGCCATCGCTGGAGTAAATAATCTGATATGGATCAACACCCCCATCTACTAAGATTACCAAAGGTAAGGAATCACCTTCACAAATCGTTACTTCCGGATTTTGGGGTGTGGTTACGATTAAGCCATTTTCGTCCAAATAAGACAGAAATGTAAATATCGGGGTATTTACTGTGATAGTTACAGGAACTGATGAACTAACACAGCCGTTAGCTCCTGTAACTTGAGTGTAATAATTTCCTGATGAAACTACACCAAGAAAGGGCTGATTATTAATTCCGCCGGGAAACCACAAATTATTTACCGGACTGCTTGAAGTAAGAAAGGTAGATGCTGATCCAAAACAAAACTGCAAAGGGCCATTGACATTCACAGAAGGTATCGGCGGCGCTACTTGTGTTTGTATATTAATGCCTAAACCATTATCAATTGTGGTGGCCGATGGAACCTGAGTAGAAATAACCCTGATGCGGTAATCGGTTCCGGGTGTTGCGGTTCCGGGTATCACCCCAAAAATGAAACCTTCTATATCTGTACCGGATAAGCTAACGCTTCCAATGTCTGTAGGGATTGTGAAATCTCCTGTAGCATCAGACAATTGTGCCACGAAAGTATTTGGCGCAGGATAAATCCCTTGGGCTTCGAAATTTACCACCACTGTAGAGCTTCTGCAATATTGCCCAGCAGGTATTGGCTTGGTAATAATTACATTTCCTCCTAAAGGCTCATCTAAATTACCTTGAAACATTGCAAAAATCTCAGCAGTGCTTAGGGGTTCAAATGGTTTATCACCCAATGAAACAGCATTTGCTAAACTGCTTATGAACAAAAAAAAGAGATATGTCAGACAAATTGAGTAAAAACTTCTTTTCATGTGGCTTTAGTGTTATGTCAATGGGCAAAAGTAAATAGTTTATGTTGATATAAAAAAATTAAATATGTTAGATTTTGCTTAATTCTTCATATTTTATTGTTTATAAATATCTGTTAACATTTACCAAACTGCCAAACCTTTAATCGTCTCACTGTCAATCACTTTTTACAAACTTCAATGCTCGGCGCATGTGCTTATTATTTAAAATTATGTAATAGACTCCCGATTGTAGAAATGAAACATCGATTAAGGTACTTTGAAATCTTCTTAATTCGATGATAGATCTGGTGCATAAGTTGCCTTTTATGTCGTAGATAAACAGGTCAGCTTCACCATCAACATCGGCTGATGTGATGCTTAATTTGTCAGAAGCCGGATTAGGAAATAGGTTAAATGTTCCTACATGGGAAATTTCATTCAATCCGATCGGTGCATTGGTTGTATCCACCAATTCTTGTCTAAAGTTTTCTATGCAGAACCGCATGGCATTTATCTGACCTCGCGAAAACATATTCATGCAAGACTCATCACTGTAATCCATGTAATTTTCTATCATATCCGGTAAATCTATCGGAGTATCCACACAAGTGTTGTTGGCATAATTGCATGTTTGCTGCGATGCGGCTGCTGCATTGGGTGTATCGTCTATGCCATCATCTGCATCACAGCCATTTCCGCCACCTACACCTCCTCCATCGCCCCATATATGCCTAAGGCCTAAATAGTGTCCAACTTCATGGGTTGTAGTTCTTCCTTTAGAGACCGCCGAAAGACTTGGCGGCAATAATGGATTGTCACTACCAAACACCTGATTATGAATCACCACGCCATCAAATTGTGGCTGAGATGCTGCAGATCCTGCCGGCCAATTGGGCGCCCCATCAGGTGGTGTGGCATACCCTAATATTAAAGGTGTTCCAAAAATAGAAAGATCGCCAACCCAGATGTTCAAATATCGGTTAGTAGGCCATGCATCTTTGCCTCCGGCAGAAGTTTGCTTAATATTATTGGTTACAACGGAGAGTGCAAAACTGGTGCTTGTCTGGGTTCTTGTAATTCCATTGGTAGGATTACCTTCCGGATCAATTCCTGCTAAATAAAACTCGATCCTGCTATCTGCTGCAACAGGCTTAAATACTTCGCGCGTTTCAGTAGTGTCCGGATTTTGCCTTCTAAAATCCTGATTCAAAATATTAATTTGATTCTGAATGATTGAATCATGAAGATTCGCATCTTCATTATTATATAGTATATGTATAACAACCGGAATTCTGTAAACAGTTTCGTTGCCATCTTTTCGCACAGATGCCGATGAAATTTGTTCGAGTGTTTGGTTGATCCTTTTTGCGTAGCCGGGTTGCTGCAATTCCCGATGTAGAATATACTCTTGACTAGCACAACGAACATATTGTTGGGCGTGATTCAAACCAAAACAAAAAACTAGGAGAACGGAAAAAACTACAGTAAATTTTTGCATCTTTAAAACTTCATCGATGCAAATTAGTGTTTTTTATTTCAGAGAAAATAATTTAGTGGAAAAACTTCTCCACTTCATTGGCCACCACTTGACCTGAAATGATCGATGGTGGTACACCGGGTCCTGGAACGGTCAGTTGACCTGCATAAAAAAGGTTTTTCACTTTCTTGCTTTTTAAAGAAGGTTTTAAAATGGCTGTTTGGTTAAGTGTGTTTGCAAGGCCATAAGCATTTCCTTTAAAGGCATGATAATCAGCAATAAAATCGCTATGAGCGAAAGTTCGCATATAAACAATTTTAGAACGGATATCCTGTTGGCAATATTTCTCCATTCGATCCATTACTAAATTGAAATAGCGAATTCGAAGTTCTTCATCATCCCCATCCAGTCCGGTAGCTGCGGGAATCAATACAAACATGTTTTCCATTCCTTCGGGAGCGCCTGATGCATCTGTTTTGGTAGTAAGTGAAACATAAAACAGGGGATCTTCTGGCCATCGGGGTTCCGTGTAGATTTCATGAGCATGCCGCTCAAAAGGCCTATCAAAAAATAAAGTATGGTGAGGAAGCTTGTTTACCGGCTCACTCAATCCAACATAATAAAGTAATGAAGATGGAGCCATTACCCTTTTTTCCCAATACTTTTCGGTGTAACTTCTTTTCTCCTTTGGCAACAAATTGGCTTCTGCATGGTGATAATCAGCGCCTGCAACTACTAAATCAGCGGTAAAATCCCCTTTGTGCGTTCTGACTTTTGTAATATTACCTAAAGCATCAAACTCGTAGCCTTTTACTTCGTGAGATAATTTAATCGTCACACCTTGACTTTCGGCAATTGAAACCATAGCTTCTACAATCCTATGCATTCCGCCAATGGGATACCATGTTCCTAATTTAATATCGGCATAATTCATTAAGCTGTATAGAGCAGGAGTGTTTTGAGGAGTTGCGCCAAGAAACAATACCGGAAATTCGAGTAACTCAATCAAGCGCGGATGACTGGTGAATCGACGAATATGCTTCGACATACTTGTGAATACATCTAACTTGAACACACCGGTAATTAATTCGATATCCAAAAATTCTGTAAGCGATCGGCTTGGTTTATAGACCAATTTGTTGATGCCGACTTCATATTTGTAAGCAGCTTCATCTAAAAAACTTTTGATTCGCTCTCCGGCACCTGGTTCAAATGCATCACACATTGCCATAAACTGCTGGAAATCAGCCGGTATATCAGTAGATTCATTCTCTGACCAAACTACTTTATAGGATGGATCAAGGCGTTTCAATTCATAAAAATCAGTAACAGATTTACCAAATAAGTTGAAATACCTTTCAAATACGTCGGGCATCCAATACCAACTGGGGCCCATATCAAAGGTGAAGCCTTCTGCACTAAACTTGCGAGCTCTTCCTCCTGCAATATCATTCTTTTCTAATATAGTGACCTTGAAGCCTTTTTTAGCCAAACATGCAGCTGCGGAAAGGCCTGCAAAACCTGCACCAATTACAATAATATGTTTATTCATCTGAGTAGCTTAAGCCTGATTAAGCAAACATCAAAAGTGATGCTTTGTTGAAGAAACACCATTTCATGTGTATATAATTTGGTTTTTAATAGGTCACATGGAATGTCCTGATATTCATCCCCGGTTGGTATGAGCTTATTCTTATGGACATTTCATCTGTGAGTTATTTTATTTTTAGTGGCTCCGATAACTATCGGGGTGCTATGTCCGGCCTTCACGGGGGGAGAATTTCTTAGTATGCATTTTCGTTTAGTTTGAGTTTGCTCTTAAGGACATTTCATGTGGTAATAAAAAAGAAAAGCCTCCAAAAAGCAGGCTCTACAATAGGTTTAGATCAAATTATTGTCTGATGACTTTGTAGCTTCTGGTAGTTTCTTTTGTACTGATTTGAATGATATACAAACCTTTAGAATATTTACCTAAGTCAAGTTGCTGACGGAAAGGTTTATCAGTTGCAACATTAAGACGTTCGCTGATCACTTTTTGACCCAAGTTGTTAAATACGCCTATTTCAACCATGTTGTCGCTCACGCCATTGATAAATTCAAGTGTAAGGAAATCAGTGACTGGGTTAGGATAAATATTTTACACCTTAAGTGACGATTTGTGTTACCCCTTCGTTTTGAGCAAATCTTGCTGAGCTGCTCAGGCATCCCGGTTGAGTAACTACAACTCCGTCCACATCATAACCATCCTGATTGTTGCCGTTGCCAAAGTTAGCTGGGTTTGAAATATCGGTTATTCTGATGTATTGAATTGGCCCTTTGCCATTCAAGTCAAGAAAACCATCTAAACAAACTTCGCCGATTGTGAACCAATTTACTAAATCCAAAGAACCATCAACTCTCGCTCTTTCAGGATATAAGTTGCAGGTTTGTGGACCAAATGATGTTTCTACAATTTCAAGGTCATTGCCCGGCTTGTCGAATATCACGCAAGAGAACCCAAGAGTTAATGAACCACCATATCCTAAAGAAACAAAGTTTAAGTTATCCACTCTTTGATGTGCACCTAAGGCTTTAGTTGCATCTTGTCTTTCAGCCAAAGGAGCCGGAGCATTCTTTCTTGGACCTGGGGCATATTCAACTACAAAAGTAGCATACTGACAATCGAGCGTCTGCAACACAGGGTCTGACTCAAATCCATTTAAACATTCCACACCATCCAGATCTTAACCATCGGCAATATGGCCTACATTAGCAAATGCGCCAATTGGAATTGTATCGATTAGTCTAATGTACTGCGACCATTCAAGTCCGCCATTAGCGAAATCAAATTCTGTGTCTTGACAGCCGCCTCCGATAAATTTCCAGCTGCAGCCATCCTGAGAAGCAAATACATTAATCGACTCTGGGTACGTATTGCAATTTTGTGTCCATGGAGAGAAAGTTGTCTTCCATACTTTAATGTCATTACCATGTCCATTCTTAATAGGAAGGATAAATTTGAGTGTAATCTGACCTCCGAAGCCTAAGGCTACAAAGTTTACATTCTCATCAGATGTGTTTGCGTCGCTACGCTCATGCTCGCCCAGCGCTTTTTCAGAATTTGCTCTTAACACCGGAATATCTTAGCCATTAGTTGGGCGTCATTGTAAAGAAACCGCAGCCAGGACAGAGAATCAACATAAAATGCTAACTTTGCTACTTTAAAAATGACACGATTTGATGAAAAATAAATACGTAAACTTTATAACTGACGAACACTTGTTGACCTGTATAGGGAATCTCCACAATGCATATTTGAAGACGAAAAACAACATCACAAAGAAAAACTTCTACTCAAACAAAGTTGACACAATCAAACTGACTTTCGACTCAAAATTCAATGACATTGACGAAGAAAAATTAATTCAATCAGAGATATTAAGACAGATCGACAAATCAATTAATAATTCAATCGGAACTTTTCACGAACAAATTTTGGGCGGAATAAAAGGATTTGAAGCAGGAAACTTGAGCGGTTATGATATCAAAGCAACTGACAATACTCTATTTGCAGACATAAAAAACAAACACAACACAATGAATAGTAGTGCAGCCGAAGCACTCTTTCAGAAATTAAAACGATATGCAGACGATTACAAACAAGCAAAATGTTATTGGGTGCAAATCCTTGCAAAAGGTAGTTTTTGTGAATTATGGAGCGGTGACATAAATGGGAAAGAATACAGTCATAGTAGAGTTTATAAAATTTCAGGAGACCAGTTTTATGCTTTACTATCAGGACAACAAGATGCAATGCTTCAATTATACAAAGCTCTTTCAAGTGCAATCAAAGACTATCTAAAATCAGTTGAAAAGACCGAAGAAATTGCTGAAAACTCTGCATTAGAAGAAATTAAATCAGAAATTAAAACAAGCAAAAGAACTGTATTAGACCAAATTACTTTTGAGAATTACAGCTACTATCTTGGCTTTGACAAGTTGTAGTATTGATTCAAGAACTTAACAATCGAATAACCTACCTCTGTGCCTAAATTAACGGGAACAGCATTTCCAATTTGTTTGTATTGTTGAGCCATTGAACCCTCAAAAGTCCAATCATCGGGAAAAGTTTGGATACGAGCATATTCTCTAACTGTAAAAGGACGAGTTTCTTCAGGATGACACCTTTCAGTCTGTTTTTGAGCAGGACTGCAAGTTAAAGTTAAACAAGGTTCGTCCCAACCAATTCTGCGTGCAATTCCAGTTTTGCCACCGCCTAAATGAAAACTTCCACCCATAAATTGTTTTTGAATATCAAGTGGTAAATCACGCCAATATCCCTTCTGTGGAACTAAATCTAAAACAGCTTTTTTGCTTTGTGGGTATTTAGCACCAGGCGACTTTGGAACATTGGTATCGTAAAGTTCGCCTTTCTTTAAAGCATCTTCTAAATTATAGATTTTATTGTGCGGTTTAGGATATTCATATTTCAAATCAATATCTTTTCTAACACCAACCAATATTAAACGCTCACGTTTTTGTGGCACTTTATAATTTATGGCTTTTAAGACTTGAACAGGCTCAACATTATAGCCTATTTCATCTAAAATTAAAATCATACCTTGCAAAGTTTTTCCATTCTCGTGACTAAGTAAACCACGGACATTTTCGCCAATACAAATTGGTGGGTTAACTTCTTTGACAACTCTTGCAAACTCATAAAATAAAGTTCCTCTTGCATCAGCAAGACCAAGTTTTTTCCCTGCATAGCTAAACGCCTGACAAGGAAAACCCCCAGTTACAACATCAACTGAATTATGATACTCTGTAAAGTCAAAATCTTTAATATCGCCCTCCAAGACTTTCCAATTTGGACGGTTTTTTCGCAATGTTTGACAAGCCCACTTATCAATCTCATTCAATGCGACACATTTCAATCCGGCTTTTTCCAAACCAATTGCCAAACCACCGGCTCCGGCAAATAATTCTAATACAGTATATTCATTGTGCGGTTCAACATAGTTAGAAACAGTATCTTCTAAATCGTGACTAAAAAAATCAGCAAAAAGCGTTTCGACTTGTTCTCGTTTATAAACACGGTAATTACTCATAGGCTCACGGACAGCGGACAATTTACCTTCCCTATCCCAACGTCTAAGCGTTTCTTTGCTTTTACCAATAAGTTCAGATGCTTCGGACAGCGACAAATATTCTTTCATAACCAAGTTGTTTAACCTTACACAATGGTTACAAATTTACGACTAAAAATGAAACAGACAACAACGAAAGGAAAAAACAACGAACGCCCAACAGCCGTTTTGCAAAAGCGGGGGTTTCGTGCTTCTATGAAAGTGAAGTGCTAAATTCAAGCTTTGTGCGTCTAATGAAGTTTAGTGCAGAAAATCCCCGCCTTCGCAAAGCGGCAAAACGATCTTTTAACGGGAACACAAGAAATTACTTCTGATGCATAACACCCCGGAACAACACCTAGATCCCATCCTCCAATAGAACTTCCAAGTCAAGGTGCGCCTGAACCGCATTTTGAGCTATCCAAATCAACTGTGCGTTTTCAGGATTACTGGATGGGTTATGGCAAACCAATACTTTTTGACTGTTTCCGTTGCCATTGCCATTGCCGTTACCATTGACTCTCTAAGCAATTGCTTCGTGGGTAGTAATTCCTGCCAATATGGTGGCGGAAATCACAATTTAATGTTTTAGGTTTTTCCTGATTAATTGATTTAAATTATTGTTAAATGTACAGTATTTTAATATTCCTTACATATGATTTTAATCGTTTTTTTACCACCATTTAATCCGGTCGAAGAAAATGAATTTACATCTCACTGATTTAGTATTGATTATGACTAAATGCCAAGAAGATTATTTTTGAATATATAAAAAAACTTTCAATCATTTTGCAACCTATTTCCTAGTTGCGAGTAAACAGACTTATCCAAAAAAAGCGGGGCTTGAATATTTCAAGCCCCGCTTTCATCAATTATTAATTAATCACAATTATCTTACGATCGATAACTTCGCATTCGTACTGAATTTCTCGCCTTTGATCATTAATTGATAGATTCCAGGTTCGAAAGAGGAAACTTCAAGGATGATATTGCCTTTAGCTTCTACATCACGATAGTTCTTCGTTGCAACCAATTTACCGTTTCCATCAAGAATGAACACTGTCAATTCAGCTTCTCGCTGCGGCAGATTGATTCTGATGTTTGCCAAATCTCTCGCCGGATTAGGGAAAATACTCAATGACATTTTCTCAGCATCCATCACCCCCGTTGTGTTATCAACTACACGGATTGTTAAGGTTTTCACATCCATACAGTTTGCACTGCTGGCAATCAAGGTAACAGTGTAAGTACCCGGCTCAGTGTACATGTGGCTTGGGTTGGCTACGTCTGTTACAATCGTGCCATCACCAAAATCCCAGGTAATATCTGTTGCACCATGAATAATAGAAGTGAAATTAACCAAAGCATTGGTAAGGTTTACCTGAGTTGCAGATGCAGCTATGCTTGCAGTAACACTTGCACCGGAAGCAACAGTTACCACTTCCTGCACACTTCCAAATGCATTTGACAATTGAATATTGTAAACACCTCCTGCAAGATTGCTTACAGTAGTTGTTCCAGAGAAATTTTCTCCTTGAGCAACAACAAAATTCTGCTGATTTCTCACTTGATAGTTCCAAACAGTGTTTGATGGGCTATTGATGATAATCGAGCCATCATTTTGCGCACAGTTCTCAGTGAACGCTGTAAATGATATAGCTGGTTTGAAATGCAATCTGAAGCGGAATTCATCGGTGTTTCTGTCAAATACATAATTGTAAGAATCAGACACTCTCAAGTTGTGGTACACCCCTAGTTTGGTATCTTCAAGAATTACCATTGAGCTAGAAGGGAAGTTTTCAATATCGCGCAGCCTTAAAGTTTGTGCTCCGCTATTGTTTGCACGAACTGAAAGTTGTACCATTTTATCCTGATTGAGAGGGCTTCTTGCCTGGATGGCAAAATGAGAGCCGTCAATCATAGAAGATACCGCAAGATTGGTTGAGCCAAAGAGTTTCGGCGCATCGAAATCAACATCCACTCCATCGGTTGCACCATCCATAAAGGCAAGGAGTGTCTCATTGTAGTGGTTTGTAGAATTAGACACACTAATCCACAAGCGCTGCCATTCATTGGTATTGAAGAATGCATTGTTCTCAGTAGTACGCATACTATTGTTGAATACCACATTTGTTGCACTGTTGGCAATCACTACAAAACCTTGGCCTGAAGCGATATTTCCATTGAAATTAGTACCGCTGTTCGGTCCGGTAAACCCAACCACGTTCCATACTCCATAATCATCATTGGTAAATCCTGAACCACCTGAGTTATCGTCATCCCAGAAATACAAGGCTCCGCCAACGAAACGTCCCGGGTTAGCGGCAACAAATGATGTAGCGTTAAGAGCAGATGGATAAGGATTACCGATTAGGTTCATTGTGGTATGCGTGCCAATAAGCATTGGGCCATAGATGATGCTACCTTCATTTGCTGTTCCGTCGAAAGTAACAGTTCCGGCACCTGTTGCAGCAAATCCTTCACCCACAACCATAGACCCTGAAGCAGGTCTCCATCCGCTCAATAGGCCTGCAGATGAACTGCTTGTTGCAAAGTTAGGATTGTAACGGAATCTGTTTTGTCCCGGTAACAGGTTAAGACTTGCGCTGGTAATTGGAGAAGACCAATAGTTATAAGCAAGAGCGTTAGATGTACCTGTTCTGCGAATACGTACATTACCGGTTACGTTACCGCCTGCTCCGGGAGTTCCTGCACCATGCATCAATGAAGCATTGTTGGCTAAAATGATACCATTGTTGGTAATCAAGTTTGCACCAGCTGCTACTTCAACAATGCCGGAGAATGTTGTTACACCCGAAAGTGTGGCTGTTGGCGAAGTGTATCGTACACGTCCTGCTCCCTGAAGCACGGTGTTTGAACCGGTCCAGTTTCCACCAATGCTCAGCGTTACTCCTTGTGGAATAGTAATGAAAGCAAGTGGCTCAATTACAATATTGCGACAGTTTCCATTCACCAAGGTTGGGAAGTTAGGTTTGTTGGTCGTGTTAGGAATCAAAACATCATCGCTTATGCCTGGAACAAATGATGGCAACCAGTTACCTGCATCATGCCAGTTGTTATTGACTGCACCTGTCCAAGTGATCACAGATCCAAGCTGTTCACCCACCTGAAAATCTCCGAAAATGTTGTTCAGGTTGATGGCTTGTGTGCTGGTAGCTGTTCTCACACCAATAGCCGGTGAACTCCAAGCTGAACCATTAAATCTGGCTACTTCAAATGTGTTGGTATTTGAACCAGCATCAACATCCGCAGCTACGAAATTGAAGGTTGCATTATAAGATGCAATATTCAGAGCGCTTGGGGTAATATTCCAAAAACGGTTTACAGATCTTGCCGGATTCAAGCCAGAAGTTGCAATATTTGGATGGTCGCCGCTTTCTGTAAATACTGTAAGACTTCCAGTTCCTGTGATAGTTCCGGTAAAGATCAAATTCACAGGCGCATAGCGATTGTTATCACCTACTTCAAACAAACGTGATACCATGGTATTGTTGATGAATTTTTGCAACTGACCATTAACATATGAAGCTGCTGAAGCACCTGATACACTGCCTGTTGCAGGAATCACAACTGTGTTACCGTTTGCAGCTAAGATACCATTGTTAAGTGTTAGTACATTATTCACCTGAATGTTAGCATTCATAGATTTTATACCACCACCATTTATAGCCAGGTTAGTAAATTGAATGGCACCATTGAAAGATTGATTGGTGCCTGACATATTCACCAGACCAGATCCGCCATTGAAGGCTGTAAAACCTGCCAGATTGCTGAAGTTTCCTCTTATATTGATTTCACGGTTAAATGAGTTGGTCACTTGACCTTGTGAGATGATAAAGTCTCCATTCACTAAGATATCGGAATTAAATAAAGTCTTGTTTCCAGTGCCGGTGAAATTTATGTTATTATATATGGTTCTGGAAGGTAATGCAGCAGTTACATTGGAGAAATACTCCACTGTTCCACCGCCCACTGCAGTGAAAGCGGAATAGGTACCCCCTGGGAAGATAAACTCATTTGCAGGTGTTGGTGTCATACGGATGGTTCCGGTTCCAGTCACCACACCAAAGTTATTTCCGATGGTGTTATTCAGATTCAATGTTCCGTTAATCTCAGCTGTTGGAGCCCCGGTATTGTTAGCGGTTACGGTGATCGTATGCGCAGGAGCAATTACAATCGGGTTAAATGTAGGTGGAACAATTGCCGGAGCACCTGTATGCTGCAGAATAGGATCTACTGACCATGAAGCAGGATCGTTGAAGTTACCGTTAGCAATACTGTAGTAAACTTGAAGCGGGCCAAATTCCTGAGGCTCACCGGCGGTGAATTCACCATTTACATAGTTCACATTGCTAAGAGTGATGGTATTTGCAGTGGCGTTTACAGTGCCAGGAATACCATTCTGTGGTACCCATTGATTGTTAAAATATCGTCCTGCTACATATAAGTTTTCATCGCCATTTAAGGCAGCATCTGTCTGTACATAGTTATATACGTGGGTAAACAACGCACTTCCAGAGAAACCGTTTCTTGAGCTAATCCAATAGTAGGTTAATTCGGTATTTGCAGGATCAGTGGTGGCAGGATGACGCGTATTCACCGGGCGAACCGTGATTTCTCCCGCAGCTGAATTGGATGTTGTAGAAATTGTTGCGGGCGTATATTTTAATGATACACCGATAGGAAAAGTAAATGAACTATTTGTTGGCGGGTAAATTTTTCTTACTCCACCATCACTTGAAACACCATTGGTACGAATCATGCGATCTTCATTAAATGTTCCGGTAACCGATGATTGCTGACCAAGTGTGAGTTGGTGATTGCCTATAAAAAAGAGACCGCTTTGAAGGTTTAATTCTCCATTGATACGAGTTGGATTGAGTATTTCAACACCTGCAAGATTATTTACTCGTAAATTACCAAATTGACCATTACCGTTTCCACTTATGGTTTGAGCAACAGAACCATTCAATACGATAAATCCAGCACCTGACGATGTATGCAATACATTGTTCACCACATTACCAAGCACTGTGACCAGGTTAGCTCCTGTTGCAAATGTTCCGTTTAATAGAGATAAATTTCTATTTACACGAAGGTTTGAATTTGGATTTAGAGTAACAGAGCCGGATGTGAAACTATTGTTAATCTCAAGATTAGCAAAATTGATCAGGTTAGTGCCGGTACCAATAATCACTTGATTGCCGGTTGCACCATTAAATCTTGTTACTTGAGAAGCAGCTATTGGCCTGTAACCACCTACTGCTAACCCTGTTGCTGCTGATGAATTTTGCACCAATAAGTCACCTCCGATTTCGATATCAAAGGAATTTGTGTTAAACACCGATTCTCCAAGAATACTCAAATCATCAAGGATGCTCAGCGGATTTCCAATTACTCTGAGTGTTTTGCTGGTGGTGGTGCCATCTACTGTCAAATCCCAAAGTGCGGCAGTAGAGTTAATCTCAAACAACATGTTAGAAGCTGTGCTGCTTGTACCTACACGTATCTCTCCACCTGTAACATTGCTGAAAGAAGGCTGAATGTAAATATCACCAAAAATATTGCTGGCTGCACCATTCCGATCAATAATCAATAAACTGTTGTCAGACATATTAAAGGAACTGCCAGAATTCAAGATTTCGAATTTAGCCCGATTCAAATTAAATGAAGCCGAATTCGGATTGCGTCCTCTTATTAATACAGTGCTGTTGCCAGATTGCGTGTAACTCAGGCCTCCAAGCAGCACATTCACACTTCTTCGTATTTGACCATTCACATTCAGCGATCCGTTTCCAGCTACTATAATAGTTGGTGTTCCTGATGCGGAATATTCAATATCATTGTGATTATTGTTTGTATGATTACCTACATTCATTGTCCCCGCCTGAATATTAATTGTTCCAGAGAGAACAAGATCTGATGTATTATTTGCACCCATCCCTACATTGATTTCAATTCCGCTATTATTTAATACCAATGCGGAGCTGGAAGGAATAGTGAAAACATCAGTTTGATCGGTTAAAGTTAATGACCCTGGTCTTGAGAATACCAGCCTACCATTTAGCAAATTCAACCAATTGTTGGTTGGTGCTGTCATTGTACCTTGCATGCTCACATTCACCGAAAGAGACTGATTATTGCCCTTATTTATAGTCAATAGACCAAAGTTGGTTTGCGCTGTTGCGTTAGTACCATTGATTGATGCATCTGTATTACCGATCATGTTTAATGAAACCGGCGAACTTTGATTAAAGTTGATTACTCCATTATTGGTCACATTGCCGAATGCGTTCAACTGATGAACTACTGAACCACTTGAATTTCCCTCAAAGAAACCGCCATTATTGACCACAATGTTACCGGTAACATTAATTGTTTGTGCCACATTAGATGGCATGCGGAAGATACCTGAATTTACAGTAAGAATACCACTAATATTCAATTGACGCGCAACATTATTATTTAATGTAGCAATACTGGATGCTGAACCATTGATGGTCATGTTTTGAAGTATATTCAAATCTGTTTCAGGTAATGAAATAGTTTCGGTCCCTGAAGAAGCGATCACTAAATTTCTGTAGCTTTCTATTGGCAAAGCATTTGGAGCAGCTGTCATTGAAGGCAAGTTAAAACTTGTACCTGTGCCATAATATTCAGCTGTTCCACCCTGATTGGTAAAGAATAGACCAAAGTCACCTCCCGGCCATTCAGCTGTTGGCGTTGCTGATGAAATTCTGATACGTCCTGCACCACCAGCGGTAGAGAATGGAAGTGCTCCGAAATTGTGTCCGGTTGTGGTTCCCAATGTGAGCACTGAGCCTGCATCGACAATCAAACTACCAGCTAGGGTATTGTTAGCTGTAACTGTTACCGTATGGTTAAAGGTTACGCCATCGCCAATGTAAACAGGATTGCTAGCGCCGGGAACTGATGATGCAGGCGCTCCACCATGGCTCGTGTTTGACCATGTTGCTGGATTATTCCATACGCCATTAGCGCGGCTGTAAAATGGCACTACGGCGCCAAAGGCAGCTGGAACACCTGCTGTGTAATCACCTTCTAGCTTACTCATCGCGTTGAAAGTGATGGTGCGGTTGGTTTCGTTCACCATATTCACATCATTAATGCTGGTGTAGGCTATATCTGCGAAATTGTAGTATCCGGGAATATAGCTTGTGATAGTAGGGTTTACTGGAATATTCCCATAAGTGAACACGGAGTTGATTGAATTTGCTGCAATTCCTGCAAATCCAACCTGATTAACTTTCCAATAATAATCTAAGGCATCAGGATCAGTTACATACAAATGTTTAACCGCTACAGGGCGTACATTGATGGAACCGTAAGTCGTCGGGTTGGTAGTAAAAGAGATGGTTGCAGGCGTGTAGGTGTTTCCTGTACCTACAGCGAAGGTGAACGACGTATTGCTGTTGTTATATTCTTTGGCAATACCTTGATCGGATAAGAAACCTGCTGTTCGAATAAATCTTACATCGCTAAAGCTTCCTGAAGAAGAAATAAGCGAAGCTGCTGGGGCAAAAGTAATTCTGCGATTACCGAGATTGAAAATTCTATTGGTTGTCATTTCAAGCGAATTCAATACTCTGAAATTTGCTGTGCTGGTATAACGAACGTCGCCATTTGAGCCCCCAGTGTTGGCCAATACAATATGAGGGAAAATACCATTTCCGTTTCCACCGATATTCTGTGTGCTTGTACCGCTCAAACGAATCCGACCTGCAGCTGTTGCGATAATTTGTGTGTTGTTGATCACATTCGCTCTTGCATCAATTATTCTGTTATTGATATCGAGTAAGCCCGAATTAAGTGCAAGTGTGCCATTTACGCCAACGTTTGTGGTAGAACCTGTAAGTGTAAGTGTTGCTGAACCGGTTTTATTAACAACCAAACCGCCAATACCAGAAGCTCCTGATGCAACATAAGATGAGACTAAGTCTGAAGCTTCAACCAATAAGCCCCATATTGCAGCACCACTTGCTGTGTTGCCTGCATAGGATTGCACACAAGATGCATTTCCAAGATATAAACCTACTCTTAGGTTTGCATTTCCTGTTCCTGTAGCCGAAATACGATACCATCCATTAGGAAGACTAACAATACTGGCATTGGTGATCCCACCATTTGTCGAAATGACTGAACCTGCTCCTGTTATATTAAACCAAGCAAGATCACCAGTGTTTTCGCCAACTCGCAGAGCAACACAGTTTCTTACTATACCGCGAACATGAATGCTGGCAGTAATTGGGCCGCTAGATGGTATGGTAGGTGTTAAAATTCCATGTATTCCATTTGCAGTTGTTTCCAACATTCTCTCTGCAGTAAACTCACCATTTGGATCTTCCTCCACGTTTTGAGCGATGGTAACGCGCTCTAATGTATAATTAGGACCTGCGATAAAGTCTTCAGGACCGCTAATCAGGTTGCTGGTTACCCCGTTAAAGCTGATTGCACCATTAATCGTCAATGTTTGTGCTGAATTGTTCTGGAAAATAAGGTTATTATTCGCTGAACGATAGGTGGCACCGTTAGCAATGGTCATATTTCCATTTACAATCACATCTAAATTTCCAGCATCGAAAATCGGGCTTCCGGTAGATTGAACATTAAAGTTATTCAATACTACAAGAGGGAAGCCACCGGTTGGTTCACGTGTTGCATTTGATTCATTGTAAGACCAATCAAAACTTCTGAGTCGTACCTGACCATTTATACCAGTCCCTACTTTTGTAACATTTACGTTAAACAAAGGTGCAGATGAAGCAATATCAAATAAGAAATTATTAGTAGAGAAGAAATTAACTGTTCCACCGGTAACTTCATAATTCTGTGGAGAGCTACCTACATGGAAACCTCCTGTTGGTGAAATCCCTGTGGCAAATGTTCTTGTAACATTCAATGTACCTCCAGACATTTTGAAAACATTGTCAGGGCGTGGCAAGGAGAACATGCCGACTGATGTAATAGGACCACTTTGGCCGGTGATGTTTACTGTACCACCGGTTTGAATATATCCCCCTCTATGAGCATTTTCATCAAGTACGGAAATACGCAAACAAGCCATTGTAACTGTGCCACCATCTACCTGTAATAATCCGTTTTCTCTCAAGGTGATGGTTTTGTTACCGCTTCCGGTCACCACATCAAGACTACCTGCAGTTATTCTGAGTGTTCCATAAGGTACGATGGAGTTTCCACCTGCAAAAGTTACCGTAGCGCCATCAATCCACAACACAGGAAATCTATTAGCTGCACCAATGTTATAATTTGTTCCATCATTTTGTCCTAATGTTAGAGTTAAACCAGAACCTAAGCGCATCGTTCCATTAGTGTTTTGCACTCTTACTCCTGGATTGTTATTGAATACAACTGTGCCAGGTGCGCCATTGATAAATATTTCTGCACCTTCTGTTTTGTTCATTGTTACATCCCAAAATCTCACAAAACTTCCTGAGTTGGCAAAGAAGGTAGTATTCACTACTGGACCTCCGAATGTGAGGTTGATTCTTCCGGTGGCTGCATTGCTGTAAGTTGGGGAATTATGAAAAAGAGCAGTACCACTAACGGTGCTGTTCCCTGCAATTGTCATGGAGTGGTTGCCGCTGTAGGATGGGCTTGGACCAAATGTACAACCCGAACCGATGGTAAAGTTGCCGTTTACAATGAAACTTCTGTTATTAGCTGTGTTTCCAATAAAGAACGAAACATTACCAGATCCTGTGCGGCTCATGGAGAAATTTCCATTCAACAAAATATTGGCATCTGTGCGCAATTCAAAGCTTTGGGTGGTAGAGTTAGTTACTAAAAGATTGTTGTAAGTATTGGTAAATGGCGCTACCGTCGGTAAAACAAATGTTCCGGAACCTAAATTGTAATATTCAATGGTTCCCCCACCTGAGGCGACAAAATTTGTGATATTTCCAACAGGAAGGTTTGTTGTAGCTAAACGCAAGCGCCCTTGACCATTGATTTGACCGAGCGTGTTTCCGGTTGTGTTTCGCAAATCTAACGTACCGCCTTCCTGAATAGTTGCAGATCCTACTTCGCGACCAATATTTGTAAACACGTTTCTACCATTTAAGATTACGATTTGATCTCCCGGGCCTGGCACCATTGGAAGCACTGAGGTGGTTCCAGATGGATCGGTAGTCCAGGTTAAAGGATCAGCCCAGTCGCCGGATTGATAGGAATATAGCGTTGTTCTCACAGCAGGATCATATGCTGTCCAGTCGCCTGTCAAAAAGTTGGTTCCTGATGAGCCAAATGGCATTGTCCCGGTGGCGGTGGGGTTGTTGGGAGTAATGAGGTTAGCGCCATCAAAAACAATTGGGACGTATGCGGTTTGATCGCCTACCACATCAAAACCAACACCTGTTCTTACTACGAAGCGTATATCAGCATTGATGGATGATAGATTAACTGTTTCGAGTTTCCAGTGTTTTTGCAATGCATTATTAAAATAAGGAATGTTTGGCTGACGATCCCCAACTACCCTTAATGATAAACCAGCCGTACCAGTAATGGTGGCTGCGATGGAATTAATCAACATAGCATTATATTGACCATTTGCCCCAAGTGGAATAACACCAGCTGTTGTTAAATTGAAGGTGCGAAAGTCATTGGCAACAGTATTTCTAAGAATATTTAATTTACCCGAGCCGTTGGTGATAAACATTCTAACGTTAGCAGGCGTAGTCTGAGCAACAACTGGAAAACCTGCTGTTGAACTTATGTTGCCTGTTGGCAAAAACGTTAAATCAAATGGGCCTAAGTCAACCCAAAAATTACCTTCCCAACGGAAGGTTCCAGCCACACTAACAGGACCACCAAGTACTTTATTGTTACCTGCAAAACTATTAGAAAGAGTGATATTCTTGTAATTAGGACTGCTAAAAATAGTTTGCTGAAAAGCTCCAGATGCATTATATTGAACGGTAGCATTATTGCTACCTGTTATAAAATTACCAATCGAATTGTTCTCTCCTCTTAGCACAATGGTATGATTAGCCAATGATGCATCTAACGTTCCTAAACCATTCAAGCCATTATTAATCGTTGTGTTACGTGCAGTAGAACCTAAATTCAATGTAGCCCCTGAAGAAATAGTCAATGTTGAGGCAGTGAAATTGTTTGTGCCGGATGCACTAATGGTTAATGATGCTCCAGATTTTTCAATAATAAGATCACTCCAAGAGATAGTTGCATTGGTGTTGTAAATTGAATTGGTGATGCCCGAAAATTTTACCGTTCCTGATGAATGCACAATTGTACCCGCATCTCTATTAAAATCTCCATTGATGGTCGCATCTGTAAATGTTTTATTTCCCGATCCATTGGTTCGTAAATTGTGATAAGTGGTTGGTCTGATGGTTTGAGCTGCTCCGCCGTAGATGAAAGTATTGCCATCCGTTGATGCATTTAAAATTCCCGCACTAGCAAAGGGCATCGCTGCACCATTGTAGCGACAGGTAGTTAAATTGCGAAAGGTAGAACCCACGCCTACACCGTCTAAATTTCCGGAAATGGTGATTCCATTTGCCCCACCATGATCGTTGGACACCATAATGTTGTTGAGAATGTTTACCGTGGAGCTAAAATTAAAGGTAGCACCGGTTCCATTTAACACTTGGTTGGCACCGAAGAACTCCACCGGGCTTACAGATGTAAAAGAGCCATTATTGGTTATCCCCCCCGAGAAGCGGTTAATTCCAGCCACATTATTATCATTAAATGTTCCATTAACTGTTACCAGACCTGTTACTTGAAAGAAATCAGTATTTGCGGCGCCAACAGTGAGTGTCCTTCCTGAGTTGATGGTTAATACAGAAATATTCACTTCAGGGACATTGACTGTTACATTGTGATTAATAACTACTTCGTCGCCTGTCTGGGGTATGTTAGCTGCTCCGCCCCAAGTGGCTGCTGCGTTCCAATTGCCGGCAGCAACTGTTGTTCTTACTGTTTGCGCATGGGCATAATTTGTTAAAAAGGCAAACATTGCAAACAAGTAAATTGTCTTTAAAGCAAAATTTTGATTTAAAAACATTTTTGTAATTGTTTTCATAAGGTTAAAATTATGTTTTGGATTGGTTAAGTATTTGGTTACATTATCAAATACTTTGAAGTTCGGCATCAATGCGTTGCTCTGATAAGTAGATTGTGGCGAGCAATCATAGAGTATCGAATTTGATCGGGTTTTCAAGTAATTTTTTGTCATAGTTAACGGTAAAATTTCAAGTTCCTTCAACGTGTCTGATAAAATTTAGTTATATGTTTTTTATTTTTATTTTGCGATATTATTTATTTCAATATCCTTCGATATAATTCATTACATGCTTCATCATCAATTTCGAAATTTATATGCCATCTTATTAACAATCACTGCAAGTAAAGCAAAATAACCTGCTTTTCTTTATCAATAAAGCAAAAAAACATTTGTTAAATCCTAAATCGAAAGTCATTTTGTTGAAATCACCTTTTTATTTTGCAACAAAATTAATCAAAATCTTACATCAAAAAACAATAAATTTTTGTTTTAACAATAAATTATTGTGGGGCCGAACCGGGTAGTCAATGTTATCATATGTTCACCCGACTGTTCTGAAATTCAATGATGAGCCCTGAAAACTTTCTAAAACTATACATTATTTAGTGTGTTGATTGTGATATGATGGTTACACATTTTAATATCAGGGTATATGGTTTGTTGATGAATGATCAAGATCAAGTGCTTGTGTCTGATGAATTTTGCTCAGGACAATATATGACCAAATTTCCCGGTGGGGGATTGGAGTTTGGTGAAGGCCTGATTGATGGACTGAAGAGGGAATTTCAGGAAGAACTGAATATTGATATCTTCAACATCCAACATTTTTATACCACAGATTTCTTCCAAGTTTCTGCCTTTAAGCCAAGCGGTCAATTGATTAGTGTTTACTACACTGTTCGAACATTTGATTCGGCCATGATCAATAATGTTAGCTTTCCGTTTGAAACATTAGCGCGCGTGGAAAATTCACAAGTATTCAGATGGATAAATTTGCAAGACCTCAACCCAGAAGATATGACATGGCCAGTCGATCGGCATGTAGTTAAATTGCTCAAGCAAAGAAAATAATGGAGACAGCCAAAGGCGGTATTTAAAAAATTAGAGTTTGAGTTTTTTCTTTACCAAATTGAGTACATTGTCGCTTTCTTCCCAATATAGTACTGCACCCACAGATGTATCAAAAATATATGTATATCCATTTTCTTTAGCTACTTCTTCAATAGCTTTTTTTGCTTTGGTTAATATGGGTTCAATTAGTTCTTGTTCCTTTTGCTCCAATGAGTTTTGTGCATCTTGCTGGAAGTTACGAATGCGTGTTTCCAAGCTTTTGATTTCTTCCAATTTGTCTTTCTTCAAGATATCGGACATGTTTGGAGAATCGCGTTCAAACTTTTCATACTTTCCTTGATACTCCGACATTAACTCACGCATTTGTTTTTCAATTTCCTTCGCAAAAGTGTCAATTTTAGCTGCGGCTGCGGCTCTTTCCGGCATAAGACTGAGCAATTCATTGGAGTTGATATGACCAAATTTATTGGTCTTTTGAGCATTTACAAGCCCTGATGTTAGAAATAAAAGCGAAGCAATTGCAATTAGTTTTCTCATTGTTGTTTGAAATATTTATTTGATTTGATTATTTTCCTTTAAAAACCGGTGCATCTCCCCCTTTGTCGTCGTCGGTATTTTTGCTGCGTTTACCCGGAGTGAAGCCCATACTATCTAATACATCATCGCTGATATCGTACTTTGGATTGGTGTACATCATCGTAAGGTCGCTCGACTTGTCGAATATTACTGCATAATTTTTGGCGGTAGCAATGTCTTTAATTGCATTGTAAACCTTATCTTGTATTGGCTTGATCAGTTCTTGACGCTTTTTAAGTAAATCACCACCTTTGCCAAATCTTTGCTTTTGTAATTCTTTGGCAGCTTTTTCTTTGTCGATGATCTCTTCTTCTCGCTTTCGCTTCATCTCATCTGTCAATAAAATAGCTTCGGCCTGAAAATCGCGATACATCTTGTCTATTTCAGCAAATTTAGCTTCAATTTCTTTTTGCCATTGCAGCGAAATACGATCGAGCTGCTGCTGAGCAGATTTATACTCCGGAAGGTTATCGAGGATATATTGCGAATCAACATAGGCAAATTTTTGTGCCGTAAGTGCAGTAGTTCCGAACACTGCGGTTAATAAGACAAAGAGTATACGCTTCATAACTGATAAATTTTGGTTTGCAAAATAAGTTCTTTTCAAATGCTTAAACAAACATCGTGCTAAATTGAAAATTTAAGATCAGTTAAAACTTTGTCCGATGATAAAATGAAACTGACTACGCCGCATATTCAAGTCCTGCGGTCTTCGTGTCACATCATCGAATCGATAGCCCCAGTCAAGCCCCAACAAGCCGAACATTGGCAGAAATACCCTTACGCCAAAGCCGGCAGATCGTTTAATATTAAAAGGATTGAAATCTTTGAATCGATCCCAAGCATCGCCACCTTCGAGAAATGCTAAACCAAATACTGTTGCTGAAGGATTCAATGAAACCGGATAACGTAATTCTAAGGTGTATCTATTATAGATAGGTGAATTTACCGCAGCAGACAGCGAATTGTCGTCATAGCCGCGAAGTCCGATTATTTCTGTTCCTAAAAACTGTGCTGCAAAGTTAAAACCTGTCAAGCCGGCTCCTCCAAGCGAGAATCGCTCGAATGGAGAAACACCTTTGGCAGGATTATAGAATCCAATGAATCCGAAATTAGCACGAGCCATTAACACCAAGTTGCCGGCAAGCTTGTTAAACCATTGTGCATCAAACTTCCACTTGTGAAATTCTGTCCATCGAAACTTTTCATCATCTGTCAACACCGCATCTTCAGGCAGGTTTCTAAACACTGAATAAGGTGGAGTGAGCTGCAATGACACTGATATGTTCGAGCCGGAACGCGGATAAATCGGAGCATCAATCGAGTTGCGCGATAAGGTGGTACGGAAACTCAGGTTGTTCGATCTTCCATTATTAATAATGAACTGAGGAGAATTTTGAAGCACAAAATACTGATAACTCAATTCGTTTTGCAAAACAAAAAAGTCATCAGGCCACTTCAATCTACGACCCAAGCCAAGGGTGACACCGGTGTTGTCTGTAACTGCTCTGTTGGGGTCGTTTCGTGGCAAGCCGTTGGAGTTGATTATGGTTTTGAAAACCGAAACGGAAAGTGAGTTTGGTTTTTTACCCCCTAGCCAAGGCTCTGTAAATGATGCATTGTATGCCTGAAGGAATCGTCCGTTGGACTGTGCGCGAAGCGACAAACGCTGTCCATCGCCGGAAGGTAAAGGTGACCATGCACCACGTTTGAAAAACTTTTTGGCCGAAAAATTATTAAATGCAATACCCAATGTACCAATAATGCGTCCGGCTCCCCAGCCGCCGCTAAGTTCAATCTGGTCAGAGGGTCTTTCTTCTACTGTATATTCAATATCTACTGTTCCATCTGCCGGATTAGGCACTGGGTTTACGCCCATTTTCTCCTGATCGAAATAGCCCAACTGCATCAATTCTCTTTGTGTACGGATAATATCTGAACGACGGAATAGCTGCCCCGGACGAGTGCGCATCTCGCGAAGAATCACGTGATCGTTGGTTTTTTCATTTCCACGAACCGAAACAGAATTTATCGTAGCCTGCTTGCCTTCGTAAATCCTCATTTCGATGTCCACCGAATCGTTTTCTACAAAAATCTCAACCGGGGTAACTTGAAAAAATAAATGTCCATCATTCATATATAATGATGAAACGTCTTGTTCGTTAGGATTCATAAACAGATTCTGCTCGAGGTTGGTCTGATTATAAATATCGCCCTTTTTAATTCCAAGCACTGCCGAAAGTTGTTCGGATGTGTATTTGCTATTGCCTATCCACGTAATGTTTCTGAAAAAATACTGATTGCCTTCATTTACAAAGATTTCAATATTCAAGGTTTTATCGTTGAAACGATACATGGTATCCCTTACGATATTGGCATCCTTATACCCTTTAGAGAGGTATTGAGCTAAAACTTTTTTCTTGTCTTCCTCATAATTCTCTTCCATGAACTTCGATGTAGTGAAAATGCTCCACCATGGATTCTCTTTGGTGCCTTTCATCTTTCGTTTCAATTTGCCGGAACTCATATTATTGTTTCCATGAAAGATGATTTCATTGATTTTAACTCGTCTGTTTTTATCAATCATGATACGCATCACCACTCCTTTGGTGAGCGAATCTTCAGCAGTTGATATTTTAACGATAGGATCGAGGTATCCTTTATCGATATAATAATCTCTCACTGTTTGTTTTGTATTGACAATAAGGTTTTCATTGACCGGCTTTCCTCTGATCAGCTGAATTTTTTCTCTCAAATTATCAGCATCGCTTTTGTTTACGCCTACTATAGAAAACTTGGACAACCTTGGACGCTCCTGCAAATCGAAAAGCAGAAATACTCTATTCCCTTCAATTCTTGAAGCCGCCACAGAAATATCGGCAAATAGGCCTTGTTTCCAAAGTGCATGAATGGATTTTGAGATTCTTTCGCCCGGGATCTGTATTTTCTCCCCTACGGAAAGTCCTGTGAGCATGCGCAATACAGATTGATCCAAATTTTCGGCTCCCTGAAGCTCGATGGAAGCTATTTCATACTCCTTGGGATTGTTGTAATCAATGTCAATATCACCAAGTGTTATTTGTGCACTTGCTTTAAAAAATGTCAATAAAGCTAAAAGTAGGGTAAACCTGATCATCATTCTTCTTCTTCTGCTAATTGTTCGCTGATTTTCCCAAATCTGCGTTCTCGTTTCTGATAACTGATGATGGCTTCATATAAATCTTCCTTTCTGAATTCCGGCCACAGCTTGTCTGTAAAATAAAGTTCGGCGTAAGCTATTTGCCACAGAAGAAAATTGCTGATCCGAAATTCTCCGCTGGTTCTCACTAAGAGTTCCGGATCAGGAAAGTTGCTGGTAGTAAGATGTTTTGCGAACAAGGATTCGTCTATGTCTTCAATATTTAGTTTGCCTGTTTTAACTTCTCCAGCTATTGCTTTCACTGCGTTTACAATTTCCCATTT
This sequence comes from Flavobacteriales bacterium, assembly GCA_046294625.1. Classification (GTDB taxonomy): domain Bacteria; phylum Bacteroidota; class Bacteroidia; order M30B66; family M30B66; genus JBKBKN01. The sequence continues at coordinate 133,915 of JBKBKN010000004.1, forward strand.
AGAACTGTAGCTTAACGCAAGAATCAGTGTCATTCGTGTGCCTGATGATGTTTTTTTTATCGCTTGCTGCAGCTCTTTTCGCGCTTTTGGTGGAAGTGAATCGATGTTTCCAATAGCTGCAAGTCTAATTCCATTATTTAGCAAAGTATCTGTTTCCTTATTGATGGTTCCAACAAGTAAGTGCATTAATGCATTGATTTCATAGGCAGGTCTGTTCCAGTTTTCAGTAGAAAAGGCATACAGGGTTAAAAATTCCACGCCTAATTCCGCTGAAGCTTCAACAGCTTCTCTAACTGAAACCACGCCTGATTGATGGCCAACTGTCCTTATCTTCCCGTGTTTTTTTGCCCATCTTCCATTGCCATCCATAATAATAGCAATGTGGCGTGGCAATTTTTCTTTGATAATTTGATCTTTCAAGGTAGAATGCATGCTCAAAAAGCCTGCGAATATAGTTAAATAAGTAATGTGAACAGAAATGATAGACCCCATGAATTGTATGGTGAACCCAAATTGAACAAAATTTAAGTCCGAGCTGAAACATAAGCTTTTGAATTCATTAACTTTGCGCAACTTTTATAAGCTCTGCTTGTTTATCCCACGCAATGGAAACAAAAGAAATCTCCGCATCCGAAGTCACCATATTATTTGCCGGAGACTCGGGCGATGGTATCCAACTCACAGGAAGTCAATTTACCAATACTACAGCACTCTTTGGGAACGACCTTAGTACCTTTCCCAACTTCCCTGCCGAAATCCGTGCCCCGCAAGGTACACTTGCCGGTGTATCGGGCTTTCAGCTAAAATTTGGAAGCGATGAAGTACACACTCCAGGCGATAGCTGCGATATGCTTGTGGTAATGAATGCTGCTGCCTTAAAGGCAAACCTTAAACAATTGAAAAAAGGTGGCGTAATTATAGCCAATACCGACGGTTTTGACCCAAAAAATCTGAGGCTTGCTAAATATCCTGAAGGAATTAACCCACTGGAAGACGGCTCTTTGGAACAGTACAAGCTGTTTACCATGGATGTGACCAAAATCACCCGTAATACCCTTGAAGGTATTGGATTAAGCACCAAAGAGATTGACCGAACCAAAAATATGTTTGTGTTAGGGTTTATCTATTGGATATACAATAGAAATCTTGACACCACCGTTCAATTTATTGAGCAGAAATTTAAGAAAAACCCGGTAGTGGTTGAAGCAAATATCAAGGCTTTAAAGGCAGGTTACAACTACGGTGAAACCAGCGAGACCTTCATGATGCGCTATAATGTTCGACCGGCTAAGATTGCAGCCGGAGAATACCGCAACATCAATGGAAACCCCGCAACTGCCATTGGTCTTATCGCTGCGGCTAAAAAATCGGGACTTGATCTATTTTATGCATCATATCCGATCACGCCTGCATCCGATATTTTGCATGATCTGTCGAAATATAAAAATTATGGTGTAAAAACCTTTCAGGCTGAAGATGAGATAGCGGCGATTTGTTCTGCAATTGGTGCATCATTTGGCGGTGCACTCGCGGTAACAGCTTCTTCCGGTCCCGGCATCGCACTTAAGACAGAAGCTATAGGACTTGCACTTATGCTTGAAATTCCTTTGGTGATAATCAATGTGCAACGCGGAGGTCCATCTACAGGCTTGCCTACCAAAACAGAACAAGCAGATTTGCTCCAGGCCGTATATGGCAGAAATGGCGAAGCTCCTGTTCCGGTAATTGCGGCTATTTCTCCATCAGATTGTTTTCATTCGGCCTTTGAAGCATGCAAAATAGCAATAGAGCACACTACGCCAGTATTCATGCTTTCAGATGGCTACATTGCCAATGGTGCCGAACCTTGGAAATTTCCCAGCTTTGCCGAACTCAATTCCATAAGTGTTGACTTTGCTAAGGCATCTGAAAATGGGGAAAAGTATCTTCCCTACAAAAGAGATGAAAAATTGGCGCGTAAACTTGCCCTCCCGGGAACACCAGGACTAGAACATCGTATTGGCGGTTTAGAAAAGGAACATGAAACAGGGAATATTTCTTACGACCCTGAAAACCATGAGTTTATGGTGAAACTGCGTGCCGAAAAAGTGGCTCGTATTGCAGATTATCTTCCTTTACAAAAATTGGATAACGGACCTGAGAAGGGTAAGCTATTGGTGTTGGGTTGGGGCTCTACTTATGGTTCTATCAAAACGGCTGTGAAAATGGCATTGTCGCAAGGCTACAGCGTGGCTCATGCCCAAGTTCGCTACTTGAATCCATTCCCAAAAAATTTGGGAGAAGTAATTAACAATTATGAAAACATTCTCATCCCTGAGATGAATAATGGCCAACTAGTACGGCTTATTCGCGACCAATACGGCGTGGATGCTAAAGGTTTGAATAAAATCAAAGGTATCCCTTTCACCTCCGATGAAATTTTTGAATCTATTAAATCATATTTTTAAGCGTGAACACCACTGAACATACAAAACCTATATTGACAGCGAAGGACTTTGCAAGCGATCAGGATGTGCGCTGGTGTCCAGGCTGTGGCGATTATTCTATCCTGAAACAGGTGCAAACGGTGATGCCGGAACTTGGCTTACCCAGAGAAAATATCGTATTTGTTTCCGGTATTGGCTGCTCATCGCGTTTTCCTTATTATATGGAAACCTATGGTATGCATAGCATTCACGGAAGGGCTACAGCCGTTGCTTCCGGGCTAAAAGCTTCGCGACCTGACCTGAGCGTATGGATTATAACCGGCGATGGAGATTCGCTCTCGATAGGTGGTAATCATTTTATTCATTTGCTTCGTCGCAATTTCGATGTGAATGTGCTGCTCTTCAACAATGAAATTTATGGTCTCACTAAAGGTCAATACTCACCTACTTCAGAATTTGGGAAGGTAACCAAGTCCACGCCTATGGGCTCTGTAGATCATCCATTTAATCCATTGGCACTAAGCCTTGGTGCGGATGCCACCTTTGTTGCTCGTAGTATGGATCGCGACCCAAAACACCTTCGAGAAGTGCTAAAAAGAGCGCATCAGCATAAAGGAACATCCTTAGTTGAGATTTATCAAAACTGTAACGTATTTAATGACGGTGCCTTTTTTGTGTTTACTGAGAAAGAGACTAAATCCGATACCGTATTACTTATTGAGCAGGGACAGCCTCTTGTTTTTGGTGCCAACCGCGATAAGGGTATTAAACTGGATGGTTTTACTCCTGTGGCAGTGAATTTGAATGAAAATGGCAACTCTGTGAATGATCTTTGGGTGCATGATGAAAAAGATCGAAACAAAGCAAGTATTCTGGTGCGTATGTACGATGATCCTAGATTTACAGAAAACTTTTTGCCCCGACCATTTGGTGTTTTCTATGTAGAAGAACGCTATAATTATGAAGATGCTATGCAAGCGCAAATTGACAAAGCATTACAGCAAATGGGAGATGGCGATATTGATGCCTTGATTCGTGGAAATAATACTTGGGTGGTAAAATAAAATCCAAGTTATATTTCATCTAATGACTATCAGTTTCCAGATACTATTTTGATAGCCAGCAAACCGTGCTCTTGTCGCAATAGTTAGCTAACATAATGATTAGGAACATTAATATACCCATATTTTTGGGTACAACTATTTTTGTTGGTCTGCTTATGATTCCTTCTCTATTTGCCTCATTTGCCGAAGATGAAAGCACACTAAAACCTGATGATAGCTTTTTTAATTTCTTTGCTCAAGTCTATCGCATTTTACGTTTTCCTACATACACATTATTATCACCTATATTAGACTTTGGCGGCCCAATTACATTTTTAGGCGGACCCCTAAACAATTGTCTGTTTTATGGCTTGGTTGTGTAACGAATCGCTTCGCCTATTATTAAACGTAAAGAAAAACAATAAGCCTTCAGCGCTGTACGAATTCACTTTGAGTTAGTGATATCCTTTTGACTTCAATTAATTTCTCATGGGCAATTTGGATTAAAGTAATTCCATTTTCATACATTTAGCGTGTTAAAATAACACGCTATAAAATATGAGCGCGAAAAAACCAAGATTAAGCTTTTGGGATATCTGGAATATGAGCTTTGGCTTTATGGGAATTCAAATGGGATTTGCCTTACAAAATGCCAATGCTAGTCGCATACTTCAAACCTTTGGTGCCGATGTGGAACACCTTTCCTGGTTTTGGCTGGTTGCTCCGGTCACCGGAATGATTGTTCAACCCATCATTGGGCACTACAGCGACCGCACTTGGACCAAACTTGGTCGTCGTCGGCCTTATTTCCTTACAGGAGCTATTTTAGCGGCTATTGGGCTTATTCTGATGCCCAACGCATCAATGTTTGCGGCGGTGATGCCTGCTTTGTGGATAGGTGCAGGTATGCTAATGGTGATGGATGCGTCATTTAACATAGCGATGGAGCCTTTCCGAGCTTTGGTCGCAGATAAACTGCCTACCGATCAGCGTACGCTTGGCTTTTCAGTGCAAACGCTTTTAATAGGAATTGGGGCCGTAACAGGTTCATGGCTTCCGTATGTTTTTGCAAATTATTTGGGTTTCGAGTCCGATGCGGATCCCGGACAAATACCATCTAATCTGGTACTCTCGTTTATTATTGGCGCCGCTATTCTGGTTTCATCCATTGTTTGGACTGTGATCAGAACAAAAGAATATTCGCCCGAAGAGCAAGCTAAGTTTGATGACCATCAGGAAGATGCACTTGAAGAAGAGAGCAAAGGGCTACGCGATATATTCAGAGACTTTGCGAAAATGCCAAAAGCGATGAAACAATTGGGTTTGGTTCAGTTTTTTTCATGGTTTGCGCTCTTCTCCATGTGGGTATTTACCACACCTTCACTTGCTCAGCATGTCTGGGGCTTACCTGCCGACGACAATAGTTCAGCAGCTTTTAATGATGCAGGCAATTATGTAGGTGTAATCTTTGGCGTGTATAATCTGGTGGCAGCCATCTTTGCAATGATGCTACCGGTCATTGCCAAGTTTGTGGGCAGAAAACGTACACATGCCATTTGTTTAACAGCAGGTGGCTTAGGATTAATGTCAATTATTTTGGTTACCAGTCCGGAAATGAAGTGGATGCTAAATATTTCCATGATTGGTGTTGGAATTGCATGGGCAAGTATTCTAGCCATGCCGTATGCCATTTTAGCAGGCTCAATTCCAGCAAGAAAAATGGGCGTTTACATGGGTATTTTCAACTTCTTTATCACCTTTCCACAGATTGTTAATGGAATATTTGGTGGACCCATCGTAAAACATTTGTATGGCGGACATGCTGTCTATGCGATTGTTACAGCAGGTGCTTTGATGATTCTCGGCGCTGTTTCAGTGCTGTTTGTAGAAGATAAGGATGATATTGTTAAAAGCTAGTTAGCCAACAGCTCCATTAAAAAAAGAAACGCTCCCTCAATTCATGACGGAGCGTTTCTTTTTAATCGAAGAAGTCAATTATTTAACTTCTATGCTTGGAATCGCTTTTTGCTCTTCACGCGCACCATCCATTTTAATCACTTTATTCAATTCTGGCTTTTTCAGGAATAGTTTAGAGTCGTTTTCACCCACCGCTTTTGGATAGATGTATAGCCCTTTCTTACGCTCAGGCTTATCCTGAACAGCTTCGAAAGGATGATCCTTAGCGTAAGCATCATTTCTCTGCGCTGTTACTTGCCATGATACTTTCATGCCAGGCTTGGCTCCTGCTATGGTGAAGCTGTTTCCAGAAATTTCTGCACTCACATGAAGCTCAGGTGCAGCGCCTCCTATTGGTGTTAAGATGTAAGAGCAATCTTTATTGATTGCGTCAAAATAATCAGGTAAAGAGATCGTCGCAGATCCATTCGCATCGCATACGATATTTCCTCGGTACACATTCAATACTTCATTAGACTCAATAGCGGCATGCTTCAAAAACTTATTTGCCGGATCAAAAGGGTGATCGATCACAAAATTTTTTGCACCTAATGCGCCTATATCGCCAATAGCAATCATATTTGTAAAACTGGCCACACCAAATCCGGAAGGATCTTGCGAATTGCCTGAAACACCCGAAAAACCGCCGTTTCCAAACACGCCGGTGGCATCTTCTGTCAAAGGACCGATCGCATCAGTGTTCAAACCGAAAGCACCTACTCCAGCTCTGTATTCAGATTGTCCAAGTGAACCATAATATCCCAAACCAGTTACACCAGCATTCACAACAGGTGGATTTCCGGCAGGATTAACACCCAAGGCAGGATTTAAGTGGAGACCGAATACGCCTGTACCGCCTGAACGCAGTGTTTGACCGCTTACGCCTTGAAACCCTGTACCATCAACACCTGATCCACCATTGGTTCTCAAATTATTTCCTAATACCCCTGCAAATCCTGAAGCAGTTTGCTCAACCTGACCTGATACGCCATTGCCGGCTCCAGAAGATGAACCAAGGATAGCGGAGTTGTTGGTTGACGAAGTATTGGTGCTTGCTTGAATAGCTGCAAATCCATTAGATGCAACAGTGCTTGCCGCAGCGATTCCTACTGCCTGTCCAGCAGTTACATCAGCACGAATGGCAATAGAGTTGGCTGTGCCTGTTCCGTTGGAAATTGTAGCCTGAACAGGTCCAGAATTTGCAGTGATCTGGCGTCCGGCTCCAGCTCCGCCAAAGTTGTAGGCATCGTTTAAGGTACCACCGCCTGTTCCGGCAGGGCCTTGCGGACCGGCGGGACCTTGTGGACCTGCAGGACCCGTTGCACCTGTGGGGCCAGGGGGACCTTGTGGACCGGCTGGACCCGTGGCACCTGAAGCACCAGCAGGACCCGTGGCACCTGCAGGGCCGACAGGACCTTGAGGACCTTCAGGGCCAATTAAAGGGGTTCCTACCCCCCAGCTGCCGGCTGTTTTTGGCCCGAATATGTTCCAAGTTGTAGTATTGATATAAAAATCTCCATTGTTCCCTACAGCTCCTCCAGGATTGGTAGCTCCTGAAAGAACTGTGCGACCGTCTAGACCGGCTGGACCCTGTGGACCGGCTGGACCTGTTGCCCCTGCTGGACCGGCTGGACCTTGTGGGCCAGCTGAACCTTGTGCTCCGGCGGGACCGGCAGGACCGGCAGGACCTTGTGGGCCAGCTGAACCTTGTGCTCCGGCGGGACCGGCGGGACCGGCAGGACCAGCAGGACCTTGTATATTTCCTACATTCACAAACTGATTATTTTGTGCATCCCACACAAATAAGTTACCATTGATTAAATAACCATCACCAGGGTTACCTGTTGGCGGCAACTGATTAGGATTATTGAAACTACCTAAGATATTGATGCCAGTGCCTGGGTTGCCTTGCGGACCTTGGGGGCCGGCAGGGCCTTGTGGACCTGGAGGGCCTGGTACTCCCTGAACACCGGCGGGACCTTGGGGGCCGACTGGACCAGGCTCACCTTGGGGGCCGACAGAGCCGGTCGGTCCGGGAGGCCCGGCAGGGCCGGGAGGGCCTTGGGGGCCACTACTTCCTGCATTCGCAGCATAAAGTGCATAAGGAACCGATAGTAATTGGTTGCTACCAATTTCTGTGAAATTATTCCCACCATTAGGATCCATTTCTACTTTCAACCACTGATTGGCATTAGCCCAGTTGATAGCTGCAAATGTTCCTGTTGTCGGAGTTCCATTGCCTATTTGAATGTTTACCAAGCCAAATGCATTGGTAGTGGCATTATGCGTTTCCACATATTCCACCGGGCCATTCTCCCCACCGGAAAGCACACTGATGCGAAGTGTGATGTTTTGATTTACAAAAACATTACCCTGATTATTTCGGGCAATTGCCTGATAATTGATGCCTTGAGGCACCGTCTGAGCATGGAGGGTAACTGATGCAAAAAGCAAAAAGCCACTCAGAACATTGAATAAAATCCTTTTCATGTGTGTGCTGTTTAATTTGTTAAGTGTTTGGTGAAATTGATTGTTTGTATTTGTTTGAAATTGGGTGATGAAAATCTCAGAAAATAAACCCCTGGGGCTAAGCCTGCTATATTAAATTGATAAGTCTGTTCGCCACTGGCATGGTTGATTTGAATGGGCTCATTTACTAGTCGTCCGGACAAATCGAAACATTCAGCCTTAAATGCATGTCTCCGATCAAGATTAATTTGCACATTTAGCACTGACGATGCGGGGTTTGGAAACGCGATAATATTCATATCCGTTGCAATTTCATCTATGCGAACGGAAACAAATTTATCAGGTTGATGAAAGCCCTGAGTTAAGATGAATGAATTGTTGGAAATGGTGGTGATAGCTGCCATTTCGCCTACCGTGTAGGATACTTCCATTTCTGCATTTTGAAAATTCCCGCCTTGACTGGCGATAACTTCGGGTGAAAGCACTTGTGCTTGCGCTCCGAATAAAAGCCCGCAAAAGGCTAATGAGCTTAATTTAAGTTTTTTCATTTTTAAAAAATGTTTTAAAGCAAAAAGCTAGGTAAAAAGTATGGTGTTAGATGAATGTTTCGATTGTTTATAGGTCGGCAAATTTAGCGCTAACATTAAGCTGTGCAAATATTTAACATAGCGCAGCAGTCTTGATGGGTCTTGTGAGATAAGATAGGGCTAAAAAATGGATTTACCTTGACTTTGTTGCCCCATCAAAACTTCCCGAAAAGCTTTGGACATACCAGCTTAAATTGTTTGCAAGTGTTCTGCTAAATCCATAAGCACCTGTTGTGGTGTAAACAGCAATAATCTCTGCTGCTGCTACACCCCCAATAACGCTTCCATTTAATGCTTGCGAGTGCCATTGACCTGTGCCGGCTGAGCTCCTTCCAAAGCCATAGGCGTTTTGTTGGGTGTACATCACTACTTTGTCTTTTGATGCTACTGTTCCTGCTAAAGTTCCGGAAATGCTTGTTGATACCCATGCAGGATTATCTGATGCATTGAGGGCTAAAGCATAAGCAGAAGTATTGGTAATCAGCACCACAGCCATCTCGCTCGATTCTGTAGCAATGACAGGGCCATCTAAAGTTTGCGGATACCAAAAAGTAGAATTTGCACTATTACGCATAATACCATAGGCGTGGGTGTTGGTATAAATTACTACAATATCGCCTTTACTAATCATTTGGCAACTTGCATCTCCGGCAGGTCCAGGAATTCCTTGCGGCCCCTGTGGACCGGGCAAGCCTTGCGGACCGGCAGGACCTTGCGGACCTTGTGGACCAGTTGCACCCTGCTCCCCTTGTGGACCCGGCGGCCCAGGTAAGCCTTGTTCTCCCTGCGAACCTTGGATGTTTCCGGTATTCACAAAACTATTCGCTTGTGTATTCCAAACGAATAAATTTCCTTGTATTAAGTATGCTTCTCCAGGATTTGCTGAAGCAGGCAGTTGATTGGGCGCTTCAAGGCTACCTAATATTTGAAGCGCCGGTCCGGGGTCTCCCTGAATACCCTGCTCGCCTTGCGGGCCTGGAGGCCCTGGCTCTCCGGGTGGGCCTTGCGGACCAACATTGCCCGATGTTTCAGCATAGAATGCAAAAGGAACTGATAGGAGTTGGCTTGAACCAATTTCTGTGAAGTTATTCCCGCCATTGACATCCATTTCAACGCGCAGCCAAAAATTACCCGTTGACCAATCGATTTCATTGATGTTTCCATTCAGTGGAGAGCCTAATCCAATTTGCAGATTGATTAAGCCAAATGCATTGGATGAAGTAGAATGAAGCTCCGCATAAGCAACACTTCCCGAAGAGCTTCCGGAGATTACACTCACGCGAAGTGCAATATTTTGATTGGCTATAATTTCACCAGTGGCATTGCGGGCTACCGCTTGATAGTTGATAGCCTGAGGTACATTCTGCCCATAAAGCGATTGAAGTGAAGCAAAAAGCAAGAGAAGCAATACATTAAGGTTATTCATGAGGGTAGTTTTTGGATGCAAAGAAATAATCGGTTTTACGAAATTATAACTTTTGGCCCAGAAAAACGAACGTGTTACAAATCGGCCAACAACTTTTTAGCGGCGATGATTCCATTTAGCGTTACACCAGGTATGCCTTGTCCCGGATACACACTATCACCGCACAGATAAACGCCTTTAGCTGCTCGTGAACTGATCATTTGCCAGGGCTTTATGCTTCGATATTGCGGATACCCACCTACAAAGCCAAATTTGCGTAAAGTCCAATCCTGCCATGTGGCGGGTGTAGATGCATGCTCATAGACAACTTCGCCGTCTTCGAAACAATTATTCTGCTGCAGAAAATTTGTAATTTTTTCGGCAATGGCTTCTTTATTAATCACATGCTCAGACGGATTGTGCACATGTGTGCTCACTGATGCCACATAATGACCTGCGGGGGCCCTTGTCAAATCTGATGGATGGCTGTAGCTGATAAAAACACTTTCACTTCCCTTCAATCCGATTCCGGAGTGATGCAACTGACGGTGAATGGCTCCAACCGGGACCTTTCCTTTCACCCCAAAGCCCATCGTAAATGCACCATTTAGCTGATCGCTTTCCATTATTTTTGAACGAAGACGCTTATTCTCATTCAATTCCGGGAAAAGCTCCAGTAGATTATTGACAGGAATTCCGCTGATAATGTTATTCGCTTTGAAGTGGCCTTTATTGGTGGTGATCAAAAACAGATCGTCTTGCCTTTGGATTTCCAACACTTGTGTTCGGTTTTCGTATCCATTGCCTCTAGATTGAATGTACTCGACAAATGGCTTCACCAAATTAATCAAGCCTCCGGGCATATAGTAGTTTCCAAAATTGGTATAGCACAAGGCCGTTGCCCCGAAAAGCAAGTTCACTTCGTGCGCCTTGTTCTGCGCTGTAATCATCAATTGCTGATTGACAAAATCAACAAATCTTTGATTCTCAGCCAATCCGGTTTGATTCAAAAGGTCTTGCACGGTGGTGAATGCATTCATGGCAAATTTGAGCTGAACTGGATTGAAGTTAAGCAGCATTTGCCAAAAGTCTGTTAGTCGGTCAGGGGGAAAATGCAACTGCTTACCACTTACTGACCAGACAAAACGGCTGATTTGGTAGCATCGTTCCCAAAATACTCTTTGACCATTTTCACCGAAGTGTAACTCGGCTTCTTCAATCCATTTTTCTAAGTTCTCATATCGATTTAATATTGCACCATCTGCCATCTTCACTTGCATGGGTAAATCAAGCTTGATGGCGGGGAGTTGTATGCCGGTTTTTTGTAAAAGCAAATCAACGGGCATGCCTTTGTCCAATCCAACTAAAGTAGTAGCTCCTGCTTCGAAAATAAATCCTTTACGAAAATAAGAGCTTGTGCAGCCTCCGGGCAAATAGTTCTGCTCGGTTACCATCACTTCACGTCCTTCGGCACTGAGCCATGCTGCGGCAGCAAGACTTCCCATGCCACTACCAATAATAAATGTCTCGACAGATTGCAATGCTGCTAAATTAAAATGCGCTTAAATAACCTTCAGCTTTATGGTTTTGTTCCATTGAATGGAACATAAATCGAATTGATGATTTGCAGGAAAAACACGTTAGACTCAGATGGGAATGATCATCACCTCAGGAGTTTCAAAACATGGATGTAGATTATTTTCATAAGTTTGACGCCTGATGTACAAACAGCTCATAAGGCCGATATTTTTTCTGTTCCGTCCGGAGTCGGCGCATCACCTTTCGATCACCTTGGTGAAAATTGCCTTCGCTATCCCTTTGATAAAAACTTTGGTACAGCGTTTTTATTCTATCAGCTCCCCTCTTTTGCAAGTCAAAAAAGCCGGAATCACCTTTCCTAATCCAGTGGGTTTAGCAGCCGGGTTTGACAAAAATGCAGAACTGATCAATGACTTCGATGCCTTTGGATTTGGATTTATCGAAGTGGGCACTGTCACCCCCATGCCACAAGATGGAAACGCAAAACCAAGAATGTTTCGACTTAAACCCGATCAGGCTCTTATCAATCGCATGGGATTCAACAATCACGGGGTTGATGCTATGGTTAACCGATTGAAACACAGGAAAACCAAAATCACCATAGGTGGAAATATTGGCAAAAATAAAGTCACCGCAAACGAACAAGCACATCTTGATTATCTGCATTGCTTTGACCGGTTGCACCCCTATGTAGATTATTTTGTGGTAAATGTCAGCTCGCCCAATACGCCCGGCTTACGAGCATTGCAAGATAAAGAACCATTGACTCAACTGCTCAAAGCTATTCAGTCGGAAAATCAAAAACTCGATAAGCCTAAACCTATTCTGCTAAAAATTGCGCCGGACTTAAGCACCGAACAGATAAATGAAATTGCTGAAATAGTTAGTGAATGCGAGCTAAATGGAGTAGTGGCGACCAATACCACGATAGACCGTTCAAGACTAAAGTCGAGTGCAGAATTGGTAAATGAACAAGGTGGATTGAGCGGAAAACCCCTCAAACATAAATCCACTGAAGTCATCTCCTTATTGAGGAAATCTCTTGGTGATGAGAAAATCATTATTGGTGTGGGAGGTGTTTTCACCGCCGATGATGCTCTTGAAAAAATAAAAGCTGGAGCTGATGTGGTGCAAGTTTACACCGGTTTTATCTACGAAGGACCTGCGATGGTCAAGAACATAAACAAAGCCTATTTGCAATGGAAACAAAGCAATACGTAAAAATAACGGAATGCCCCCGCGATGCCATGCAGGGCATCAAAACATTCATTCCTACAGAGGAGAAAGTCAGTTATTTAAATAAGTTACTCAAGTGTGGATTTGACCGATTAGATTTCGGTAGTTTCGTGTCGCCCAAAGCCATTCCACAAATGGCCGATACAGCAGCATTAATGCCTCATCTTGAGTTAAATGGGGTTGAGACAAAGCTTTTAGCCATTATCGCAAATGCCAAAGGTGCTGAAGATGCCAGCCAATTCGATGAAATTGCATTTTTAGGTTATCCCTTTTCCGTGTCTGAGACCTTTCAGCTGAGAAACACCAATGCTACTATTGCTCAATCGCTGGAGCGAGTAAAGGAAATCCAGAACATTGCACTTAAGCACGATAAGAAACTATTGGTGTATCTATCCATGGCATTTGGCAACCCCTATGGAGACCCCTGGAGTGCAGAAATTGTAGAGGAACATGCAAAAACGCTGAATGGATTAGGCATTCAACATTTAGCACTTGCCGACACCACCGGTATTTCTAATGCAAACAGCATACATCAATTGTTTACCACTTTGATCCCTTCCCTACCCGATTGCGAGATTTCAGCTCATTTGCATGCAGCCTTACATGAGGTGCAACCCAAAATGAAAACAGCGTTGGAAGCAGGATGCCGAAGTTTCGATGGGGCAATTAATGGCATTGGTGGTTGTCCAATGGCAAGCGATGAACTTACCGGAAACATGGAGACTCTGCGCATGCTCAGCTCGTTAGATGAACTTTCTTTCGCCTCTAACGTTGATAAATCAGAATTAGCTGATGCTGCACTACATGCAAATTATTTATTTGCGAAATATGGAAATTAACCGATTTTTAATAAATTGCGTGAGCAAATAATTATATATATAAGATCAGAAAGATTTATGAGCAAAGGATTACGACTTACCCTGACAGTTATTGTTGCCGTGATGATGCAAATTGGGGCTTTCGGCCAAAGTAGTGATGGGGCCACGCTAGATGGGGAACTCTATGTTAAACTCAAAGACCACATTAACATTCGCCAAAACAAAGAGAGCAAAGAACTTCCACGGCACATCGTTGATTTATTCAAAACGTCTTATGCTGAATTTGGAATCAACCATGTGGAAGCCAGCTTTCATTTTGCAAACGAAGCCCATCTCCGACGTATCCTTAGATTGTATTTTACCGACAATGAAAAGAAATATGATTTAATCCGCACACTGGAACAACTTGATTTTGTGGACTATGCCGAACCGGTACCTTTTCTTCAGAAATCCTTAACACCAAATGATCTGGGAGCCAATACCTCAACAGGATCAGGTCAATGGTTTTTGCATCGCATTCGTGCACAGCAGGCTTGGGATATCTCCACCGGAAGCACTAACATCCGAGTAGCAGTAGTTGACGATGCCGTTTTGGTTACTCACCCCGATCTTGCTGCCAACTGCGTTCAAGGACGTGATGTGGCATTAAACAATAATAACCCCAACCCTCCTGCAGCAAGCTGGGATCACGGAACGCACGTGGCTGGAATTGTGTCAGCGGCTACCAACAATGGCGTTGGCGTTGCATCCATAGGATGGAATACAAGAATTTTACCTGTGAAAGCTTCAAATAGTGCCACTTCAATATCGCATGGCTACGAAGGGGTTACTTGGGCTTCGAACAATGGAGCAAGAGTGATAAACATGTCATGGGGAGGCACTTTCGGTGGATCTACTGGAGCAAATGTGGTAAATGCTGCATTCAACAATGGTGTGACGCTGATTGCTGCTGCCGGCAATGACAATGTTAGTACCGTATTTTTTCCCGCAGGATACAATAATGTAATCTCCGTTGCATCTACCACCACCAACGATGCCAAATCAGGTTTTTCCAATTTTGGAAGTTGGATTGATATTTCTGCTCCCGGCTCATCGATTAGAAGCACCATCACCAATAATAACTATGGTTTCAAGAGTGGAACTTCTATGGCATCGCCACTTGTTTCGGGCTTGGCCGGATTAATTCTGGCTGTGAATCCGGCTTTTACTCCTACTCAAGTGAAGAATTGCCTGCAAAGCTCTGCTGATAATATTAATCAGCAAAATCCTAATTTCATCGGTAGCTTAGGTGCCGGAAGGATTAATGCTGAAAATGCCCTAATCTGCGCTTCTGCGTCTACGGTTGCATTTGATGCAGGTATTACCGCCATTGTCTCTCCTTCAACTGCATCATGCGAAAGCACGATTAATCCTACAGTTACACTAAGAAATTTCGGAAGCAATCCAATCACATCCATCACCATTTCCTATCAACTGAACAATCAAACACCGCAAACATTTAACTGGACGGGCAATCTTGCACCGCAAACAAATGTGCAATTAAACCTACCTTCTATGACTGCCAATATTGGTGAAAATACTTTCTCTGCTACCACCACCGGCCAAATCAACGGCAACCAAAACGATGCATTCCCCAATAACAATAGCGCTGCGAGAGTGTTCTCGATTATTTCTCCCATAGGAGTTCAATTGCCTTTTACCGAAGACTTTGAATCAGGCAGCTTTGCCACCAATCAATGGACTATTGAAAATCCTGACAACTGGTTGACATGGGAGGTTATTCAAGTGGCAGGTCCTACCACATCAAGTACCACATCAGCACGACTGCCATTTTACAGCTATTCCACCACAGGCCAAAGAGATGGTCTAATCACCCGGACGCTTGATTTTAGCGGCTACACCGATATTACCATGACCTTTAAGCATGCGTATAGAAGATACAATACTGCAAGCTCTGACTCATTAATTATTCTTGTATCAACTGATTGTGGAGCCACATGGCCTACAAGGGTTTTTGCCCGTGGTGAAAACGGAACCGGAACATTGGCAACAGCTGTAACTTCTGTTGAAGATTTTATCCCAACTGCTCAAAATGTATGGTGTGGCAATGGGGTCGGGGCAAGCTGTTTTTCCATTGACCTTTCACAATTTGCAGGTCAACCAAGCGTAAGAATTAAATTCGAAGCATTCAATAATTATGGCAACAACTTATATCTTGACGATATCAATATTGATGGTTTAGCAGTTGGACAACCACCTGTGGCTAATTTTATCGCATCGGGAAGTACTTCAATTTGTGCAGGAAGTCAGATTACCTTTACCAACCAATCTACCAATGCGCCACAGTCATATTTATGGAGTTTCCCGGGAGCCACTCCGGCTTCATCTACAGCAGTTAATCCAACAGTGACTTACAATACCCCGGGAACCTATACAGTTGAGCTTACTGCAAGCAATGCTATCGGCAGCGATACAGAAACAAGGCTGAATTACATCACTGTGCATCCGCAACCCGTGTTAACTGCAGCAGCAGAGCCATCAGAGACCTGCAAGGGCAACACAGTAACTTTGACTGCAAGCGGAGCCAACACCTACACATGGTTTCCGGTGTCTGGACTTACACAAGGAAATACCGGTGCAACTGTTGCAGCCTCGCCCAACAATACCATAACATACACGGTGAATGGAGCAAGCGCGCAAGGATGTATATCCACAGCTCAGGTAACAGTGACTATTCTTGATGCACCAACTATTCCGGTCATTTCTTACAATGAGGAGCAAAATATTTTGTCAACCAATGCGCTCGCACCAAACTATCAGTGGTTACTCAATAATGTGCCCATAACCGGAGCTAATGGTCCCACTCACACGCCTACGCAGAGCGGCAACTACAGTGTGGAAGTTTTATTTAACAATGGTTGTGGCTCACGTTCTTCATCCATAAACGTTGTGTTTACAGGAATTGCAGACGCCGCAGCAAATCAATTGTTGATCTTCCCTAATCCAAACGATGGTCGATTTATGATTAAGCTGAATGACCAACATACTTATCATGTAGAAGTCTATAACATGCTCGGAGCGCTTGTTGGACGTCTATCTATCAGCAATCAACAAGACAATCAGACAAGTGCAGATTTTAGCTACTTAGAAAGTGGTGTTTACATTTTGCGAGTGATTGACCAAAAGGGTAAAGCATCTGCACTTCGATTTACGAAGATGTAATCATTTCTGCGGCATCTCGACCGGTTTTGGTGCCGATGGCCACGCCCATTCCCCCAAGTCTTACGGCGCAAAACACTTTAGAACTGTATGGTTTGATGATTGGCTTTTTATACTTCCCTAAACCAAGTATGCCTGACCAACGCTGCGCAACGCGATAGGCTTGATTTGGTATTATCGTGGATTGAAGTAGCTCTTCCAAATAATCCTGAATAGAAGCAGTAGTCTCCATTGATACTGTGGTTTCTCCTACTTTATCTAAATGGCGCCCACCACCTAAAAGAATCCTATTTCCTACATTGCGGAAGTAAACGTAGCCTGCTTCGAAATGAAAACAGCCTTTAACTTTCAAATCATCGATTGGTTCGGTAATTAAAACTTGCGTTCTGCCCGGCTGTAGATCATCCAATTGCAGCAATTGGGCTGCAAATCCATTGGTAGCAACTAACATACGCGCGGCATTTACTTCAAGCTGACCATTGATGAGCACCTTAACGCCACTTTGGTCTTCGTGCCATGAGGTGACTTCTGAATGATTGAGAATCCTAACATCAGCAGCAATTGCCAATTTCAGTAGGTTGTGCATCATGCGTCCGGTATCAATGGCTCCCTCGCACTGATTATAGATCAGATGTTCCACGTCTTTAAATCCTAAACGGCTTATTTCTTTATCATTTAACAAATAAGTATTGTCCACACAGGTTATTTCTTTTACCTTTTCGTTTATTTCCGGCAGCAGTTGCATGCAGTCGGCAAATAACTTTTCCTGCGCTGAAGTAAAAATTTCACTTCCCCCACAAGTTTCGTATCGAAGTATTTCATCGCCATGCATTTCACGTAACAATCTCAAACCTTCAAAACGCTCTTGAAGCAAGTGAAGTACATCAGATTCTGACATGTGACTTAAATCTTCGAGCAATTCAGACAGGCTTCCAAAGCAAGCGAAACCGGCATTTCTTGAACTTGCACCATAAGGAAGCATGCCACGCTCCAGTACCAAAACTTTTGCTTTGGGATTTAACTTTTTAAAGTGAATAGCAGCATTTAAGCCGCTGATTCCGCTGCCTATCACAAGCAAATCAATATCAGTGAACCAGATTTCTTTTTCCCAAAAGCTTAGAAGTTGCATATAATCCTATAATAATTCAGGACAAAGGTGCAAAATAATGTGCCGGGAAACGAATGATCTTTAATTAACCGGGGATGGTAAATGGGCGATGTTTTATTACTTGGTCTGTAATCGTAGCGTCTGAAATCGTTCTGTAAGTATGGCAACCGAACCAAATAAAACAAAGGTATAAAACAGATCTCCTGCCAAATTATTCAAATAAAATGGTACCCCCATTTCGTAAGCTAAACCTAGTCCTAAGGCTGTTTTAGGCAGCGTGCTTGTTAACCAGTATCCGAAATTTGATAGCAGGAAAAATACGGTGGCAGTTGAAAGAGAGGCTAAACCCAATACAGACCATTGCAGTTTCTTTGAAATTCCCATTCCCATAAGCACCATAAAGGCATAAGCTGCATAAGAGAAAATAAGTGCCGGGCTTGAAAAATATTCAGCAGGCGTGATATATGCAGAATTTATCAAAATCACCGTTAAAAAATCACTTATTGCGATGGCAAGGAAAGGGATCACAAAAGCCATCATGCGATTAGAAATTAAGGCTCCGCTCATGAGTGCAATGGCTGCTACCGGTGTGAAATTAGGCCAATGAGGCATAATCCGGAAAATGACCGCTAATGTAATTAATCCAAGTATGAGCGAAAGTTTCGGTTGCTTAATTTTCATGTTGCTTTACTTTATGATGGTAATTTCAGGACAAAAATAATTATTCAGATTGAATTGGCATCATTTGCCAAAATTATATGAAGCAACACACACCAAGCTTTTATGTTCTCCTTAAGGACCCCTTAGGCCCAAATTTGGCAGCAGTAAATAGCAGACCAGCAAAACCTATCACGAAAAAAATACACAAAGAAACAATCGAATCGCGCATGGAGCGGGTAATAGATTCAATAATACCAAAAACAAAGGTGCCTGATACGGCTGATAATTTTTCTACTACGTCATAAAAACTGAAGTATGAAGTATGATCGCGCGTTTCAGGTAACATTTTCGAGAATGTTGATCGACATAAGGATTGAACACCGCCCATTACCAAACCAACAAAGAATGCCAAAATCATAAATTCTCCGGCAGTTTGCACAAACCATGCCCCCACGCAAATCACAATCCAATTGCTTACGATAAACATAAGAACCGGTAAATTTCCGTAACGCTGAGACAGCCTTGCAAAAAAGAAAGCACCGGCCACGCCAACAAACTGGATAATCAGAATAGTAGGAATGAGCACAGTGTCGTCGAGCTTTAACTCCTTTTTTCCATAATTGGCAGCCATATACATAACTGTGAGCACCCCCATGCTAATGAAAAAAAAGGAGAATAAAAACCGCTTCAGTATCGGCGTTTGACTAAATTCGTTCCAGACCACCCTGAGTTCTGTATATGCTTCTCTAAGCGGCCGTCGGAGCTTGCGCTGCACTAAAACATATTTGGGGAGTTTTGCAAAAGTAATCTGCGCAAAACCAATCCACCATATGGCAACCAATAGAAAATTAAATCGAATCGCGTGCCCATATGTGGAAAATCCAAATTTTTCGAAGTTGAGAATCAATAACAAATTAATCAAAAGCATGATTATCCCGCCGATATATCCCCAAGCATAACCTCTGGCACTGACCTTATCTTGGCAATCGATGGTAGCGATAATAGGTAGAAAAGAATTGTAAAACACCAAACTTCCACTGTATCCCAATCCACCTAGAAAAAAAGCAACTATACCAAATTCGATATTCTTTCCATCAAAAAATGACATGAGCGCTACACCAATAACTCCAATCC
This sequence comes from Flavobacteriales bacterium, assembly GCA_046294625.1. GTDB lineage: Bacteria > Bacteroidota > Bacteroidia > M30B66 > M30B66 > JBKBKN01. The sequence goes on from JBKBKN010000004.1 coordinate 153,515, forward strand.
ATGTGAAAATCTTCATAAACATTTTGCGCCTACCTGTATAATCGGCCATGGCCGAAAACAGTGGCGAAAGGAAGGCCACAAATAGAAAAGAAGCAGAAATGGTCCAGGCATATAATGATGTGTTAATTACTTCCTGACCGAAAAATCTTACGTATCCAAACTCATTGAGGCTGGTCACCGCCACATAATAAGCCGGAAAAATAGCCGATGTGATCGAAAGTTGAAATACGGAATTTGCCCAATCAAAAAGTATCCACGCACGAATGACTCTTTTATCATTTTTGGCTAATGATGCTGAACTCACTTCGCGAATGTAAAGCAAAATGAAAACAAACTCATGTTTAACCTCATTTTATCAATCCAGTGCTTGATTCTCCTGATTGGCCAGAAAAATCATTCGTTCGTATTCTTCTGGGCTTAGATCATTGAAAAAGAAATTAACCGGATTCACCGGAATGCCATTTTTATGTACTTCGTAATGCAAATGAGGGCCAACAGACTTTCCTGTGTTACCTACATAACCAATCAAGTCGCCTCGTTTGACCTTTTGACCGACTCTTACCGCAGTTTTGCTCATGTGGGCATATAGCGTCAGGTATCCATAACCATGATTGATGCGCACGTGAAGACCATAGCCGGTAGCGTCATTATCTGCTTGCAATACCGTTCCATTACCGGTGGCATAAATGGGCGTTCCAATTGGTGCAGAGAAATCCATCCCTGCATGAAATTTTGTTGTTTTATAAATGGGGTCGGTGCGATAGCCAAATCCGCTCGACATATATTTCAAATTTTTGTTGCTCACCGGTTGAATCGCCGGAATGGATGCTAAAAGCGCAGCCTTATTGAGCACCATAGCGTAGATTTCGTCATAAGATTTGGATTGAATCACCAATTGCTTGCTCAATATATCGGCTCTGCGCAAAGACTCAATAATCAGATCTGAATTCCGGAATCCTTTATATTTTTCATAACGATTCACTCCACCAAATCCTGCCATTCTAACCTCATCAGGTATAGGATCCGCTTCAAATATAACCCTGTAAATATTGTTGTCGCGCTCTTGAAGCTCAGAGAGTACAAGCGATAGCTGTTTAATTTTTTGATTAACAAATTCATATTCCAGCTTCATGTTATCCAACTCTCGCTGAAGCATTTTTTCGCGCGGCGATTGAAATGAATTATACGCAATCAGGATTCCAAGTGCCCCAAAAACAACTCCTGTAGCCACAAAAGACATCAAGCGAACAAATCGCTCCTTGAAGCTTAGTTTTACCTTCTCATAAGAAAGGCTTTTGGTATTGAATTGATATCTGACCTTGGGCATAAAAAACCTGCTCAATAACGCAAAATATCATGCTTTATTTTGCAATGTTAGAATTTTTTGGACTTCGCACCTTTTCATCTTCTTTGGCGTAGACCTGATGTTTAAATAGCTGAATGCCTTCAAACCTGATGCCTGTCAGTTAACCGGCAATAAAAACTAAAACGCATGAGAACAATTCTAACCCAGAAATCCAAGAGATTATTTAAGCTTAGGATTTTGCTTATGTCTTAACTGGTCACGGTTGGTTTTCTTTTGCAAGTTATTGCGAATTGCATCCTCAAGGTTTACTCCTGTTTGGTTGGCAATGCAGGTTAGCACAAAAAGCACATCTGCAAGCTCGTCTCCGAGGTCTTTGTTCTTATCACTTTCCTTTTCCGACTGCTCTCCATAACGTCTTGCCATGATTCTTGCCACCTCGCCTACCTCTTCTGTTAAAATGGCCATATTGGTCAATTCATTAAAATATCGAACGCCTGTGGTGGTGATCCATTGGTTGACAATAGTTTGTAGTTCGCTGATTTTCATTATTGTTTTATTGATTTGTAAATAAATTTTCGGCTATGGAAATGTATGACTCACTTGGATAATTGAAAAATACGGCGCAAAAAAATTCAAAATAGCACCCCTGTATTATTTACCCTTCACCAAATAAACGCAACATCCTGATGCAATTCAGCATGAAGACTTAAAGCTACGGGACAGGATTTGGCTGCGTGTTCCAAGAGCATTTTTTGTTTGTCCGATAGTGGTTCAGGGAAATTGGAGAAAACAATTTTTACCCCTGCTACTTTTCGCGGCGCAGCTGCCATTTTTTTAGTGATGCTTGCCTTCATCCCATCTATTCGAATGTGGTGTGTATTGGCTGTGATGCCCATAATGGTGGTCATGCAAGCGGCAAGCGATGTGCAAAGCAGATCGGTAGGTGAAAAGGCCTGCCCTAGTCCATGATTGTCAATGGGAGCATCCGTGATTACCTGATTTTGAGAAGCAAGATGAATAGATTGCGTTCGTAGGTTTCCCGTGTATGTGAGTTCAATGGTATGCATAAATCATCCTTTAAATTGTGCTATCTTTGTATTTTGATTCCAACAAAGCTACATGCAATTAGCAATTTTCGGCAAAAACTTTTTCACTCTTGCAATTCTTGCATGCCTTGCCTTGTTTCAAAGCCCGGTTCTTCTTTCACAAACCTTAGAAATAGAAGGTGTGGAAGAACGCGGAATAGTTTATCGTGAAGTGTATCATGGTGGGTTTACCGTTCACTCCGCAGGTTTTGGCATCAACTATCGAAGAGGAAAAAATGCTACGGGCTACAGCTATAAGCTGCTTGATTTCTCGTTTTATGGTATGCGCAGTCCAAAAGAGTTTAAGCAGTTTAACCCTTTCTTTCAAAACAGCAATGGCTATATTTACGGAAAGCTTAACTCCTTAAATATTTTACGCGCCGGCGTTGGCAAATTAAAAGAATTGAATAGCAAAGGCGACAAAGGGGGCTTCGCTGTGGGCTACAGCTATTTTGCAGGTGCTTCGTTTGCGCTTCTGAAACCGGTCTATCTCGAAATATTTTCTCCGGATGCCGGTATTAATGACCCCAATCTGCGGACAGAGAGATACGACCCAAGCAAACATTTCCCCGACAACATTTACGGCGGTGCGCCTTTCTACAGAGGGCTCAATGAATTGAGTATTTCACCGGGCATTTACACCACCTTCAATTTCAATTTCGAATTTGGAAAGGCCCAGCAAAGACTTCGAATGATTGAAGCAGGTGCCACTATAGATTTATTTGCACGAGAAGCGCCTATCATGGCATTTGAGCAAAACAACAACGTATTTTTGACGTTTCATATAAGTTTTTTATTTGGGAAGCGATGGAACAAGTGAGTTTATCAGAACAGATTACAGAAATCAACAGTAAACCTGTGGTGCGTAGCAAAAAGCCGGAATGGCTCCGTGTGAAACTTCCAACAGGCCCTGAATATACCAAAGTGCGCAAACTGGTTGATCAGCATAAGCTGCACACCATATGTGAAAGTGGCAACTGTCCCAATATGGGCGAATGCTGGGGAGCCGGTACAGCCACTTTTATGATTTTAGGAAACATTTGTACTCGCTCCTGCGGATTCTGCGCGGTTGCTACCGGCCGCCCAAGTGCAGTCGATTGGCAAGAACCCATGCGGGTGGCAGAGTCGGTTAAACTGATGGGAGTGAAACACTGCGTGATTACTTCTGTAGATCGCGACGACCTGAAAGACGGTGGCTCTATCATCTGGGCAGAAACAGTGAAAGCAGTGCGACAACTATCTCCTACCACTACTTTGGAAACACTTATCCCCGACTTTCAAGGAAGACAAGATCAGGTTCAAAGAATTATTGATGTGATGCCCGAAATTGTATCGCATAATCTGGAAACCGTTCGCCGACTCACTCGCGAAGTTCGGGTGCAAGCCAAATACGATCGTAGCCTTGCCGTTTTAAAAATGCTCAAAGAGGGAGGTTGCAAGACCAAATCGGGAATCATGCTTGGATTAGGTGAAACAGAAGAAGAGATCTATGAAACAATTATGGATTTGCGAAACTCTGATGTGGATATACTCACCATGGGGCAATACCTTCAACCTACTCCCAAACATTTGCCGGTGGCGGATTTTGTTAGCCCTGAACGATTTGCCAAATACAAGGAATTTGCGCTTCAACAAGGGTTTAAATATGTAGAAAGTGGACCACTTGTGCGCTCATCATATCATGCAGAGCAACACCTATTCTGATTAACGTATCCGACACATCCCATTTCAATCAAATTTGAGCCACTATCAATTCATTATCATAGGTCAGGGACTTGCCGGAAGTGCATTAGCGATGACCTTGATAAGCCGAAAGCAATCTGTCTTAGTGATTGATGAAAATGTTGGCTCAAGTGCCTCACTTGTGGCAGGTGGCATGTTTCACCCCATGGTTTTCAAGCAACTTACCACCTGCTGGCTTGGACTTGAAGGTTTAAAAGCAGGATATGAATACTACACTTCATTAGAAAAACTGCTTAATCAGAAGTTTTATAAACACCAAAAAATGTTGCGTGTTTTTGGTTCTGATTATGAGCGAACACAATGGGAACACTTGGCGAACACAGCAGAGTTTTCCGACCTGATTGAGTCCCCCTTAGCAACAATTCCCTCAGGTGTGATTGCCCCACACGGAGCAGCATTTGTTAAAAAAGCCGGATTTGTTGATACCCTAATTTATCTTCGTGCAATTCAAGCTTATTTGAAGCAAATTGGTGCATGGAGAACGGAAAAGTTTTTCCCCGAAAAACTGCAGTTCAATGACCAAATCATCTGCTATGACAGTGTTACTGCCGAATATTTAATTTACGCAAATGGCCATGCTGCTTCACACATGAAGGAGCTGCAATCAGCCTTTTCGGTGACAATGGGCGACGATTTATTAGTAGAAATGAATAACCTTGACAACATTCTCATTAACGGGGGCGTTTATGTCATACCGCGTGGAAATAGTTTATTTCGTGTTGGATCAACCTATTTTCGCTATCCATACACCCAGTCGGAAGAAGATGGACGAAATCAGATTTTAGGAAAACTTCGAAAAATTATTGATGCAGAAATAAAGGTGATTGACCACCAACGTGCTTTCAGGCCCAACATCAAAGACCGGAGACCACTGATTGGTCCTCTGAATAGTCATAGACGTATTTACTCATTCAATGGTATGGGTTCGAAAGGTGTTCTTCATGCCCCTTTGTTAGCATCGCATCTGGCTGATCATTTGATGGATGGCACTGCCCTGATGAAGGAAATATTACCTTCGCGATTCCAGACATGAATACCCAAATCGAAAAACGATACTTTCCCAATTTAGATGCGACACGCTTTATTGGTTTTCTTCATGTGTTCACAGCCCACTGCTTTTTTTCTTCATCAGAAGCCATCCGAGAATCAGGTTTATTCTCGTTTTTTCAGTTCAACATTAGAGCAGGTTATCTTGGTTTAGACTACTTTTTTGTGCTGTCGAGTTTTCTGCTCACCTGGATCATTTTAGAAGAGCGACATCAAACCGGAAGGTTTAAGGCAGTTTATTTTCTCGTCAGACGGGCATTGCGCCTTTGGCCTGCATACTTCATTATTGTGCTTAGCACTTACTGTGCTGTTGCTTTACTTCCAAGTTTCTTCGATTCGGTTTCGCTCCCACCCATTATTGCCTATTTGCTTTTTCATGCCAATTATTACATTATAGCTCATGGACAGGACTTTCTGTATCTGCTGGTATTCCTATGGGTGGTTTCGGTCGAAGAGCAATTTTATGTCAGTTGGGCTGTGCTTATGAAGTACGCATATCGCTATTTCTGGGCAATCATTACTTTGCTAGTCCTAATCTCCGTTATTTTTCGATTTATCTATTTTGATGATGAGCCCAATCTTTGGTTTAATACGCTGAGTTTGCTTGGCAACTTTGCCACAGGAGCAGCCATAGCCTATTTGTGTTTTTACAAAAATACTTTCAGAACATTTTTCGAAGATCTGCCTAGCAAATATTATGCACTGGCTTATCTGATTTATGTCCCTGTTGTCGTTTTCTACTTTGGTTGGGCTGATAGTCGATTGGGAATTGCATTTGAAAAGCTCATTTTTTGCGGCTTATTTGCTATTATCATTCTGGAACAATCATTTGCAAAACACGCCTTTCTTCGCTTTCGAAAGATAGAATGGGTGAACTATCTTGGTAGAATTTCCCTCGGATTATATTGTTACCACGGAGTGGTGATTACTTTTTACAAAATGTTCGCAGAAAAGTATCATTTGGAGCAAAATGTATGGCAGGTGTTTATTATCAACCCTTTGGCCATACTGGTATTAACGATTTTGCTCGCCTTGCTTAGCTTCGAAATGCTAGAGAAGCGTTTGCACGATTTTCGTAAAAAGTTCTATTGATTTTTCGATGCATGTTTTACGATTATTATGGTAAAAACTTCATCATGAATGTAATTTCTCTTGCCCAAGGTTTGCACATAATGATAATCACCAAGAATCATGAAAGGTCTCTAATCAAACGTTTTACGATAATTTAAACCCTGACCGATTAAATAAAATATCGACAGGTGTTGTGTTCTATTTAAAAATGTATATTTGCAGCCCATTAGCCCGGATGGCGGAATTGGTAGACGCGCTGGTCTCAAACACCTGTGGTAGCAATGCCGTGCCGGTTCGACTCCGGCTCCGGGCACCACACGAAAAAACCCTTCAAATTGAAGGGTTTTTTCGTTTTATGGCTCTACACAATAACAGCAATATGGATAAATTTATCCCAATAAAAACGCACAGCTACATGTATTGCAATACCTGCCGATAAAATGTAAAATAACTACAAATCTGCACCCATTTCAAGCTCACGAGGATAAACCCATTCAAACTTGGACGCATCATAGGTGCAACGTTCATCAGGGAATTCAATAAAATCTTTGTTAAGATAATATGGCCCCAATTCACCTGAATGCTTGATTATGTGAGAAAAAACTTTTTTACCTCTTTCTGCTACTTCCTTTGCTGATAGTTTAGGTGTATTAAAAAGTTCCACAAAGTTAGAAATATCCAAATTTTCATCTGCATTAAACATACCTGCCACAGCCCTTTTCTCATTCTTGATGCTCTTTACCGGGCGCAATAACAAAAAGTAGTGCTTTCCGACATCATCAATAAAATAATCTAACATAACAAAATTTGGAACCTCATTGATAAAATGCTTTCGATGCTCCGGTTTAAAACGATTCTCTTGGCTTACTCCTTTTGGGGCTTTATACACATAAGTGATAATATTTGCCATAAGCGTATCTTGAGCGGCTTTTGAGAATCGATTGATAAAAAAGGTGGAAACTTGGGGTTCATAGACCAATTCTTTTGCCGCATTATTTTCAACAGACTGTTCGCTATGTTTGCAGGAGCCTAACAAGATGGTGAATAGAAATAAGCTGTATAGAAACTTGGTATGCATAAGGTAAATTAAATGACTGCAAAATAAAGATAGACTGCATCAATGTTGATGCAGTCTATCCATTTTAATTCGATAATAGATTAATAATATTTAGTCGCAGAAGGAGTCCAGTTCATCCAGCCATCAGTCCAATCTTCTGTACCAAATGCGCCACGGAAAGGAACGGTTTGGAAACCATTTAAACCGCTAAAGTCTGCGCCCTGCAAAAGAATTGAACCTGCATTAGGTGTAACTTTAGGGTCGTTTGACAAATCGAATATTGATGCGTCAATACCTGCATCTTGCCACTTATCGAGTACTTGATTGTTAAATGAAGCTGTTCTAAACCATGCTTCAAGAGCTGCAACTTCGAAAACTGCACCACCTAATGAGTCTACATTGGAGCGGAAAGCAGCACCGCGTGGATTATTTGGATGCTGTGCACCGTTAGATGGAGCTCCTGTGAAAATCGTTCCAGCGCTACCGTAGCCATTACCCCCCCAATGCTCAACACCGGCAAGAATATTGTTCTTTAATACAAGTTCACCACTTACTGCATTTTGTGTAGTGTTAGCACCATCAATATACAAACCGAAAGGATAGCCTGTAAAGAAAGAATTGTGAATTTTAATTTTTGCAAATCTTCTTAGGTGCATTGCATGTTGAAACTGCAAAGAGATTGGGGTTTCTCTATTTGCTTTAGGCCCTATAACAGTGATATTGGAAAATGTAGCTGCTGTGTATGGGGTTAAAAGAGGGTCGCCTGCACCATCATTATCCACTTCAAATCCGTTTGACCCAGATTGGTCAGCAAGTGAACGATCACGTATAGATAATCCAAACTGAACATTTCCTCTAAAGCCATTGTCCACATCAAAATCATCGTCTAAGCTTCTGTAGGCAACTAAATATTTGCAATTAACTGTTCCACCGAACCATTCGAATGAATCGTCAAGACCATAAGATGTAGCTACATACTCAATCACCGTGCCTCTACCAACAGAACCCATAGTAAGTGAGTTTACTTCTTGATTTGGATTAATAGGAATACCAGCATATTCAATTCTTACATAGCGTAAAATACCTGAGTTATCATCATCATTCGTTCCACCGTGGTATGCCGCATAACCACCTTCCAGTTCACCCACACCGCCGGGGTTATTGTTTCGAGCAAACCCGCAAATCACCAAACCACCCCAATCACCAGGTTCTTTTAAGCCAACAGGTCTTTCGGATGTCATGATAATTGGTTTTTGTTTTGTTCCTTCAGCGAAGATTTTAGAACCTCTTTGGATGATGAGCGTACCTTTGGTTTCGCGATCTCCGATAATTAAAGTGCCTGGATCGATTCGCAATGTGCCTGTTGCTGTTGGTTGACCGGTCAAGGATGGATCCGTTCCAACGCGAACAAAACCTTTAATAAGGTAAATTTTGTCTTCTGTCCAACGTACATCGCCCGTAATTGATCCGGATACTTCGACAATCTGTTTTTCAGAGTTGTTGTTGTTGTTGTTGTTGTTGTTATTGTCATTATCGTCATCTTTTTTACAAGACGTAATAACACTTGTTGCTGTTGCTAAAGCAAGCATTCCTAAGAGTAGTCCCTTGATTTTCATGGATTTAAAATTTTGTGCTGCAAAGGTTGACCTGAAGCGTTAATTCAATTTAATTTTAGAGTTAAATAATTTTTATAAATTATCAAGAACTTGTCTTAGTAACCAAACTTACTATTTTGGTGTTATATTCAATGTATTTCAGCAAATAAAATTGAAAATGACAAAGAGTTTCTGCTTAATCATTTCTTAAGATAAGCGCTTCTTAAGATTGGCTTAAAAAAAAATTAACACTATAGGATTAGAGAAAAAATAGCATTAGCCAAATAATACTTCGGCAAAATCATCGAAAGAAAAGGGCTGATTATAGGCTTTTTCGAGCACAAGTGATGAAACCACTGATATGTACAAAGGTCGGTCATTAATATAAACCAGATTAAATGCTATATTACCATAAAGCTGTTCAGGATGCTCTGATAAAAAAATGGGCGACTGTTGGGGCCTTAAAAGATGTCGTTCCGTTCTTTCTATATATCCATTTCGTTCCACCACCTGTTTATCGCTTAGGTATAACATATAACCCAATTTAATAGTGCGATCCTTCAAATAGTCAAACAAGTAACTGAAATTGGCCTTACCAATCGGATCTATAAAATGTAGTACTAAATAACTTGATTCCCTTTCGCTGTAGGAATGAATTGGAATATCACCTGTGATATTCATCTTGCGTAAAACAAACGAAATGTAAATTGTCTTTAGCAATTCTGTTTGCTTACTTTGCTCCAGCCACAGATGGTAATCGGACTTATAACGCACGCTTCTAACGAGCATCTCCTGCTTCACAGGATACTGCTTCTTTTGATGATTAACCATCAAAAGACTTTTCAATCGGTTATACAAACGCGTAAACATCCTTCAAATTTAATGAAAATCACTTATTAACAAAAAGGCAATCGTTAATTCCTCATTAAACGAGCTGCAACGCAAATATGTTTTAATTAGTTGCGCTCGGCTATATTCACATAGTTACGCTTAGTGGCACCTATGTAAATCTGACGAGGACGAGCTATTGGCTCCTTATTCTCAATCATTTCTTTCCATTGTGCCACCCAACCAGGCAAACGACCTAGGGCAAACATTACGGTGAACATTTCCGTTGGAATGCCTAAAGCTCGATAAATAATACCG
>JBKBKN010000005.1:0-67441 GCA_046294625.1 Flavobacteriales bacterium
TTAACGAACTAACTTCGATCTGCAGCAATACTTTGGCGGCCTGTGCTCCACCCATTACGGCTATTTGTGCTGTAGGCCATGCAAGCATCAATCTTGGATCATATGCCTTACCACACATAGCATAATTGCCTGCTCCATAAGAATTCCCTAATACAACAGTAAATTTTGGAACCACAGAATTGGCCATTGCATTTACCATTTTGGCACCATCCTTAATAATACCTCCATGTTCACTTCTTGAACCCACCATAAAACCGGTTACATCCTGCAAGAAGACCAATGGAATTCTTTTTTGGTTGCAATTCATGATGAATCGAGCCGCTTTATCGGCTGAGTCGGAATAGATAACACCGCCAAATTGCATTTCTCCTTTTTTTGATTTGATGATTTTTCTTTGATTGGCAACGATACCTACTGCCCAACCATCAATTCTTCCCAAGCCGCAAACGATAGACTGGCCGTATTTCTCTTTATATTCATCAAATTCACTGTTATCTACCAAACGATGGATGATTTCAAGTACATCATAGGGTTTTTCGCGACTATCCGGAAGAATACCATAAATCTCTTCAGGGTTTTTCAGAGGTAATTTGGGCTCAATTCGATCAAAACCGGCTTTTTCTTTATGACCAATTTTATCGAATATTCTGCGAATACGGTCAAGGCAGTCCTGATCGTTTTCACATTTATGATCTGTAACACCTGATATTTCGCAGTGAGTGGTAGCACCACCTAATGTTTCATTGTCGATATCTTCGCCTATTGCCGCTTTCACTAAATAAGACCCGGCAAGGAATATAGTACCGGTTTCTTTCACAATCATGGCTTCGTCACTCATAATTGGCAAATAGGCACCACCAGCCACACAGCTTCCCATGATAGCTGCAATCTGCACAATGCCCATGGATGACATCACAGCATTGTTGCGAAAAATTCTTCCAAAATGCTCTTTGTCCGGAAATATTTCATCTTGCATCGGAAGATACACACCTGCGCTGTCCACCAGATAAACAATAGGAATGCGATTTTCAATCGAAATCTCTTGAGCCCTGAGATTTTTCTTTGCAGTTATCGGAAACCAGGCACCAGCCTTTACTGTAGCATCATTTGCCACTACGATGCATTGCCTTCCTTTGATATACCCCATGACAACCACTACGCCACCCGAAGGGCATCCACCATGTTCAGCATACATACCCTCACCGGCAAATGCACCTATTTCCAGTTGTTGTTTATCTTTATCGAGTAGGTAGGCAATTCTCTCGCGGGCGGTCATTTTGCCCTTTGCTTTTTCCTTTTCCTGACGCTTCTTTCCACCGCCTTCCATCACCTTTTCCATTTTTTTGCGTAAGTCGGAAAGCAAAAGGCGCATTTGATCTTCGTTTTTGTTGAATGTGATATCGATAGACATGAATACTTAATTTGATGGTCGGTGGCAAATATAGCGCTTAATGCACTGATAAATTTATCTTCATGTTTCTCCTTTTTACAAGAACAAATATGATTTTACCAGATTCCCAAAATCAAAAAAAGGCTGGTAAAAAACAGCCTTTCAAATAATGATCTAATATTGATTTTATTCTGCAGTATCAGCGTCAGCAGCGGCTGCTCCAGCTTTGGCATTTGCAAGTCCTTGCATATATTGATCAAACATGAATAAACCTTTACCATCCTCGCCAACAAGATTTATCTTATCCATGATGCCTCGGAACAACACTTCTTCTTCATACTGTTCAGCTACATACCACTGAATAAAATTATGGGTAGAATAGTCTCGTTCCTTAATACAAAGTTCCACCAACTCACTAACCGATTTGGTTACTTTTTGCTCGCTTTTGTAGAGTACATCAAATATTTCAGAAACAGTTTTATAATCTGTTTTTGTTTTCTTTATTTCGGGAGCGATGGCATGTCCTCCCATATTGTTGATATAATGAAAAAGTTTTAGCATGTGCATGCGTTCTTCAGCAGAATGCTTGTAAAGAAATGCAGCAGTGCCATCAAATCCCTTCATGTCGCACCACGAAGCCATAGCAAGATATAAAAATGATGCTCCTGCTTCGGTGGCTATTTGTTCATTTAGTGCTTTTTCAATTGATTTTGGAATCATGAGAATTGATTTTATAAGTGTTTCTTAAGTAACAATTGGCTGCGAAAATAGTTGAATCAGGACAATATTGCCTTACTGAGCAATCTTTTTTTAATAGTATCTTCAAGCATTTTGGCTCTTGGAACCAATACTTCATCTTCTACTTTTCCATGCGTAAGCAAGTCCACTTCAAACAGTTTCATTTCATAAAACAAGGTTTGGGTTTGCACTTTATGTTGATTGGCATTGGTGTAATTTAGCAGTCGTCGTCTGATTTCCTGCAGCTCACCTTCCACATGAATGTGGTCATTGATAAACTTATTGATCGCGTTCGCTTCAAGCAATTGAAAGAGTTCAAAGGGAGTCATATCCTGCTTCGTTTCAGCTGTAATGAGCTTCAATATGTAAGGGAACAAATTCCGCTCTTCAATACATATATGCGCAAGCATGTCTCGCTTATAGTCAAGGAAATAATCCCGGAGCAGGTACAATTGCATATCCACTTTACCATAGTGCTCGATGAGCAGTTCAATAAATTGTTCTATTCTCGGAAGACGTGAATTGATATAATAAATATGCGTTTTGATAAGATACTCGATGATGGATTGCAAAGGAAGTGTTTGCAATGCATCGGAAGGAAAGCTATTGTGATCCTGAAATACTTTTAACATTTCAATTAAAAGTTCAGCATCTACATTGTCTGATTGACAAGCTTTTTCCAAGGTTAGCGTCCATTTATTGTAAGGGATACCAAAGCGATCAATCACAGAAGCCAGCAATGGGTTATTCTGTACAATTTCCAGCAATATTTGATCTTTACTTATCATTAGCTATGTCGTCTGCAATTTAAAACAATTTTGATTAGACTGTAGCAACATTATTTAACTCCTAGCAAAAAATGCCAATGTTAGGTGCAAAATGTCATCCCATCTTCTGCTAATTCGGTTGACTCAAAAATATTTCGTGCTTCTTCTCTTAATTTTTCCAATGATTTATAGCGTGAAGAAAAATGACCTAAAATGAGCTTACCAACTTTAGCTTGATGAGCCTGCATTGCGGCTTGTTCGGCAGTGCTATGAAAGGTTTCGGTTGCTCTATCCGATTTGTCGCTTGCAAATGTGGCTTCGTGATAAAGCACATCAACACCTTGAATCCAATCTGTTAAGTCTCTAAAAAAAGCAGTGTCGGAGCAATAGGCATAGGCATGTGAATGCTTAGGAGGGAAGGTCAAACTCAGGTGTGAATGAATGTTACCTTCCCTGTCAATATAATCAGAACCGTATTTAATTGATTTTATTTTCTCATCGGGAATTCCAAGCGCTTTGACAGCTTTAGAGTTAATGATGCGAGGTTTTGGCTTTTCGCGAAATAAAAATCCGGTACAGAAGATTCTGTGTTTCAAAGGAAAGGTTCGTACTTCTAGAAGCTGGTCATCGTAAATCAATTCTAGTGGATGATCCGAAGTAGAAAAGAACTCAAGATCGAATTGGGGATGCATGTCAGTAAGCTTGAATTGATGAAGGATGATTTCTTGTAAATCTTTTGGGCCAATAATTTTAAGTCTGGTCTTTCGTCCTGCAAGGTGCATACTGCTAATCAAACCCGGAAGTCCAAGATAGTGATCGCCATGAAGATGAGAAATGAATATCGTATCAATTTTGCTCATACTAACGCCAAAGCGAAGCATCTGCATTTGCGTGCCTTCACCACAATCGACCAGAAAAGAGCGATTTTCGCACTGAACTACCTGGGCGCTTGGATTTCTATGTACGGTGGGCGTGGCAGCTCCACATCCTAATATGGTGATTTTGAATGGCATTAACTTGAAATAATCATCAGAAGCTATAGCTATTAATCAATCAGGCTTTTCATTTTGTTTACGTGTTTCCTGTAAAAAATTATAAAGCTTTTTTCTAAGTTCGTCTTTGCTTTCGTTGAAGTTTGGCGTCAATGAAACCTGACCGGGAATCTCCTCTACAAACAACGTTTGTGTAGGGAAAGCAAACCTTACCTTTAGCACATCGGCTAAGCGGACGATGTCAAGCAACATTTGTTCTCTTGCAATGAATTCTTCAAGCAGGCCGGGCACTTCAAGAAAAACAGTAAATACAATATCTAAAGAACTTGATCCTAAGGCATTGAAGTGAATATAGTAAGTATCCTTTTTCACTTCCGGGTGGGTAAGTGCAATTTCTCTTAATCCTTCTACAAACAACTCTATCATTTCTGCCGGCGTATCGTAGGTGATACTTATTGTGGTGCTGTATCTGCGATATTGTCTTAGTCCCCAATTGTCAATCACACTATCGGCTAGTTTGGCATTGGGGACGTACATCACTGAATTTCTAACAGTTCTCACTCTTGTGGAACGAAATCCCACTTCTTCTACTGTTCCTTCAATTTCGCCGGATTGAATAAATTGTCCGATTTGAAAGGGCTTGTCAATAAAAATCATTAAGGAGCCAAAAAAGTTTTTCAGTGTATCCTGAGCAGCTAAGGCTAAAGCCAAACCCCCAATTGAAATACCTGTGATAATGGGCCAAATATCAATGTTTAACCCTTCTCGCAAAATCACCAGAAATCCAACCAAAATCACAAAAAACTTGAGTGATTTTCTAACCAGCGGTACCAGCTGATCGTCGAGTGTGTTCTCTGTTCTTTCGGCCAGTCGTTCCATGTAAAGGCCCAGAACATCAACCAGTCGATAAAAAGTCAATGCACCAAAAAAAGGAGTAAGAACGCCAAGAAACACGATGAGCACATGAGCCATGGAAATGGGCAGTTGCAATACTCTTACGAAAATCAAAGCAACTAGCGTGAGTACAAAGTAGGACACAGGCCTTGCCACAGGGAGTAAATATTTTCGGCCAATTTCATGGTAGCCACGCAGCTCAAGCATTCTGTAAAAGAATTCATTGATTAACCAGGTGAAAATGAAGTGAAGAATAAACGAAATCAAAATCATAGATAACAGACCAACCAATTGCCACAAGTGCAATCCCATAACCTTTTGCTGCCCGATTTTGGGTAATAGGTTGAGTAATTTATCAGATCCCCACGGAAAGGCTTGTTTATGCAGCCGGTTGATTTCACCAATGGTTTCGTCGCTGTAAAACCAATTATCACCAACTTTTTCTACAAATATTTCTTTATGCAATGGGACCGGATAGAACCTTTGCTCCTTGCTAACAGAATCAATATAATCAGGATTTCTGGGTATTTTTTCAAACTCAATAAAATACCCTTTAGCATTGTAATATTGATATAGTTTGATGGCGGCTATTCGGGCTTCGCGTTCCGAAATGTTGTCTCTCATGAAAACTTTTGCTGCGATATCAGGGCGGTAGTTTTCTTCATCCAAATACTTGAGATGGGTCAACAGGGCATCATGTGGCGAGTCTAAATGAAAGTCTCTTCCTTCTTTTTGAGCGATCAATAATTGACTTGCAAAAATAACTAAAAGGCTTAGACAAAAGAATTTTTTCAATTTGTTCATGCGACAAAAATAAACAGAACGAAAGCTAATTAGATATAATTAATTGTAACTAAAGTCCCAAAGTGATTTGAGTGAGCGCTTATTTCCAAAATTCATTTTTCAAAAATCCAAAGGTTCAAGGTCGATAAATCATTTTTTGGGGCTAAATTGCGCCACTAAAATTGTAAATAAAAATGACGAAAGGACCTATTTCACAATTCATGCAGAAGCACTACCTACACTTCAATGCAGCTGCAACTGTTGATGCTGCCAAAGCATACGAAACGCACATGCTTGAAGGTGGAAAAATGATGGTAACTCTTGCTGGTGCCATGAGCACTGCAGAACTGGGAATTTCTTTAGCCGAAATGATTCGACAAGACAAAATATCGATTATTTCCTGCACCGGTGCCAATCTCGAAGAAGATATCATGAACCTTGTGGCACATTCACACTATAAGCGCGTTCCCAATTATCGCGACTTGAGCCCAGATGATGAGTGGAATTTATTGGAAAATGGTTTCAATCGTGTTACTGATACGTGTATTCCAGAAGAAGAAGCTTTTCGCCGAATTCAGAAACATATTTTCAAACAATGGAAAAATGCGCAGGACAATGGTGAGCGCTATTTTCCTCATGAGTATATGTATAAAATGTTGCTTTCAGGTGAAATGGAACAGTACTATGAGATCGATCCCAAAAATAGCTGGATGATTGCTGCGGCAGAGAAGAATGTCCCTATAGTAGTTCCCGGTTGGGAAGACAGCACGATGGGAAATATTTTTGCTTCCTATTGCATCAAAGGAGAACTCAATGCATCTACCATGAAATCGGGTATTGAATACATGATTTGGCTTTCAGAATGGTATCGTCAAAATTCAAGTGGGAGAGGCGTTGGCTTTTTTCAGATTGGTGGCGGAATAGCTGGTGACTTTCCCATTTGCGTAGTGCCAATGATGTATCAGGATCTTGGATGGCATGATGTTCCTTTTTGGGCATATTTTTGCCAAATTTCTGATTCTACCACTAGCTATGGTTCCTATTCGGGGGCAGTGCCTAATGAAAAAATTACATGGGGCAAATTAGATAAAACCACCCCTAAATATGTAATTGAGTCAGATGCAACGATTGTTGCGCCATTGATATTCGCATGGATTTTAGGCTGGTAAATCAAGTTGAAATCATCTTGGTAGCTTTAGTGCTCTTGGTGAGCGCTTGCAAACCAAACGACATAAAGGTGAAAGAAACACTTGCGCAGCAAGCTAAAACTTTAGCCGAAGCTGTTCAAAATAATGATTTTGAACTGATTGCAGATTATGCACACCCTAACTTGATTTACTTGTTTGGCGGAAAAGAATCCTTCTTAAAGGCGTATAAAGAAGATGTATTAAGCGATCCGCATAAAATTCTCAAAGTGGAATTTGTTAGTGCCGAATCCCCAATTTTTGTTGATAATGGGTATCAGAGCATTGTTTATTTTCGGACAGAAGCTACCTTAAACAACGAGCTACTTGAGAGCGATCAAGCCATGCTTGCCATATCTGACGCTAAAGGAAAAACATGGAAATTTGTTCAAATTTCGGGCACTTTCGAAGAATTGCAGGAGTTTGTGCCCGAAGTGAGCAAAAAGCTTTTTGTAGAATGAGCATTACCCATCAGCTGAGTGTCCCTGAACAGGAAGGCTTTATGCGTCGCTGTTTTGAGTTGGCGCAAAAAGGTCTTGGAGCAGTGAGTCCAAATCCTTTGGTGGGTTGTGTGATTGTGTATGAAGGAAAAATCATCGGAGAAGGATTTCATCGCAAGTATGGCGAAGCACACGCGGAGCCAGACGCAATTCAATCGGTAGCCGATAAAGAATGGCTCATAAAGTCTTCGCTTTTTGTTAATCTTGAGCCTTGTGCTCATCATGGAAAAACACCTCCCTGTGTAGATTTAATCTTAGCACATCAAATCCCCGAAGTTTATATTTGTAATACCGATCCGTTTGAAAAGGTAAATGGACAGGGTATCGAGAAACTTCGCAAGGCAGGAGTTAAAGTTAATGTGGGAATATTGGAGCAGGAAGGAAGATCATTGAACCGTCGATTCTTCACTTTTGTCGAAAAGAAACGACCATATATTATCCTTAAATGGGCACAAACTACTGATGGATATATAGACAAGATTCGTGCAAAAGGGGAGAAAGGCAGTTTCCCCATAAGTTGTAAAGAAGCCCAAATACTGAATCACCAGTGGAGAAGCGAAGAAGATGCCATACTCATCGGCACCCGAACGGCACAGACCGACAATCCTGCCTTGACCACCCGTCATGTGCGGGGCAAAAATCCAGTGCGTGTGCTTATTGATCAAAATTTGCAAGTGCCTCGCGATAGCAAAATATTCAATGAACAGAGCCGAACTATCATTTTCAATCAACTTGAAAGCCGGCAAATGTTTCAACATCTTTTTGTGCAGCTCTATTGGCGTGGCGATGTGTTGCAGCAAATTTGCGATGTGTTGTATCAGGAAAAAATCGCATCGCTGATTGTGGAAGGTGGAGCTGAAACCCTTCAACGATTTATGCATCAAGAGCTATGGGACGAAATACGTATAATCATCTCACCAGATTGTTTGCACGAGGGGCTCAAAGCCCCTGAGATTGAAAATGGGGCCAATATAAGCGTTCAAGTGCTGGGAAAGGATCAGTGGATAACTTATGTCAGGCAGAATTAAATGGTGAATGAAGCGATAAGATTCTTTATCTTCCACCAAGATCTGTACTTTTCTTTTCCACAAACCACCGCAAAGCCTTAAAGCTCACGAAAAATGAAGTTTTGACGAGTCCATCAGTATTGCACGTCATGGTTGGCAAACTTTATCTGATTAGGGGAGATGCATATCTGCAAAGTTGGCAACATTTTGCGAAATGATAAATGTTGAATGACAGGTGAAAACAACTTTTTAAAAAGATAAGCTACCCGATAGAGTTTTTATTTATTGATTTTCGACAGCTACGAAATACCCAATTGGCTCTTCGATTACATTTGGCAAAAGCCATAATGCTCAAAAGCCATACTAAGCTATTTTTATATGTAAATGTTAAAACGCATCTCTGCCTATTCACACTTGTATTAATATTCCCGGTTCGTAAGCCAAGACAGGACTCAACCAACGTTCGATATCTTCCAAAGACATGCCTTTGCGTTGAGCATAGTCTTCTACTTGGTCGCGGTTTATTTTGCCTAATCCAAAATAACGGGATTCGGGATGCCCAAAATACCAACCACTCACTGCAGCAGTGGGATACATGGCAAAACTTTCGGTCAGTTGGATGTCAGCGTTTTTCGTCGCGTCTAAGAGTTTAAACAATATTGCTTTTTCGGTATGGTCGGGGCATGCAGGATAACCTGGCGCAGGGCGAATACCCTTATATTTTTCGGCGATCAGCGATTCATTGTCTAAGTTCTCGCTTTCGTCATAAGCCCAGAACTCTTTACGCACCCGCTCGTGCATACGCTCTGCAAAGGCTTCTGCCAAACGGTCAGCCAAAGCTTTCATCATGATGCTGTTGTAATCGTCGTGCTCGGCTTCATATTTGGCAATCCACTTCTCAATGCCAATACCTGCTGTTACCGCAAATCCACCCATATAGTCGTCGATACCACTTTCTTTTGGCGCTACGAAATCGGCTAAAGCATAATTGGGTTGTCCGGGTGCTTTTTTGTTTTGCTGACGAAGCGAATGCACCACATCCAAAACTTGAGTGCGGCTTTCGTCTGTATAGAGCTCAATATCGTCTTGCACCGCATTGGCAGGCCAGATGCCGATCACAGCCTTGGCTGTCAAACGTTTTTCGTCGATGATGAGCTGAAGCATCGCTTTGGCATCTGCAAAAAGCTTGGTGGCTTCTTTGCCTACCACTTCATCACTTAAAATGGCCGGATATTTTCCTGCCAACTCCCAGGTGCTGAAAAATGGGGTCCAGTCGATGTAATTGGTTAATTCGGCTAAGTCATAGTCTTCAAACACTTTCACACCTGTAAAAGCTGGTTTTTTGACTGTTTCAGCATTAAAGTCAAGCTTCAATTTATTGGTACGCGCCTTGTCAATATTGATGTATTCTTTCACAGCTTGCTTTCCGGAAAGCTGCACGCGAATTTTTTCATATTCTTCATCAAGGTTTTTCATGAATAGATCGCGCAAATCGTCATTGATAAGACTTCCTGCCACAGGCACCGAACGAGAAGCATCCAACACATGCACCACGGGACCTTGGTAATGGGGCGCAATTTTCACGGCAGTGTGCGTTTTAGAAGTCGTTGCGCCGCCTATCAATAAGGGAATAGTAAAACCTTCGCGCTGCATTTCTTTGGCTACGGTAACCATTTCATCCAGTGAAGGTGTTATCAATCCACTCAAGCCGATAATGTCAACTTGATGTTTTCTAGCTTCTTCTAATATTTTTGGATAAGGCACCATCACACCCAAATCGATCACTTCGTAGTTGTTGCAACCAAGTACTACTCCAACGATATTTTTACCAATATCATGCACATCGCCTTTCACTGTGGCCATCAATATTTTACCATTCGAATTGGATGCACCGGCTTGTTTTTCGGCTTCGATATAGGGCAGGAGATAAGCAACAGCTTTTTTCATCACACGTGCCGATTTTACTACCTGTGGGAGAAACATTTTGCCTTCGCCAAACAAGTCGCCAACAATATTCATACCGTCCATGAGCGGGCCTTCGATCACTTGCAGGGGCTTGTCAAATAATTTACGTGCTTCTTCTGTGTCTTCATCAATATATTCTACAATACCTTTTATCAAAGCATGTGAAAGTCTTTGCTGCACAGGCAGTTTGCGCCACTCTTCATCGCGTTCCTGCACTTTGCCTTTCGATTTGATGGTTTCGGCAAATTCTACCAAGCGCTCTGTGGCATCCGGGCGGCGGTTGAGCAATACATCTTCTACCAGTTCGAGCAGTTCTTTCGGAATTTCTTCATACACTTCGAGCTGTCCGGCATTCACAATGCCCATATCTAAGCCGGCTTTGATGGCATGATACAAAAAAGCTGAATGCATGGCTTCACGCACCACATCATTCCCACGGAAAGAGAAAGAAATATTGGAAACACCACCGCTCACACGTGCACCGGGCAGATTTTCCTTAATCCATTTCGTAGCGCGGATAAAATCAACCGCATAATTATTATGCTCTTCGATGCCGGTGGCAACAGTAAGGATGTTGGGATCAAAAATGATGTCTTGAGGAGGAAAGCCCACTTTTTCGGTCAGGATTTTATAGGCTCTTTCGCAAATGGCGATTCTGCGGTCATAACTATCGGCCTGACCTTGCTCGTCGAAAGCCATTACTACCACCGCAGCGCCATAACGACGCACCTTTTGGGCGTATTGAATAAAAGCATTTTCACCTTCTTTAAGTGAAATGGAGTTGACAATCGCCTTGCCTTGCACGCATTTCAATCCGGCTTCAATCACGGACCATTTTGATGAGTCGATCATGATGGGCAGCTTGGCAATGTCCGGTTCGGATGCGATGAGATTCAGAAAACGCACCATGGCAGCTTCGGAGTCAAGCATGCCTTCGTCCATGTTCACATCGAGCACCTGAGCGCCACCTTCTACCTGCTGAAGGGCAACGGATAAGGCTTCTTCGTAGTTTTCTTCTTTAATGAGTCTCGCAAATTTTCTGGAACCGGTTACATTGGTTCGCTCTCCAATGTTTACGAAATTGGTTTCTTCGCGCATCACGAGCGGCTCCAATCCACTGAAGGTAGGCCGATCGATTAAGTCCGGCTTTTTGCGGGGTTTGTATTTTGCGGCTACTTTGGCAATCGCTGCAATATGATCGGGTGTGGAGCCGCAGCAACCACCAATGATGTTGATGTAATTGTTTTTCAGGTAATCTTCCACCTGAGCGGCCATTTCGTAGGGTGTTTGATCATATTGCCCAAATGCATTGGGTAATCCGGCATTGGGATGTGCCGAAATCATGAACTTGGTGTTTTTGGCCAAAGTCTGAATGTGGGGTTGCAATTGTTTTGCACCGAGCGCGCAATTAAAGCCCACACTCAACAAGTCGATATGCGAAATAGATATTAAAAAGGCTTCTACAGTTTGCCCGCTCAGGGTTCGTCCGCTGGCATCAGTAATCGTTCCTGAAACCATCACCGGAATGCGTATACCGCTCTCCTTGCAATATTCGTCGATGGCAAACAGCGCTGCTTTGCAGTTGAGGGTATCAAAAACCGTTTCCACGAGCAGCAAATCCACGCCTCCTTCGATCAAAGCCCGTGTTTGTTCCTTGTAGGCCTGCACCAATTCATCGAACGTAACCGCGCGATAACCGGGATCATTCACATCAGGCGACATAGAGGCCGTGCGATTGGTAGGGCCAATGGAACCAGCTACAAAGCGTGGTTTGTGCGGCTCGCGAGCGGTGAATTCATCAGCGACTTCACGAGCAATTTTTGCCGATTGATAATTAATATCATAAACCGCTGATTCGAGTTTATAATCAGCTTGCGCAATAGTGGTTCCACTGAAGGTATTGGTTTCAGCTATATCTGCTCCTGCTTCGAAATAAGCAGCATGAATGGCTTTGATAATATCAGGTCGGGTGATGGAAAGTAAATCATTGTTGCCCTTTAAAGAGTGGTCATGATTTTTGAATCGGTCACCGCGAAAATCTTCTTCTTCTAAGGCGTATCGCTGAATCATGGTGCCCATCGCACCGTCTAATACGAGAATTCGCTCTTTTAAAATCTCTTGAATGTTAATTTTCATAATTTTCTCACCTATTCATCAGCAGCACACTATCAAGCTTTTGTGAGATGTTCGGATATGCTCTTACTTATCTATAGGAATTAGCACCTTTCTGCGGGAACAGTAGGTTGCCAAGACGTCAAAGGGCCTAATCCCTCGATCTTTCTTGATAAATGGCATGTAATGAACATTTATTTTGGTGGCAAAGGTAATACAATTTCTTTTTCAAACTGCTGTAAATTTTATAGCTTGGATATACTTATTTGATCTTGTTGTCACATTTTCACTCTGCATCATTTTTCTTTAATTTGCATTGAGATTCATCAAATTTTTCTTGCTTGATTCATTCAGTTTTTTTTTCAAATATCTGCTTTAGTAAATCCTAAACCATGTTACCCAATTTTTTATCGAAAAATGGCTTTTTGCTATTTGTAAATTTTGTCTCCATCGCTTCTTGTAAAAAAGAGAATGATCAAGATTTTTCAAACAACAACAATAATACCGGCGTTCCGCCAAGCGGAAATTTATACATTTCTCAGCCGAGAGTCCCTGTGGGGTCTTTGATATAACAAACAATTGGTGCAGCCGCAGGCAACATCGAATCTGCAGATGGAAAAGTGACTTTAGCCATTCCGGCAGGAGCGCTTAATAATGAAGTTGAAATAGGTATATAGGAAATTTCCCATACAGGTCTAATGGGAATATCAAATGCCTATAGCTTTTCGCCATCCAGTCTTCAGTTTAATCCTGATTTTCAACCTACACTTTCCATTTCTTATCAAATGGAAGAATTGGAAGGCTATCCGCTTGAAATTTTATGGATTATAAACCAAATTAATGATGGTTCATGGAAAGGTAATTTATTGAGTGCAGTAAATACGACACAAAACAATGTCAGCGTAAAGATGCCGCATTTCAGCGATTGGGGTATGGGTAGATTTCTGAGTCTTAATTTGATTCCTGACAATCCGGCGGTTGAAGTGAATAAAAAGGTAAAATTGTTTGTGACAGGATTTAAAAAAACTTGGACTAGTTCAGGTTCATACAGTGCTACTGTTGCCCTTTACACTTTGAATGCTGATGAAAAAACGGAGTACGAATTATTGCATACACACTCCAGCTTAACACAATAAGATAATGTTCGTTTTATGTTTGATGGATGGACATTAAATGGCGAAGGCAATGCTGATTTAATTATTTCTCAGGAAGATGGCATGCTTAGCGTAATGAATTCAATTATGGCTGAATAAACTGCTCCGGCACGGATACCTGAAACGAACCCGTTGATGGTTTCTGTAAGACTTAAAACAGGAGGAGTTGAAAGTGACTCTATTTACATTTTAAATTCTAATATCACTGTAATACAAGATAATTTATCAATCTTTTTTAAGATAAATGGTGTAACACATCAATATCTTCAATGGGGATTTCGATACAACAATCAAATGCCATCTGATCCGAATAATTTTGGAAATGGCGCATGTACCTTAGTTGATAATCTATTGCAGATTTATGGAGCGAAAATCGTAAATGGGGAAAACGGATTGTTTCCGTTTAACTTGTATATAGCTAGTCCATCAAAAGGAAATCGAAGTTTAATTGGACCAAATGCCAGTGGAGAAGATGATATGCACTTTACTATCAACACGCAAACATATTATTTGTCTTGGCGAAAAAGAATGATGAATGCGCAATAATTTTGCGAAGAGCAAGACATGAATAGTCTGGTAAATTTGAAAATAACCAAATATCAGGGTATGATAGACGGATTGGTGGAAGGAAATTTTAATGGCAAACTATACTACACTCCAGAAGGGCAAGCTTGCACAAGTGATCAACCTGTAAACATATCAGGGTGGTTTAAGCTTAAAATAATGCCTTGATTATTTTTTAACTATTTGGCACAGGAGTAAGTAACTCAAGTGCATGCGAAGTTAATCTTTCAACACACTGGTGCCACTCTGCTGTGGAGCATTCATATCTGTTCTCACTTTCACTACATCAGAATATTTATAGGTTTGATCGGTGCTCACCTGCATGATGCGGTAATAAGTACTACCCTGAAAAGGCGCTTCATCCACATAAGAATAAAACAGATTTACGCAAAGCGTTGAGCCAATTCGCTCTCTGAAGCCAAGTGCTTCAAATTCGATACCGTTATCAGAACGCTCCACAATGTATAGACCGTCTTTTTCATCGTTTTGAACCAGCCAGCGCAAATAGGTCTTGCCATCGTTGAATACGGGTGAAAAGGAAATAATATAGTTGTGATTATCTTCTATTAATCTTGAACTTCCCACCAAACCGGTACCGATCTTCTGCGCCTGGGCATTGTTTTGATAAGCAGAAAACAGAATCATGGCAAGGATAAAAAGTTTCAGCTGGGGTTGAATGGATTTGATCATCTTCATAATTCTCAGATTTGTTTAGTTAAAATTACGTGAAGCACAGTAATTGGTAATTCCAATTAACTACAGCCATCTACATGTGTAAGAATTTGAAGTTTTTCTAATCTATCAGATTTGATTTTGATTGATCATAAGTCTTTTGGATTTTAAAAGTCTATTGAGCCCTATGTAATATTCGATTCAATTGGCTTATGAAATGATCTGAAATCATCACAGCGGGCTGCATTTTGTCAGATTGAAATTTTGTTGGAGCATAAAAAAACCGGCCAGAGCCGGTCTTAATTACAACAATATACAACAAACAACTAAGGTCTTTTAATCAGTTTTACCATTCTTGACTCATCGTTTTGCGATAAGGTAAGGAAATAAACGCCAGGGCGTATATTTTCTTTGTCTTCGAATAAGAACTCTTCTTTGCGATTTTTCTCAGCAAAGCTTTCTCCTTCAAAAATCACATCGCCATGCAGACTAGACAGTTTCAGATTCACCGGACCTGAATGTGATGTGGTGTAGGAAACCACAAAGTTTTTGTGAAATGGGTTGGGAGAGGGGTTAGAAATGTTGATGGTGGTTTCTTCCGGCATAAATTTCACCGGTGTGATATTGGAATAGGACACACCACCCATACTATTCATGAGTCTCACTCTGTAGAAGTTTGTTCCTTTCTCCGGATGTTCGTCATTAAAGCTGTAGCTAAGCACTTCAAAGCTATTTCCCGCTCCGGGCTTATGGCCTATTTCTTCAAAGTTTTCTCCATCAATAGAACGTTCTACAATAAAAGCTTCATTTTCTTCCTCATTCACTGTTAGCCAATTTAGTTTTACATGATTGCCTGAACGCTCGCCTTCGAAACTCAATAAACTCATAGACATAATTTGGATCACTTCCTGACTTTCAGAGATGGTCATAAAGCGTGATGGGTTCGATTGGTTTGCGTATTCTGCTGCAATCCAGTCAGGCGAAAATGCTGTGGCTGCTACGCGCACTTCATCGATCCATCCTTCGAAGTAGTATTGCTTGCGGAATGGTTCACGCCCAATTTGAAGTGGTGAATTGGAATGGCTGAAAATCTTTTCAGTGATGATGGTTTTGTCTTTCTTTCCATTCACATAGGTGATAAGTTCGTTATTTTGTTCATCGAACGATGCAGCCACATGGATCCATTCTCCTTTGTTCAAATCCACACCATTTTCTTGTTTTTCAGCACTTGCAAATTTCGAAGGAGATTCAAAAGTTTGAAAGTCAAGTTTTTTCTTATTGATAGCTAAGCGATAACCTCCTTTATCTCCAACATTGCTTAGAATTGCCTGTTCTTTTTTGTTGTTGGTAAGATAAATCCATGCAGACAGAGTGATGTCACCGGCAATGTCCACATCTTCCGGAGTGTTCATACAAGCAAACTGGCTGGCATTTTTTTCTGACGCTATATATACTTCTTTCGATTCTGACTGCTTAGGCATAGCTTCTGCTTTCTGATTGGCAAAAGGAAGTTTATTATTCATGATGCCACGCAAGTGCCACACCGCACGATAGTTTTTATTCCAAGTTTCAGCGCTTGATCCGTTGGTTGCGTTCTTGTTGCTGAAGTACATAAATAAACTTGGGTTCTCTGATTTCTTAATTGAATCCATTTTCACCCAGGCAACACATTCTCCGGTTTCAGGATTGTATTTTTCAATTTCATAATCCAATTGACTAATACCATCAGACCCTGTAAACCGAATGTCATAACCTTTCGGGTGAACGACCTTACCGCCATGACTCACATTTTTCAAGTCATTATCCACCAAACTTACCATTATAGGGAAGTCATATAAAGTAGCATCGCCGAGCCAGGTATCTGTATTGATGGAGATTTGTTTACGCCATTTATAGTCGGGAAGAGATTGCACCTTGATCATGTCTTCACCAGCAATAGAGCGGCCGGTGTTCATAAAAGTGTCGAGCAAATAGGTGATGACAAATATTCCCATCACTAAGGCTCCAGCTGCTGCAACCAGGCGAATTCTGTGAGAGACACTCACTTTGGTTTTTACCTTATTCGAGAGTCTTGTAGATTTATTTTTCATAATGATTTGTGTGTAAAAACGGTTGGTTCACTAAATTATTTGCGCTTTTCAGGAGCAGCGGCACTATTGTTGATACGGCTTGGAGCGCCGCCTGTGTTTACTTTAACAACGTTGGAATATTTGTAGGTATTATCGGCACCTACCTGCATAACGCGATAATGTGTTTGTCCGGCAAATGGTTCTTCATCTACAAATGAGTAAAAAAGATTGACCAATAACTGCGTGCCAATTCTATCTTTAAAACCTAATGCTTCGAAATCGATGCCATCTTCGGAACGTTCTACAACGAAAAGACCATCTTTCTTGTCATTTTTAACCAACCATCTCACATAGGTTTTACCATCTACATATACCGGAGAAAAAGAAACAAAGGTATTGACACTATCTTCGGTCATTTTGCCTTTTTCGAGTAAAACACTTCCGGCGTTTGATTTCTCTGATTGAGCTTCTGCTCGATTTGAAATAAATAATGCTCCGATGAACAACAAAAAGGTAAAGGTTAACTTTTTCATATTGTTTAGATTTATATAAGCTTTCATTTTTTGATTAGTGCTTTGGTTTACGCAAATGTGCAGGCGATGTTTTTCATCGGTAGGCGGCATTTGAGCCCAATTTTTCATATGTAAGTTTTTTATCAAAAGATCAGGTGTATTTTGCTTGCATCAAGTGTTAATGATGGTTTTAATAAATGTTGACTTGCTTAGTTTCCGCTATTATTGATGTAAGCAATCTCGATTTTGCTCTGTTAAATTCCGGCTTTAATAGTATTTGCTCATTTATTGCTTCGCCTTTTTTACTAATCTGAGCGTGTGCTGCTCATTATCTTGTTTAAGGCAGATAAAATAGATGCCGGGCAAGAGTTTATTACCATGATCAAATGCATATTTTTCTTTCTCCGGATCTAGTAACGCTTCGTGAACTTTTTGTCCATGTATATTGGTTATAGATAAAAGTCCTTTCTCTTGCTTGCTTAGCTTATATTTCACTTCAAATGACTGGTCGAAAGGATTTGGTTCTACGGCATCGATCACAACCGGTTTTTCAAATTCCTGATAGTCTACTTCGCTAAGTGGGCTATAAACATTTTCTCCTTTGAAACCAACGCCAATAACACGGTAAAAGGTTTTTTCGGCCAAAGGATTGGGATCAATTACGAAATAGCTTTTGCTCTCCATTTCACTTCCAGTAGCAAATTGAGCAGCAATTTTTTCGAAATGCTCCCCGTCTGTAGATCGTTCAATTTTAAAAAGGTCTACATTTTTCTCGAAACTTGTGCTCCAGGAGATTAGTACATGACCATTTCTGGGTTGCGTTTCAACAGACTCAAATGCAAGTATTCCTTTCGATAGGTTTGAATCAGATGAGTTTACATTAAACAAAGCTGAAGGATTGGATTGATTGACATACAGCAATTTCACTTTGTCGCCTGAGAAAGGTTCATAGGCGATGTGTAATTCATCTAACTGTCCATCGAAATAATAGCCGTTGCCACCTCCAAATGTTAATTTACCATCAGCAAAGTATCTTATACCAGATCTAACGCGATTTTCAATAATTCCATTGACATATAAATAAAGAGAATCTCTTGAAGCATCAAAAACTCCGGTAATTTGAGACCACTCGTTCGACTTTAGTTTGTTCAGGCTTTTAATCTCTGCACTTTTGTTAGCCGAATTTCTTATTTCAAAAATCAAAGACTTGTCTGAATTTAGTTGAAAAGCAAATCCTCCTTTGCTGCCAACTTGCATTAATGGAATTGATTTCCCTGATAATTCTGAGGGTTTAATCCAAAAACTCACAGTTAGATTACCATTGTGGTTTGTGAGTTGGGGTACATGCATGTTAGCATGGCTTGCGCTGTATGCTGAAAAGGATTTGCAAGCAGCGATGATGCCTTCTTCATCATTTACTCTGTGAATCTCGCCATGTGATTGACGAACGATTGATTCAGCGAAATCATTATTTAAATGAAAAATTCCTTTGTAGGGGTTGCTGAAAACATCACTTTCATTTGATATTTGAGCGCCTAGTTTACCGGCATAAAAATTTAAAATCACCTTTTTATCCGGATCAACCACAGGCATTTTTATCCAAACTAGCAATTTGCCTTTTGATGGATCATAGCGATGAATGGCGTGAGGAATAATTTGTTTTCCATCTTCGCTCGTAAAGCAGATATCTGCACCTTGTTCATGTTGTATGATTCCCCCTTTTGTATAGTATTTGAGCTCTTCAGCTTGTATTTCTGCAAGCAAAGGAATTTGAAGAAATTTAGAGCGGATGCCAAGGTTTAAAGTATTCAACTCAAGTTGAGATTGGTAAGCAAATCCATCTAATTTGTTTATGGTCTTTTCAATTTCCCCTGCTATAGATGTTTTTGAATTTATTACCACATTGTATAAAACCAAAGTGGTAGTCAAGACAGCCATTACAGTTAAGACCTTAGCTGCTTGGCTTAAGACATTCTTCTGTCTTTTAGAGACACGAAGTTTTATTTTTCTATTGTTCATCGCTTTATCACTTTATGGTGCGCATTATTTACCGCTATCCAAAGCGCTTCCCCCTGAGCTTGGTACTGCTCCGGTTTTTATTTTCACCACGGGTGAATAGGAGAATGTCTGATCGGTTCCGACCTGCATCACGCGATAATGTGCAGAACCAACTGGTGGTTCTTCGTCAACAAAGGAGTAGAATAGTTTTACGTTTTTTTCAGTTCCAACGCGGTCTTTGAATCCTAATGCTTCAAAATCACTTCCATCTTCGGAGCGCTCTATAATAAAAACGCCATCTTTTCGATCGTTTTCGACCATCCAACGCACATATGTTTTACCTTCTACAAAAATGGGGGAGAAGGAAACAAAGGTGCTGACCGAATCTTTGGTTAATGATTTGGCTTCGGTGGGTGCTTCCACTTTAAATGTAACAACCTCATTTTGAGATTGAGCTTGGATCTGAGAACTCAGCGTTAATGCAAAAAATGCAATCAAGCAAGTCACTAGATTAGTATTGAAACGAGATTTTTGAGTGTCGATGTGCTTCATGGAGCAAAATATTTGCCCTGTATTACGACACGCCGTCTTCCTTGGTTCAGTTTAGGACTTTACACTTGCATTCTGTTCTCTCTTATGTAAGTAAAAAATACGTTTGTGAATTTTGTTTCAATTCGAAAGAGTTTAAAGTGCTGATATCTAATGCAGTATAATACTATTGTGGTTGGGTTAAGGCGCAATGGGAATGTAGGATTTGTTGGGAATACTAATTTTTAGCACTGTAAACCATTACCATTGATTTATTTCATGCGTTTTGAGTTAAAATTAACAAGCAATATTTGAAGTCAATTAGATATCGGCTTCAATCAAATCTTTCTCCACTTTAAGATTTTCAATGATGAATTGCTGCCTGTCGGGTGTGTTTTTACCCATATAAAATTCAAGCATCGCCTGAAGGTTGTCTTCTCTCTTAAACATGACCGGCTCAAGACGAATATCTTTTCCAATAAAGTGCTTAAACTCATCAGGAGAGATTTCTCCAAGTCCTTTGAATCGGGTTAATTCAGGATTTTTACCCACTTTGTCGATGGCTTGAAACTTTTCTTCTTCGGAGTAGCAGTAGAAGGTATCTTTTTTATTTCTCACCCTAAAAAGAGGCGTTTGCAGAATGTATAAGTGGCCATTTTTTACCAAATCGGGAAAAAATTGTAGGAAGAAGGTGATCATGAGCAATCTGATGTGCATACCATCCACATCGGCATCAGTTGCAATCACGATATTGTTGTATCGCAATGTCTCTAATCCATCTTCAATATCCAAAGCGCTTTGAAGCAGGTTAAACTCCTCGTTTTCGTAAACGATCTTTTTGGTAAGCCCATAGCAGTTAAGCGGTTTACCTTTAAGGCTAAACACAGCTTGAGTATTCACATCGCGCGACTTAGTAATGCTTCCACTTGCTGAGTCTCCTTCGGTGATAAATAGGGTGGTATTTAGTCTGTCCTGATGATTGGAATTATAATGTATACGACAATCGCGCAATTTCTTGTTATGCAGACTTGCTTTTTTGGCTCTTTCTCGGGCAAGTTTTCTAATTCCCGAAAGATCTTTTCGCTCCTTTTCGCTTTGTAGGATCTTTTGAAGGAGTATTTCTGCTGTTTCGGGGTTTCGGTGCAGGTAATTATCGAGCTCATTTTTCAGAAAATCTATGACAAATGTTCTGACAGCAGGCAGTTCGGGCCCCATATTCTGAGAGCCCAGTTTGGTTTTGGTTTGCGATTCGAAAACCGGTTCAATTACTTTCACGCTAATAGCCGCAATGATGGAAGTGCGAATATCATTGGCATCGAAGTCTTTCTTGTAAAATTCTCTAATGGTTTTTACAACAGCTTCGCGCAAAGCCGCTTGATGTGTCCCTCCCTGCGTAGTATGCTGACCGTTGACAAAGGAGTAATATTCTTCGCCATATTGCTGACCGTGAGTCATGGCAATCTCTATGTCATCGCCTTTAAGGTGAATGATAGGGTATAATGCTTCACCGGATATATTTTGTTCAAGCAAATCCAATAGTCCACGTTCCGATTTGAATGTTTTTCCATTGAAATGAATGCTTAGCCCTGTATTGAGATAAGCATAATTCCAAAGCAACTTTTCAATATACTCGTTGATATACTTGTAATGCCCAAATATTTGTTCATCAGCATAATAGCTGACCAATGTTCCCCTACGTTCCTTGGTTTCAGTTTCAGGATATTCTTTTATTAATTGGCCTCTTTCAAATTCTGCGGCTTTTACCAGATTATCGCGCACACTTTGCACTTTGAAATAGCTGGAAAGCGCGTTCACAGCCTTGGTTCCCACGCCATTCAACCCAACAGATTTTTTAAACGCTACGGAATCGTATTTAGCTCCGGTATTGATTTTCGAGACTACATCTACCACCTTACCAAGCGGAATGCCACGCCCATAATCCCGCACAGTTACTACTTTTTCTTTAATACTGATATCAATGGTCTTTCCAAATCCCATTACAAATTCATCGATGCAGTTGTCGATCACTTCTTTAAGTAATACGTAAACACCATCATCCATAGAAGATCCATCACCGAGTTTTCCAATATACATACCCGGACGCAGACGGATGTGCTCTTTCCAGTCGAGCGATTTTATACTATCTTCATTGTATTCTGTCATGTTTTCTGCAAACTTTTATGCAAAAATAACCCTGAATATCAATAATGACAAGGTTTCTAAATAAGAGTTATTAACCAAATAGACTTAATGAATGATGGAAGACTTTTATGTTTCGTAAATCAGATAAGGAACAAATTATAAGCCCATATTGGTTTTGAAAATCTTCACGGCAATGGCAAGGAGAATGACACCAAAAAACTTTCTTACAATTAATAAACCCGATTTCCCAAGCTTGCGTTCCAAATATTTTATAGATTTCAGCACTACATAAATAGCCACCAGATTAATAAGAATACCTATGAGAATGTTGTAGGTGTAGTAGTTAGCCTTCAAACTCATGATGGTGGTTAGAGTTCCAGAGCCGGCGATAATTGGGAAAGCCACCGGAATGATACTACCACTCTTCACATCTGGATCAGCTCTGAAAAGTTCAATCCCTAATACCATTTCGAGG
Source organism: Flavobacteriales bacterium (assembly GCA_046294625.1). Lineage (GTDB taxonomy): Bacteria > Bacteroidota > Bacteroidia > M30B66 > M30B66 > JBKBKN01. The sequence continues at coordinate 22,447 of JBKBKN010000005.1, forward strand.
CCGATAATAAAGATAACAATAGAACCGGCAACTGCAAACGAACTAATGTCAACACCCATCAATCCAAGAAATTTATGACCGATGAAAAGGAAAAGAATCATCAGAAAACCCGAAGCAAGAGTGGTTTTAAAGGCTTCAATTTCGCCAATTCTTGATTTGAGAGAAATCAGTATGGGTATGGCCCCTACAATATCAATCACTGCAAAAAGCGTGAAGGTGATCGTAAGTATTTCTTCAAAATTAATCATAGTCAGCTTACTCTTTTAAGGATTACAAAACCGATGATTCCGGCCACAGTGGAAGTGATCAAAACGGAGACCTTGGCAACATCTATAAATTCTGGATTCTTAAATGCCAGCATACTGATAAAGATAGACATGGTGAATCCGATGCCCCCAAGAAATCCGGCACCAAGCAAGTGTCTTGCTTTTACATCAGCTGGAAGTGAAGACAAACCTGCTCTTACGGAAAGGATTGAAGCCCCAAGAATGCCGATCGGTTTTCCTAAAAATAAGCCCAAGCCAATGCCTTTAAAAATATCCGACTGAACAATATCAAATATGCTTCCGGTTAAATGTATTCCGGTATTAGCAAATGCAAACAAGGGAATGATGATAAAATTAACCGGATTTACAATAATGTGTTCAAGTTTGTGGAGAATTGATTTTTCTAAGCGTTTTTTGAATGGTATTGTGAAAGCCACAAGCACACCGGAAATGGTGGCATGAATTCCAGATTGGAAGATAAAATACCAGACAATCACACCTAAAATCAAATAAACAGCCATTACATTCACATCAAAATAATTTAGCAGAAACATAAGCCCAAGTATGGCTAATGCGGCAACTAAGAAGCCCATTTGAAGAGATTGGGTGTAGAATATCGCAATCACCAGGATGGCACCCAAATCATCAACCACAGCCAGTGCGGTTAAAAAAACTTTGAGCGAAACCGGAATTTTATTGCCTGCAAGACTAAGAATGCCAATAGCAAATGCAATATCCGTTGCCATTGGTATGCCCCAACCACTTTGCGATGGATTGCCATAGTTGAACAGGGTGTAAAATAAAGCTGGAACTAACATGCCTCCAATTGCAGCTGAGATTGGTAGCGAAGCCTTTTTTATGGTAGATAGTTCGCCTACTACCAATTCTCTTTTGATTTCTAATCCTACCAAAAGAAAAAAGATAGCCATCAGACCATCATTGATCCACATCTCGAGATTGAAGTCCAAATTGATGAATTCGGCATGTATAGGTAAGGGAAGCTCAAGCAAATGATGATAGTGTTCATACCAGCTGCTATTCGCAATAATTAGTGCCAAAATGGTGGCAATAATGAGGATGATTCCAATAGAACTCTTACTTTCGTAAAAGCTTCTAAACGCTTTGGTCAGCCTGAATGCAGGTATTTTGCTAATACTTTTTCTTGGAATGGACATGGATTAAATTCCCAGTTGACTGAATTTTTGTTTTTTCTTTATGAAATAATCTACCACTATATATCCTTTGTAAACACCGGCTACATTGCGTTTTTTTACTTGCTTCTGAAGTGTTTTTCTTTTTTGTCTGATCGAAGGTAGGAGTCTGTAGAAATGTAAATGTGCTCTGATAATGGCCCAGAAATGAGAAAATCCATTGGTAATGAGAAATTTTACGGCTGCCAGACCATCCAGCACCATTCTGATAAATATAGTTCTAAATAGGTATTTCGTTTCAATATTCTTATAAATTAATTCTAGGTTATTTCTGAAATTAAGATACGTTTTGCGCCAATTAGATTTTGAAAGCGTGCCACCACCAATGTGATAAACTGTAGATGATCCGCATGCCAGGATTTTGTAGCCTAAGTTTTTAAATCTCCAGCACAAATCAATTTCTTCCATGTGCGCAAAAAAACTTTCGTCGAACCCGCCATACTCCTTGAACAGTTGAGCTCTGACAAACATGCATGCTCCAGATGCCCAAAATACTTCGCATGTATTATCAAATTGCCCTTTGTCAATCTCGAGTTTTTCAAAAATCCGGCCTCTGCAAAAAGGGTATCCCAGCTTATCAATGAAGCCGCCTGCTGCGCCGGCATACTCAAATCGCAATCGATGCTTAAAATCCTTAATTTTGGGCTGAGCTGCAGCAATTTCAGGGTCTTTTTCGAATAAGTCGATGATGGGCTCGATCCAATTTGGTGTAACCTCAATATCAGAATTGAGCAGAATGAAATAATCTGCATCAATCTGTTGCAAGGCTGTATTGTAGCCTCCGGCATAACCCATATTGCGCTCCAGTTGAATGATCTTTACTTCGGGGAAATGGGCTTTAACAAAGTTTACCGAATCATCTGTTGAGTTGTTGTCGGCAAGCCAGGTTTCCGCATAATCAGCACTGTTAGCCAATATTTTCGGGAGAAATTGCTCCAGGAGATGCTGCCCGTTCCAGTTAAGTATGACTGTTGCTACCTTCAATGCAAAATGATGATTGGCTGCAAAAGTAAGCTCAAATTGTGCATTAGCATTCTATCGGTAAAAAGAAATTGTCAGTAAGCTGATAATGCAGGTTTTACGCTTGCTTGTCTTAAGTCGAAAGATAACACTTTTCAATCACATCATTTTATTTTGGCAATCTATCTGGGCATCAAATAAAGATCTTTTACTCTTGTTCCAAAGTGATCGTAGCCGTCTTCGCGATCGAGATCATGAGTTTGCGTATCTCTTCTAAGTATGCGCAAATGCCAACGCTCATCGAAAATTTCACCATTAGCAGTAGAGTGAATCAACTCATAATCGTTGGTGATAAGGTCGGGATTATAGAACACAAATCGGCGGTTGTTTTGGTTCTTAAGTTTGTAATAGTGCCAAACTTCGTAAGGGAAAGCACTCGGTTCTCTGGGCGCTTCTGCACGCGTGTCAGGAGGACCATATTGAAGATATACCCTTCCACGATCCGTCATGTAGCCTTTTTTGATCAGGGTTGAAAATTCTTTATTTACTTTTTTCACTTCTTCTCGGTATTTTAACCACTCTTTCTCGGGATCTGCTGGATTTCGATTATACCAAAATCCATAGAAAAACTGTTTCATCAATTCGACATCTGCCTGTTTCAATTGCTGGTCGCCAAATTGTTGCTCCACCGGAGAACTGATCGGACGCAGGCTACGGATAAATTCAGCCAGTGTGTCTTTTCCGCCCAGTGCATCCACAAAACTTCCTTGTACATTTAATTTTGCCAAATCATTAAAAGTGATGCTCAGATTGGGATTACTTTTCTGGAAGTAGCATTTTTTAGTTGCCACCGGGTTATTTTCTTTGTCTTTTAAAGTAAGCACTAAATTATAATTGCCTGTAGGTAGAGAAGAAATATCAAATTCATGAAGCAAAACACTCACAGATGAACTAGTAAATCGTTTAAATCCTGAAAAATTGGGATTTACCTTTTCTGTATTGGTGTCTTCAATATGGAAATTGATGAGATATTTCTGGTCTTCACCAAATACGTTTCTGGTGTTATAAATTTCTGCATAAAAAATTAGCCGGTTATCATCAGGAGCGAAAAAACTAGATACATGCGGCATCAAATCCATTCCACTTTTTGTTAATGGACCTGGTTTTGTTGCTTTGGAAATGGTCTCAACCAAATTAATGTCAGATATGCTAATCTGATCATCAGGAAAATTTACATCAATTTCAGTAGTAGTTTTTAAGGGCTTATTTGCCGAGAGCATATCTTTAATTTCCAATGCGAGAACATATTTACCATTAGGAACACTAATGCGCTGCTGATCTAAAAAATTGGGAATCAACTGCAATGAGTCATCCACTTCAGGACTGTTGAGTGAATACCGATCAGCATAAACAATTTTATCGTTTTCTGTTAGTGTGACTTGAACTTCGACCTTGCCATTGTATTTATTGGATGAGTTCAGTTCATGATTAACAGTTGCACCTTTAATGAGTAAGTAAGTTTCAAGATAAGGAGTTTTACCATTTACAGCGAAAGCGTTCACTCCAAAAATGGCTTGCAACTTTTTAGATGACTGCGCCTGAAGGCCTAAGCTAAAAATGAGTGATAGAACTAAATATTTCATTCAATTGTAAAAATTTCGATATGTAAAATTACACAAAAACAACGGTGCAAGGTGCGCAAATGTTGTTAATTAACATTTGTAAATAGCCACAACGCGTCTTCAGATTTAGCTAATATTAATGATTCAACTGGAGATAATGAACTACATTCGTCCCATCAATGCAAATATTTATGACCACGAAATCAGCAAACAAATTAATTCATGAGAGTAGTCCATACCTCCTGCAGCACGCATACAATCCGGTAGATTGGTATCCTTGGGGCGACGAAGCATTGGAGAAGGCCAGAAAAGAGGATAAACCCTTACTCATCAGCATTGGATATTCCGCATGTCACTGGTGTCATGTGATGGAGAAGGAAAGTTTTGAAAATGATGAAGTAGCATCTTTGATGAACAAATATTTTGTTTGTATTAAAATTGATCGTGAAGAGCGTCCTGACCTGGATTCTCTTTACATGCTTGCGGTACAGCTAATGTCGCAGCGTGGTGGTTGGCCTTTAAACTGTTTCGCCTTGCCAGATGGAAGACCAATTTATGGAGGAACATATTTCCCTAAAAAGCAATGGATAAATGTGTTGGAAAAAATCCATGAAATGTATCATCACCAACCGGTTGAAGTGATGGATTATGCAAACCGATTAGCTGATGGTTTGAAACAGACACAACTCTTCAAGGTGCAATCCGAAAATAAGGCGTTCCCTATTGAAGATTTGCATCAGGCCATTGACCGATGGAAAAGCGGATTCGACAACGAAGATGGCGGCTTGCGACGCGCACCTAAATTTCCAATGCCAGTTAATTATAGTTTTTTACTCGATTATGCATTGGCATTTAAACAAGATGATGTTTTACAACATGTTAAAATTACCCTCGATGCCATGGCTAAAGGAGGCATTTATGATCAGATTGGGGGAGGTTTTGCGCGCTACAGTGTGGATGGATACTGGAAAGTACCTCATTTTGAAAAAATGCTCTATGATAATGCTCAGCTGATTTCGCTCTTCTCAAAAGCCTATGCTGTGTTTAAAGAACCAAGGTATAAGGAAGTGGTCATGGAAACAATTTCGTTTCTTGATAGAGACATGAAAAACGATGAACCTTGCTACTTTTCTGCCTTAGATGCCGACAGCGAAGGAGTGGAGGGCAAATTTTATGTGTGGCAATTACAAGAAATTAAAGAATTGCTAAAAGGTGATTTTACCATCGCAGAAAAGTATTTTCACTTCGATGATTTCGGGCACTGGGAACATGGTAACTACATTTTGATGCGAAAAGCTAACGTGTATGTTGCGCCCGAAGATGCGGCAATATTTCAAAGCATCAAACAAAAATTGCTTGACGCAAGAAGCAAACGTGTGTTTCCGGGTATTGATGATAAATATTTGCTTAGTTGGAACGCCTTGACAATCTCAGGGTTATGTGATGCGTACAAATTTCTTGGAGATGAAGCATACTTGCAAAAAGCGATTAGTCACTTCCAATATTTAACTGAAAATTTTAAAAATCCGGAAGGAGGCTATTTTCATACACGAAAAAATGGAAGATCATCAATTCCTGCTTTCTTAGACGATTATTCCACATTGGCTTTGGCTGCATTAGACCTGTTTGCCTGCACTGGTGATGACGAATACTACAATCAAGTGCTGGAGATGATTCATTCGATTGAGAAAGAATTTGCTGTAAATAATAATCAATACTACTTTTATTCTTCCGAATCGCATAATAACCCTGTGACTAGACAATTGGATGTGGAAGATAATGTTATTCCTTCATCCAATGCCATGATGGCTCATGTGCTTTATCTTATGTCGGCAATAAGCGGAAAAACAGCATGGAAAGATAAGGCGCTCAAAATGCTCACGAGTTTAAAAGATGAAATCGTACAGTATCCATCGGGCTACGCACTATGGGCAAGACTGCGTTTATTCGATGATTTAAAGCTCAAAGAAGCCGTAATTACAGGCGAAGCAGTAGAGAATAATTTCTTAGAATTTCATCGAAGCTATTATCCCGGAGTTTTTGCTGTGCGCTGTGTGCACTCCAGCAATGTTCCCATGCTTAAAGGTAAATTTAGCGCAAAATCCACACAAATATTTATTTGTGAAGGGGAAAAGTGTTATGCGCCGGTAGCAACATCGGCCGATGCTTACGAATTGATAAATTTATCTTAAAGCGTATTCCTACGAAATATGTTTTGCGGCTTGTGTGGCTTCAAATATTCTAGGCCGCGAAAGCCGAAATTATGCCCATCGGGGTAAGTCGCTGACTTTTTTGACAGTTTGTAAATATAGTTGATTAGATTGCATTTTGCTTAGTTCAATTGAAACGGAAATGAGCTCTTCTGGGGAGCAACTCATCAGAGATTAGTTGAACCGACGAAAATGTAAGGATGGTGTTTGATTATCAAACGTCTTTCTTTTTATCCATTTTCCGAGTTCCATTCCTTTAAAAACCCATATCATGCTGCATATTCATTTGGTGTATTATAGTTCAATGCTTCATGCAGACGCTCTTCATTAACGTTATTTAGAGAAAAGAACAAGTTTGCATCGAGAACATCTTCACGATAGGTGCGGTTGAATCGCTCAACGACTGCATTTTGCTGTGGTTTGCCTTTCTGAATTCTGATCCATTCTATATCGTTTTTATCCAGCCGGTTCTGGAATAAGCATGAAGTAAACTCAGGTCCGTTATCGGTTCTTATACCCTGTGGTTTTCCGTATTCATCAATTGTTCGCTGCAATATCTCAATCACCTTTATTGAAGGAAATGAATAGCTGATAGCTATTTCCAGGCATTTGCGGTTGTACTGGTCAATGATGTTTAACGTTCTGAACTTCTTCCCGTTCGCCAATGAGTCTGACATGAAATCGATCGCCCACTCCACATTCGCTCTCATCGGTATTTCAACCGGATTTGCGGGGTTGTCAATGCGTTTTTTCTTCCTTCTTCTATACAGTGAAAAACCTTCCTTTTCATCCGCACGTCGTATTCTGGATACCCCCATATGGGGATGCTTTTTTCGCACCTTTACGATTATTTTTTCTTCGTCCGGATCTGTCGGTTCCGATTGTATCTTTGATTGCTTCTTTTACCAAGGCATCCTTCTGTGGCATCAGCTTTTTGTAATATCGATTTGTTCTTGAGCAATTAAATAGTTTACATGACTTAGCTTCGGAAAAACTTCTTGCACAAAAGCTAAGCATTGCTCTTTTTGATAAGACGTTACCACTTTTTTGAGTTGACCTCTTTTAGCACATCAATAGAAAGTTGCTGCTCCGCAACTATTCGTTTTAGACGTGTATTTTCTGCTTCAAGTTCCTTGACGCGCTTGAGTTCTGACAATGTCATGCCGCCATATTTGCTCTTCCAGTTATAAAAGGTCGGTTCTGAGATGCCGAACTCACGACATATCTCACTGACTTTTTTACCATCTTCCAGAGTTTTTAGCACGCTCAGGATTTGTGCTTCAGTGAATTTTGATTTTTTCATGCTCTTTTTTGCCGTGTTAAAGATGAAACTCTGATTTTAACCTGTCGCAAAAAAACAGCACTGTACCTTTTACAGTATGATATAAATTACATATGGTATTAATTGGTTTGTTTATTGAAAACGGGATTCACACAAGTTTTGAAGTTGCCCCAGTAGAAGACTGTGAATTACGTTTGGAAGCTTCTAAAGCAGTATACTCTACTTCAACTACGGTTGAATTTTCTGTGAGTGACATTTCCGCTCATACTAGTAATAACTTATATGGAGAATCAACAATAGAAATTTTTCCTAATCCTGCTTCTGATTATGTACATGTTTTATGGAATCACCAATCAATGCTTTTCGATCATATTTCTATTAAGGATTTAAGTGGAAAAATAATTTAAGAAATGCAATCTGAAAATGATCTACAAAAAGGGATTCTTAAACTTGATCTTTTAGACCTATCTGACAGATTGTATTTCATTCTATTTGAAGGAAGTACTTATCGCAAAGTCTTTAACTTGATAGTGAAAAGAGGTAAGCTTTATTAATTTAATCACATTGTCTGTATTTTGAAAATAGTTATTGATTAATATTTCTGTCTCTTCTAATATAGCTTAATGAAATACCTATTTGCTCTATCAAATCGCCGCAGAGCACAGATTCTATGCTATGTTTTGATAGCGCTAAATCGCCGGCAAGCCCGTGCGCGTAAATGCCAATAAGTGCAGCCTGCATAGGGGAGTAGCCTGAGGCCAGCAAACCCAGAATCATTCCTGTGAGTGCATCGCCGCTGCCACCTTTGGCCATGGAAGGGTTTCCTGTGGAATTAAAAAATACGCTTCCATCCGGACAAACTAAATAACTGTAGGCAGACTTGATGATCAGATAACATTGGTATTTGAATGCAAAGGTTTTGGCCTTTTCAAAACGATCCATACTGTCAGCGCACTTGCCTGCCAGTCGGTCAAACTCACCGGGGTGCGGCGTAAGTATGCATCCTGAAGGTAAAAAGCTCAGCCAGGTGGGATTTTCAGACAGTATATTTAAGGCGTCTGCATCCAAAACCAAGGGCACGGAGCTGTTTTGTATCAATTGTTTGATTACCTGATGTGTTTCGGGATGCTGTCCCAATCCAGGTCCGGCAGCTATCGCATTGTGAGCACTGATATCGGGCAGTTGAGCGATGTAATTTATATTGGCTGCATTACTGCTGATCATAGCTTCGGGAAGGTAGCTATTGAGCGCTTGTTTTCCCTTTTCCGGAGTACAAACCGACAAAAGACCGCATCCGCTCCGAAGTGCCGCCTTAGAAGCAAGCAAAGCTGCACCTATTTTATCTTCCGAACCGGCAATGAGCAGGGCATGACCGAAAGTTCCTTTATGCGAAAATTTAGGTCTAGGACGTAGCATCTCTTTGATGTCAGCCTGCTCTAAATAAAAATATTTTGATGCTTGAAGAGAAATGCCATTTGTCAATAAACCTATGTCTAACAGCTCCCACTTACCGGTAAATTGATAACCTTCTGCCATTAAAAAACTTAACATGGGACTTTGAAAACTCAAGGTATAATCGGCTTTAAACACTGTACTTTTTGCATCAGGAACTGTTTCAGCTCCAAGTCCGCTGGGCACGTCAATGGCTACCTTAATACCCGTCATCGTGTTGATGTGCAAAATCAAATCTTTCAAAAATCCTTCAGGGGATCTGTTTAATCCGCTACCAAGCAAAGCATCTACAATAATGGTTCTTTCATTCGTTTCAGCGATTTGATGCGTTGTATGAATTTTTGAAAATTGTAGATTAGGTCGATTTAGAAGCTGCGACAACCTTTCTTGATTAATCAAATTGTCCTCAACGTAGGTGTTACTTTCTATTAAGTAGCAAACAACTTCAAAACCCAAGTAAATGAAATGTCTGGAAATAGCTAAACCATCTCCGCCGTTGTTACCATTACCACAAAAAATATGAATCTTTCCAGGCCTTTCGCATAATTGCAAAATGTAATCTGTACACGCTGAAGCAGCTTGCTCCATTAAATCAATAGACGCAATGGGCTTTTCTTTGATTGTGAATGCATCAGCAGCTCTTCGTTGCTGACTGTTTAATATCGGAATCATGCAATATTTGATTGTGGATGTTCTGTACCTGAAGTATGATCGAATGCTTTTCGTCATTTATGATTTCAAAGCCAGCAATTTTTCGTTTCTGTTTATCGGTCCATTGATTACTCATTCTTTTAATAAATTCTGCTTCTGATATGCCACTCCGCTTCATCGTTCTTTGTTTTCGAAGGGCAATAGGGCAAGTTACGAGGATAGTCTTATCCAATTCCTTGTACGAACCTGTTTCAAACAATATTGCCGCCTCTTTTAAAACATACGGAAGATGAATATGAAGATTGCACCAATTTTCAAAATGGACTTTCACTATCGGATGTATCAATTGATTTAATTGATATAAAAGATCAGGATTAGAGAACGCTTTTGAAGCAATAAATTTTCTATCCGGAAATCCATCACGAAGCACTACTGAACCGAACATTTCAGTTAATGCAAGGTGAACATCCTTGTTAGTATTCAAAATATCGGATGATACCCTATCGGAATTAAAAACAGGGATACCCAATATCTCAAAATATCTGGAAACAGTGGTTTTGCCACTTCCGATACCCCCAGTAATGCCTACTTTCATTTTTGTCGTCTGTTTTTAACAATGATGTATTCGGCTTTTTCGGGCGTAATTCTTGGATTACGAATGTAATTAGGAAACTTAGTCAATTCTAAATCAACAGTGCCCCTTCTATTCGATAGTGCAATGGCTGCATCAGCTTCAACCAAAAAATCTGAATTCTGCACACGTACAAAATCATGTAATGCAATCATAAAAGTCACCTTAACAATGTTTGGAATCAAAATAAGACTATCTAATCCATTAAGATTTTTGAGTTTCACAGGCACTTCCAGAAGTTGTTCGGTAAACTGCTCAACACTAAAATTAAGTTCTATTTGAGAAGGATTCATGTTCACACCTTCGATGGAAATGAGTTTTAAGGTTTTCTGAAACGATGATTGGATATTGTGTTTCGAAAAGATTTCTGTTTCCACATGGTGAATCCGAGAGATAATCTCCGCATCACCACTAATATCTATACTATCAGGCGTAATTTCCAATGGTTTCATAAATCCATACTGCTTGTGAAAGCTGTAGTCCAGATTTACTTTAATTGGAACTTTCTTGAATTCCTTGTTTTTCAGTTCAACAAAAATTGTGTCGGGATGAATGTCGATGGCCTTAATGGTAGCGTGCTGTCGGTTGAAATACTCGATTCCTTCTTGCATCAGTATAAAACCCATTTGAAAGTTTTTTCGGTTAATGATGCCGACTTTATTTCCATCAACAACGATGGTTCCCTTTTCTGGATTTAAAAAAAAGGAGAGAATATCGTAACCGGTTCCATTCAGCGTGATAGCAACCTGTTTGGGTAGCTCGTCTTCATCTATGATGATGTTACCGGCATTTAGATATCTCACCGGAACATTGAGTTGAGCGATGTAAAGGTTGCCGGATGTATTAAGAAACCAAAACACAGTAGAAAGGAGAAGGCATGCTGCAAATACAGCGTATCTTCTCCTTTTTATTCTTGCTTTAAGATTGTGCTTTTTAACCTGCATCGGATAAAATTAATGAAAATGATAAAGCAGGTAAAAGTTGTTTAAAGATTAAAACTAATCTTTTTTGGTTTGAAGAGTATCACCGGCTCCTGATGAAATAGCAGATCGTTCAATTTTCAATCTACCTTGCCCTTCAGTTTCTATGATTAAAGTGGATTCTTCTAGTTCGATGATTTTACCGTGTATGCCGCCAATGGTAACAATCCGATCGCCTTTGCGCAGCGATTCACGAAATTGTTTTTGTTCTTTTGCTTTCTTCATTTGAGGTCTGATCATGAAGAAATAAAATACGACCATTATCAGGATAATGGGTAGAAACGAGCCCAATGGGCTTCCGCCTTGCTGCGGAGCTACTAAAAATAGGTTATTTAACATTGATTGATTATTGACTTGATTAATTTTCTTTCACAAAACCTTTAAGGTAAATATAGGTGGTAGTGGGCTCTGTATTCGCAATTACAGCAACTGACTTAAATTGTTCACCCGGTCTGCCCTTGCTATCAAACACCACATTGATGCTGTTACTTTCGCCCGGCTTAATTGGTTTTTTAGGATATTCAGGCACAGTGCAACCACAACTGCCTCTTGCTTCACTAATGATGAGATCGGATGCTCCCTTATTAGTGAATTTATATGAGTAGGAAACCTTTTCGCCATCCAGCACAGTGCCAAAATTGAATGTATCACGCTCAAATTCAATTACCGGGACAGATGCACCGCTTTTGCCTGAAGCGGTTCGACTGTTTCTAACCAAATCAGTGTTGGTTTCGCCTGTTTGAGGTTGATCGCATGATGTGTAAATCACTAGCATTGAAATAATGCCTACAAAAAATAGTTTCTTCATATTTTAATAAATTCGGAGTGCAAAAATAGATAAACAATCATACCCGAATACAAGAGCAATTATTAATAATCACCAAAAGTTCCGCGTCAATCTTTTTTGAAGTTCAATATATTTGTTACGGTGTTAAACATACACGAACAATTAACCGTCTGACTATGAAAAACATATCTAAATATTTTGTCATCTGTGCCGCAGTTTTGAGTTTAATAGCATGTGGAAAGAAGAAGTTTCTACCATCAGTTGATGAGAATCCCGAACTGCTTGGTTGGGCAGGGTGGGTGCAGCTTTCTGCCGATTCAGGGCATTTGATTTTAAATGATTTCTTTATTCACTCCGAAAAAATTGACTCGATCGGATTAAATAAAGACTTAGCCTTAACTTTAAGTCCTGACAAAAAAATACTTCATTTTCGAATTTTGCCATCAATGGAGTTTTTGAGTGAAATTCGGGTTTACTTCAAAACTACACCTTATTCCATCATCGTTAAAAAGCCGGCTAAGTTTGAACATACTTTCACATTTGACCCCCAAGGAGTTGATTATGTGTCTGTTGCGCTTAACAGCGAAATCAACAATTGGAACCCATCCAAGCATCCTTTATCAAAAGAGAATGGTATTTGGAAAACAACGATAGCGCTTGATCAGGGGCAGTATCAATACTTATTTCAAGCAGATGGTAAAAATATGCTAGATCCTTTCAATCCAGATTCAGTAGCCAATGGTATAGGTGGATTTAACTCTTTGCTGAAAGTGAAAGCAGCTGATGAAAACGAATTGCCATTTATTTTCACCGACTCCTTTGATGACAAAACCATTAAATTGGGTTTCGAAAATGGATTGAGCGACGTTTTTGTGCTTTGGGAAAATTATAGACTCCCTAAAGAGTTCATTACTAATCAATCTGATAATGGATTTCAAATTCACATACCATCGGATGCAGCTAAGTTTGAACGTTCTCACATCAGAATTATTGGAAGCAACGAAAAAGGCATTTCGAATGATGTGCTCATTACTTTGCACAAAGGCAAGGTTATCGACAACATGGAAAACGTAAATCGTTTCGATTATCATTCCATGGTTTTGTATTTTATTATGGTAGACCGTTTTCTTGATGGTGATACATCCAATACCAAGCCTATAGATGATCCTTCCATATTACCACCGGCTAACTATCATGGCGGGGATCTTAAAGGAATAACCAAAAAATTACGTGATGGTTATTTTGATCGCTTAGGCGTAAATGCCATCTGGATTTCACCCATCAATCAAAATCCAGAAATTGGCTATGTGGAATATCCGGCTCCTAATCGCAAATACTCCGGCTATCACGGCTATTGGCCGATTTCTTCTTCAAAAATCGATCACCGCTTTGGTAAAGACAATGACTTGCGCGAAATGGTTGAAGAAGCGCACCGAAGAAATATCTCAGTGCTTATTGATTTTGTTTCCAATCACATTCATCAGGAGCACCCTATCATGCGCATCAATCCGGAGTGGACTTCGTCGATGTATTTGCCTGATGGAAAGGTTAATATTCGTATTTGGGAAGAACATAGACTAACCACATGGTTCGATTCCTTCATGCCCGATTTGGACTACTCCAAACCAGAGGTGATTGATGCCATGACCGATTCCGCATTATATTGGTTAGAGAAATTCAATTTAGATGGATTTAGACATGATGCCACTAAGCATGTTTCAGAAGACTTTTGGCGTGCATTAACGATTAAAATTAAGCAAAGACTAGTTGAAAAGGGCAGGCCGATTTATCAAATCGGAGAGACATTCGGCAGTCGGGAACTGATCGGTTCCTACATTGGTCCAGGGATGGTCGATGGTCAATTTGACTTTAACTTTTACTTTGATTCGCGTACTCCTTTGGCAAGTGAACGTGAGAGCATGGAGAATGTAGCAAATTCGCTCCGCGAAAGTCTACGGTTTTATGGACATCATCATTTGATGGGAAATATCACCGGCAATCATGATATGGCTCGATTTATCTCTTACGCAAGCGGAGCGCTCCGTTTCGATGAAGACGACCGCGAAGCAGGTTGGCAAAGACGCATTGAAGTGGAAGATACAATAGGCTATAACAGACTGATGATGCTGAAAGCATTGATTTTCACAGTGCCAGGAATTCCTGTTATTTATTATGGCGATGAAATAGGCATTCCGGGAGCGAATGATCCGGACAGCAGACGCATGATGCGATTTGATAGTTTGAACACACATGAACAGAAAGTTCTAGAAAACACTATGGATCTTGGAAAATTGCGCCGCAACAATATTGCTCTCAATTACGGTAGTACCCGCATTATTCACGCATCGCAAGATGTCATGATTATAGCCCGTAACTATTTTGGCAAAACCGCGATAATTGCATTTAACCGCAGTAGGCAAGAGCAAAAAATTGATTTCATAAAACCCGATTTCATCAATATAAAAGATTTGCAGGCCTTTCGAAATTCAGAATTTAGTGTGATCGGAGAAACTGTTTCGCTTACTTTAAAACCGGTGAATTACGAAATCCTCTTCAATTGATGTCTTTGCAAACCGGTGAATAAAGTTTGCCAGCGGGCGCTAATTCACCTAATTGACAGTAGTCTGACAACAATTCGAAATACTTTGCATTTAGATACTGATGAAACTTGATGATTACTATGCTCAATATTGCAACACTTATTTTCATTGGTTACTTACAAACAGCTACGATTTCATCCTCACCTGATAAGGAAGCATCTTCTCACTTTGAAATGAACAATGATTTGAATCAACTAAAAAAATATGCTGCCTACAATACTTGGGCTAACCAACAGTTGGTTCAATGGCTTTCTACTGCTGATAGCGCTCAGTGGCATAAGGAGATTAACTCTAGTTTTAATACGCTTGATTTAACCTTGCGTCACCTTTGGAATGCAGAGCATGGATGGTTATGCGCATTAAAAGACATACCCTGGGAAAGCGCCATAGATAGGGGAGAGGTGATGCCAAAAGAGCAAATGTTGCGAGAATTTGCCCAAACAACTAACAAATTTCAGCATTTCGTAGAATCAATGACCGATGCCCAATTTAAGGAAATGCGTAAGTTGGGTAAAGAAGATAAATCCGTAACACTTGCTGATATTGTACTTCACGTGTTTAATCACGCCACCTATCACCGCGGACAATTAATTACTATGGGTAGGCAGGTGGGACTTTCTTCACCTCCAAGAACTGATTTTATTCACTACATCTCTCAGTAATTTTAATTCAATATGGTGTAACACTGCTCACTACGCCATCGCTAGGTCTGATACTCAGCACAGGCACTTTACTATGGTTAACAACTTGCTGCGCATAGGGACCTAAAAACCAACCCATTGCATTCACTTCCTGTTCATTCATAATCACTATCAAGTCTGCCTTATACTTGTCGGCGTGTTCCATTGTTGCATTGGCAATATTGTTGCAGAAAACAATTTCACTTGTAAATGGCACATCTTTCTCAGCAAGGTAATCTTCTACCTGTTTCATTTTCATTCTAAATTTAGCATTCAGTTCTTCGTCTTTATGATCATGCGAACGAAGGCCACAAACATGTATGGTGGCGCCAAAAGTTTTGGCCATTTTCACAGAAATTCCAAGTTTTTCTCGAGAATGAAATGAATTATCGATCGGAACTACGATACTTTTAAAACCGAGTTCTTTTGCATTGCTTTGAACGGAAAGCACCGGACAGGAAGCATCCGAAACAATTCGAAAAGCATTGCTGCCCATGATAAATTCTTTTAAACCAGATACACCATGTGTGCCTAGTACAATTAGGTCAGCATCAATTTCATCGGCCAACTTGACTACTTCAGTTTTAATACTTCCAGAAGCCATGAGGGTGTGAACTTTAACGCCATGATTTTGCTCCGTATCTTCAGCAATCTGTTTGAGTTTCAAAGCAACCGCACTGGTGAGTTTCGAATTTTGGCTTTCGTCAAAATCTACTTCAGGCAAATTAACCCTAAATGAAAAAGTAGATACCACATGCACCAAATAAATTTCTGCATTACAAATTTTGGCAAGATTAATTGCATGATCGAGTGCTAAATTCGCTGTTTCAGAAAAGTCTGTCGGGATAAGTATTTTTTTTACGTCAAGGGTTTGCATGGCGAAGATTGATTTTAGGTTGGACTTTTTCGATGAATTTCACAAACCTAACTAAAAATTGTTTTTAATAAAAGTCGGGTGATAAATTTAATAATTTCTGTTTCAAGGCTTAACATTTGCATGATGGGTCAAAGTTGTTTTCATCACCCGGATTTTACATTCGGTTCGCAATTTAATTTCATTCACATTACATCTTGTAAAATGAAGTTTATTAGCCTATGCCTTAGCTATTTTAGTATCTTTGCAGCCCCAAAAAATCAACCATGATTACTGTTTCAAATTTATCGCTCCGATATGGAAAGCGCGCCCTATTCGAAGAAGTTGACCTGAAATTCACTCCAGGCAATTGCTATGGTGTGATTGGTGCTAACGGTGCAGGAAAGTCAACCTTTCTTAAGATACTTTCCGGAGAAATTGATCCTACCACAGGGCAGATATCCATTACACCCGGAGAAAGAATGGCAGTTCTTCGTCAGGATCACTATGCTTTTGATCAGTTTTCGGTATTGGATGCTGTGATGATGGGGCATGGAAAACTTTGGAATATTATACAAGAGAAAAATGCCATTTACGCTAAGTCCGATTTTAGTGATGAAGACGGCTTGCGAGCATCTGAACTCGAAGCTGAATTTGCCGAATTGGAAGGCTGGAACGCAGAAAGCGATGCAGCCAATTTATTGAGTGGGTTAGGAATCCATGAAGATTTGCACTATCAGCAGGTTTCACAATTAAATGGAAATCAGAAAGTACGAGTTTTGCTCGCACAAGCACTCTATGGCAATCCGGATATTCTGCTATTGGATGAGCCTACCAACGATTTAGATGTACATACCATCAGGTGGCTCGAAGACTTCTTAGCTGATTTCAAGAATACGGTGATTGTAGTTTCACACGACCGTCACTTTCTAGACGCGGTATGCACGCACGTGGTGGACATCGATTTTGGCAAAATGAAAATGTTTACTGGTAATTACACTTTTTGGTATCAATCTAGTCAACTTGCCGCCAGACAAATGTCTGACAAAAATAAAAAACTGGAAGACAAGCGTAAGGAGTTACAGGAATTTATTCAGCGATTCAGTGCAAATGCATCGAAATCGCGTCAGGCCACCAGCCGAAAGAAGTTGCTTGAGAAACTCAATGTAGAAGAGATCCAGCCATCAAATAGAAAATATCCGGCCATCATTTTTAAACCGGAACGCGAACCAGGAGATCAAATTCTTCAGGTGAATAATCTCTCCTTGACCGTAAATGGTAAAAAGCTTTTCAGAAACGTAACTTTTACCATGAAAAAAGGGGACAAAATTGCTGTGGTTGGAAAGGATCATAATGCTGTTTCCGGTTTATTTGATGTATTGATGGGTGAGAAGCAAGCTGACACAGGAGAATATCAATGGGGAATTACCATCAAGCCAACTTACTTACCTGCAGATAATTCAGCCTATTTTAGCAATAATTACAACTTGATTGACTGGCTTCGACAATATTCAACTGATCAGGACGAGACCTACGTTCGTGGTTTTTTGGGTAAAATGTTGTTTAGTGGAGAAGAGACTCTTAAAAAAGCGAATGTCTTATCGGGAGGAGAAAAAATGCGCTGCATGATTTCACGAATGATGCTTTCTGGGGGTAATTTTCTCATACTTGATGAACCTACCAATCACCTCGATCTGGAATCTATTACTGCTTTCAACGAGGCTGCGATCAATTTTAAAGGCCCCATGCTTTTCAGTTCTCATGACCATGCTTTTACACAAAGTGTTGCCACACGGGTAATTGAATTGTTCCCCGATGGATTTGTGGACAAAGAAGTAACGTATGATGAATATTTAGAAATTGTTGCGGCTGAAGAAAAAGCAGCTATTTAAGTAACTTTCGAATTATTGCACTAGAGTAACCCTTCCAATAAACTCGCGAATATCGCCGGTTGGAAGTCCTACACGAATCTTATAAACATAAACACCGGATTGCATTTCTTCCATTCGTTTACGGTCTTCTGCACCCCACGGATTTCTATAGTTGTCGGTAAAAAAGATCATTTCACCCCAGCGGTTAAAAATTTCCATTTCATAGGTAACAAAGCCTTGTCCAATGCCACGGAAGCGATCGTTGATTCCATCGCCATTCGGAGTAAATGCATTGGGGATATAGAAAGTGAATGGTGGATAAGAAATTACAGGATTAGAAATACTTGCAATGCATCCGGCTTCGTTTGTAACACTTAAAGTTACGATAAATGTTCCGGTATCTTGATAGGTATATAGTGGATTTTGTAATGTAGATGTTCCAATATTGTCTCCAAAATTCCAGGACCATGATTCAATATTTTCGTAAGATAAATCATTAAATCTAATGGTATTGTTGTCTGTGTAAGTCGCACTGAATAAAGCTTTAACATCCATCACTTCCACTGTTATGCTTCGCGTAACGATAATGCCACAACTATCAGTAACTATCAATGTATAAGTTTTGGTTTCTATTGGAGAAACGGTCACAAAAGGCTGATTGCTGCTATCGTGGATCCAGAAATAGGTGAGTTGTCCTTTTCCGCCTTCAGCAACACCTCCAATGGTAATGCTACTTCCTTGACAAATCATGGTATCAGGATCGAGATTAAGTACCATTGGCACATAATTCACTATTTCTACTCTAATGGAATCTACAACAGGAGGTTTGCCGCAAACATCATTAACAGAAAGTGTGTAGGTTGTGCTTTGCTGTGGTGTTACGGAAATATTTGCCGTGGTTTGTCCGGTATTCCACGCAAATGTTAATGGTTGCACCCCACCACTGATGATTGCATTGATTTGCACTACTTCTCCAGGGCATTCTATTTCGACGATGTCTGCTAGATTGATGTTAATTGGAGGCGGTTGATCAATAATATTAAATGAAACCTGTTTTTCTGTAATACCGGAGCACCCGGTGTCTCGGTAAGTGATGATAACCGTCTCAGATGGCTCAACTATACCATCTTCGAACGCAAAGATGTCGAAATTAACAGCTGATTGACCCGGCTGAAAAGTAACTGAAGTGGGGGCAGCTGTGTAGTCAACACCATAAGTAGCTGTGCCGGTGTATTGCAGCCAAACGGTGAGTGCTTGTTCAGTATTTCCTGTTCTTGTAACTGAGATAGTTGCTTTGCCACAATCTTCTACGAGTTCTGTAGCATCAGCTCCGGTTGAGATTTCTCTAGCGAGTTGAACTTCTGTGCCTCTAAAACTTGATGCTTCAAGAAATACACCCGAATCATAAAATGCATCGCCCACATCGGCAATAGCCATGGTGAGCGTGTAAGTGGAGCAGGGAATAACATTAGCCTTGGCAATTAGGGGACGAGTGAACCCATCATACTGAACAGTTGCGCCACCGGAAGTAATTCCATTTCCATTGTTGGTGAAAAACTGAGAAAAACTCCCTTCGTTTACGTTATTGATGGCCACCGGTAGATTTGTCCCCGGTATGATGGCAATATTTTGGTTTCCCGGAATTCCCGGACCACTAATAAAAAAGGCAAAAATATCGTTGTACACATTTCCGACCCATTCAGGATATTCTTCAGAGCCAAATACATACCGAAATTCAACAATATCTGATTCTGAAACAAAATTGAAACGGAGAATACTGGCATTAAACGTTTCTACACCGCCTAAAAGATTTCCCAACAGCGCAGTGCCTGGTGCTCCATTATCTGCACCGGCATCGGGTTTATTGTTTGGTCCAACGGCAATGTTAATGGTTCCTGTGGTCATTACTATACCTGATGCTAGACCAATATTTGAATTTTGTCCATTAAAAATGCCAATTGCTTGATTGGATCCGATGTACTGAATATTCGAAACTGTAACACCTGAATTCTGCTGAACAAATACATTGTTGACCAAGGTAACAGGATTCTGAGCACTCACCTGCAATTGAGCATGTACATTATGAAGGCATACGACCAATAACATCAGCGTTAATAATAGGTTTGAATATATTTTGTCGATAGCCATCAAGGATTAAACGTATAAGTTGCTGATTTGCTTATGATTTTTCAAAAATTAATGATTTCAATGTTGTATCGATGCCAATTTTATGCCAAATTTACCCAAAATAAAAATAAGCAATAAACATTCATCAAATCATTCGTTCATGGAAAATATCAAAACAATTATTGACAAGAATCAGGATAGGTTTATTAACGAATTAATGGATTTATTAAGAATACCTTCGGTGAGTGCCGATCCGAAGTACAAGCAAGATGTGTTAAAAGCGGCAGATTGGGTAGCTGAAAGTTTAAATAAAGCCGGTGCGGATAATGTTGAGATTTGTCCTACACCGGGTTATCCAATAGTATACGGTGATAAAATAATCGATAGCAGTTTGCCTACCGTTTTAATTTATGGCCACTATGATGTGCAACCGCCTGACCCGCTCGATTTATGGCATTCTCCGGCGTTTGAGCCTGTGATTAAAAACGGGAAAATCTATGCTCGTGGCGCAGCTGATGATAAAGGTCAGTTTTTTATGCATATCAAAGCTTTTGAAATTCTCATGCAGGAAAACAAATTGCCTTGTAATGTGAAATTTATGATTGAAGGAGAAGAAGAAGTGGGTTCTTCAAATCTGGATAAATTTTTGAGCGACAATAAAGCGCGTTTATCTGCCGACGTTGTATTGGTATCAGACACAAGCATGATTGCTAATGATGTGCCTTCGCTCACGGTTGGTCTTCGTGGCTTGAGTTATCTTGAAGTAGAAGTGACCGGCCCAAACCGCGACCTGCATTCAGGGATTTATGGCGGTGGCGTGGCTAATCCCATCAACGTGTTGTGTGAAATGATAGCTTCATTAAAAGACGAAAATAAACAGATATCAATTCCTGGGTTTTATGACGATGTAGTTGAACTTTCAGCTGAAGAACGTGCGATGATGAACGAAGCTCCATTTAGTGAAGAAGAATTTAAAAGGGAACTAAACATTGGTGCTACAGAAGGCGAAAAAGGCTATACTACCATTGAACGTACCAGTATTCGTCCAACTTTGGATGTTAACGGCATTTGGGGTGGATATATTGGGGAAGGAGCAAAGACGGTTTTGCCTTCAAAAGCCTATGCAAAAATTTCGATGCGTTTGGTACCTAATCAGAAATCAGAAAAAATAACCCAATTATTTTCCGATCATTTTAAACGCATTGCACCGCCTTCCGTCAAAGTAGAAGTTCATCCGCATCACGGCGGTGAAGCTGCTGTGACTCCGGTTGACTCATTAGAGTATCAAGCAGCCAGCATGGCCATGGAAAAAACATTTGGCAAAAAACCTATTCCGGCAAGAGGCGGGGGAAGTATCCCCATCGTAGCTAGTTTTGAAAAAATTCTTGGCCTGAAAACTGTGTTGATGGGTTTTGGATTGGATACGGATGATATTCATTCGCCCAACGAACATTATGGTGTGTTTAATTTCTTAAAGGGTATAGAAACTATTCCTTACTTTTTTCATTATCTTAGTGAACTAAAATCAAAGGCTTAAGCCATGTTACACCGTTTTATTACTTCCCGGTTGGTATCCATCATAACCTTTGCGGTGATGACATTTTGTGGGTTAAACTTGCCTTCCTGTAAAAAAACCGAAGAAGTGTTAATCGATCACAATATTCCTCCTCCCGATCCAACACTTGCAAATGAAGTTAGAATCAATTTTATAAACAAAAGCTATATAGCACTTTTGGGAAGAAAGCCCAACGCTCAAGAAGTGTCGGCAGCTAATGCGGTGATTGGTACAAACGAAACATTTACAGAAGAAAATCGCGCAATTGTTTTAAATCAAATTCTGTCCAATCCTGAATTTTACAATCAGGAGTTTGTTATTGCAAAGTCTGAGCTGTTAAATGGAATTGATACATCTGAATTTACACTCAATATTTTGGTCTTTCAGTCATTTTTAAACAATACAGATTTCGAACCATTTTGGCCAAGTTTACAATTTGAAATCAATCGCTTGATTATTTTACGATCCGCCCAATCTCAATTCCAAAATGGTGCAATCGGCATTCGGGAAATACATCGGCGCATGGTAGACAATTACTTTTATGACCAAATCAATATGGGTTCACTGAATTTTGTGATAGCCGTTTTTCAACAATTTCTTTTTCGGAATCCAACGCAATCAGAAGCCGAGCAGGGGGTGAGAATGATAGATGGCTTCTCTAGCTCCTTATTCTTACAAGTTGGTGAAAGCAAAAACGATTTCTGTAATATCTTTTTCAACTCCCTGCCTTATCGCGAAGGCCAGGTAAAAATCCTGTTTAATCGTTTCCTGTTCAGGTTACCTACTTCACAGGAAATGCAGCATTATACTGGATTATATTCCGCCAATGATGATTACAAATCCTTAATCGTAGAAGTTTTAAAAACAGATGAATATGCGGGGATTAAGTAGTTAGCACTAACCTATAACAACAAATAATGAAATAGGATGAAAATAAAATCCATCTTCGTAAACCTTCCTATTAAAGACCTTCAAAAGACAAGAGACTTTTGGACAAAACTCGGTTTTTCATTTAAAGAACAATTTTCGGACGATAGAGCATTATGTTTGGTTCTTAATGATGGATTAAATTATTCAATGCTTATCACCCACGAAATATTCAGCACTTTTACGAATAGACCAATTGCAGACGGTTCATCAACACAAGTTTTGACTGCAATACAAGTTGACAGCAGAGAAGACGTTGACAGAATTGTAAAACTTGCCCTTGAAAACGGTGGGACTCATTATAGAGAAAGTGCCGACCATGGCTGGATGTACTACGACACATTCGCAGAACTTGACGGTCATCAATGGGAAGTGAATTTTACAGACGAAACACAAATACCACAATAAAATTTTGACAATATTGAAAATAACCAAAAAGGCAAACATTACGGCTGATAAACAAAAGGTTTGGGACTATTACACGCAACCCGAACACATAACAAAATTGAATTTTGCTGACCCTAGTTGGCATTGTCCGACAGCTACAAACGATTTAAAAGTTGGAGGAAGATATTTAGCCAGAACGGAAGCCCAAAACGGAAGTTTTGGTTTTGAATTTGATGCTGCTTACAAAGAAATCAACCAAGGAGAAAATTTTTCTTATGAGTTTGGCGGACGTCTTGCAACTGTTGAATTTAAAGAAGTGAAAGGACAAACAGAAGTGATAATATCATTTGACCCTGAAACAGAAAACTCTATTGAATTACAAAGACAAGATTGGCAAGCAATTTTAACTAACTAAAAAAATATTCAGAAATGAACTAATAAAAGAAAACCTGTTGTTAACAACTATTCACCTTAATGATGTCAAAAGTAGTTAATTCAAACATTGTGCTCCGAAATCCTTAATGCGGTGAGCTGCAATTTATTATCAATTATCCTACTATCAGAAGAAAATTTACTCAAAACAATATTGAATGAAAAATTTAACCTTCCTATTTTTTTATCTAATAATCTTTCAAAGCGCAAGCGCAAACGTCCTAAAACCGGGCTTTGAAAAATCGGAGTATAGGGAGTTGCTTAAAATCAACAATAGAGTGCATATCGCATTGGACCAATGGAATGAAAAGAATTCTGTTGCAGCGCCTGAAGAGTTCAATTTTGTTTATCGCTCACCGCTCGTAGCATTCGATAATATCTGGGATTTATGGGTGCATCAAAGCAAACCTATTGCTGTGATTGCCATTCGGGGAAGCATTCAGACTGAGGCCAGCTTTTTAGCCAATCTATATGCCGCAATGATACCCGCAAAAGGCGAGTTGCAGTTGGACAAGGACTTTCGTTTTACCTATAAGTTAGCTGATCATCCTAAGGCTGCTGTGCAGGTTGGCTGGTTTGTAGCAATGGCTTATCTGTCAAAAACAATTGAAAGCAAAATAGACTCTTGTTACAAATCCGGAATCAAAGATTTTATTTTAACTGGTCATAGTCAGGGTGGAGGCATTACTTACATGCTCAATGCATATTTAAAAAACCTAAAACTTGACAAAAAGCTGCCGCATGATATTTATTTCAAAACATACTGCAGTGCAGGCCCCAAACCTGGCAACTTATTTTTTGCTTATGATTATGAAAATGCAAACAAAGGAGGATGGGCGTTTAATGTTGTGAACATGGCAGACTGGGTGCCAGATGTTCCGTTTTCCATTCAAACCGTAGATGATTTTACCGCAGTAAACCCTTTTCGACACGCCAATTCGATGATTCGTGAGCAAAAATTTCCTGCCAATATTGCACTGAAACGAGCATACAAGCAACTGAGCAAACCAGGGAAAAAAGCGCAAAAAAACTATCAGAAATACCTTGGAAACATTGTTTCAAAGGCTGTGAAAAAGCAAATACCCAACTTTGAAGCACCAAAGTATTATGAAAGCAACTATTATGTTAGAACAGGAAATATTATAGTGCTTCAACCCGATGAAGATTATTTTAAACTTTACAATAACGACATTAATAACGTAAACATATGGCAACATCATTTGCCGGAGCAATATTTGTATTTACTAGAGAAATCAGACTATTAAAGCAATGAACGGGACATGGAAAAAGAACCATTAAAATATTTCACAAGCCTTCTTAATTCACTGAAAAGAACATTTTTTCAGCTGCGCCTTAATTATCAAAATTTAGATCATTTTGATGTTCGAATGACCACAAAAATCCCAATATTTAGGTTCGCCAAAGGGATAATGTTAGTTACGATAGCGGCTTCCTTATCGCTTTCTTCCTGCAAAAAAGAAACGATTTTCGTTTACGGAATCGAAGATGTAAACGTGCGAAGAAAAGGCGATAATAAGCAAAATAAAAAAAATGAAGTCGAGTTCATTTCTATAGCCTACAATGATATTTTCGGCGCTTCGCCAAGTCAAACCTTATTGAGCAGACTTTCTGTTATTTATGTGGCTTTTGGAGACAAAAAGCTATTGGAAGACTTGATTATCAGAAACATGCTCAATAGTCCATCGGCAAACATTCCAACTGATCTGCACATGAGAACGAATGTGGAACAATTTGTGCGAGAAGTGTATTTGCAGCTATATAACCGTGCCCCCGACGAATTTGAAGCATGGAAGCTCAAAGAATATATACAATCGGACCTTAACCTGACTGTGCAACATGTGTATTACGCAATGATGACTGCCGATGAATATCGGTATTATTAAGTGAAAAAAAAAGGTGAAAAGTGAAATGCGAAATATAAGATGTTAAAAGTCAATATTGATGCATGTTTGGTGCTGATTGCCAATAACCAACAGCTAAAAGCCAATATCTAAAATTAAAAGATATGAAGAGAAGAAGTTTTTTGAAGAAAACAGCCATAGCCGGAGCAGGAGCCTTTGCAGTGCCTTATATCCTGCCTTCGGGCCGACTGTTTGCTGCGTCTGGTAACCGAATAGCCAATCATGTGGTGTTTTGTCTTTTTGCCGGAGGGGTTAGAAATATTGAATCAATCGAGAAAAGCAAAGGTAACTTAATGCCACGACTATTGAGCGGAAATGAACCCGTATCTTCAGAAATAGCCGGTGGTATGAGTCCTCTGCCACCACATACTGGTTCATCACTCCAATCTTTGGGCACACTCTATAAAGGCTTCAGATATGCGCAGGGGCCTACAGGACATTTCAACGGTCATTCTACAGCGATCACAGGACATTATACCTTAGTTGATCTCAATATTAAACAACCACCTCAATTCCCTACCATTTTTGAATATTACAGAAAGCACAACAGTTCATCCAACAGCCCCTTAAATTCATGGTGGATTGCCAATATGCTCGGTCCGTATCCTTCACTTAATTTCAGTGCATATCCGGGTTATGGTGCCAAGTATGGTGCCAATTTTATGCAGCCGCACAGCATTGTGAATCAATATGGACACAATGCCATGTCCAATCCTTTTCAACTCAATATGCAGCAGTTTGATAAGGTGAGTGAAATGCGTAATTTTTTCAATAGCAATTTCAGGAAACCGAATGAGACAAACGGCGATTCTATAGAAAATCTTTCGTTGGATTATGATCGCATACAAACATTCATTAAAAACCTACTTACGCAGAATGCTGCAGGACAATTTGCCAATCCCTATGGAGTTGGTACGTCCATGAATGCTGATATGTACAACATCTTCTTTGCAGAAAAGGTAATTGAAGAATTTAAGCCAGAATTGCTCGTAGTAAATATGCAAGGAGTAGATATCTGCCATTTCAATTACACCGAATATTGCGATAATCTTCGAAAAGCCGATTTTGCAGTAGGCCGCTTATGGAATCGTATTCAATCCACTCCCGGCATGGCTAATGATACTATACTGATAATAGCGCCTGAACATGGCCGAAATTATGAACCCAACAACCTCGTGGATGCTTTTGGTCAAAGAGCCATCGACCACACAAGCGACCCTACATCGCGAGAAATATTTTCGCTCATTGTTGGTCCGCCCGGTAAAGTAATTCAAAATCAAGTGATTCAGCAAGTGACCGGAGAGAGCATTGATATCGTTCCTACGATTGTAGAGATACTTGGTTTCCGCTCCGATATTCCATCAGGACTCTTATCGGGAAGGCACTTGCACGAAGCATTTGTTTAAAAAATCAAATTTTAGCCCAATGAAAATATTGCAAAAAATAGCATTTGCCTTCACCCTCTTGATTGGGGTACTTGCTATGTTTCAATCCTGTCAAAAAGAAGTAGTGAAGCCCGACAATCCTTTTGATGCTATTGACCGAGGCGACAATGGCAATGTGAATGATACGGTTAATCCTACCAGCTTATTGAGCCTACACCAGAATATTTTTATCCCGAAATGTGCCATGCCGGCTTGTCACGATGGCACATTTGAGCCTGATTTCAGGTCTTTGCAGTCAAGCTTTAGCACCTTGGTTTATCACCCAATCATTAAAAACAATGATTCAGGAACTTTTGAGTTTAGAGTAGTACCTTATGACCCTTCTAAATCTGTCCTTTTTGAGCGTATTACCAATTGTTGCTTTGTGAATGAAAATGATCGTATGCCACAGGATAATATTGGCACGCCTCTACCACAAGCTGATATCAACAACATTCGAACCTGGATTGAAAATGGGGCACCCAATCAAAATGGTGCAATTTCTGGGCCACCTGACCGTGAACCTGTGTTTCCTTTATATGTGGCAAGAAGCAGCAATTATCTCACTAACCTCGATACAGTGACTAACCGTATAGATGGCACCATAACCAGTCCTTTTAAAGTTCCGGTAAGTATGGATTTAATCAGAATATTGGTGTTTATCGAAGATGATTGGACACCCGTAAGTCAAATGCAATACAATAAACTTTATCTGAGCACTTCAATGAATGATTTTAGCAATCCTATTGTGGCTAATGCAACATTTTTAAATTTTCCACCTTTGCCTCAGGCTTGGATGGTAAGCTTGAATGTGGCTAATCTTCCGGTAAATCAACAAATTTTTATGCGCTACAATGCAAATGATGGAGGCCGACCATTTCCTACGCAATTTCCAAAGAATTCCACTAATGATTTTTTTAAGCAATACTGGAGTTTTATCAGATTCAACTAAAATTGATTGTAAATAATGAAAATCAAGCTTATTTTCCGCTATGCGTTCACCTTGACTTTGGTAATATGCATGCTTTCATCCTGTAAAAAGGAAGAAAGTTCATGGAGTGAAGTACCTGAAATCAAATTTATTTCTATCAGTCCTTCAAGCTTAGTGCAATTCAGCAGTCCACTGACCATCACCATTGAATATCGTGATGGAGACGGCGATTTGGGCGAAAATAGTCCTGATGTGGTCAATACTTTTGTAACAGATAGTCGAAATAACCTCACGTATCAACTTCGCACACAGCAACTTGCCCCCGACAATGCTAATATTGCTATTACCGGAAGACTGAATATTGAAATTCCTTCCGTAGCAGTGATTGGTAGCGGCAACAGTGAATCCTTCACCTATAGTATTTATCTCACCGATCGAAAAGGCAACCGGAGCAATACCATTACCACATCGAGCGTTACAGTCACTAAATAATCATTCATGCCCTTCATTCGCTTTACCATTTTTCTGTTTTCGATAGTCTTTATTGTCAGCACAACATCTTGTGGCATTTTTAGCCAACCGCGCGAACCCCAAATCGAAAAAATTACCAATGTGAAAGTGGGTAAAATCAATGATGGTAAATTGGATTTGAAAGTGAGCACAAAGCTTTACAATCCCGATCGTATTAAATTCAGAATTAGGAAAGTGGATTTGGATATTCTCATCAATGGCTATCCGGTGGGAAAAATTACTAATCCTTCTGTTATCAGAATTCCAAAAGAAACCAATGCGGACATTGATTGGGATATTGAAGCTAATCTGATGAAACTGCTCAAACCTGGTATGCTGCTTAGCGTAATCACACAACAGAAAATGAAGCTGGAGCTGAGCGGATATATTCGGGTAAAAAAATCACTTTTTGCGAAGAACATTCCCGTGCGGGTTGACAGTCCTTTTGAGATTCCTTACCGGTAAAATTTTAAGATTCATAGAAAGTTAGACTGAAGGCGAAGTTTTTATAAAACGATAGCCTAGCATAATCACCATAAAACCGGTCAGGAACATCAGTAAACTGTATATTGCACTTGGAATGGCAGCATTTGAATTTTGAAGCAATGTTGCTGCGATGAAAATACCTAAGGTGCCATTTTGAATTCCACTTTCTATTGCAACTGTAATTGATTGTTTGGCGGGCAGCATAAATATTTTCCCTATGGCAAATCCAATCAACATCATGCCGACATTGAGTGTAAGCATAATAGGACCAGTGAGTTGCATGAGCTCCACTAAATTTTCGCGCTCTTTAATTATGGCAGCCGCAATAACCAATGCCAGAAAAAATGCTGAAAAAAACTTCACGGGTTGATCAGCTTTCTCACTAATTTTTGGTTTCTTTTTCTTGATATACATGCCCAAAGCAACCGGAATTACGGTAATAGCAAATATTTGAGCAATGGTTCTGCCTAATGGAAGCGTTACACTTCCTTCTTCACCAAAATGAGTGATGGAATAATTCACAATCAAAGGAATAGTGATTACCGTGACTAAAGATGTAATAGCCGTAAGACTAATGGAAAGCGCTGTGTCGCCCTTAGCTAAGTGAGAAATGAGATTGGAAGTAGCACCGCCCGGGCAGGCAGCAATAATCATTACACCTACTGCAAGTGCACCCTGAATATGAAATATGGAGATGAGCAAATAACCAACTATAGGCAACAATATCATTTGGCAAACAACACCTACGAAAAATGCCTTTGGAAAAGAAATGATTTTTTTAAAGTCGTTGATTTGCAAAGAAAGCCCCATACCTGCCATGATAAAGGCCAATGCAAAAGGCAAAAATACTTTGGTTAATATACTTTCTTCCATGGGTTTGACATTGATGCTGTGAAAGATAGGTCTTTGATCGCCGCGTTTCCAAATTTTATTTTTGTAAATTTCATTATAAACCTAAATCACCATCATTTAATCTTGCAAATTTGCTGCATGAGAAGTCTTTTTTATTTAGGATTGTTGGGCATTTTTGGACAAGTTTCGGCGCAAATTCCGAAGGTAAGTTCGGGCAAAATTGAACGACATCTTATTGAATCAAAATATGTGAAACCGCGCAATGTCGATGTGTGGCTTCCTGAAAATTATAGCTTGGAGCAAAAATATGCAGTACTTTACATGCATGATGGACAAATGCTCTTCGATTCTACCATTACATGGAACAAACAGGAGTGGGGAGTAGATGAAACCATGGGGCAACTTTTAGAATCGAAAGCCATTCGACATACCATTGTGGTGGGGATTTGGAACAATGAATCGCGTCACAGCGAATATTTTCCTGAAAAGGTTTTTCAGCAACTCAGCAAACAACAGGTAGAAGATATTAAGCGCCGCTCAATAGAAAAGGGGAGAGCTTTGTTTGAACGAGACGTGCAATCTGACAATTATTTGAAATTTATCGTAAACGAACTGAAGCCTTTTATAGACCAACACTATGCAACACATCCTGATCAGACTAATACCTTCATAGCCGGATCGAGCATGGGCGGGCTGATTTCGCTATATGCGCTTTGCGAATACCCTGAATTATTTGGTGGTGCAATATGCCTTTCAACTCATTGGCCCGGCATTTTTACTGATGAAAACAACCCGGTGCCGGACATTATTTTAGACTACATCAACCAAAGGCTGCCTGATGCAGCTAAGCATAAACTCTATTTCGACCATGGCACCATCAATCTTGATGCAGCCTATCCAGCTTTGCAGGTAAAGGCCGATGCAATCACCAAAAACAAAGGTTATGCGGCAGCCAATTGTTTAAGCTTATCCTTCGAAGGTGCCGACCATAATGAAAAAGCATGGGCAGAACGTCTGCACATTCCTTTAAAATTTATGCTCGGTTTTTAAACTAAGCTCATCAACCTTATTAATCAATACCTTAATTTAACAGCAATTTCACCCACTTTGGTTAGTTCTTCCTGTTCGGTGAATACCACTCTGCCTTTTTTGGCAAGTACTTCCCATGCGATATTGCCGGTGATATCGTCCACTGCATCTTTTTCGCGCACATCATTAATTAAATCAAAATCAAAAGGACCGGTCATTTTCACCGGCTGACTAAATTGATTGTGGCTAATAAGCAGTTCGGCACGGCCTTCTTTGGCAGCGCGATAGATTTCTCTCAAGTCGGTAAGTACTTTGCCATCGGAAATAGCATTTTTCAATTCGGCAATGGCATCGGCTCTTAACCTTTTCTGTTCTTCAGCAATGATTGGCCAGGCTTGCTCCACTAATTGATGTATAGCTGTTTGATTGTAATTGATTGGTGCATAACCGTAATAAATCTCCCTTCGATCGGCTACATCCATCAGTCTACTGTAATTATCTTCAGTACAAATCACCAAAGTCTTCTGCTGATTGGCGTTAAAAACTTTCACCAAAGCTTTATCTACTTTATTGAGAAACTCTTTCACCATGTTGTCCATGGCTTTAGGGTCGCTTAGTTTCTGATGGTGGGTGTGATAATGTTGGTTTTCTGCAAATGGAAAATCCTCATTTTTGATTTCATGCTTGATTTCATCATTCTGTGCTTCAAAAAGCTGAACACCACTTTGCGACAAAATCAAGATATTGTAGTGAGTTGTTCTGTTATAGGCTTTGATGAGATAACGCATTGAAAAACTATTGCTGATATGCACAGCGTTTTGGTGAACCGGCCAAATTAACTTGACGATTTCCAATGTTTCGTTCGACAAGAAAATATGAAGACTCTCCAGATTGTGGCGCACATCAATCTGATCGGGTATTTGAGATAATTTATCCAGCAAGGGCTGAATGCTTCTTTTATTGAATTCAGCCAGAAGACGGTCTTCAGCTTCTTTACAAAGATTTTTAATCAATACGGCATCAGTTTGACAATCAGGATGCGTACGATGAGTGTTGAGACAAATCGTTACGCAAGGAGTGCTTTTCTCTTCAGCGAGTTTTTGAATGAGTTGGATATCCATAATCGTGGTATTTATGTCGTTAAGTTTCTGACAAAAATAAACACTCCGATTTGCTACAGCCAATTATTTGAGAAATTGCATTTTTTTAACGTATCACAGTAAATTATCTGCTGTAATTCGGTGCTTCGCGTGTAATCACCACATCGTGCGGATGGCTTTCGCGGACACCGGCAGCTGTGATTCGCATGATCTGTGATTGCTGCAATACTGAAATGTTTTTTGCTCCGCAATACCCCATTCCGGCTCTCAAGCCTCCAATCAGCTGATAAATTACTTCGGCCAAAGTGCCTTTAAAAGGAACTTGCCCCACGATACCTTCAGGAACCAGCTTTTTCACGTCATCTTCCACATCCTGAAAATAACGATCTTTCGAACCTGATTGCATGGCTTCGATTGAGCCCATGCCACGGTAGGTTTTAAATTTCCTTCCTTCGTAAATGATGGTTTCACCCGGAGACTCTTCCACTCCCGCAAGCAATGAACCTATCATGATAGAAGAAGCACCACCTGCTAATGCTTTCACAATATCGCCTGAAAAACGAATTCCACCATCGGCAATCACTGGAATGCCGGTATCTTTCAATGCTTCGGCTGCATCTACCAAGGCTGTAAATTGAGGTACTCCTACACCTGCAATTACTCTTGTGGTGCAAATTGAGCCCGGGCCAATTCCAACTTTCACCGCATCAGCACCATTGTCGGCAAGCGTGCGGGCGGCATCACCAGTAGCGATATTGCCAACTACGATTTGCAAATCACTATAAGCATTTCTTACCGCGCGAAGGGTATCAATAACACCTTTTGAATGCCCGTGAGCTGTATCAATAACTACTGCATCAACGCCAGCCTTTACCAATGCATCTATGCGCTGAAAAGTGTCGGCAGTGATACCAACAGCCGCAGCCACGCGTAAGCGACCATACTCATCTTTACAGGCATTGGGTCTGATTCGACTTTTGATGATGTCTTTATAGGTAATCAACCCGACTAGTTGATAATTTTTATCTACAACAGGCAGTTTCTCGATTTTAAAATCCTGAAGAATGGCTTCTGCTTTTTCAAGATTTGTTTCTTCGGTGGTGATGAGTCCTTCGCTGGTCATTACTTCTCGAATAGGCTTATCCATACGTTTTTCGAAGCGCAAATCACGATTTGTAATAATGCCTACTAATTTTTTGTTGGCGTCAGTAACAGGAATTCCACCAATCTTATGCTCTTTCATCAAATTGAGCGCATCAGCCACAAGTGCATTTTCTGACAAGGTAACCGGGTCGAGAATCATGCCGCTTTCCGATCGTTTCACTTTCTTCACTTCAGCTGCCTGACGTTCTATACTCATATTCTTGTGTAAAACGCCAATTCCGCCTTCTTGAGCAATAGCTATGGCGAGGCTCGATTCTGTAACTGTATCCATAGCTGCAGAAACGATGGGTACATTCAATTTAATTTTGCGACTGAAATAGGTGCTAATATCAGTTTCTCGAGGCAAAACCTCGGAATAAGCGGGAACTAAAAGTACATCATCATAGGTAAGTCCTTCTGAAAACCTTGTCATAAGCAAATTTGTGTTGGTTTCTTCCAGGACAGCAATTCCTTTAAAGCTAACTTGGAATTGCGCGCAAATATAAGGGATTTATTGAGCTGACCTTGAACTTATGTTAATTTTACATGAATGATAAAGTGTTAGGCACCGAAACGCTAACTTACTTTCCAAAGCATAATACTTCGATCATCTCCAGCAGATATCAAGTAGTCTTTTTTCCATATAATTTTATTGACAGAGTTTATGTGACCATCAAATTTATCCTTATTGATACGAATTAAAAAGGAGAAATCTTCGGCATTCCAAATTTTTACCGTCTTGTCACGGCTTGCGGTAGCAAAAAACTGGGAATCAGGACTGTAAACAATGGAGTATATAGCAAAATTGTGGGCAGGCACCTCATAATGCAAACTAAAGTGCTGCTGAACATCCCAAACTTTGAGCCAGGCATCGCGAGAACCTGAAAGCAGAAAACGACCATCAGGACTAAAGCAAAGACTGTTTACCGACATTGTGTGTGCTTCGAAATATTTTGACATCAGCCCGGATGACAGGTCAATAATAGCTATCGAATTGTTGCCACAAGCCACAGCAGCTGTTGTTTCATTTGGATGGATGGCTGCCTGACGAAGTTTTTTGTCTGTTATTTTTACATTTGCGATACATGTAAGCGTATTTGTATCCCAAAGGGAAAAACTACCATCACCACTCAATGCCAGAAGTTTAGATTGAACAGGCACGAACTGGATATCAAAAATCCCTGATTGCGATGGCTGCAAACAGTGAATTTCCTTTTTCAACGCAAGGTCTATAATGTGAATTTGCCCGGCGCTGGTGCCTACGGCTAATCTTTTATAATCATCAAAATATGCCAGAGAATAAATAACGGCTGGTACTTTTGCTAACACAGCTTCAGGCATCATCGACAACTCATTCCACAGTACGACCATATGATCACTTCCACCTGAAAGAAAATAATGGTCATTATTTGTTGGCAACAGCGTGTAGATTGCGCCATCGTGTCCTTTAAGATGTGCAACCTTTTCTGCTTGAATGGAGCGTGATGAAATCATGAATACGTCTGTTTGCCAGCATCTAACAGCTCAAATTCAGAATTGTTGCTGATGTATTCCGGAACCATGGCTTTCATAGCCGATACGATTTGCAGGTTATCCTGTCGATCAAACAAGTGAATGAGCGATTCAACCTGCTGATTGATTGTAATGTAATCTTCGGGAACCACCTTGGCTTTCATGATTTGCGGGTGATGTGTCGAGATGGTATTTTCTGAATCATTCAGCAATTCTTCATACAATTTTTCACCGGGACGAAGTCCTGTGTAAACAATTTCGATGTCTTTATCTAGGGTAAGCCCCGAAAGTTTGATCATTTTTTTTGCCAGATCCACAATTTTAACCGATTTCCCCATATCGAAAATGAAAATCTCTCCGCCTTTGCCTGATGCAGCTGCTTCCAGCACCAATTGACAAGCTTCGGGAATAGTCATAAAATATCGAGTAATGTCAGGATGTGTTACCGTAACCGGACCGCCTCGCTCAATTTGTTTATTGAACAAGGGAATCACTGAGCCATTGGATCCTAAAACATTACCAAATCGGGTGGTGATAAATTTTGTTTTGCTAACCGCAGATAGCGCTTGCACATACATTTCAGAAATGCGCTTAGATGCACCCATCACATTGGTTGGATTCACGGCTTTGTCAGTTGAAATCATGACAAAATCACTCACATTGTATTCAACGGCAAGGTCGGCAAGCGTTTTGGTACCTTTGATATTTGTAAGCAATGCTTCACTAGGATTAAGCTCCATCAAAGGAACATGCTTGTATGCAGCAGCATGAAAAACCACCTGTGGTTGACAGAAATCAAACACTTTGCGCATGCGTCGTCGGCTGCGTACATCTGCAATGATGGTTTCATACGGTACTGTATGATCCAATGCTTTCAATTCATTCTCAAGATCATAAAGAGCCGACTCTGCTTGATCAAGTAAGTAAAGCTTTCTCGGCGAAAAATTAGTCAATTGTCTAACAATTTCACTTCCGATTGATCCGGCTGCGCCGGTAATTAAAATTGTCTTTCCGCTGATTTTGGAAGCAATAGCATCTTGGCTAAGATTGATGGGCTCTCTTTCGAGCAAATCTTCAATATTGATCTTTTTGATTTGCTTAAAACTCAGTTCTCCTTTTATCCATCGATTCAGCGGTGGAACATTCAAAACTTTCACATTGTTGGTGAGGCAAATATCAATGATCTCTTGTTTTTTGGATGGTTGGAGTTTGTCAATGGCTATGATCAAAAGCTTGATGTCCCCATGTGTGAGCAGATATTCGAGTTCTTCAGGTGCATGAATGCTATGTCCTTGAATTTTTTTGCCTATGAGTTTAGGATCCTGATCAATAAAACCAACCACAGAATATTTGGCACTGGCATCTTTCTCGATGGCTTTTTGTGCCATCATTCCGGTTTCTCCTGCACCATAAATAATTACTTTGTATTTCTCTTTACGAAAGTTGATGATCTCAGAATAAAACAATTTAGCTACCATGCGCATGGAGCTCATAAAAAATATCGAAAGAATGGCATCGAGAATAATTATTGAATATGGAACTACATAAACACCACTGAAGTATGCAAAAACGGGGTTAGCTAGCATTAAAATCAATGCACCCGCGCTGATAGTTAAAAAGATTCGCTCTGCATCTTTTGATGAAGTGTAATAAATGATTCCTTTGTAAGTTCTTGACAGCAGAAAGCTTAATGCTCTTATCGATAAAATAACCGTAAAAACCCGATGAAAAGTTCCGATTTCAACTTCGGGTATGCGAAAGTTGAAACGCAACATATATGCTGACCAAATTGCCAGAAAGCAGAGAAATAAATCTGCTATGAAAATTATCCAGACTGGTGTAATCCGTTTCTGTTCAGGCATAGAAAAAAATCAAGGTAAAAATAGCAAATAATAACAATTCAATTTTGAACTGCATATGTTTCAAAAATCGTGCTCAATAATCATTTTTCAGGCAAATATCTTTCTCTTCTTTTTGATATAACAATTGCATTTCGCCAATATCAAATGGGGAGGACCGTTCGTTTTGCTTCTTTGCGAAGGTGGGGATTTTCAACACTAAACTTCACAAGATGCAAAATCCCCAAAGCTCTCAGGCTGAATTAAGCACTTCACAGACATAGAAGCACGAAACCCACGCTTCTGCAAAACGTCTTATCGGCTGCCGTTCTTGTCGTTATAGATTTATTTTTATATTGTTAATTGTCAATTCCACTGATCGATCAACTTCTATTTTACTTAACTTAAACTCAAATATTTTGTTGCCATTTTTGGATAATTCGTAAATGAAATGATCGCCTCTCCAATCTTTTTGACTGATTTGAATTTTTGAATTTTTTGCTTCTAAAATGAATTTGTCGGTCATTGAGTTCTCGTCAAATGGTGAAACATTATCGTTATCCAATACAAGCTGGAAGTCAATGACCACAAATAATTCCCTAATTTCTATTTTTAATTTTCCAAAATATGTCGGTTGGTTTTTGTCGGGCAGTTGGCCGAATTTATTCTCAAAGTCCTTGTCCTTTAATTTTTGAATTTTTTTGTGTCAAGCCAAACATTTGTTTTCAATAGTTATTGGTTTCGTTTGAACCACTTTGCAGTGTTGTTTATAACTCGTTCTAGTCCATTTTGTCCGCCTGCATAGTAGTCAGATTGGTCGTAGTTGTTTTCGCTTTCCCAAATTGCTATATCTTCAAAACTAACGCAATTATCACTGTCTTTATAGTCTGCCGGGTTGCCGTTAATTATTCGTCTGATTATAAAATGAAACCAAGTTTTGTCCGCACAAATTTCTATTTGCTTTCCTGAACGGTCGTTTCTGAATACTAAAAAATGGTCTGCCCGATGATTGTCGACCTGTTATGATGTAAGCAGTTTGTAACCAAAGTGTTTAACCAAAAAGTCAAACCCGTTCTTGATTTAATCGAGGGATGTCGTTTTAAATAATTGGTCAAATAGTCCTATTTAATGGTTTTGTTTTCTGTTTGGTTGGTGATCTTACGTTTCTGACTAACTTCCAAATGCCCGAAATAAAACAAAAAAGCCGACACTTGGTCGGCTTTATATTTATTAATTGATACTTGCTTTTAAGCTAAAACTTCTTTTACCTTGTCGGCTGCTTCCTGCAACAAAATTGCAGAAAGTACTTTTAATCCCGAAGCATCAATAATTTGCTTGGCTTCTTCGGCATTGGTTCCCTGAAGTCTTACAATAATCGGAACGTTGATATTGCCTATGTTCTTGTATGCATCTACAATTCCTTGAGCAACACGATCGCAGCGAACAATGCCTCCAAAAATATTCACCAAAATAGCCTTCACATTAGGATCTTTCAAGATAATTCTGAATGCCTGTTCTACGCGTTCGGCATTGGCAGTGCCACCCACATCAAGAAAGTTGGCCGGCTCTCCGCCCGATAATTTTATAATGTCCATGGTGGCCATTGCAAGGCCTGCACCATTTACCATGCAGCCTACATTGCCGTCGAGTTTTACATAGTTCAGATTGAATTGACCTGCCTCTACTTCTGTGGGGTCTTCTTCTCGGATGTCTCTCATTGCTGCAATGTCCGCATGGCGGTATAAGGCATTTTCATCTAAATTAACTTTTGCATCTACAGCAATAATTTTATTGTCTGATGTTTTGAGCACTGGATTGATTTCAAATAATGATGCATCAATACTATCGTATGCCTTGTAAAGCGCATGCACGAATTTCACCATATTTTTAAAGGCATCGCCGGAAAGTCCAAGGTTAAAAGCAATTTTTCTTGCTTGAAATGCCTGTAAACCAACTTTTGGATCAACTTCTTCGGTAAATATTTTTTCCGGGCTATGTTCAGCAACGGCTTCTATGTCCATTCCTCCTTCGGTAGAATACATGATAATGTTTCTTCCTGAAGTTCTGTTAAGCAGCACGCTCATGTAGAATTCAGCTGGTTTATCAGCTCCCGGATAGTATACATCCTGAGCAACCAAGACCTGATGCACTTTCTTGCCTTCAGGGCCTGTTTGGGGAGTAACTAATTGCATCCCGATAATTTGTTCCGAAATGGTTTTAACATCATCAAGGGATTTAGCCAATTTCACACCACCACCTTTGCCACGGCCGCCTGCATGAATTTGTGCTTTAATAACCCACCAACCTGTGCCGGTTTGTTCCTGAAGTTTTTTGGCAGCTTCTACAGCTTCTGCAGGTGTTGAAGCTACGATACCTTCCTGAATGCCTACGCCGAACTGCTTAAGTATGGATTTTCCTTGATATTCGTGAATGTTCATATGATCAAAATTTTGCGGCAAAAGTACGCTTTTTAAGTTGCGAAAAGCCGAATTATGATTTTTTTGAATGATGAAATTGATAAAACCTAAGAATGTGACTGCAGACCACACTACCTATTTTATTATGAATGATTGAAGCTTTGGGTTGCGTGATTTAAACCTATCTGTCTTATGGCTCTTTTTCTTACTTTCGCCTGGAAGTATATGGGAATCATTCAGAGACAAGGCATTAAGAATACACTGATCAGTTACACGGGTATTCTGCTTGGTTTTGTTAGCCTTGTAATAATCCAACCTTTTTTTCTGAGTGCCGAAGAAATTGGATTGACCCGTGTGCTCTTTTCTTTCTCCTTTTTGCTGGCAAGTTTTGCCGGATTAGGCATTGGCAATATCACCATTCGATTTTTCCCCCAATTTAAAGCGCGCGAACAACAGCACCATGGTTTTTTAGGTTTTGTACTGTTATTTCCGCTACTTGGCATTTTAATTACTTCTATTCTAATCTATTCATTTTCAGACCCTTTTAAAGCCTTATATCAAGAAAAGTCTTCGCTCTTCAATGACTATTATTTCTATGCCATTCCATTTA
Source organism: Flavobacteriales bacterium (assembly GCA_046294625.1). GTDB lineage: Bacteria > Bacteroidota > Bacteroidia > M30B66 > M30B66 > JBKBKN01. The sequence goes on from JBKBKN010000005.1 coordinate 61,705, forward strand.
CTTTTTTCATAGCATTATTTGTTGCACTCACCAACTATTGCATGGCGCTGTTTAAATCTACTGTGCCATCATTACTCAATGATGTAGTGCAACGCACATTGTTTCTCTCACTCATTTTCATCTATGCCTTTGGGTGGATAAGTTTATCTGTTTTTATTTGGGGTTATATCCTTATCTATGCTTGTTTGAGTTTAGTTTTGCTTTATTATATTTACAGACAAGACAAGCCCGGTTTGATACCTCGTGGCGAAGTTTGGTCGCGTAGAATGCTCAAGCAAATGCTTGTTTTTGGAACGGTTTTTTTATTAGCCGGTACAGCATCTATGGGAATAAAACTGCTCGATTCAGTGATACTTGGGCAATTCATTTCGCTTGATTTGGTTGGTGTTTATGCCATTGCTGCATTTATACCTACTTTTATTGAAGCCCCTGGAAATGCTTTGGATAAAATTGCCGGTCCGCGCATTGCCGATGCAATGGTAAAAAAAGATCAACAAGAAGTTCTCAAAATCTATGCTTTATCCAGCCGCTATTTGTTTGCATTTGGCGCATTATTGTTTCTTTTAGTTAACTTAAATATCGTTGATTTATTAGGTTTTTTGCCACCCATCTATGGGCAAGGGGCAGAGGTGGTTTCCATTTTAAGTCTGAGTGCTTTATTCAATTTGATTACAGGCTCTAACAATGCATTGGTATTCAACTCCGATCGATTTTATTGGGGGGTTATCATACTCATTAGCATCGCTCTATGCACGCTTGGCTTGCTTTATATATTAATACCAAGGTTAGGAATTGAAGGTGCTGCGTGGGCTGTTTGCATCTCAAGCATTGTTTACAATCTTTTTAAACTTATTTTTATCAGAATTCGGTTTGGTTTGCAGCCATTTGGTCGATATACGGTGGTGACTTTTGTTAGTTTGGTTCTGCTTTACGTGATTGGTTTGTTACTGCCATTCCATTTTCACCCTGTGGTGAATATTTTGCTTCGATCATTGCTCATCGGTGCGTCATTTATCTTTGTTATGTTTAAACTAGGCGTTTTTCCTGCTGAGTTTAGACAATTTAATTTTTCAAAATTCACAAGCAGATTAAAATAATTGGCTATTTGAAACAATTGAACAAAAACAAGCAAACTTTCCTGTTTGCCAATTACCTTCTTTGTTTTAAATAGTCTTTATTTGCCAGCAAATTGATTTTACCATGTATCAGTTCGATTTACAGATAAGAGTGCGATACGCCGAAACAGACCAAATGGGTTTTGTGTACTACGGAAACTACGCCACCTATTTTGAAGTTGCGCGGGTGGAATTACTACGCTCGCTAGGTGTAACCTACAAGTCGTTTGAAGAAATGGGAGTGATGATGCCTATCACCGAATATTCCATAAAATACATCAAACCAGCCTATTATGATGATCTGCTGACCATTCGAACCACTCTAACCGAAATGCCTGGTAAGCGGATTTTCTTCCATTACGAAACTTATAACGAAGCAAACGTATTATTAAATAAAGCCACCACACATCTTGCTTTCATCAGCGCAACTACCAAACGCCCGATTGATCCACCGGAGATTCTTTTGGAGAAGCTTCAATCCTTCTTCTCTTAACTTTGGTATGCTAATTGAGTGGATAATATACATGCCCAAGCATTTCTTCTTCATTTCATTTTTATTTTCGTTCAGTTTGAATGCTCAAATTCACATACTCGCTCCGGAAAAGATTTTGGATGGAGACAAGGAAGTGGGTTATAAAGTGAGCTATTTGATCATTGATGGCGATACTGTGCCTGTGGTTAATCTGCGAGCAGCTGAAATTAAGGCTGACAGACTATTTTCTTCAAAAAGAGAAGAACGTAAATGGAGTCGATTGAAAAGAGATGTGGCCAAAGTATATCCCTATGCCAAAGTTGCCGGCCGAAGACTAGAAGAATATAACAACCAAATGATTGGGATGTCGGAACGTGAACGTAAGAAGATGATGGAGAAAGTGGAAGAAGATATTAAAAAAGAATTTGAGAAAGATATCCGCAACATGACGCTCAATCAGGGAAGAATTCTTATTAAACTGATTGACCGAGAAACCGGTAAAACATCGTTCAGTTTGGTGAAAGAGTTGAGGGGAGGTTTTCAGGCCTTTTTTTGGCAATCGCTCGCTCGCTTTTTTGGCACCGATCTCAAATCAGAATATGATCCCAATAAATATCCTGAAGACCGGCTGATTGAAGATATTGTGATTTCAATTGAAAACGGCACTTTTCAGAATTAGTTAAGTTATGTGTGGAAGATATACGCTGGCCGGAAAACCGATTGATCTTGAAAAGCATTTCAGAGCAAAGTTGAAAGAAGACATCATTTTCGATATGGCGAATATTGCGCCTACGATGATTGTTCCCGTAATATATGACGACAATAAAAACGAAATTTTGCCGGCAAAATGGGGTATGCGACCACCCTGGGATCGAAATCCGGAAAGCAAGTTTAAACCTTTGATTAATCTTCGCGATGACAGCTTAATGCAAAAACCATTTATGCGAAGGATGCTGAAAAAAAGATGCATCATATTGGCTAGTGGATTCTACGAGTGGACAGGGGAGAAGGGACATAAACAGGCTCATCTTATTACGTTGACTAATGATCTTTTTATCGGATTTGCCGGTCTTTGGCAAGAAGAAGTGAGGCTAAATGGAGAACAGATTCGCTCGTGCGCCATCATCACCACCATTCCCAATAAAGTGGTCGAAAAAATTCACAATCGTATGCCAGTTATAGTTCCTCCACATTTATATGACGATTGGTTGAATGGCATGTCAGAAACTATGTTTTTTAGACCTTACAATCCGGAAAATATGAAAGTGGTGGAAGCAGAGTTATAATGTCAAAGCCATCAAGAGCTAAATTAATAAATTAACTATTTATCTGTAAAATTCTTTTCTGCATTAATGATATTATTGATTCCGCGCAAAATGGAATCAGGTGTAAAGGAAATGGTATCAATATTCATTTTAATTAATAATTCCGCAAAATCGAGATGATCGCTAGGGGCTTGACCGCAATGACCTATTTTCACTCCTGCCAATTTTGCTTTAGTAATTACCTTTTCCAACATTTTCAATTCAGCCGAATTATGCTCATCAAACAAATCCATGATTAAAGACGAATCACAATCAATTCTTAATGTGAGCTGAGTGAGGCCATTTGATCCTATTGAAAATCCATCAAATATTTTTGCAAATTCTTCAGCCAGAATTACATTGCTGGGTATTTCGGCCATCACATAAATTTCAAGACCATTCTCGCCTTTTTTCAAGCCATATTCTTCCATCACCTGCAATACTTATTTACCTTCTTCTATGGTGCGGCAAAATGGAATCATCAATTTTACATTGGTTAATCCAAGTTCATCTCTAACCTGTCGCATCGCTTCGCATTCCATACCAAAACCTTCCCTGTATTTTTCATGATAATAGCGCGAAGCGCCTTTGAAACCTAGCATTGGATTCTTTTCTTCCGGTTCAAATAAGCGTCCGCCGATAAGCTGGGCATATTCATTGGTTTTAAAATCGCTCATTCGAACAATTACATCTTTCGGGTAAAACGCTGCTGCAACCATTGCAACAGATTCTCTCAATCTATCTATGAAATAGGCTTTTTTATTTCTGTATTTTCCCGTGATTGCTTCAATGGCTTTACGCTCGTTCGACTCAGCTAACTGATCAGATTGAGCCAATGCCATTTGATGAATCCGAATTGCATTACTGATAATAAATTCCATCCGAAACAAACCAACCCCTTGGTTGGGTAATTGAGCTAGACTCATTGCCTTGTCAGGGTTTGCAAGTATAAACATGGGCTTGGTTTTAGTTTCCGTATAGCTTTGCATCGAAATTTCTTGCAAGTCCCAATCTAACTTCCCTTCGAATATTTGGCCTTCATCTCCCTGTGCGCAGCTCACCGTGATGATTTGCCCCTCGCTGATCGTATCTGTAGCATTGCCCGTTCCCACCACAGCATGTATCCCCAATTCTCTCGCCACTATAGATGCATGGCTTGTTCGACCACCCTTATTAGTGACGATACATTCTGCTTTTCTAAGCAAGGCGTTCCAATCTGGATTGGTAATTTCGGCATCTATGATATCGCCTTGCTGCACCTTAAATGCATCGGCCAAACTATTAACAATCACCGCCCTGCCATTAGCAATAGCCTTGCCTACTGCTTTTCCTTTGCATAGCAATTTCGTTGTCGATTTTAATTTATATTCTTTGATAGATTCCTTGGATTCTGACCGATGCACTGTTTCTGGTCTTGCCTGACCGATAAATTATTTATTGCTTAATCCATCCTTGGCCCATTCTATATCCATAGGCATACGATAATGCTGCTCTATGATATAACATCATTTTGCCAGAATTTTGGCTTCTTCACCTGTTAAAACAAAACTGACTTGCTCTTCGTGTGTGGTTGGTATATTTTTCGCCGGTCTGCTTGCTAATTCAGCGGCATCGTAAATCATCTTGAATTCTTCGACTCTTGTTTTATGAAAAAATAGGGACTTCTTGTTTTGTTGAAGCGCAGGCTTGAAAACATAAAATTCATTGGGACTAACAGCACCTTGAACCACATTTTCGTCTAATCCCCAAGCACTGGTCATGTACATAATATTTTTCGCGCCATTTTCTGGCTCGATGGTGAAGCAAACGCCTGCAGCGCTTAAATCTGATCTGACCATTAATTAAACACCGACAGAGAGCAAAACATTCATGTGCTCAAAACCATTATCGATCCGATATTTAATTGCTCGATTGTTAAACAATGAAATATAGCAGCGCTTAACAGCTTCGAGAAAAGCTTCTGCTCCATGAATATTTAGAAAACTATCGTGCTGACCTGCAAAACTCGCATCAGGAAGATCTTCGGCAGTTGCACTGCTGCGGACAGCTACCGAAGGTTCTTCATTGCTTTCAATCAGTGAAAGGTAAGACACAGTGATTTCATTTTTAATCGATTCAGGAATCTTTCCTGATGCCATCCATTCTCTGCAAACTAATCCAATCTCATGGAGATTTGATAAATTCGCAACATCCAGTTTTGCAAGGTTTTCGGTTAAGGCTCGTCCAAGTTTATTCTCATCAAGATATGCTTGATAAGTTTTTGCACTTATTGCATAACCATCCGGAACAGCGATTCCTTTAGATTTCAATGAATAAATCATTTCACCCAAAGAAGCATTTATACCACCAACGATAGCTTCATCGCTATTTCTAATTTTGTGTAACGGGATACAATAGTGCATAATTGTTAAGGCTTTATCATGCAACATTGCGAATTATTCATGATGAATAAAATGATATTAATCATGCAGCTTGATGAAACCGATAAATTAATCTCACAGAGATTTGTCAATTATTAGGGAAAACCTATTTTTGAAGCCATTAAGTGTAAATCTAATGGAGTATGTAGAGCAAGCTGAAGTTAGAGAAATTTCACCTGAGAAGGAAAGGAATAACAGGATTATCAATGCTTGTGTTGCTTACCTTATTGCGTATGTCACTTTGTCTGTATTGTTCCACGTTATCACTGGTTTTTTAGCTTATAAATTTTATCTTCATCCAAAAGTCTATTATTTTAAAATTGAGTTTTTGAGTAATTTCGAACAGTGGACGCAAGAAAGAGTTAATAAAACATTCGCACCGGCAATTATTTTATACACCCTAGTAGGAGTTTCAATCTTATTCTT
>JBKBKN010000005.1:67540-96810 GCA_046294625.1 Flavobacteriales bacterium
ACAAAGAGCATTCAAAAAAAGACCAGGCTTATTAAAAATGATCATGCTTTGGATAGGCATCCATTCTTTGAATACAGTTATTGCGCATGCCTTACTCACACCGATGGAAATAAAAACGAGCCTTAACTTCACCATGCTCACGGCCTATCAATATTGGGAAGATCAGTCTAAACTCACCTTATCTGTATTTACGCTGTTTTTTCCTTTTATCATCGGAAATTTTGTTGCTAAACCATTTGTTCAGCTTGCCAATACTACACAACTGATTCACAAAAACCTAAACCGAATCACTTTTTTGTTTCAGATTGTGCTTATTCCTTACCTATTAGGCACTGTAATTCAATTCATATATTTTGCTGGTTCTGAGTCCGTTTATAATGCAGCTTATGCCATTACGCTGTTTGTAATCGTCTTTTCTATATTTCTTTATGCCATGAGAAATAAAATGATTATGGTATACAGACTGCCGGAAAGACCTGAGATTAACAATAAATTATTGATTGGTTTGATATTATTTATGATCTTTTTGAAACTATCACCATTAAACTCGGGACTCGTATTACATCTTCAATAAATTTGCCAAACGGAGAAACAAAAAATACAGCTTATTTCAGTTCACGCAATAATTTAATTTAAAAAAAAAATAAAAACTATGAGACATTTGACCAAGATTTTCGGTGCCATCGTCCTTTTGACACTTCTGTCATGTTCAAGTTCTGCAGATCGCAGATTCGAGTTTAGCTACACAACTGATTTCATGGTCAATGAATTTGAAATCTTTGAAGGAGTGCCTGCTACTCTGGCAAATATTAATTTTGGAGACGCATTGAACGAAAAACTTAAGTCCGAAGGAACGAGTTTAGAGAAGCTACATGATGTTAAATTATCTAAAGTAATTATCAGCATAAATGATAGCTTGATCACCTTTGCCGATCTTAATAATTTTAAACTCGAAGCAGTTGGAAAGGGAGAAAAAGCCACGATGAGAACTATAGGAAATATCAACGATGCAGACCAGTCATTAAAAACGGTTGAATTGCTTGTGACCGGAGAAGATCTTATTCATTATCTTAAAGATTCCGGTTTATTGTTTGTGGTAAGTGGAGAAGGAAAAAGAGATATTGAAGATGCTTTTGGAATGAAAATTGAAATGACATTTGATATAGGAGTAAAAAACTAGTTGATACAAAACTTAAAACATAGCAGATTATGAATAAACTTATTTTTAAAGCTATTTTCTTTGTTGGAATAATGGCTTCCCCTCTGTTTAGCACGACAATTTTTGCCCAAGAAGACGGAGATAGATTAATCGGGTTGTGGTTACCCAGCAATGAAAAAGCACGGGTTAAAGTGGAGAAGATAGGGGATAAGTATTATGGGAGAATTGTTTGGTTGAAAGAACCCAAGGATGAAAACGGCAATGAAAAAGTGGATAAAAACAATCCGGATGAGAGTATGCGATCTGTTAAACTATTAGGCTATCGCATGCTGAAAGATTTTGTTTACAAGGGAAAGAACAAGTGGGAAGAAGGGACTATTTATGATCCTGAGAATGGAAGCACCTATAATTGCACCATTACCCTTATCGATGACAACACTATTGACGTGAGAGGATATATAGGTGTAAGTATGTTTGGCAGAACAGATACATGGAAACGGCTCCAAAAAAAGTAATTATGCTCACTTAACTTATAGCCAGACCAGATGGTCTGGCTATTTTATTTTTTCTTCTCTTGATTTATTACTACCTCCGAACCTTACTTAAGCCGTTTTTCCTTTGTTATTTCCAAAGGGTTATTAATACAGGGAAACATCATATTCCAAAGGAAGGACCAATATTATTTACGGCAAACCATCCAAGTTCATTTCTTGATGGAATTGTATTGTCACTCACTCAACCACGTAAGGTTTATTTTCTAACTCGCGCTGATGTATTTAAGTATAAAATAATTGCTCTTCTTCTAAAGTCAATAGGATTAATACCAATATATCGTGCCAGGGAATTTGGGTTGGATGTAAAAAAGAACAAAGAAGTATTTGAAGCGGTCTTCAAAATATTCGATGGAGGCGGAGCTGTGTTAATTTTCCCGGAAGGTACGAGTCGACTTGACCGAAGTTTGAACGCATTTAAGAAAGGGACAGCAAGACTTGTAATGTCTTATGCAGAGCGAAATTCATCACAACGAATGCTAAGCGTTATTCCTGTAGGGATTAATTTCTTTTCATATACTGATCATCGAGCCCCTGTGTTGATTGCATATGGAAAGGCCGTTGATTATCAATATTTAATAAACAATGGTATTAAAAATGAGCAGGAGATTTTCCAAAAATTTAATCAATTACTCCGTGCACAGCTTTCTAACCTTGTAATCTTGGCTGAAGGTGAAAAACAATTTGCAAAACTGGATCGTGCTTTTGAAAAAATACAATTCCAAAAGAAAACGCAAATACCCACAATTGAAAAGCTAAATCAGATTGTAATCACGCATAACGATGGCTCATTAAATAATTCAGTTAGCAGCAGTAGCATTCTGTCAAGAATCCAAAAATGTCTTGAATACCTTTTGTTTATTACATTAACTCTTGCATCTATTGTCTCTGAGCTATTGTATCGTTTATCAAAGTTCATCAACCGAAATATCCCATTGTCTAAAAAATTTCATGCATCCATTATTTTTTCATTAACTTTCACACTGACATTTATCGTTTTTACTATCATCATCATAATAGCAATTATTTGCAAAGAGTATCAATTGCTTTTACTACTACTGAGTTTACCGACTTGGCATGTCAAAAGAACTTTTCAAAGCAAAATCAAAGGTTAAATCAAAGGAATCTTTTTCACACATTGTTGCCAAGATAAGACTGAATGTAAATGATACATTTAGCGTGACTTGAACACTTTGCATCATTTGCTTATATTTGCTCAACTAATTCGGTTACAAACAAGTGAAAAACATCAAGATTTTATTTTTACTAACCTTTCATTGCTTATTAGCCAAACATTCAATTGCTCAAATAGACACCCGATTTTGGTTTGCTGCACCTGAAATTACCAATTCACATGATGATAGGCCTATTTTTATCCGTGTTTCCAGCTTAGCTCAACCAGCAGTTGTCACCATCAGTCAGCCGGCCAATCCGGCATTTGCGCCTATCGTGCAAAATCTAACTGCTAATGCATCCGCTTCGATTAATTTAACCCCAAGGATTGATATAATTGAAAATAAACCGGAAAACACCGTGCTCAACTTTGGATTGCTTATCGAAAGTACAAGCCCTATCACAGCTTATTATGAAGTTAATCCTACCATCAACCCCGACATCTTTGCATTAAAAGGGAATAATGCTTTGGGAACTGACTTTTTTCTACCAATGCAAACTTTTTTCCCGATTGGTAATTATCCTATTCAACCGCGTGGTGGATTTGATATTGTGGCTACTGAAAATAATACCCAAATTACCGTCATACCCAGCACACCTTTAGTCGGTCATGGCGCAGGAAGCACCTTCACTTTCACCTTAAATAGGGGGCAGACATATTCCTTTATTGCAACTGGATTACAAGGAGCAGATATGCCATCAGGCACTCGAGTAACTTCTAATAAACCTATTGCTATTACCATAAAACATGATTCTGCAGTGCTCAATCAATGTCGCGATCTGATTGGCGATCAGATTGTTCCGGTTGATGTGATTGGTGATGAATACATTGTGATGCGGGGGTTTTTAAATTCTGATGAACGTTTTTTTGTGACCGCCACAGAAAATAACACGCAAATTAGCGTGTCAGGAAATCCAGTGGCTACTATTAATGCTGGGGAAGTCTACACACACTTGATTAACACCCCTTACACTTATGTAAGCGCAGATAAACCCATTTATGTATTTCACGTCTCAGGTTTTGGATGCGAAATGGGTGGCGCCTTGCTTCCCTCTATCAAGTGTACAGGCTCCAGAAATGTTCAATTCACTCGAAGCACGAATGAATTTTTTGGTCTTAATATCATGATCAGAAATGGCGGTCAAGGCAATTTTGTATTAAATGGCAGTACAACGCTGGTACCGGCCTCCGCTTTTTCTGTTGTTCCCGGAACTAATAACGAATGGGTTGCAGCCCAAATCGATTTATCCGGGCCGATCCCAGTGGACCAAAACAGTGTAATAACCAACACATCCACTACAACACCTATTTTTCACTTGGGAATTATCAATGGTGGCGCAATATCAGGATGTAGGTATGGCTATTTTTCTGACTTTGGTAGTGATATTAATCTTGGAGGCGGTAAAATTGTTTGTTTTGGCGATAGTGTGCAGATTGATGCCGGCCCCGGACAGGATACTTATCTTTGGAATACAGGTGCCACCACCCAATCGATTTGGGTCACTCAGCCTGGAACATATTATGTTACCACTAATCGCGATGGCTGCGTGGGTTCCGATACAGTTGAAGTGAATCAAGATTTCCCGGTTGTAGACATTCAAGGCGATTTAATTATTTGTCCGGGAACGGTCACTTCATTATTTGCTGGTGCAGGATTTGCTAGCTATGAATGGTCGAATGGTTCAACCAACGCGAGTATTTTTGTAGGTGCAGGCACCTATTCTGTAACTGTTACTAACTCTTTTGGCTGCTCCGGTTCCGATACAGTGATTGTTTTTTCAGGTGGCCCTACAGCTAATTTTATTTTCTCACCGAGTCCGATATTCTCTACCACTGAGCCAACTTCTTTCACTGATCAGTCCACTTTCCAATTCTTTTCAGAAATAGTAGGTTGGTTTTGGGATTTTGGCGATGGCAATACATCAACCACAAGAAATCCTACGCATGTTTTCGGCGACACAGGCACTTATGTGGTCACGCTAGTGGTAACTGATGTAAATGGATGCACAGACACCATAAGCTATACGCATGTGGTGGTAGGAGACATAAGCATCCCCAATGTATTTACGCCTAATGGAGATGGTTTTAACGACACATTTGTGATTGAAAACTTAATCAACTACCCTGATACTAAACTTTTTATTTATAACAGATGGGGCAATTTGGTTTACAAAAGTGACAACTATCAGAACGATTGGGATGGTGGCAGTAATCCGGCAGGAGTTTACTTCTATGTGGTACGGCTCATTAATGATGTGAGTCATAAAGGCACGGTCACCCTCATTAAGGACTAACCAAATTGATGCTTACATTGAAATAAAAAGGCGTGCTCACCTGATTTTGGATGATAAAATCTCCGCGTGTTCCGCGGTCTTGCTCGGCTACATTAAAGCGATACATAATTCTTGCTCCTGCCTGAACGCTGAGCCATATAAACCCTGAAACAGATGTTTCATACATCACACGGGCGCGAATTTCTGATTTGCGCAATTCAAGTAAATTATTGGATTGACCGAGTAAGGTTACTTCTCTGATATTATAGGAGTTACCTTCAAGTTCATAACCAAAAAACAGCATCGATCTTGGATTAATTGTTCGACGTACATGTCCTCTCGCAGGAAGCAGCATTTCTACACCCCATTTAGAATTAAAGGTCTTATTAAGTAAAAACACCGGAATGTGTAAAACTTCACCACCACGATAAGTGCGGGTAGCACCAATCGCATAGGAGGTGCGGTCATTTTTTTTCCAGCCATAAAGTAATGCAGCAGAATACTTAATTAAGCCGAAATCAGGAACAATACCGTTGAAATAATTACCATTAAGGTCGGCTTGCCCCTGAGCAAGAATATAGTTTACACTGTTAAGCGGTTTGAAAATAGTGAAATTTACTCCCGTAGTGCGCAATGCAAAGTCATCTAACTTTTCGAAAAAAGGCGCAGCAGTTGCTATTGGCATCTGGTTCGGCTGTCGATCGAGCTGATAAGCACTCTGCCAGTGATTAAACCCTAAATTGAGGATGAAGTCGTAACGCGAAATTACCGGAAAGTTAGCCATTACCCTGTAGCCGTAGTTATTAGAGAAGCGGTAAGTCTCTTCAACCATAGCTGTAAAAGGACTCAAATCCAAAGTTGAATTAACCGTAAAAGGTCCTTGAAAATCATAACCAATGGAAATAAGCTTGGCAGGACTTAATCCACTTACTTTCTGATTGCAATATACGCGTGTGCTTTTGCCTTTTCCATCGCTCGGAGCCAAGTCAAAATCTCCATCAAATTCAGAAAAATCTAAATCGTCGTTAGTATTTGTAGTGTCAACCTGAGCACTCAGTCCGGCAACAAAAAACAAACTAAAAAACGTAGATAGCAGGCATAAATGAGTTGGCGTATTCTTAGGCATGTTCAGCTATTTTTAATCTCTGCTAAAATATCATATAATCTGATGTTTTAGGATTCGCAACCTGAAAAACTGAAACCTGAAAAGATATTTTCCTAGAAAAAATCCTCCGGCGGCACTGAATAGATGCCACAAAAAATGTGTTCCCATGGTCAATGGCTGCGTGTCCCATCGGTCCATTTCTCTGAATAATAAGGCCAATATGAAAAGTGCAGCAGCTAACACCAGGTCGTTCCAGGCCAAAAAATTAGTCTTTCGAAGTAAAATAAAAGCTGGTAAAAACAAAGATGCACCACCGATAAAATAGGAAATGTTTATTCCGGTGTGATTTGGGAAAACTTGGCTGACAAAAATACGTAAGCCAAAAATGAAAAGAAGTAAAAAACTCACTATCAAGTGGTTTTCGATCAGTTGATATGAAAAGTAATAAGTTAACATGGCTATTAAAATAATGATGGGAACAAAATCAAGATACAATAGCCATGGAGAAGAACGTAAACCATGAAAAAGCGTGCTGCCAATACCTCCGAGCAACATCAATGGAAGACAAGCTAATAGAAATTTGAATTTACTGCGATCGCCTTTTAGTTTCACAAACCAATAAACAACAGGAATTAAATAGGCCAATGAAGAAATGGCATTCCAGGGTTCAACAAGCCATATATGTTCATGATCGTGGGGTGTTTCATAATATACCGGACCACCATCGGGCAAACTCATATGAAAATCAAGTGATTGCATATAAATTAAACGGTTTGATATAGAATATGGTTGTATCGTTCACATCATTTCACAAAAAAAGCAACCCGAAAGCTGCTTTTAAATTTTATGTGAACCTAAATATATTCAATATTTTAGACACCTACACCATGCAAAACCTTCGCGATGGTGTTGCCAATCTGAGCAGGAGATGCTACAACATGAATTCCGCATTCACTCATAATTTTCATTTTAGCTTCAGCCGTATCATCAGCTCCACCAACAATAGCACCTGCGTGCCCCATTCTGCGTCCCGGAGGCGCTGTCTGGCCTGCAATAAATCCTACCACAGGTTTGGTGCCATTTTCTTTTATCCAGCGGGCAGCCTCAGCTTCCATACCGCCACCAATTTCACCAATCATGATAATGGCATCAGTTTCTGAATCATTCATAAATAGCTCAACTGCTTGCTTTGTAGATGTGCCAATTATCGGGTCACCACCAATGCCAATAGCACTTGAAATTCCTAATCCGGCTTTCACCACTTGGTCAGCAGCTTCATAGGTCAATGTTCCTGACTTAGAAACGATTCCGATTTTACCTTTTTTGAATACAAAGCCCGGCATAATACCTACTTTAGCTTCACCTGGAGTAATTACACCCGGACAATTAGGGCCAATCAAAGTGCAAGATTTATCTCTCAAATATTCTTTCACGGCAATCATGTCCTTTGTAGGAATACCTTCTGTGATACATACAATTACCTTAATTCCCGCTTCAGCAGCTTCCATAATCGCATCTGCTGCAAATGCAGGCGGTACAAAAATGATGCTCACATTAGCTCCGGTTTGTTTCACCGCATCGGCCACTGTATTAAAAACTGGTCTGTCAAGGTGAAGTTGACCGCCTTTGCCTGGGGTAACACCACCTACTACATTAGTGCCGTATTCGATCATTTGACCAGCGTGAAAAGTACCTTCACTTCCGGTAAATCCCTGAACAATTATTTTTGATTCCTTATTAACAAGTACGCTCATGAGTGTGATTTTTAATTAGCGTGCAAAAATAACATAAAATCATGCGCTTTTTCGGACTGATTCATTTTTAAGCATTTTTGCAAAAGCTTAATATCGAAATGGTTTACGATTGCATTATTGTGGGTGGGGGAGCAGCAGGTTGTTTTGCAGCAGCCAATCTTTTGGAATTAAAGCCAGATGCAAAAGTCTTGATCTTAGAGAAATCAAGCAAACTGCTCAGCAAGGTTAAAATTTCCGGCGGAGGACGCTGCAATGTTACACATCGCTTCACTGACATTGATTCCTTCGCTTCGAATTATCCGAGAGGTGAACGGTTCATGCGTAGAGTATTGCATCACTTTAGTCCGAGCGACACTATAAAATGGTTTGAGTCAAGAGGCGTAAAGCTCAAAACCGAATCAGATGGAAGAATCTTTCCCGTTTCAGACCAAAGTCAGGATATCATCAATTGCCTTATGAAAGCAATGAAAGGCGCAGAAATCAAATACCATCAACAGACAGTAGATATTGATTTTGATGTAAGCTTGAAGCTTGTGAAAACATTGGACCACAGCTATTCTGCCAAAAATGTGATTCTTGCATGTGGAGGGGGAGTCGGAAAAAGCCCTTTTTTGTTTTTAGATAGTATCAATCTTAAGATAGCCCCATTGGTGCCATCTTTATTTAGTTTCAACATTAAGCCGCATCCATTTAAGGATCTGATGGGTATAAGTGTCCCCCTAATAAAAATTAAAATAGCCGGTACAAAGCTCATTGGTCAGGGATCAGCAGTGATTACACATTGGGGACTAAGTGGTCCCGCGATACTGAGGTTATCAGCCTTTGGGGCTTATGAAATGGCTGAACGAAATTATAAGTTTACCATCATATTAAACTGGTTACCCGAATTAAGCGATCAAGAAATTATCGAAGTACTTGAAAAACATAAGCGTCAGCATCCGCAAAAGCATTTGGTTTCAAGACCTTTTTCTCAATTTTCGGAACGCTTATGGCTTCGTTTTATCGAGATGTGTGGGCTATCGCAGGATTTCAAATGGGCATCATTGGGGGAAGGAAGTATTAAAAAGTTGTCAAGAACACTTGCTTCAATGGAAGTCAATATCGACGGCAAAACAACATATAAAGAAGAATTCGTTACTGCGGGGGGCATTGAGCTATCTGAAATAGTACACACAACCTGCGAGCTAAAAAAATACTCTGGAATTTACATGGCCGGCGAAATGCTCAATAGCGATGGAGTGACAGGTGGCTTTAATTTCCAGCATGCCTGGAGTACCGCTTATTTAAGCGCCTGTGCAGTAGCACAAAATTTAAAATAGTTAATTCAATTTAAATTTATCCAGAATAGCTTGACCTACAGAAGCATACTGATTAACCTTTGCAATATCGCTCGTAAATGTCAAGTGATAAATCATGCCATCCTTGTGAAAGAAATACTGATGAAAAAAGAGGCGCATTGATCCTTGTTGACCCGTATGTATGAATTCGTGGAATTCACCTGAATCGGTTCGGTTTCTTTTGCTCTAAAAACCATCAAGATTAGTGATATAATTTTGAATTTGCGACTCTGAAAGCTTCACATATTCATCAAATCCCAGATTATATTCACTGATATTTTGTTTCACCAGATTTACATTTTCTCTAAATAAATCAGCATCATCTTCTTGCTCAGAAAATAGAATGAGTTGTGTGCCCATCAACCCGCTGGTGTCTATTGTCCAGCTTTCGGGATAACTAATGGTAAAGTCTTTCGTTGAAAATGCTTTATTAAGGCTACTGCTTTTTTGAGCAATGAGCCGCGTGATACTTAAAAATACTATCAATAATAATCTTGCTTTTAGTATGGTTTAGGTGTTTTAGCAAATGTAATAATTAATCTACAAAATCGCTCGACCTAAACAATTCATCCACATTGCTGATAGCGTTAATATGCTCCTAACTGGAAAAAACAGTCTTATAAACCTTTAAACAGATGATGAGCTTTTTGAAAATTGATGGACAGAAATTTATTATAACAATCTAATTAACTGTGTATTATCAAACTTCCAAAAATCATTTGAACGAATATGGCCAATAAAAATCGTAAATATTAAATTGTAAAAATGAGTGCAAAAAAACACAAATAAAAACATCATTTTTGCATGCTTGTTACATAAGTGATAGCAAAATATTGAAATTGATATGAAAGTATTCAAATTCGGAGGTGCATCGGTAAAAGATGCAGATGGTGTTAGAAATGTTTGTAAAGTAATCCAGCATTTTCCGCAAGATCAATTAATGATAGTGGTTTCTGCAATGGGAAAAACCACCAATGCACTTGAAAACTTGACAAAGGCACACTTTAATAATTCAGAAAAAAAGCAGGAAATATTATCCGAAATCAAGTCATATCACTTCAACATTATTGATGAACTTTTCCCTTTGCCAAATCATTCGTTGAGAGAGGACGTTCACAATCTGTTTGTTGAACTTGAATGGGTTATTGATGGTGATCAAATAAGAGATTATGACTTTGAATATGATCAGATCGTTTCGTTTGGAGAACTGATTAGTACACGAATCGTGGCTGCTTTTCTCAACGAATGCGGAATGCCGGCCACATGGGTTGATGCCCGCGACCTGATTGCCACCGACAACACTTATCGAGAAGGACGCATCGATTGGGACAAAACAGGTGCAAATGTGCAGGAAAAAATTGCAAAAGCTTTTAGCGTTAACGCCACACAACGTTTTCTTACGCAAGGTTTCATTGGTGGAACATCCGAAAATTTTACCACTACGCTTGGTCGTGAAGGTTCCGATTACACCGCAGCGATATTGGCTTTCTGCCTTGATGCGCATTCTGTGACTATTTGGAAAGATGTTCCCGGTGTGTTAAATGCCGACCCAAAATATTTCCCTGAAGCCATCCTTATTCCCAAATTGTCTTACTACGATGCAGTGGAATTAGCCTATTACGGCGCTACAGTTATTCACCCCAAAACCATTAAGCCATTACAGAATAAAAATATTCCGCTTTATGTGCGCTCTTTCATCAAACCGGAAGATGCCGGAACAGAGATTAGTGATAATAATGACAACTATACTATTCCAAGCTATATCTTCAAAAACGATTTGGTGCTGATTTCAATATGGCCTAAAGACTTTTCTTTTGTAGTAGAAAAAAACATCAGCGACTTGTTTACCTATTTTGCTCAAAACAGGGTAAAGGTTCACCTCATGCAAAACTCAGCCTTGAATTTCTCCGTTTGTATCAGTGGTGACAAAGAGAAGATCGAAAAGCTCTTGAAAGATATGGACGAATTGTATTTTTACAAATTCAATGACCCTGTGCAATTGGTCACCATACGCAATTATACAGAGCGGATTATCGAAAAGCTTTCCGAAGGGAAAGAACTTTTGCTCGAACAAAAAAGTAGGCACAATGTGCAGCTTGTGCTTCAATGAATTGAACGAACATAATTATCCAATTTCATTTTCCGAATCTTTTTCAGCAATAAATTACTTGTTGGAATATGAATTACATTAAATTGGCACCCTAATCTGATTTAAGAATCAACCTAATGGCAAAAAAAGCAGGAATCAAAAGCGAAATAATGGGTAAATGCAGAGCAGTGATAGAAAATATTTATCCGGCTGTGGAAGGAGGCAAACTACCCATCAAGCGAGTATCGGGTGAACGTATAGACGTGAAAGCCGATATTTTTGCTGATGGGCATGATATTATTTCAGCTCAGTTATTGCATCGAAAAAAAGGAGAGTTATCGTGGAATGCTTCAAAGATGACGCTAAAATCTAATGATGAATGGACAGGTTTTTTTCATGCAGGATCAGAAGGACTTTATGAATATGCCATCAAAGCATGGGTGGACCATGATCTCACATGGTTGCATGGATTTAAAAAGAAATCGGAAGCAGGGGAGAAGCTGGATGTGGAATTGATGATTGGTCTAAAATACCTTCGCGGGATAGAATCAATGGTGCGCGATGAAGATCGACATATGGTTGAAAATGCCATTCGTTTGTTTTCAGATTCATCGAGCTTTTATAAAGAAGCGGTAGAATTAGCAACTGGTCCTGTTTTCGCTTATTTGCTCGAAAACTATATGCTTATCCACAATGCAACCATTTCCCATACCTTAGATTTAGTCGTAGAAAGGAAAAAGGCTTCCTTTAGTGCATGGTACGAATTTTTTCCCCGATCTGCTTCGCAAGAGCCCGGAAAACATGGCACTTTTAAAGATTGTGAACGAATCATTCCGCGCTTAGCTGAATTAGGTTACGATACTTTATACTTTCCGCCTGTTCATCCTATAGGCGTTTCACACAGAAAAGGAAAAAATAACAGCACCACGGCAAAGCCCGGCGAACCCGGTTCTCCATGGGCGATTGGTGCAGCAGAAGGAGGACATAAAGCTATTCACCCTGATTTAGGAACCATAGATGATTTTGTTCAACTCGTACAGCATGCCAAAAACCATGGAATTGAAATTGCTATGGATTTGGCCTATCAGTGTGCGCCAGATCATCCCTATGTGAAAGAACACCCTCAATGGTTCAAATGGCGCCCCGATGGAACCGTACAATATGCTGAGAATCCGCCTAAAAAATACCAGGATGTATTGCCCATCAATTTCGAAAACGATGACTGGAAAAATCTATGGAAAGAATTAAAGAGCATCGTAGAATATTGGATTGATAAGGGTGTGAGTATCTTCAGAGTGGACAATCCACATACTAAACCTTTTGTGTTTTGGGAATGGCTCATGGACGAAATGAGAAGAGAGCATCCGCAAGTTATTTTCTTGTCTGAAGCCTTCACCAGACCCAAAATCATGGCAAGACTAGCCAAAATAGGGTTTCAACAATCCTATACCTATTTTACTTGGAGACAGACATCTCAAGAGCTAAGGAAGTATATGGAAGAGCTCACGCAAACGGAGTTGAGAGAATATTTTCGTCCAAATTTCTGGCCTAATACTCCGGACATTTTACCCTATTATTTGCAACGTACAGGACATAGCCATGCAGCAGTTCGTTTTGTATTGGCTGCAACACTATCTTCAAACTATGGCATGTACGGCCCTGTATATGAATTGCTTGAGAATGACCCCTATCCGAACAAAGAAGAGTATCACAATTCTGAGAAATATGAAATTCGCCATTGGGATTGGTTTCAAGACACTCCGATGCACCATCTGATTAGAAAAATAAATCATATCAGAAAAGAAAACGAAGCGTTTCATTCTACCTACAATATTACGTTTTGCGAAACGGATAATGACAACCTTCTTGCTTACTTGAAACTTACCGAAGACAAGCAAAATATCATGCTTACGGTGGTGAATATGGATCCAACGCATAAGCAATCCGGATGGGTTAGTCTGCCACTTCACCTTATCGATGCGCATGAAGGACAGGAGATAAAATTATTCGATCTAATGGATGAAGCTACATATCGCTGGAACAGACAATGGAACTATGTGGAATTAGATCCAAGACATCTGCCTGCGCATATTTTTAAAATTAAGGTGGGATAGTTTTTGGAGTTAATCGTTTCTCGCAATACGATTTTCGTTTGAATATGCTCTTATGCTTTTTCAAACCAAGTTAGGTTAAGTGAGTTGTATATTTATACTCAGAAAATAGCGATAGACATTGACTAGGACTAAAGTTATAGGAATGTGAAAGATAACCTTTCAGTTATTGGCCATTGAAACAAGAGAATATTGGTAACTTATGACTTTAATAACTTCAGTTGAAAAGAACCAAGCCCAAATTTAATTAATGCTCTGCAATAGAAATCACACCTTCAAATAAGCGCTAAGGCCATGCAAACCGCCTTCGCGACCAAAACCAGATTCCTTGTAGCCCCCAAACGGTGAAGCAGGATCAAATTTATTGTAAGTATTTGCCCAAACAACTCCTGCTCTCAAATGATTGGTAAGTTTAAAGATTTTCGATCCTTTATCTGTCCATACGCCTGCCGAGAGTCCAAAAGGAGTGTTGTTTGCTTTTTCGATCACTTCTTCTACGGTGCGAAAGGTCTGAACGGCAAGCACCGGACCGAAAATCTCTTCTTGAACAATACGATGACTCTGAGAAGTATGCAAGAATAATGTGGGGCGACAGAAAAATCCTTTCGATGGAACAGGACAGGAACTTTGATGCATTTCGGCGCCCTCATTGACACCGATTTTCAAATATTCGTTGATCTTCTTCAGCTGCTCTTTTGAATTGATCGCACCAACATCCGTATTTTTATCTAATGGATCGCCCACCACTAGGCTCTCCATACGGTCTTTTAGTTTTCTGATTACCTTATCGGCAATACTTTCCTGAACGAAAAGACGAGATCCAGCACAGCAGACATGACCTTGATTGAAGAAAATACCATTGATGATGCCTTCAACAGCTTGGTCAATCGGCGCATCGTCGAAGATAATATTCGCTGCTTTACCACCTAATTCCAAAGTGAGTTTTTTGGAAGTGCCCGCAACGGCTTTCTGAATGATTTTTCCCACTTCTGTAGAGCCTGTGAATGCTATTTTGTCTACATCAGGATGATTTACGATAGCTGCTCCGGTGGCACCGGCTCCATTTATAATATTCACCACACCGGCAGGCAAACCAGACTCCATAATGATTTCTGCCATTTTCATAGCCGTTAGTGGAGTGCTTTCTGCAGGTTTTATAACCACGGTATTTCCGGCTGCCAAAGCAGGTGCTACTTTCCATGCAAACATTAGCAAAGGAAAATTCCACGGAATAATTTGACCTGCTACGCCGAGTGATTTGGGTTTCTTTCCTGGAAAAGCATAATCAAGCTTGTCGGCCCATCCTGCATAGTAAAAGAAATGATTAGCAGCCAATGGAACATCCACATCGCGACTTTCGCGAATTGGTTTGCCTCCATCGAGCGATTCAATTACTGCAAGTTCTCGGGCACGCTCCTGCATAATGCGTGCTATTCGATAAATATACTTAGCTCTTTCTTTTGGACTTAATTTAGACCAAACGGTATTGTACGCTTTTCTGGCAGCCTTCACTGCTTTGTCCACATCTTCCGCATTGGCTTCAGCTACTTTGGCTAATTCCTTTTCTGTAGATGGGCTGATGGTAGCAAAATATTTTCCTGATGCTGGTTTCACCCATTTGCCATCAATGAACAAATTGTATTGGGGCTGGATTTGAGCTATCGAAGCACTCTCAGGTGCCGGAGCATATGCAAATTTGGAATTGAAATCGAGCGCTAAGCTTTTATCGTTGATCTTTAAATTCTTTTTACTCATAATTGAAATACTGTTTGGGTCTGTATTGCTTTTCTTCGTTGTCTTTTAATGCAATTTCTATCAATGATTTTTAATGGAACACAAGATGCTTTGCGCTTGTTTTACCGCTTAGTCGTTGGAGAAATAGTCCAGACTTTGATATACGCCTGTTTCTTGTTTCATTAATTGCATCAAAATGTCATTGGTCAATTTAGATGCACCAAATCGAAACCAGTCAGGGTGTAACCATGCTGCTCCCAATGTTTCCTTTACCATCACCAGATAGTGCAGCGCCAATTTTGAATTCGCTATGCCACCGGCAGGCTTCATCCCTATCATTTTCCCTGTGGCATAATAGTAGTCGCGTATAGCTTCAAGCATCACCAGTGTTACCGGCATCGTAGCGGCAGGTTGAATCTTTCCGGTGGATGTTTTAATAAAATCTGCACCTGCCATTATCGCGAGATCACTTGCTTTGCGCACATTATCTAAGGTAGATAATTCGCCGGTCTCGAGTATTACCTTAAGGTGAGCATCACCGCAGGCTTCTTTCACAGCTGCTATTTCGTCGAATACAAAATTATATTCTCCCATCAAAAATTTGCCCCGGTGAATCACCATATCAATTTCATCAGCTCCCTCTTCCACTGCATAACGCGTATCATCTAATTTCACCTTAAGCGGAGCTAATCCACTTGGAAAAGCTGTAGCCACAGAAGCAACTTTAATTTTGCTTCCTTTCAGAGCTTTTTTAGCCGTTTTAACAAAAGTGGGGTACACACAAACCGCTGCAACCTGAGGAACATCGGCCAAGGCATCGTGGGGGTGCATGGCCTTGTGGCATAATTGTTTCACTTTCCCTTCTGAATCCTTCCCTTCAAGTGTTGTTAAATCAATCATGCTCATCGCGAGCTTTAGTCCAGCGATTTTGGCTTCGTTTTTAATGCTTCTGGTTTGAAATCTTGCACAGCGTTCTTCCACACCCACCTGATCAACAGTAGGAGAAAGTGCCGGATCGTAATATGCTAATGTATCTTTTTTCATAATCAAATAGGGTAAACCATGCAAATATGTTAAATCTTGCGGAATAGGAAGCAATCTGTTCATAAAAACCTGAATTAAGCTTGCTTTTTAAAACTTTTATAAGCCATCCATGAACTTGTTCAACTTAAATCTTCACCAGAACTGGAAACATAAAAGAAATTACTACCGCAGTAATCACCCCCAAGCTATTGGCAATAAAATCGAAGACATCGGCTGTGCGGTCAGCATAAAAAACACCTTGCAAGACTTCCATAAATCCACCATAAAATATGATAGCAAGTGCAACGATTAAGACTGATGATTTTTTCCCTTGTTGTGTCAACTTAAATTGCCAAACAAATCGAAGCCACAAAAAACAAAGCAGACCAAATACGAGAAAGTGGGCTGCTTTGTCAAAATTTACAATATTTATCTCCGGCATATCTTTACCGGGAAGAAGACACAAAATAGTGGTTACAACGAGCCACAAAGTGGCATGAATACCTTTGTGAAATAAAAGTTTCAAAAGAAATTTATTGCCCAATCATTGCCTTATAGGCATTTACATCCATCAAAGAATTTAGTTCTTCGGGATTGGTTAAGCGAATTTTCACCAACCACCCCTTTTCATAAGGATCGGTATTTATAGTCTCAGCAGCATCAGAAAGTGATTCATTAAACTCGAGAATTTCTCCGCTTACCGGCATAAACAAGTCAGAAACTGTTTTCACTGCTTCCACAGTTCCAAATACTTTATCCTGATCAACAACTTCGCCAACCGTATCTACTTCTACAAAAACAATATCGCCAAGCTCGCTTTGAGCGAAATCGGTAATACCTACATATGCTACGTCGCCTTCTGTTCTAATCCATTCGTGCTCTTTGGAATACTTCAGATTTTCTGGGAAATTCATAATTTTAATGATCTAATTGTTAGTGATGTTTTCAAATTATTGTGGAATGAGCATACGCACATCAAACACGCAGGCAAACCTAAATCAAAAACCTATTATTTTCAATGACAATGAAAAATATTTTCCATCAATTGTCCGATTCAACTTATACAGGCGTAAACGATCAGACTCTTTCTTAACATTAAATCAGAAGCACAATCTCCTGGCAAACATTCATAAGACCATCTTCAATAGATGCATTTAAAATTTTCCACGAAATGCCTGATGATTGTTAATAGTTTCAACAAGCAATGTTGCATGCTTTGTGCATAAAGTATTACTTTCGTGACTTCAAAAATTAATCTATTAATCATTCAATAAAGTTCTAAACCCTTATGGCAGAAGGAGAAAAAATAATTCCCATTCAGATTGAAGAAGAAATGAAAACCGCTTACATAGATTATTCTATGTCAGTAATTGTATCGCGTGCCTTACCCGATGTGCGCGATGGGTTGAAGCCGGTTCACCGCAGAGTGCTTTTTGGTATGCAGGAACTGGGCGTAACGGCGAATAGACCCCATAAAAAGTCAGCAAGGATAGTAGGAGAAGTGCTTGGTAAATATCACCCACACGGAGATACTTCAGTGTATGATGCAATGGTGCGTATGGCTCAGGAATGGTCGCTTCGCTATCCTTTGGTAGATGGTCAGGGTAACTTTGGTTCGGTGGATGGCGATAGCCCGGCAGCAATGCGTTATACTGAAGCTAAGTTGAAAAAGATTGCAGAAGAAATGCTTTCTGACATCGACAAGGAGACAGTTGATTTCAAGCTTAATTTTGACGATACACTGGAAGAACCAACTGTGCTTCCGGCAAGAATTCCAAACTTGCTCATAAACGGTGCGAGTGGAATTGCAGTAGGTATGGCCACTAACATGCCACCACATAATATTGGCGAAGTAATTGATGCCACAACAGCCTATATCGACAACCGTGAGATTACCATACCGGAGATTATGACCTATCTTAAAGCACCTGATTTTCCAACAGGAGGTATTATCTATGGATATGAAGGCGTAAAAGAAGCATTTGAAACGGGGAGAGGGCGTATTGTGATGCGCGCCAAAACCACAGTGGAGCCACTTGATGCAGGTCGCGAAGCAATCATCGTTACCGAAATTCCATACATGATCAATAAAGCGGAAATGATCAAAAAAACCGCAGATTTAATCAACGACAAAAAATTGGAAGGCATTTCAGATATTCGTGATGAGTCGGACCGAAACGGGATGCGTATTGTGTATGAATTGAAACGTGATGCCATTACCAATGTGGTACTAAATAATTTATTCAAGTACACTTCTCTACAAAGCTCATTTTCAGTTAATAACATTGCCTTGGTAAAGGGGCGTCCGGAGATGCTGAATGTGAAGCAGCTCATTGGTCATTTTGTAGAGCACCGTCATGATGTTGTGGTTAGACGCACAAAGTATGAACTCGATCAGGCTGAAAAGAGAGCGCATATCCTTCAAGGTTACCTGATTGCTCTAGACCATCTCGACGCGGTGATTGCCTTGATAAGAGGCTCACGCACGCCTGATGATGCGAGAGAAGGATTGATGGAAACCTTCCAGCTCTCCGAGATTCAAGCAAGAGCTATACTTAACCTTACTTTACAAAGACTTACAGGACTAGAACGCGACAAAATTCGCGAAGAGTATGATGAGTTGATGAAAACAATCGAATACTTAAAAGAAGTATTGGCTAACGAAGGCCTGCGAATGAAAATTATCAAGGATGAGCTTATCGAAATCCGTGAAAAATATGCAGATGAGCGTAGGACCTTAATAGAATATTCGGCTGAAGATTTCCGAATGGAAGACATGATTGCTGACGAAGATTGTGTAATTACTGTGTCTCACATGGGTTATATTAAGCGTACGCCACTGGTAGAGTATCGTACCCAAAAACGTGGGGGCAAAGGTTCTAAAGCCACCAATACGCGCGATGAGGACTTTTTAGAACATCTTTTTATTGCCAGCACGCATAACTACCTTCTTTTCTTTACGCAAAAAGGACGTTGTTTCTGGATGCGCGCATTCGAAGTGCCGGAAGGTAGCAAAACATCAAAGGGACGAGCCATACAGAATCTTATCAGCATCCCACCGGATGATAAAGTGATGGCTTATGTGAATGTTGTGGATTTGAACAATGAAGAGTATATCAATAATAACTATATCGTTCTTTGCACCAATAAGGGAACCATCAAGAAAACAACCTTAGAAGCTTATTCACGCCCAAGAGCCAATGGCATCAATGCCATCACGGTTAGAGAAGGGGAGTCCCTGCTGGAAGCCAAGCTCACCAATGGAAAGAACGAAATTCTCATGGCCTTGAAATCCGGAAGAGCAATTCGATTCCCTGAAGAAAAGGTTAGACCAATGGGCAGAATGGCAGCAGGTGTTAGAGGCGTTACCCTTGGTGGTCCCAATGACGAAGTGGTAGGTATGGTGTGCGTTGAAGGTGAACACCAGCAAATACTTGTAGTGTCAGAGAATGGTTATGGAAAACGCAGTGATATCGAAGACTATCGCGTAACCAACCGTGGTGGAAAAGGAGTAAAGACCATTAACATCACTGATAAAACAGGTTTATTAATTGCTGTATTAAGCGTTACCGACGAAGATGATTTAATGATCATCACCAAAACCGGAGTGGCTATCCGCACATCAGTTTCGGATCTTCGCGTGATGGGTCGCGCAACTCAAGGTGTTCGACTGATTAGTTTAAAAGGTAATGAAAGTATTGCCGCTGTTGCGAAAGCGCCTAAAGAAGATGAAGAGGAAGAAAACGGATTTAACGAAGAAAACGAATCTGATGAACCAATTGAAGGTACTTCGGAAGAATAACGGCAAAGAATTTGATTATAACTCGTAAGAACCATTTTAAAAATAACAAAATGTTGCAAGATTCATAGACACAAAAGCTTAACATCAATTGTGTGAACGAATTTGCTTCACGTAAACTTTAAATTTTTATATGCACATGAATAAAATTATGTTAAGCCTTGCCGGCGTTACGTTGCTTAATGTTGCAATGGCGCAAAATGCCAAAGTAGTGAATGCCTTCAATTACCTGAGAAATTACACCGAATACAAGGATTTGGATGCCTTGGCAAAAGCGCAGGTAAATATTGATGAAGCAAGCGCAAACCCAAGCACATCTGCCAAAGCAAAAACTTGGTATTACCGGGGAAATGTTTATTGGGCTATCAACGAAAGTAAAAATGAAGTTCATAAAGGTCTATCAGCCAATCCTTTGGAAGAAGCTGTGAAATCTTATGCCAAGGTGGTTGAAATCGAACCTAAAGGACAATTTACGGACGATTCCAAAGTCAAAATACTTCAAGCAAGCAATATTCTTCTCAACAATGGCGTTGAAGCTTTTACGAAAGAAGATTTTGCCAAAGCATTGCAGCTTTTTGAAAACGCCGTTAATTTCAAGTCTTTGCTTGGAATTACTGATACAGTGGGTATAAACAATTCGGCTTTAGCTGCTTATTCAGGAAAAAACTTCGATAAAGCTATTATACATTATCAACGATTACTGTCATTTAATACAGAGAAAAATGGCAATAATTTCATAGCCTTATCTAAAGCATTCAAAGAAAAAGGCGATAAGGATAATGCAATCAAAACTTTGCAGGCCGGGAGAGCAAAATTTCCTGACGATGCTAATTTAATTACAGAAGAATTGAATTTTTACTTAGTAGGTGGTCAAACCAACGAAGCTGAAGCTATGTTGAGACTGGCTATAGAAAAAGATCCTAAGAATTCCGTACTATATTTTGCAGCCGGTACCATTTATGATAAACTTGGCAATCGAGAGGCCGTGATTTCGAACTACAAAAAGGCCATTGAAATCAACCCTGACTATTATGATGCTTACTACAACTTAGGCGCGTTTCTTTTCAATGAAGGCAAGGTGCTTCAGGACAAGGCCAATGAAGAAAAGGACTTGAAAAAGTATGAAGCAGGGAAGAAGCTCGCAGATGCAAAGTTTGCCGAAGCGTTGCCATATTTGGAACGTGCAGTAGAACTCAGACCTGATGAAATGGATATTGCCAATATTTTATTACAGTTATATGGTCGTTTAAATATGGACGAAAAGTTCATGGAACTGAAGAAGAAAATCAAAAAATAAATATCTCCTAAAATTATGAAAAGCCTGATCAGCATTTTGGTCAGGTTTTTTTTTCTCTTAATTTTGAATAGGGAAGGAATTAATCAGATGGATATCTGGTTAAAAGGGCTTAAGTCTCACTAAATCAATTTCATATAATTTAACATAATATTAATTATGCAACAATTTCCTGATTTTGATTGTTAGGAACTGCATGAAGACCGAATTTGTTTGAACACAACCAAAACATTGCGTAGGTTCATCATTTTCGCTACGTTTGCTACAATATGAACGTACGAATTTTATTCATCGTTTCGATCTTGATTATTAGTCAGATTGAAAACATTATTGCACAATCGCATCCATCTAAATATCGTGTTTATTTTACCGACAAATCCGATGCAACATTTGATCCATATGCATATTTCGATCTTGCAGCTATTCAACGGAGACTCCAACAGAATATGCCATTATATGACTACTATGACCTGCCGGTAAACGACGCTTATGTAGGTGTCTTAAAACAACATGATATACAAGTAAAATTGCTCAGTCGCTGGCTAAATGCGGCTATTGTGATTGCCGAAGAATCTCAAATCCATAAGATTGAATCTTTACCTTTTGTTGCCTATGTAGAAAAAGCGGAAAATATAAAAGTACATATCGCAGCACATGACATTGATGATGAGCCGCTTGATGCGGGTCGTTTAAAAGTGACTGATCGCAAAATATTGAAGGATCAAACCGCACGGATGGATGCTGAAACTTTCTTAAAATTAGGCCTGAAGGGACAAGGAATAAGAATTTGTGTGAGTGATGTCGGGTTTTCAGGCGCAGACAACCACCCTGCTTTCGAGCATTTGAGAAAAAACAATAAAATTGTTGCTACAAAAGATTTTGTTGCAGGTGGTGAGAATGTGTATCGCGGAGGATGGCATGGCACTGCAGTGCTTTCTTGCATAGCTGGAATTATTGGTAATTCACCCGGTGGGCTTGCTCCGGAAGCGGAATTTCTATTAGCACGCACGGAATGGGGTAACAAAGAAATTTTTGCGGAAGAAGAAAATTGGGTGGCTGCCGCTGAATGGGCTGATCAAATGGGTGCACGAATCATCAATAGCTCTTTGGGCTACACCAACGACCGCTACTTCCAGCACGATATGAATGGCCGAAAAACTTTTATCACTCGTGGGGCAAATATCGCAGCTAAAAAAGGGTTACTCATCATCAATGCAGCAGGAAATGAAGGCGCCGGAAAATGGAGAATAATAGGTGCACCAGCCGATGCCGATAGTGTTTTAAGTGTTGGTGGCGTTGTCCCTTTTGTGAATAAACAAATCAATTTTTCATCCTTTGGTCCCACCTGGGATTTACGAATGAAACCCAATGTTTCTGCTCAGGGAACAGCCATTGCTGCCGTAACCAAAGGTGTAAAAAGCGTGGATGGAACTTCTTTCGCAGCCCCATTGGTTACAGGCTTTGCTGCCTGCATCTGGCAGAAGTTTCCGGAGAAATCAAACATGGAAATTTTCAGTATGATTGAAAAATCGGGTCACCTCTACCCTTATTTCGACTATGCTCATGGATTTGGAGTTCCCTCTGCCGGGAGAGCTCTGCAGATCGATACTTTAGCAAAAACGAAACCATTCAGCATTGAGCGCGATGACTCGAATGCTGACCTTGTGAAAGTTCTCATTCATGAAATAGATAGCACTAGTCAAAACCTGCTTTATTATCATATAGCCGATCACAGAAATGTTTTGCGAGAATATTACCTGATGGATATAAAAGATAATTTGCAGCCGCTTGTATTGAAAGCATCTAGAACTAGAAAGCCGGCCATTTTGAGAGTACATTACAAGGGAGATACACAAGAGTTTAAATTCTGATTTAACATGACAAGATTCCGATTGATTTTTAGCCTTTTGCTAAGTGTGTATGGTTTCAGCACCACAGCTCAGGAATATTTATTAAGCATTGAACAAGCTGTGGATTCACTTGAGCCAAAACGAGGCAAGAATCGCGCACATTATACCCATCTTTACATCGGTTACGGCTTTATTCTAGGTCCTGCTGACGAAGGCGCTGCAACTGTTCTGGGCTCAAGCAGAGAATTCGTTTATGGAATGAGATACAAGCGAAAGCTTTCCAATGTATTTTCGGCAGGCTATGACCTGTTATATAAATTTCAGGCATACAGACTCGTGCAAGATAGTTCGAAGCGCATCCCTTCCCCCCTATTGAACGACCGGGAAAGAATGATCTTTCACCACGCTACGGCTATGCTGTATTTTAGGACCAATTTCAAAGCACTTCGCGGTGATAAATTGGGCAAATTCATTGACCTTGGCGCCTACGGAGATTATATATTCGCTCATGTTTTATTTCAAAAAAATGAATTGAACAACGGTGTGATTTCACGAAACCGAACTACACGACATGGCTACTTTAACCGAATTAACTATGGCGCCATATTACGAGTGAGTGGTGACAGATTAAGCATTTACGGCGCTTACCGACTGTCTGATATTTTTTATCCGTCATTAGAAATGCCGGAAATGTCGCGTTTAACCATTGGTATCCAACTCAATATTAATTAGCCTTAAAAATGAGTATCGAAGATTTTTTTGAGTTGTTTTTAGAAGAGCTAAAGGTCAATACCAGTCTGCAATATTATTATCTATATCATCAGAATCCGGAAAAGTTCCATTTTCGAAAGGCATACTTTATTCAACGTTTGCAATACATTGCAGACCATATAAACAAGGATTCGGGGCGAATTTGGGACTGTGGATGTGGTTTCGGGACCACGGGAATATTTCTTGCCTTAAATGGCATTAAAACTCACGGTACCACGCTTGAGCATTATATCAAAGAGATTCCGGCTCGTTTAGCTTACTATTCAAAACATGGCGATGTGAGCGGGTTTACTTATTCTTATGAAGATTTATTTACACAAGCTCCCAAAGCTTCATCATACGATACTATTATCATTCAAGACACTTTGCATCATCTAGAGCCTATCAACGAAGCTTTGACAATATTAAACAATTGTCTTACGCATGGTGGCCGTATGATAGTAGTAGAAGAAAACGGCAGCAATGTAATTCAGCAGGCCAAGCTTTTCAAATATCGGGGCAATAAGCGAGTAATTGAAATTTACGACGAAACGCTAAAAAGAAAAATCCTTTTGGGAAACGAAAACATCCGCAGTTTGAAAAGTTGGGAAAAGTTGTTTTCACAAAATGGTTTCTCCATTGAGCAAGATTCTATTCACTATATACGCTATTATTTGCTCAAAAAATTCACTTCCGATAATCTATATCAACTCATTGATAAAGAGCAAGATATATGGAAAAAATCGAGATTTCGCCGAAACTACTTTTTCTTCGGCCTAAACTTCATAGCGCTAAAAAATTAAAGTGAAAATAGCCGTTAACACAAGATTGCTGCTCAAAGATAAGCTTGAAGGAATCGGTTGGTTCACCTATGAAACTTTTAAACGTATCACGCAGGCTCATCCCGAGCATGAGTTTATTTTCATTTTCGATCGGGAATATGATAAAAGTTTCGTTTTTTCAAATAACGTGAAACCTGTTGTGGCCTTCCCCCCTGCTCGACATCCTTTACTTTGGTACTTATTTTTTGACTGGGCCATTCCACATATTCTGAAAAAAGAAAAGGCCGATCTATTCATTTCTCCTGAAGGATATATGTCTTTACGCACATCTGTTCCATCATTTGCCGTAATTCATGATCTTAATTTTGAGCATCATCCTGAATACTTGCCCAAAATTAATCAGTGGTATTATCAATACTTTTTTCATCGTTTTGCCAAAAAAGCAAATAGGATAGCCACAGTTTCTGAGTTTACTAAGAAAGATATTCAATCCTGCTATGGCATTGAAGCCGATAAAATAGATGTGGTGTATAACGGAGCCAATACACGCTACACAGCCATTAGTCAGGATGAGATCGACAAGGTGCGAAAGCAGTTTACTGATGGCAAGCCCTATTTCTTGTTCATTGGTCTGTTGCACCCCAGAAAAAACATAACTCGACTTATACAGGCTTTTGATTGCTATCGAAATGAGCATCTTTCTGATGTTAAACTCATCATCGTTGGAGAGAAAAAGTGGTGGACAGAAGATATGCGAAAAGCCTATGAATCTTCAGTATTTAAAGATGATATCCTACTCATGGGAAGGCAAAATCCGAAAACATTGAGCAAACTTTTGCCTTCAGCTTTAGCACTTACCTATGTACCTATATTTGAAGGTTTTGGCATTCCTATATTGGAAGCTTTTAGTTGCGATTTACCAGTGATAACTTCCAACACCACATCCATGCCCGAAGTAGGTGCTGATGCCGTAGAATTGGTCAATCCATTCGATATTCAATCTATTGCACAGGCCATGCAAAAAGTGGCTTCGAATGAGCAACTCCGGCAGGAAATGATTATAAAAGGCAGGAAACGTCGCCAAGATTTTTCATGGTATCGGACAGCTGATCTGCTTTGGCTATCTATAGAAAAAATGATGAAAGAAATAAAAAGCTAAAGCGGATCTTTTTCAAAATATCGGACTTCAAACGATCCGTTTTCCAACACACCGTAAGAACAATGGTGCAACCATTCTCCCAGATTGATATATCGTGCATGCTCAGCTACCTGCATATCTAAGGGCAAATGGCGGTGACCAAAAACAAAATAGTCCACATCGGGCATTTTTTTTGCCTTTTCTCTTGAATAGAGATAAAGCCATTCATTATCTTCCCCTAAAAATTGCTCCACAGGTGGATTGGCTTTTCTACTCCTCCCCGACCAAAAATTGGCCAGTCGCATACCAACATCGGGATGAATCCAGCGAAATAACCATTGGCAAAACGGATTGCTAAACACCTTTTTGATGAATTTATAGCCAATATCGCCGGGGCCTAATCCATCACCATGCCCGATGAAAAGCGTTTTACCCTGATGTTTTACTTTGATCGGCTGCTTGTGAACGGGTATTTTGAGTTCCTCTGGGAAATAATCAAACAACCACATATCATGATTTCCGGAGAAAACTTGAATGGCAATCCCTGCATCGCTCAACTCGGCAAGCTTCCCAAGTAAACGAACGAAGTGTTTGGGTACTACGGTATGATACTCAAACCAGAAATCAAAGATATCTCCTACAAGGTAAATGACTTCCGCATCTTTGCTAACCAAATCAAGCCAGCGAATTAGCTTTTTCTCTCGCTCAAGACTTTTCTCATAGCTTGGTACACCCAAATGAAAATCTGAAGCGAAATATACCTTTTTGCTACCGTATTCATTGGCTGCCATAGCACTAACAGATGGTTGACTGATGATTGAAATTCATTTTTAGTTTTGATTAAATAATCGAAAGTCTGCTTAGTGCTTGTTTTATGTTTTCTTCAATGCGACTTTCTGCATTTGTGTAATCCTGATATTGAAAACTTTGCCCTGTGAGCAGTTCGTAGATTTCGACATAACGTTTCGAAACACTTACTACAAAATCATCATCCATCACCGGCACAAGCTGTCCGGGCTTACCCATGAAATCATGATCGATGAGCCATTGGCGCACAAACTCTTTGCTCAACTGTTTTTGAGCTTCTCCCCTAACTTGACGCTCTTCATATCCATCGAGATAAAAGTATCTTGAAGAGTCAGGAGTATGCACTTCATCAATGAGCAGCACCTGATCATTGTATTTGCCAAACTCATATTTGGTATCGACCAAAATCAAACCACGCTCAGCAGCCATTTTTGTGCCTATTTCAAATAGCTTAAGACTGTAGGCTTCCATGACTTGGTAGTCCTGCTCTGCAACGATTCCCTGCGCTATAATTTGTTCTCTGCTTATGTCTTCATCATGCCCTTCGTCGGCTTTGGTGCTTGGGGTAATAATGGGATGCGGCAATCGATCATTCTCTTTCAATCCTTCCGGCAAAGTAACCCCACACAACATTCGTTTTCCGGCTTTATATTCACGCCAGGCATGTCCTGCAAGATAGCCCCTAACGACCATTTCCACTTTGAGTGGTTCACATTTGTAGCCTATGGCCACATTGGGATCGGGCACATCAATAAGCCAATTCGGAACTTCGTGAGCTGTGGCGCGAAGAAAATGCGCAGCCACCTGATTAAGCACTTGACCTTTGAACGGTATGCCACGTGGCATTACTACATCAAATGCAGAAATGCGATCGCTTGCTACCATCAAGAGATGTGTATCATTTATTGAATACACATCGCGTACTTTTCCTTTGTAATAACCTATCTGGCCGGGAAATTTAAAGCTCATCCCCAATAAGCTATTCGCTGCTACTATTTTGTTTGTAAGCATGTATAATTCTGGTTACTAATCGATGACGAATTACATCCTTTTCATCGAGATGAATAAAATCTATTCCTTCAATATTTATTAAATATTTCACTGCCTGCTTCAGACCTGAAGGCTGTTTGGGCGGTAAGTCTATTTGAGTAAGGTCGCCTGTAATTACAAATTTTGCTGATCGCCCCATACGGGTGAGAAACATTTTCAATTGGCTTTCAGTGGCATTCTGAGCTTCGTCAAGAATCACGAAGGCGTTGTCGAGCGTACGCCCACGCATGAATGCCAAAGGCGCTATCTGAATGATTCCTGTTTCCATATATTGCGCCAATTTCTCTGCAGGCAGCATATCGCGCAGTGCATCGTACAAAGGCTGTAAATAAGGATCCAATTTTTCTTTAAGATCGCCGGGCAGAAAACCTAAATTTTCTCCGGCTTCCACTGCGGGTCTTGTGAGGATAATTCTGCGCACCTCTTTGTTTTTCAAAGCACGAACAGCTAATGCCACAGCGGTGTAAGTCTTACCTGTTCCGGCCGGGCCGATAGCGAAAATCATATCATGCTCACGCGAACTGAGTACAATTTTTTTCTGATTAGGCGTGCGTGCTTTTACTACCAATCCATTGTTCCCATAAACAATTATATCAGAGCTGTCATCTTTACTGATCTGCGCGTGTTGATCCTCACTTTTTTCCATCACAAGCTGCACTTGTTGATCATCGAGCGAACCAAATCTATTATAATAGTCAATGAGTTGCCTGAGTTTTCGCTCAAAAATATCCAAACGTCCTTCATCGCCTTTTAGCTTGAGTTCTGTACCTCTAGCAACTATAATCAGATCGGTAAACATAGATTTGATGCGCTCTAGGTTAGCATCTGAAACTCCATAAAATGATACAGGATCTTTAATAGGTAATGTTAAAATTCGCTCTGTCAATATCTTTAGAAATTACGGTGAATTAGTGTTTTGATTTCACTCACAAATGAATGAATTTTGGGGCAATAAATCAGCAAAGATTTTCCGAAAATTTCTGAAACATGCCCATTATCACCCTGACTACTGACTTAGGATTAACTGATTATTACATTGCGGCCGTAAAAGGCACTCTGTATAGTCTGATTCCGGATGTTCAAATTGTGGATATTTCGCATCAAATCCCAAAGCATGATTTAATGAAGGCTGCATTTAACTTAAAATATGCTTTTCAAGATTTTCCGAAAGGTACGATCCACATTTTATCTGTGAACAGCATTGAAACTGAGCAATACGGGCATGTAATTTTTGAATATAAGGGACATTATTTCATTGGAGCAGACAATGGTGTTTTTTCAATAATATTAGACGAAGATCCCAAACAAGTGTTTCAATTAAAAAAAGAAAAATCAGATTTTATCAGCACTTTTCCGACAAAGGAAGTTTTTTCGAAAGCTGCAGCACATGTTGCCAAAGGTGGAAAATTAGATAAAATTGGGTTTAAAATTGATGGATTGCGAAAAGCTTTGCTTCCGGCAGCAACAGTAAGTGATGATTACATTCGTGG
>JBKBKN010000005.1:96820-161297 GCA_046294625.1 Flavobacteriales bacterium
TGATGATTATGGCAACCTGATTACCAATATATCCAAAGAAATGTTTGAATCCATAGGTCTAAATAGAAAATTTGGGGTTTATATGAGAAACCGCAGTCAGGGGCTTAATAGGATTCTCTCTCAATATGAAGAAGTGGGCGATGGAGATGCTCTGGTGTTTTTTAATTCAAATAATCTTCTGGAAATTGCCATCAATAAAGGAAATGCTGCTAAGCTAATGGGCATGAAGCCCAACGAAACCGTTAGAATAGAATTTGAATGATTACCCGAATAGTTAAAATGACCTTCAACCCAGGTTTTGAAGAGAAGTTTCTTAAAATATTTGAAGAGTCAAGTGAAAAGATCAGGAGTTTCGACGGATGTCAAGGGCTGATTCTATACAGAGATCGAAATCAGCCTAACATGTTTTTCACCTATAGTCTTTGGGACAGCACTGAGTCGCTCGATGCCTATAGAGATAGTCTGCTTTTCAAGACAACCTGGGCAGCTACCAAAGTTCTTTTTGCCGACAAACCACAAGCTTGGTCTTTGGATGGAGTCAAGGCTTTGCTTTAAAATCCTGATTTACCAATTCTATTGGCAGGGAAAAAAGCAACACTAAACGCAAATACAAAAAACAGAAATACCGATAGTGATTCCACTTTCGGCATTTCGTTTTGAAGATTATCTTCCTTACTTCTGTCCTTTGTTCGAACCGCTTGGTCTTGCGATAGACTCGCGCATGTCCGTATCAGCTTGAATATTTTGTATTTTATAGTAGTCCATAATACCCAGATTTCCGCTTCTAAAGGCTTCTGCGATGGCCAATGGAATTTCCGCTTCTGCTTCGATCACCTTTGCTCTTGCTTCTTGTGCCTTAGCTTTCATTTCCTGCTCCTGAGCTACAGCCATTGCTCTACGCTCTTCGGCTTTGGCTTGCGCAATGTTTTTATCTGCATTGGCTTGATCCATCTGCAGTTCCGCTCCAATATTTTTTCCAACATCAATATCGGCAATGTCAATCGAAAGAATTTCGTATGCAGTGCCTGAATCTAGTCCTTTTGAAAGCACTACTTTTGAAATAGAGTCCGGATTTTCGAGCACCGCTTTGTGCGAGTTAGCAGAACCAATTGATGTTACAATTCCTTCACCAACTCTTGCAAGTATAGTCTCCTCTCCTGCACCACCAACCAGCTGGCGAATGTTTGCCCTAACCGTAACTCGAGCTTTGGCAATTAATTGAATACCATCCGAAGCAACCGCTGCTACCGGAGGTGTATTAATTACTTTTGGATTAACGGACATTTGAACGGCTTCGAACACATCGCGGCCGGCAAGGTCAATAGCTGTGGCAGATTTGAAATCAAGTGCAATATTGGCTTTGTCTGCAGATATGAGTGCATTTACTACAGATTGCACATGGCCTCCTGCCAGAAAGTGCGCTTCCAGCTCATCGCGCGTGAGTGATAAGCCAGCTTTGGTAGAACTAATCATCGCATTCACAATGACTGCTGGCGGCACTTTTCGCCAGCGCATGAAAATTAGCTGAACAAGTGAAATCCTAACTCCGGAAAGCAAGGCTGAAAACCATAGCCCAACCGGGATAAAATAAAATAAAACATACAAGCCTACAATGGCAATGACTATGCCAATAACAAGTACTCCAATTTCCATATTTCTTTAGGGTTTTTAATTTGGTCGAAAGATAAGCACGAAAAAATCAATAATGCCTTGCGTGTAAAAAATAAAAAATGCTAAAAAATTATTGAAACCTGAAGATATTTAAGGTATCGTTTCTCAGAATAAAAAGTTTGTTCTTCTCAATACGTGGATCGCAACAGTCGCTTGAAATGGGAACATTAAATGACACGTCGTTGAGTCTTTTCATGTCAAACCAGCGGAATTGGTTCTTTTGATTTCTGTAATAGATAAAATCACCTACTACCTGAAATCTATTTAACCCTTTGATGGGTATGGTTTTGAAATACGTTCCAAATATATCAAATACCAAAATACCCGATGCAGGATCGTTCATGTATAGTCGATTTTCATGTTCCACCATAAAATCGGGTTCGATTTGCCTGCCAACGATCAGGTGAAGATTCTTAATTCGGGATGTTTCTCTCAAGTGATTATCGAAACGAAGGAGTAAAAAATTTTGTTGATCAAACACCCAAAATCCATTATCGTAGGATGTGCAAACCACTGATGCTTGCTCAAGATTCAAATTTTTGAGTTGAAGATTCGGCCCATTTTCAGATAAGGTATTGTCCAAAAATACGATGAGTGAAAAATCGAGATAAAAAACGAGAATTTTCAATGGATTCGTGGCATCAACCGATGTTATTCTCCCTAGTCGCTTATTGGAATAGAAATAGGGTTCGCGATCGTTGCTCCTGAATTTGGTAATCTGATCGTGATTTATCACCAGCCAATTTCCCAAATTATCGGTGGTAATTTCTTCGCCCATTACCGGTATTCTTGACTCTAAAACAAATTCCTGAGCATTTATCGAAGCTATGAAGCTCAGAAAAACTAATATGAAAAGCCTGTTTTTCATTATGCGGTTTCATGCATCATTTCCAGAATTTCATCCAAATATTTCCGGTCGTTAGATAGTCTTGGCACCTTATTTTGCCCGCCAAGTTTGCCTCTAATTTTCATCCAGTTGTAAAAACTACCTTCTTCAAGTTTTCTCACAATCGGTTTGCGTAGTGTGATGTCTTTATATCTTTTCGCTTCGTAATCAGAATTTAAGGTTTTCAAAGCATTATCGAGCACTTCGGTAAAGTAATCGAGATTTTCCGGTGGGCGTTCAAATTCAATGAGCCATTCGTGGGCACCATTGTCAGAACCTTTCATATAAATAGGCCCCGCAGTGTATTCTTTAATCGTTGCTGCAGTTTTTTCGCAGGCTATCTCTAATCCTTTTTCCGCGTTGTCCACAATCAATTCTTCTCCGAAGGTATTGATGAAATGCTTTGTTCTTCCAGTGATTTTAATTCTGAAAGGATTCAGAGATGTGAATTGAATGGTATCACCAATCATATATCTCCACAAGCCTCCATTGGTAGAAATGAGCAATGCATAGTTTGTATCTAAAGCAACATCTTCAAGGCTAATGGCATTCTCAGGGTTATAGCCACTTCCATCCATAGGAACAAATTCATAGAAAATGCCATAGTCCAGCATCAGGAGCATTTCGTCGGTGTCTTTTTGGTCTTGTATAGCAAAAAAGCCTTCCGATGCATTATAAGTTTCCATATAATGCATTTGATCATTTTGAATGATTTGCTTGTATTGCTCGCGATAAGGTGCAAAATTCACTCCTCCATGCATAAACAATTCGAGGTTGGGCCATATTTCGTGAATACTCGATACGCCACTGATTTTGAGTACACGCTGAAGCAAAATCAGCATCCAGGAAGGCACTCCTGCAAGATTGGTTACATCTTCTTCGATGGTAGTATGTGCAATTCGTTCCAGCTTTTCTTCCCATTCCCCCATAAGCGCAATGGACAAGTCCGGAGTTCTTATGATTTCTGCCCAAATAGGTAAGTTTTGCATGATAATGGCCGAAAGGTCTCCAAAGTAACTATCGGCATTGAGCATGTTTGCTTGATGACTTCCGCCAAGCGTAAGCGATTTTCCGGAAAATATTTTTGTTTCCGGATAGTTGTTGCAATAGATCGAAAGCATGTCTTTACCACATTTGAAATGACAATCATCCAAAGCTTCCTGGGTCATTGGAATAAACTTGCTCTTATCGCTTGTTGTTCCGGACGATTTTGCAAACCATTTAACTTCGGAATGCCATAATAAATTTGATTCGCCACGCATGGTGCGTTCGATCCATGGTTTAAGGCTCTCATAGTCCTGCACAGGAACACTTTCTTTAAATTGGGCGTAGTTTTCAATTTTCCGATAGTTGTGTTGAATGCCCCACTCCGTGTTTCTAGCTTGCAAAACAAGTTTTCTCAGCCATTCCATTTGCACATCTACCGGGTACTTTTTGAAAAGTTCGATCTGATGAATTCGCTTCTTGATAAACCAACTAATGACCGAATTAAGTAAAGACATATACAGGATTTGGCGATTGCAATTTATAATTTAGTTTTCAGGTCACAAACAGTAACTATTAACTACTCTTTTTCTTTTGAAAAAAGTCTCCAATTTCTGTTTTGTTCATGCTGTTGAGTAGAAAATTTTTGTTTAAGCCACCCTTACGCGCTACCAATACTCCGTATTTGATGTCTTTTAAACCTTCAATTTCATGCGCATCGGGATTGATAGCGATTTTCACGCCCTTGTCCATACAATAAGGTATCCAGCGCCAGTCAATGTCCAATCGAAAGGGGTGCGCATTGAGTTCGATGGTAACATTGTTTGCTGCGCAGGCATCAATTATCTTATGATGATCTACCGGATAGCCGTTTCTTGACAAAAGCAAGCGCCCAGTCAGGTGTCCAAGTATGGTCGTAAAGGGGTTTTCAATGGCTTTGATTAAACGGCTCATTGCCTTTTCTTCTGTCATTTTAAGATTGCTATGAACAGAAGCCACCACAAAATCGAACTGCTTCAAAACTTCGTCCGGATAATCTAAGCTTCCATCGTTCAGGATATCAGATTCTATTCCTTTAAATACTTTAAATCCATCGCCATATTGCTGATTGAGCAGGTCTATCTCACAATGTTGTTCAATAACCCTGTCTATATGGAGTCCACCGGCATACTGTGCAGAGCGTGAGTGATCGCAAATACCGAAATATTCCAACCCCATTTCCTTACAGGCATCGGCCATTTCCTTTAAGGTATTTGCGCCATCGCTGTATTTGCTGTGACAATGCAGAATACCTTTAAAATCAGTTAGCTTAACCAGAGCATCATTCTCGATTTTCTCGATTAAATCAGGATTGAGATCTCTCAATTCAGGCAAAACATAAGGCAAAGACTGTTGTTGATACAACTTTTCTTCTGATTCTGCTTTCTGTTGCTTTATTTTGAAATGTTCATTAAAGGCAAAAGGACCTGTTGTTATTGCCAATTGATAGGCTGAAAATTCAGGATCTTCCTTATGCAATCTAAATTGAAACCTCCCTGCAAAAACGAAATCTATTGTATGCTTATCGTAATGCACAGCACTGATTTCAGGATGTTGCTCAATTTGCTTCAATGTTAAATCGAAATCTCCCCTTACAATGCAAGTTATTTCATCAAGCACTTCCAATTGCCTTCTAAACTCGCCTGACGCAATCAACGCTGCATTAGCTGTATTATCAATCCACTCCTGCAGTAATTCAAAAGCAGCTTCTGCATCTGCATACAACATCTTACCTTGATTCTGTTCTAAAAATTGTATGGATTGTATGATTTGATTTTGGGTTTTTTCACCAAATCCTTTCAAAGTGACTAATCTGTTTTCTTTGCACGCATACAGCAGTTCTCCAATACTTTCGATACCCAATTCCTGCCAAAGTGCTTTCACTTTCTTCGCTCCTATTCCTTTAAGCTTTAGCATTTGCAGCACGCCTGCTGGTGTTTTTTGTATCCACAAATCCAAATCATCGAAGCTACCACGATCCATGATTTGAATAATTTTCTGTGCTATACTTTTCCCTATTCCCTGAACGCTTTCAATGGTTGACTGATCGAGGGATATAAGTTCCGATTCCATTCTTTCTATTTGAAAGGCCGCGCCGGAAAGGGCTTTTACCTTAAACGGATTTTCGTCGTGAAGATCACCCAGCTGGGCGGCTACTTTTAATATTCCTGCAATTTCCTTGTTCGTCATGTTGGCTTATGTTTAGCAAAAATAGACTATTAACCTTTGCTCGGTTATAACAACATTCCGAAGCTTTTATATTTGTTTATATTTGGTGCAATTCAGAAACTATGCCTATAATTCAAATCAAGCTTGTCTGCTCCTTATTGGTGATATTTTTAGCTTCTTGCAACTTTGGTAATAAGGAAAAAGAAGCGATCGTGCTCGGACCTCAGTCCGATGGTGAGTTGGTTGTAGCGGGTACAAGTTTTGCAACAGAAAAAATTAAGAACTTTGAAGTTTTCGACCCAGTTTTAAACAATATAACAGCCTATCATTTACAGCTACCCGAAACATTTGATTTGAAAGGCACTGTGATCTGGACGAATAGTGAAGTTGATAAAACCTTTTACCCGCAGCCCGATTTTCGATGTCATAACCAAACATATCAGTGTGGTTTTACTCTTTTACCTAATATTTTATTTGCCGATTTAAAGGGTAAAAATGCAGAAGACAATCAATTGCTCGAAGGTGTTAACAATCCCTTTCGCATGGTACAGCCCGCTGAAGATGCCATGCGTACACACATTTTTCAAATGCTGCAAAATCGGTTTGGACGCGTGAAAATTTATAAGGTATCGCCTGCCAATAAGCAAAACAAACCTGCTGCTGGTGAAGCATTTGAAGAATTCAAAACAATGGTCATGGATTTCGAGTTTGAAAGTGGCGACAATGTTTACGAATCCTTTATCCGCGCTGACTATTATGTAAGAAAAGGCAAATTGAGTGCAAACAACCGTCCAGCAGAAGACGTACTTTTCTGGGGATATGACAATTTGGTTTGTTTTCATTTTCCGAGAGGTAAAGGAGCCAAGCTCGGGACTGAATTAGAAACGTTTTATCAGACCATCAAAAAAGATAAAAACTGGGCAGAAGCAAGTGAAAAGGCCATAAATTCCCCTGATAATGAATTGCTTAGTCGAATGAATGCCGTTCAGAACAAAAGAAACATTATGCTAAAATCATCGAACGATGCCTCGCAAAGAGCCTTTCGCGATTCACAATCGCCCTTTCACAGTAAGGGAAAAGATTGGTGGGATAAACAAACCGAAATGAGCAGACAGTAATTTTTTTATTCAAGTTTTGCATGATTCGTAAAATAATTTATGACGACAATCCTTTTTATTCAGGAGTTGAAGCTGCTCCTTCCTCTGTAACTGTGTTTGGCGGGATGACCTGCGCCGGTGAAATCTTGGGCTTGTTTTTTCTTCGATGCTTAATTTTTCTAACTTCCATTCGCTCCATGCTCACTTCCCTTCTCTTATCATAGATTTTAACCAAAATCAAAAAATAGGAAATCAATAAAGGACCAAAAACAAGCCCAAGTATCCCAAAAATCGGGAAACCAATTATTACCCCAAGAATCGAAATCAAAGGATGTGTGTTGGCATAGCGCTTGGCGATGAGAAAGCGAAGTACATTATCAATTTGTGTTACTACACCAAATCCCCACACCAACATGCCTATGCCTCCAAATTGATCGCCTTGTGAAAGGGCAATCAAACCAGCTGGAACAAATACGATAGGCGCTCCAACGATAGGCAGGAACGAAAGGAACATGCTGATAACTCCCCAGAAAATAGGGTCTGAGAAATTGAAAAAATAAAAGGCTAAGGCAACCAAAGCCCCCTGCACCATGGCTATAAATCCTTGCCCAAGCACATTAGCATTGGTCGTGTTAGTGAGTTCATCTGCAAACATTTTGCTCACTTCGGGACGAAAGGGCATGAATCGAGTTAGCGTTTGCTCAAAACTTTTGTAATGCACAATCATAAAATACAATACAAAATACATGATGGTGAGCGTAAAAAAAACAGAAAACACTTCATTGACCGCACCTGTGACTCTGCTCAACAAAACACTCTGAACGAAAGTAATACCCTTTTCTATGATCTTTGGATCGGTAAACTCAATGCCTAAAAAATCGCGTATTTGCTCGAAATACATCAAAATATCCTGCTGATGATTCATAATAAAGTCATTGGCCTTATTGAAAATCATCGTAGTGATCAATGTGAATGGAAAAACGATAATAAGTAAAGACAAGGCAATGACAATCAAGGCGGTA
The DNA here is from genome assembly GCA_046294625.1 of Flavobacteriales bacterium. GTDB lineage: Bacteria > Bacteroidota > Bacteroidia > M30B66 > M30B66 > JBKBKN01. The sequence goes on from JBKBKN010000005.1 coordinate 104,689, forward strand.
ATCCATTTTTTGAAACTCACTCTTTCTACCAATGCAACAAACAATGGCCTAAACATGGTGTAAAGCACCACAGCTCCTAAAAAAGCAGAAAATAGTCCACGCATGGCATACAGCAAAAAAGCCCCTAATGCAATGGAAATCACCAAGATTACCATTTTACGTTCTTCAACATCATATATGCTTTTGTTCATTCTGCTTTATTTTTTGATTAATTGACCATTATCCACTCTTACCACCATGCCCTGCATATTGAGGATTGAATGCCTGTCTAGCCAGCTTTTGGCTTCTTTTTCGTATGTAAAAACGCCTATTAAGTAGTAATATTTACCATCTTGAAGTATTTCTATGATTTTCTCTTGTTCAAGATTAAAATATTTTCTCAATTGAGCTTCTGACACATATTCGCTGCTTTGAAGTATCTGTATGCTATAATAACTATTTTGTTGTGCTTTCTCTGAAAATGCTTGGGCCACATCTGGCAGTTCAAATGTGATCGTCTTTGTTGCAGCAACATCTGTTCGTTTTGTTTCACTTATTTGTAAATCTATGCTGCCAAGTGTAAAAATCTTTTTTTGCTGCTCATGCAGAAATTCATATTTCACCGGAATTCGGAAATTACCTTCAATATTATGCTGCGTTGCAACAACAACCTTTATTTTCTGTACATTACTTACGACAGGACCGGTCCATAACAATTTGATATTTTGTTGATCGCCTTGGACAATTGCATCATTTTTTTCAATGATTTTATAAGAAAATCCTTGGGGCAAGGACAATATAAGCCTTCGGTATGAGTTAAAGGCGGCATCATTTATTTCGATGTTCAACTCAAATGCTTCTGTGGCAGCTGATTTTTCTTTGAATACAAACTTTGCTTTGTTTGTTAATGTGACAGACTCCTGCGAGAATGATGCAAAAGAGAAAATCATAAGACCAATCAGATATAATAATCGTAGTTTTATCATCGCATCGAACTTAGCAAAACTTTAAGAATGGTAAATGCAAAAGGAAAAATTTAAGCCGATTAACTTCATGGTGTTCCCGAAATCCGGTATTTCCCTTGTGTGTCAATAATGAATGGGATTTCAGTTCGGTGATCTTCAAAAAAGGTATAGGCCTTTTGCAGATTTTTCCAGAATTCTTCGTGCGGTTGATGCTCAGCTGAATACTTTTTCAGGTTAGCCTCGTTCATTTCAAAAGGAAAGATATACATCGGGATTTTTTTCTGTCCGGCATTTTTCGCCTCCACCGCTAATAAATAAATCTGCTCAATTACCTTATTCGTCATAGGCAAGCAGCCGATGGTAACACATTCACCATGAATGAAAATATCACCACCCGGCGAAGCCTTATTTGCCAAAACCCGATCGGAAGCATTGGGATAATTGATACCCAATGAAAGATGATATAAGCTCGATGGATTAAATCTGTCGATATGATACAGTCCTTCCGGCACTTGCATATCGCCTTGTTTTCTTTTAGGGCCTAATTTGCCTGACTTGGCGCATATTTTATATTGTTTAAAAAGTATGAATTTTTTGTCGCCACGGTTGCGCGCGTAGAGCATCAATTTGTCTTCAGCTTTATATGCAATAAAAGCCAATTCTAGTTTTGACAAATTCAAATTTTTAAGTTGAAGCTCTTTTTTAGTCTCCGCCTCATGATTTGCATAAGCTGCACGAACACGCTGAAACTTTTTTTGTGAATGAGCAAAATCTTCCGTTTGATTGGTGCCAGACACTACCGAGTATAGAACAGAAAACAAAAACATCAATACAAAATGATTCATAGCATGAGTTTACAGTCCCAACGAAAATTTTAATTCAAAATTACTTATTGATAAAATCTCGTTTTCGTTTTTCAATGCCAATCATGTATTGATATGGTGGCTGACCTGATTCTACCTTCATTTGTCGCTTGTTGCTATCCACCTCCTTCAATATCGTGTTGAAATTGTCTTTAGCAGCAAGAGCTGTCATGATGTTGCGCTGATAATTAAAGAAAAACCAATTATCGCTATCTGGTTCAATGTAAAGATTGAGAATATCCCCTCCTCTTTTTTTTACGAGCTCAATTTTTCCTTTCACCACTTTATTGATGCTGGTTTTACCCATGTTGCTGATATGTAGCCAGCCATCTGAAACGTAGGAACGCGATTCGGTATTCCATTTGAGTTCTACCTTGCTAAACACAATCGTTTTCTGTATTTCATCGGGCAATTTTTTGCTAGCGCCTGTTGATGACAATTCTTTAATCATCTTATCGGCAGCTTCTTTACCAACCAGAGTAATAAGGTTCTTTTTAAATTCAGGTCCACTGGTTTCGGCAGCTTGCATTCCCGATGCTCCATTGATAGCATCAGTGATTAATTTCAGGCAATCATCATTAAAGAAAAAATCGAGTGCAATCATCACATTAAAAACGGTTTCGTCCTTTACACTGCTATGGTTCACACTTCCAATCATTCGCACTTTTACCTGTCCCAAATCCATCCCTGTGCTCATTTCTCCTTCGCCATACATATCGCAGTTGGCCGGATTGAGCGCCACATAGTCGCCCGGCAGATCTTTGTCCTGCAGTTTTTCTTTCGCTGCCAATTGATACTCCTGCTTGCCTTTATCGAATCTCAAAAATCCGCGTGAAACTAAAATCTCCTGATCGCCCGAGCGCTGTTTTTTAGCCATAAAAACAGGATACACATGGGTAGAGTCTTTAATCAACACTAAACCGGCTGTGAGTTTGTCTCCTTCATAGCTTTTTGGAAATGAATCTACCGGAATCATGATATTTTTAGGATCGATCGGTGCTTTAAACTTAAGCCAACTCTTGCCCATTTTCTGGCATTGATGTTGCAATCGAGCAGCTCCATCAAATTCAAGGTGCTTATCGGGCGAATAAAGTTTCACTTTCCCTTTATAGTCGAATTGAGGACTTAAGGTAAATTGTTGTTTCTCGTCAATATCGCCAATGGCAAATGTTTTTCCAACCGAATCAATATCGATTTTGGAAAGCGCGATTTTCTGCACCTTTCCGAGCTCGTCTTCATATTCGTAAGTACCGCTTCCTTTGTACCGCTTCTTGCCCAAAATGTCGATGGTGGCTTCGAAAATGTCATGATACTTGGTATCATTATTAGCATTTACCCTCGCATTTTTTAGAGTGGTAATCACCGCATTTCTTTCGATATTCACTTTTTCCTTGTCGGGATAAATCGTAGCATCCGCCACACGAATCAGCTTAACCCCATCTGTCCTGATGGTTCGATCATATAGGGTGTAATTTGCCTTTGGCGCCACAAAGGTGAGAGAATCCTGATCAGCTTTGGTGGAAACAAACCTTGCCCCGATCAAGTCAATTTCATTCATCGATGAATTCATATCCACTTCATCCTTATCCATATACCAGCGCAACTCGTCCATGTAGGCGATATATTTGTTTACTGGAAATTCAATGTATGAATCGGGTGAATTGGATTTCAACTTCGCCATGCGGTCTTCAAAACTGTGTTTAGCTTTGATATTATCAGTTTTGATTGCAACTTCCCTTGTTCCATCTGCACCTAGCGTTTCTTTCGATGCAAGGGAGAATGCTGCAGTATCGGCATTGAAATCCACTTTTTTCAGGAAGAATTTTTTAGAAACAAATTCTGCTCCCATCACATCCATTGCTCCACTCCCAGTCATACCATTTTCGCCGATAGAAATCTTTCCTCTAAGTTTTGCTTCGCCTTCGTACATAACCATGGCAGTGCTCTTCATGGCAATATCGAATCGGTCGGGTTTATAAGGTTCCCAATGCAGCCCGACATCCGTGGCTTGCACATCCGGAAACTCTACATCGCCGGCCTGTGCTTTCACTTCAAGGGCTTTCACAAAGGCATTGACCGAATCCGGATAGAAAATAAACATATCCGATTTAGCAGTCGTGGTTAGATATTTGATTTCACCTTTACCCAAAAGCCCTTTATTGCTCATGTCGAGGTCATTAATAAAGGTGCCTTTGCCTTTGTAAATCGGAAGGCCTGATGGGTCTGTTTTCCTGACAAAACCCAGCGAAAAATCAGGCTGAAGTCTAAGTTCTTCTCTCAAATCGGGAAAAATATCGGCTGAAACAAATGTGCCTTCAAACCGAAGTCCTTCATTGGAAAATCGATTCAAACTGTCAACCACAAATGGATCGAGCTGAAAATAGAATCTGCTTCTATCATATACGCCTCCATGGATAGATCGCTTATCGTAATAAGCATAGGAATTTTTTACAGAATTAAAAATAGGATAGTTGCCAAGTGGCCTCACTCCTGATTTGTTATTGGGGTGGTCGATTTGCAAATCGCCGATTACGCTCTCAATCACTGTGCGCACACGAATCAAACGATATTTGCCGCGTTCATCCATTTCGGCGCCCTGCACATAGAGCCTGAGAGAGTCCACGTTATTCAGATTGAGCTTAAAACGTTCATATTCGAAATCGAATTTTTTGCCGAAAAACTCAAATCGACCTGCTCTGATCCTTCCGTCAAATTCGAAGTCGCGATTTTTCTTCAATAGTAATTGCTGATCTTTCGGGTAGATAATCACATTTTGAGAGTCGCTGAGAAATATTCTTTCCACACCTTCCATTCGCAGATCATAATTGAGCAAGCTCAGCACAGCATTGTTTTTACTGCCCTTAACCACAGAGTTGAATTGAATCACGTCATAATCCATTCTCCCTTCTGCAGCAAGCAAATATTTTCTTAAGCGGTCTCTAACCACCACTTGCTGCGTTTCTTCATCATAAGACAGAAAGCCCATATAGGAAAGTTGACGGATTACATGTCGCACATTAGTGATTTCTATCCTAAAGTGACTAGCAATCTGCGATGCAGTGAAAACTTCCTGTTTTCGGGAATCCATCAGCTGTTTAATCCTCACAAGCGGATTAATATCGTCAATACCTTGAATTTTAATAAATCGCTCATAGCGAAAATAATCTGACGATTCAAAATTGGCATTTCCTTCTACTGCTCCCGGAATTGAAGCAAAACGAATGGTATTTTCATCCATTTTCCAATACAAGGCTTCGAAATCCATGTCAATTCGATGAAATGAATTGTAATAAGGCGCTTTTGATGATCCTTCGTTGTTTCTAAGCAAGGTAACTTCACGCTTATCGTTGATAAACTTAAAGTTAAGTCCAGCGTGTATAATGGAATCTTCTTCAATATTAAATCGGATGTAAGCCACATCACTATTCACTTTATTCTGCTCTATCAAAAAAGACGTTGATTTGGTGATTAGAAAAGGCTGTCCTTCTCTTTTGAAGGTAAAAGTTGCCCGTTCTTCATTGGTGCCCGAGCCAATCAATTTAGCGCCTCTAACAGAAATACCGCCAATATAGTCCACATCTTTGAATATATTAGGGATGGAAAAGGTTGATGCATAGGTGGTAAATCTGGGGTAGTTGGGGTCGCGTCCTGCGGGATTATCGCTTAATTTTTCTTCAAGCGAACCCAATAGCGGCTCTTTGAAATATTTTGCATAGGTAAATTTGACGGAATCAGCTGAATATTTTGTTGACTTGATATTGATTTTGTAACGGCTGAGCTCTGCACTTGCATCCTTCTCGCTAAGCCCGGCTCGCTCCCAAAGCACCTTGCCATTTTTCCCTTCAAAACGGGTTTCAGTAGGATATAAGATTCCTTCCGTGCCAATGATAACAGAGCTATCTCTACGTGTGCTACACTTCAGATCGCCTTTGCCCACTTTGAGATAAGCAAGACTGTCATAACCAAACTCAAAATCGTTGGAAGTCGTGGACCAAACTACTGCATCTGAATAGTACAATACGTTTTCTTTGAAAAAATACTTTGAAAAACTAAGGTAGTTCATATATTTTCCAGTGCTGATTTTAGGAATTATTTTCCCCAAACCTTTAAGCCAGGCTATAAAAACATCTTGATCTTTGGTGCTTTCTCCGTAGGAGATAATCGTTTGCAAATATTCTGAGAAACCCGGAAAAGGGGTCATTCTTTTCTTAAGCATCAGGTTTGACGCTTCTACAATAAGTTCCTTAGCTTCATTACTAATTCTCGATCCATTCCAATGAATATTAAATCCAGTCATCAAGTCTTTGGCTGTTTTTTTATCACTCACAGCCAGAAAGTCTGTCATCTCTGTGATGAACTGGGCATGTTGGTTTGAAAAACTTTTTATCGTTTGCGCTTGCAAGAGGCCCAAACCACTTACAATCATTGCTAGGGCAAGTAATCCTTTGATTGTAATTTTTTTATGAAAACTTAAATGAGTCGTCGGTTTATTTGTAAACCCAGACTTCGCACAATCGGATGAATTTACTTGTTGGATAAAAAGATACATATTGCAAATTAGCACAACATCTTTGAATTGATTGAGCTTGCAGGTGGTAAATATTTTTAAACATTCAATGCCTAAGTGTTGATAAAGCATCGATACGAATGATACAATTATGAGGCTTTATGATTTGCAATTTTGCTATTTTAGTGTACGTTTGTGCTGAGAGTTAGATATTAACTCGCCATTATATGTTCGTATATTGCATGAAATAACCCTTAAAAATCACTACCTAAAAACTGATTAAACCCAACCTTTAATGAAACGCCCACAAAAATTACTTAGCATATTCTTAATTCCCATGCTGATTCTAACGACATATTCATGCAATACGGTAGAAAAAAGCTCCGAAGAGTCTCAAACTGAAATAAATCAAGAAGAAAGACAACGATTCTTTCAGATACCGGCACCAACAGAACTATTTGAATTGCTCCGCTCAGAAGGAGTTAAACCAACAAAAGTGGTTACGCTTAATCCGGTTGCCAATATTGTAAAGTACAGCGATTCAGAATCAAAGGCACTTAATTTTGGCGTTTACACCACCAATTTACTTTTTCTAAGCGTTTTCAATCAAAAGTCTGAAGTGCTGAAATACTTCGAAAATCTGAAACAATTAGCAGAAGACCTTGGAATAGACAATGTTATCAACGAGTCTACCATGTCGAGAATTGAAAAAAATCTGAATAACGCCGATTCACTTGACGTGATTACTAATTACGTTTTTTTCGAAGCGTCTGAAAATTTAGAAAGTCAAGACAAACAAGATATTTTGTCTCTCGTTATTGCTGGTTCATGGATTGAAGGAGTATTTATGGCTGCGAAAATGATTGAAAAATTTTCAGCAAATTCAGAAATTGCTCAACGCATTGCAGAACAAAAATTTTCCTTGGAAAATTTGCTAGAGTATTTTGAATTCGCATCGAACCGCAATTCCATTTCCAAAACAAAGGCACAGCTTGAAGCATTGATGCCATTATTCAACGCTATCGCTGAAATAGACGTCAATGATCAAGTAGCTGCAAACAGCCAAACAGTAATTGGATCTTCCACAAGATTAAGCATTACAGAAGATCAGTTTCAGAAAATAAGTGCTCAGATTGAGCTGATCAGAAATCAGATTACTAAAAATTAATCATTTAGAACATTTAACCCAATTCCGCAACATAACGAGCAATTATGAAAATTCAGAGCAACAGCTTTATCGCACTCATATTGGTGCTTTCATCATACGCACTCAATGGAATAGCGCAATCCAAACAATTTGATGCCCGAAAAATGTGTTTCGACTTCCATAAGTATTATTGTGGATTTGAAGAGAAACTTCCCTTCTTTGTCTACAATGCCCAATCCAGAAGCACTTTGTTTCGTAGGGGTGAAACATCTGAAATGTATTTCATTGCCTACAAAGGATATGATTATCGCTTGAGCTTCTGTGGGCAAGATGACTTACTTGAAGGGCAAAAGATTGCATTTTTTATTAGAAACGGAAAAACCAAAGAACTGATTTATGAAAATTCAAATGATAATTTTCATCAGGAGTTTGAATTTACGTGCACAAGCAGTGCCAGAATATTAGTAGAAATCAGTCTACCACCCGAAACCAAAACAAAACTCAAACCAGGGAATCGATTTGAGTACAAAGGATGCATGGGCGTATTGATAGAGAGCAGAAAGACTCCTGTAAATGGTTTTTCAAGAAACTAAGCCTATTCCGATGCTCGATATTATAGATTTTTACAGAAAAATGGAAGATGAAAAAATCATCCTTTCATTTAAAGGCGAAGTAACATCCGAATTGCTCAATTGCATCCTTCAAATGATTGAAAGCAAGCTTAATAAGTCTGAAGAGGAGCCTAAATTGAAGAAAAAAGTGTATCATGTTCTGGTGGAGTGTTTGCAAAATCTCTATCACCATAATGATGGCATTCACAATTCAGAAAATGGATTTGATAAACGAGCTTCCCTATTTATGATTGGCAAAGAAGGACGATCATCTTACACCATCATAACCGGAAATTATATTTTAAAATCAAATGTTCCAGAATTTAGAAATCACCTAGAGAAGATCAACACGTTAGACAAAGATGAGCTCAAAGCTTTCTACCTTGAAACGCTAAATAATGCATCTTATGCTGAAAAAGGCGGAGGCGGATTAGGCATGATTGATATAGCGCGCAAATCAGGCCATAAGTTGGATTTTAGCTTCACAAAATTCGATTCGGAATATGATTTTTTTTCAATGACTGTTAAAATATCTACTTAGTAACTTATGGAAATTTTAAAAATAGAAGGTACCGGCAAAACACCTACCGTAATGTTTGACCCTAATGCTGGCCAATTGGAAATATCAGGCCGCTCTATCCTTGAAAATACAATGGAATTCTATGGTCCTCTTTTCGATGCCATAGACCAATATATTTTGTCACCAAGCACGGTAACCAAATTCAACGTGCAGCTGGAATATTTCAATACCAGTTCTTCGAAATGTTTGCTGGATATTTTTAAGAAACTTCAGTCCTTGCAGCTTACCGGAAAAAGTCAAGTGAAAGTAGTTTGGTGCTATGAAGAAGAAGATGATGATATGCTGGAAGCTGGTGTAGATTATAAAAGTATCGTTAAACTTGACTTTGAAATGGTGGTGGTGTGATTGAGTTTGTTAACAAGTACAAGAATATACCCTCGTTCGAAGTTAATGATGATGCTTCATTGAAGGCTCTTCTTGATGAAGCTGTGGAAAAGTATAACCGAACCAGTTTTATTGAAACAGATCCAATATCAGTTCCTCATCAATTCCAAAACAAAGAAGACATTGAAATTGCTGCCTATTTTGCTGCAACAATCGCCTGGGGACAAAGATCAACCCTTATCCGCAATGCGATGAATCTGATGGAGCGTATGGATATGTCCCCATTTATGTTTGTGATGGAAGCCAGTTCAAGTGAATTGAAATCGATCAACGGCTTTGTTCACCGTACTTTAAACAGTCAAGACTGTACCGGATTAATACTTCGTTTGAGAAATGGAATTAAAGCAAATAAGTCGTTTGAAAACATGTTTTTCAACGATGAAAAAGATGTCCGAAAAGGCATACTCAAATTCAGACAAATCATGGCCGACGCTAAGCCTGCTTCAAGAGAATTAAAACACATATCCAATCCTGAGACTGGATCTGCTGCTAAAAGGCTAAATATGATGTTGAGATGGCTGGTGCGAAAGGATCAGCGTGGGGTTGATTTTGGTTTATGGACTGCAATAAGCCCTTCTAAGCTAATTATACCTTTAGATGTTCATTCCGGCTCAGTGGCTCGCTTATTAGGCTTACTCAAACGATCAGCAAATGATTGGACAGCTGCCGAACAACTTACCAAAAGACTTCGCGATTTTGACGCGACCGACCCGGTTAAATATGATTTTGCACTCTTCGGACTTGGCGCCTTTGACAAAGTAACCCATTGGCCTATTCCTTGATTACGGTTATGTGGCTTACCATAGAATATCTTTTCCCTTTCAAGACTGCATAATACTTTCCTCCAGGAATCTCTCCGAAATCAAGTCTGATTTTCTGACGTTTTCTTACTTTACCCACCATTTGTTCCACTACCCTTTCACCGGCTATATCCTGCAGTTCGACAAAAAGTTTGCGTTCTCTTGTGGGTAAATCGAGTTGAATATCCGTTATTAGCTTGTTTCCGGTTGGAAAAACAACAAAATGTCCCATTTCTTCAAGCTTAATGCCCTTTTGATTGTCAATAACTTTGATTTCAATTATTTCTTTCTTGATTTCGTTCGCATTGCTCGCAGATACACTCACCCGATACACTCCAGGCTGTTTGAAAGTATGTGAAGCGTTTTGAATGCCACTAAGTACTGTACCATCACCAAACTTCCACATGTAATCTGTTGCCCATGGTGCAATGGCTGAAAATTCTACCATTGCGCCTTTGCTGTAATCGACGATTAATTTTGATGCTTTAACCGTGATTGACTTAGCTTCGAAAGTTTCTTCGATAATTTTAGCATTGCTAGCATAAAGCGATGATGCCTTGGGCAATTCATCAAAAAGGTCCTCTTCGTTGAATGTGTAGGCCGGACCTGAAGTAATCATCCCAGAGAGTAAATTTGACTGAGCATGGGCACTTGTGTAAATTGCAAGGCACAAGCATGCCGAAATGATTAATCTGGATTGTAGATGCTGTTTCATTTTAAGGTTAGATTTATTCACAATACAAACCTAAGTTTACCTGCTCGCAGCATCAGACCGATTGCGCCGAAAGCATTACAGCTGTAAGGATTTTAGATATCATCAGAAAAAACAATGAGCTCAAACGATGATAAAATTGAAAATACCCGGATTCGGCACGACAGTGAATTCCAAATCATGAAAAAGACTCATGTAATTTCATCCTCCATTATGATGTAACCTTTTAAAATCAACCGCTTGAGCGCATTTGATTGCAAGGCCATCATTAAACAGTACATCGCAAATTCAGAATGTGATCTTATCAAACACAAAAATGAATAGTTCTGCTGATAATCAGAGTGCGGGATACAGTAAGCTCATGTAAAACTTTCCTTAATATTCAAGGTTAGATTAATGTTTTCGGCTTTGTATAAAAGTCAATTTCATTTAACAAGTCTGACACTTCGAAAGCATGTTTATTCTAATGGGGAATAAAAACAAAAGCCCCGGAATTTTCATTCCAGGGCTTGTTGTTAAGGTTAGGATTGGTGAATTATTTCTTGATAATGGTTTTATTTCCTGCAATATTTACCTTTGGATTGCTCGAAATCTGCAAATGATATGCACCTGCTGGCAATGCAGACATATCGAATCGGAACTCATTCTCCCCTTTGCGCACGCGCATTTTATGCGAAAAGATGATTTGCCCTGCAGAAGAGAAGATGTTCATAACCATATCGAAGTCGCTGCTGGCATTGATTCTAACGCCGGCAAAATCTTTTACAGGATTGGGTAAAATAGTAATGCTATGGTCTGCTGATTTGCAGCTCACATAGATTGGATCATAGATGGTGGTTTCGCCATTGTAATCCACTTGCTTGAGTCTGAAATAGCTGCTACCTTCATATCTTGGTTTGAAACTTGAGTTATAATATAAGGTTTGATTACTGTTGCCGTTTCCTTCTTCGCGGTGCATTTCATACCAATGTGCCCCGGTCTCACTTTCTTCAATCGTAAAGTAGTGGTTATTGCTTTCAGATGCTGTTGACCATTGCAAATGAACCACTCCATTGTCGCAAATCCCTTCGAATCCAAGCAAAGAAACCGGCAATGGACTGTTGGTTCTGGAGCCGATCGTCCAAACAGAGAATTGTGGAATATTAGTTTTCTCCAGATATCCTTGCGCCTGATGCTGATCTGCCCACTGAAAGTTCCAGAAATCGCCATCAAATCTCCACATATCCAAATCTGTATCAGGAATCAAACCCAAGGGAGTATTCAACTCTTCCTGATGATAGTGAAAGCGGAAGGTAGCGTTGAGGTTGCTGTTGTTTGCCGGATGAATTTCGTAATATCTGTTGGCACCAAACCCGCCGTTGAAAGTTCTTTGCTCATGACCGCGAATCACTTGTGTCATTCCCATATTTACACCTGAAGTGATCACAGCACCTAAACCTGCCACATTTGTTGCATTAGGTGCATTTAAAACCCTTTCGGTGATAAGTCGGCCGGCATGACCATAAATTTTGTTTTGTGCTGTTTCGTTCAATATTTCGCCTGTATTACCAAGGTTTACATCAAATCCATTGAGATTAAGATCGCCAGAAATCATATCTAATTGACCACTAATGCTTATGTTGTTGTTTAATTCAATTATTAAATCACTATTGGTTTTGTTTATGTTGATATGATGGAATAATGGAGATCCCCAGATGGATGAGTGTTGATTTCCAGAGAAAGTTACTGTTCTTCCATTAGCATTAAATGAGCCGATTGCTGAAAGATGATGAGCTATTTCAATATCAACATCAGATGCTAAACTTAAGGAAGCATTTGCGGCCACTTCCACACTACCATTGAAAACGGCGCTGCCGTTCAGAGTTAGCCCGGGAGCATTAAATATTACCGTTCCTTCACCATTGATTGAATTATTTACACCAGCCCAACGTCCATGCACATGAAGTTTTTTACCATTTGCAATCGTCAATGTAACCCCGGGATCAAGATTTACTTCACGACAAAACCCATCGTTGCCTGATTGAATAAGCGGCTGATTAGGCAATAAGCCTACGAAAATATTGTCAGCGGCTCCCGGTACCAAGTTGGGAAGCCAGTTGCCCGCATCATTCCAATTGGTGTTTACATTTCCTGTCCAGATGATTCCGTTGATGATCTCGCCTAGCTGGAATGCACCAAACTGTGTTAGCCCTGTTGCTTCTACAGAATTGCTTGTGATCACACCCAAATCAGGTCTTGTCCAAACTGATGCAAAAATACGCGCAATACCAAGATTCATTGGATTAGCAGTTGGATCGAGGTCTGCATTAACGTAATTGAATACTACATTGTAACTCGTAAAACCTGTAACACCTGAATTCGTGATTGTCCAGATTCTGTTTACGGAACGATCAGGATTAACACCTGAGGTGTAGATCTGTGGGTGATCATCCGGGGTGGTATTGACTAAAAGAGAACCCGTATTATTGGTATTTCCGCTAAAATTAATTGTAACCGGGGTGTAATGATGAGCATCACCAACAGCGAAGGAACGACTTACTGTATTGGATGCAATAAATCTTCTCATATTGCCATTTACATAGCTGATTGCAGATGCGCCGGATACTTGCCCGCTCACCTGAATAATGAGTTCATTGCTGTTGGTTTGGATAATACCATCATTCAATGAAAGCAAGTTTGAAATATTGATAGAACTGCTTAAGGTTTTAATTCCGCCTCCGGTAATCTGCAGGTTGAAGAAATTGGTTGCACCTGAAATATTCTGTGCCCCTCCAGAAAGAATCACACTGCCGTTATTGGGTGTAAACCTAAGTACTCCGGCATTGTTTACCCAATTTTTCTTTAAATTGATTTGTCGACTGTGAGTATTGACAACGGTACCATTGTCACTGATTTGAAAGTCTCCATTCACTAAAAGGTCTACATTGGCCATGTTTTTACCACCTGGTCCGGAGAAGCTGACATTGTTGTAAACAGCTTGTGTGGGAAGTGTGCCGGTGAAATTAGCATGGTAATTAACAGTGCCACCATTTGATGAAGTGAAAGCGGAGAAATCGCCACCCGGAAAAACATAAACCCCTGATCCAGGTGATAGCCTTAAAATGCCTGTTCCTGAAACACTACCAAAATTATGTCCAATGGTTGCACCAAGGTTCAACATGCCATTTAACTCCACAACAGAAGCTGTTCGGTTGTTATTGACAACGTTCACGGTATGGCCACCGGCGATAATCACATGGTTGAATGATGGCGGTACAGATGCCGGAGCTCCATCATGCTGCAATACAGGGTCTGTTGACCAGGTATTCACATCATTCCAATCACCTCCCGTTGTAGCATTACGGCTAAAATAGGTCTGTAGAATAAAAAACTCAGTTGATTCGCCGGCTGTATAATCTCCGTTTAGATAATCGACGCTGCTCAAAGTAATTCGGTCATTCATTGCATTGACAGTGCCCGGAATACCATTTACAGGAAACCACACATTGTTAAAGTATCTACCGGTAACATATGCCGATTCATTACCATTGACAGCATCGGATGGATGATAAGTGTATTCATGACTCACCTGTAGATTTGCGCCAAATCCTGATGCATTCACATTCCAATAGTAATTCAATTCCTTATCTGCTGCATCTGTAGTGGCCGGGTGTCTCGTGTTTACCGGCTTTAGGGTGATCGATCCGGCAGCATTATTTTGACTCACGTTGAATCTTGCCGGTGTATATTTTAGCGTGACTCCTATTGGGAAGGTAAAGTCATGCGCCCCTGTAGGGTATAATTTCCTTACACCGCCATCGCTCAACACCCCATTGAGTCTAATCATGCTAAATGGATTAAAAGTTCCCGCAACTGTTGCGTTTGGGCCAAATGTGAGCAAGTGATTATTGATGTAAACAATGCCAGACTGGAAACTCATTTGACCATTCACAGTGATCGTATTATTTACATTTACACCTGCAGGGTTATTGACTGTAATACTTCCAAATGCACCATTTCCATTACCATTAATGTTTTGCAGCAAACTACCATTGATGTTCAGATGTCCGGCAAGAGTTGAATTACACTGCTGATTATTCGTTACATGCCCCAACACTGTGGCTACATTCTCATTTAGGTTTAGGTTACCTTGATTGATGTTTAAGTTTCCTAAAACTCTCACTCTTGCATTTGCCAAAAGATTAACTGATCCTAATACGGATGTATTGTTGATCACCAAGTTGGCGAATACGGTATGGTTACCACTGGCACCGGTAATGTTTTGTGATTCGCTGCTACCATTGAATGTGGTAGTTTGAGAAGAAGAAATTACTCGATAGCCGCCTTCATTCAATCCATTGGCATTTGTTGTATTTTCGTTTACGAGATTACCCCCGATCATAATATCAAGGCTGTTTGCATTGAAAATAGAATTGCCTAAAATTCTCAAATCTCTTTGAATGGTCAGAGGAGAACTATTGATACGCAAAGTTTTGTTATTTACCATTCCATCTACAGTCACATTCCAAAGTGGAATAAAGCTGGTTAGATTGAATGTAGCAGCAGCAGTGTTAGCAGTTCCGAATCTTATTTCTCCTCCTGAAACTGAGTTTGATGTTGGATTTAATAACATTTCTCCAACCAATACATTGCTATTGTTTCCTGTTCTGTCAATGATGAGTAGTGCATTACCCGACATGTTGAAAGAGCTTCCCTGATTGAGAATTTCAAATTTGGCTCTATCGTAACTAATGGCAGATGCCGCTTCAGGATTTCGACCACGCACCAAAACCACTGAATTGTCGGATTGCGTGTAGCGGAGCGCACCCAGCAACACAAACAAACTTCTTCGAATTTGTCCGTTTACATTGAGTGTACTGTTGTTACGAACAATCAGTTCAGGAGCGCCAGAAGCAGCATATTCAATATCGTTGTGATTATTGTTTGCTGCGTTACCAATATTAACGATACCATTCAATAATTCAAGTTTACCAGCAAGTACAAGATCAGCATTATTGGCGGCGGCCATGCCTACATTGATTTCAGCATCGGCATGATTAACGACCAGAGCAGCAGAAGCTGGAATAACAAAATTAGAGCCTGCCTGGTTCGTAAGCGTAAGGTTAATAGGTCTAGAAATCTGCAGTGTTCCATTTTGCAAAGTCAGCCAATCGTTACTTGGGGTGTTGAATGTACCTGATACATTCACGTTAAGCTGTTGACTTTGGTTGTTTCCTTTATTCAGTCTAACCAATGAAAGATTGTTTACAGCAGCCGAATTCGTTCCTGTAAACAAGGTGCTTGCGTTGCCATTGAACACAATCTCGCAACGTGAGCTGTTGTTCAGGTTGATTGTTCCATTGTTTGTCAAGTTACCCATCAAATGCAGCAAGTGCAATGCCGAGCCGGCATTGGCAGTAAGAATCGTGCCTGCTGCGCCCACCGATACATTGCCCAACATTTGTACGCTGTGTTCTACTGCTCCGGGAAATAGCAATCTGCCCGAAGTGATATTCATATTGCCGCGCACTTCCATTGTTCTTGCTGCTGTGGTATTAAATGAAGTAGTACCTGCAGCATGACCATTTATAGTAAAGTTGTTATGAATAATTAGATTGCTATTGGGCATTGTGATGGTTCGATTGTTCTCCGGAACAAAACTCAAATTTCGGTATGAGCTTATTTCCATAGAAGTGGGTGCTGCTGTGATTTCCGGAACTTGAAAATTTGCTCCATTCGTATAATACTCTGCTGTTCCGCCATTTTCCTGAAAAAACAAGCCAAAATCTCCTGCAGGGAATTCTGCTAGTGAACTTGAAGAAGAAATTCTGATTCGGCCTGCCCCACCCGCAGTGGCATAAGGCAATGCGCCAAAATTATTACCTGTGGTGGTTCCAAGATCAAGCGTAGATCCTGCATCAACAATTAAGCTTCCCGATATGGTATTGTTTTGTGTAACTGTTACGGTGTGAAAAATCGATGTACCATTGCCAATAAACACCGGAACATTCGAATTAGGAACCGTAGTAGAAGCAGCACCTCCAAAGGTCACATTTGACCAAGTGTTTGGTGTGTTCCAATTACCATTTTGACGGCTGTAATAAGGCACCACAGTTCCAAATGCTGCGGGAACCCCTGCTGTGAAGTCACCATCGATAAAGCTAAAATTGTTAAAATGAATATTCTTTGTTGATTCATTCACCGCATTCACATCGCTTATGCTGGTGTAGGCTATGTTTTGAAAGTTGTAGTATCCAGGAATGTAAGCAGTATTATCCGGCAAATTGCCATAATTAAATGTAAGATTGACCGAGTTAGCCCCTACTCCGCTAAATCCTGTTGGGTTAACCTTCCAATAAGTAGGCAAGGCAACAGGATTGGTGATATACAAATGTGGCGCGGCTACAGGTCGCACATTTAATGTGCCCCACTGTGTAGGCGCACTATCGAAAGTAATTGTGGCTGGAGTATAGTTTGATCCTGAGCCGAAAGGAAATACAAAGCTCGTTGCCGATGCGCTATATTCTTTTGAAATACCTCCATCTGAAAGGTTTCCATTGGTTTTGATAAATCTATTGATTCCAAAATTCCCGGATATGGCAACGATGTTACCTGCTGCAGCAATGACTACGCGACGATTTCTGATGTTGAAGACCCGATCGGTGCTCATTTCCAAATTACCATTTACTCTAAAATTGGCAGAGCTTGTTACTTTCTCATCTCCGGTGTTTCCACCCTGATTAGCCAGTTCAAGATTGGTGAACACACCTTGGTCATTACCACCGATATTCTGATTTTGAGTTCCAACTAATATGATTTTAGCAGTACCGCTAATGAGTGTATTATTGACTACATTGCCTTTAACTAGGGTATTCTTGGCATTGATGTTCAAATTACCAGTGTTCACTAATAAACTTCCATTTAACTCAAAATGCGCAATAGAACCGGACAGATTTAATGTTGTTCCATTTGACTTGCTCAATTCAAGCGTATTGAGACCTAATGCTGTTGATGCAACATATGGAGATGGTTCAGAAGTGTTTTCTACTTTCATACCCCATGCTAAAATCCCCCTTGTTACATCACCCCAGTATGGTGTAAAATTACAGCTGTTATTTCCAATCACAATTCTGGCTCTGTACTGATTATGACCTTCTGTAGTAGCCGAAATTCTATACCAACCATTTGGAAGTGCTTCAATAGAAGCATTAGTAGCCTGTGCATTTTGTGAAATAATTGAGCCTGCTCCTGTTAAATTAAACCAAACTTCGCCAGGTTGGGCATGTCTCCCAACACGCAAGGCGACACAGGTTCTTCCGTCTGGCTTAACAAAGATACTGGCGGTCATTGGGCCAGAAGAAGCAATTTCGGGGGTAAAAAACTGATGCAAACCATTTTGATTGGTTTCCAGAATTCGTTCTGCAGTCAATGTGTTATTAGGCGCTAATTCTACATTAGGTTGCGCGGTGAGCCTTTCGAAGGTATAGTTACTACCCGGTACAATATTCTCAGGTCCATTTATCAGGTTTGATCCGCCTGTTGAACTGAAATTTAAGAATCCGTTTACAGTAAAATTTTGTGGATTGATTCCGTTGAATTTTGTAGAGTTATTGCCTGATATGTAAGTAGCATTGGCATTCACAGTAAAGTTTCCACCAACGACCACATCCTCGTCACCAGCATTTAAAGTCGGAGAATTCGCACTGCTGATGTTTAGGTTGTTTAAAACAACCAGTGGCTTGGCTTCAATGGTTGCCGTATTGGCCGGAGCCCCATTAAACGACCAGTTGATATCGCTCAGTATCAATTGTGCGTTACCTGCTCCGCTTTTATTCACATTGAGATTGAAAAACGGATGGCTTGCCGTCATTAAAAAATTAATATTGTTATTTGATAAGTTCACATTCACTGTACCACCTGTAACTTCATGATTAAGTGATGAAGAATTAACCATCCAACCGGCATGGCCGGAGATACTTCCATTCAGGCTCCGCCCGATATTGATAGTACCTCCGCTCATTTTGAACACATTTTCTGGGTAAGGCAATGAAAAAGCAGCGTAGTATCCGCCTTCTGAAGTAGGTGCACCACTTATGTTAAGTATACCGCCGGTTTGAATGAATGCGCCTCGATGTAGGCCTCCAAACACTGTTATTCTGAACAAGTGCAGGTTAACTTCTCCTCCGTCTATTTGAAACAGTCCCGACTCTCGAAGCACAACAGCTCCCTGACCTGAAAGGCAATTTAAAGTGCCGGCGGTAATTCTAAGCGTACCGTATGGTACTATAGCTCCCGTAGAATTAAACGTAACGTTGGCGCCATCAATCCAAAATACCGGGAAGCGGGAACTGTTGCCAATTTCATAATTACCGTTGTTATTCAAACTAGGTATAGTAATGTTGGCGCCTAGGCGAAGTATTCCGCCATTTGCCGATATGGTTCTATTGTTGCCATGGAATAGAACAGTTGCCGATGAAGCAGCACTTACAGCCAATTCGAAATTATCATTCTTGTCAACAGAAAATCCAAAAAACTTCGCATAACTGCCTGCATTCCCCGTAAATACCGTGTTGGTAGTAGCTCCCCTAAAGTTAATTGACGCGGTACCATTGGAAGTAGCAGCGTATGCTGCGCCATTGGTAAATTCAATATGACCGGAATTCAAAAGGTTTCCATGTAAAATTACCGTATGATTTCCACTCGGATTTCTTACATCCCATCTACAGCCAGCTCCTACAGTTGTATTTCCAAATATTGTGAGCGTTTGATTCCCGCTAGCACCACCAATTCTAAGAGTAGGTTGTGCTGCTGACCCTGTTTTTGAGATGGTCAAATTTCCATTCATGGTCACATTATGACCAAATCCTATAATGAATGCATTGGCCGTACTATTGGTAATTTCAAGATGATTAAAGGTATTATTGACTGAATTTAATTCATGAAGCCCAGCGGAGAGGTTGTAAAACTCAATTGTTCCTCCATCATTACTCACAAAATTTGTATATAGTCCTGTTGGAAGATTGATATTGCTCAGTCTTAATTTTCCTTGTCCGGATATGTTTACAAAGTTATGCCCTGAACTAGAGCCTAAGTCAAGTGTACCACCTTGATTGATGGTCAAGCCGGCCACACTTCTTGATGTGGAGGTGCTCACCGTTCTTCCATTCAATATTACAACTTGATTACCGGCTGTGGGTATCATAGGGCTCACCAAGGTACTGCCTGATGGATCAGTTGTCCAAGTGTTCAAATCATTCCAGTTTCCGGATTGATAGGAATATAAAACCGTTCGCACGGTGGGGTCTATGGCTGTCCACTCACCGGTCAAAAAGTTGGTGCCTGTTACAGTAAATGGATTAGATCCGGGTGCACTTGGATTTGATGTTGTACTTAAACTAGTACCGTTCCAAACTCTAGGTTCATATTCTAACACACTTCCCATGACTTCATTGCTATTGAACGTGAATCGGAGGTTGGCGTTAATGGCATTGATGTTATTACTTTCAATCACCCAATGTTTGAGTAAAGCATTGTTGAAGTAAGGTACATTAGGTTGGCGAGTAGGTACTGCTCTTACACTTATGGATGCTGTTCCAAAAACTGTAGCCGTAAATGACGTAATTTGAAAACTGGTATAATTCCCCCCTGAACCAACGGGAAATATACCAGACGGAATATGCGTAGTCAGGGCATTAATTGCCGTAAATTCCTTCAATAGTGCGCCACTTCCATTGGTCACAATATATCTATTTATACCAAACGTGCCCGCCAGAGTTGCATTAGGTCTCAATTTCAAATCGCTGTCGCCGAGTTCAAATAAACAATTAGCCGACATATTTAATTGATTGTTGATAGCTGCACTTTCGGTCAATATTTTTTTTCCACCACCGGAGAGCTGAAGATTATAGTAGTTGTTACTTCCAAATACAAATTGATCTCCATTTCTACTGTAGTGTATTGTGCTTAAATTGGCTCCGGTAATAAGCTCGCCTATGGTATTATTCACCGAAGTAAGATTGAGTGTGTGCGTTGCTCCTGTCATGTCGATGGTACCATTTCCGGATAGCGAATTACTTACATTGATGGTGGTATTAGTATTACCAAATGCCAAAGTACCTGCCACCACATTGAGATTTTGCGCATTAAAGCCAGACGAAGAAATGGTCAAGGAACTACCAGCTTTGTTGATGGTTACATTATCAATCGCATAATTTGTATGCATGGTATAAACACCTGCATTACCTGAAGTAAAAGTGATATTCCCATTAAAAACAACGTTTCCACCAGAGCGGATAAAATCCTTTTGAACTATAATTTCATCAACATTTCTGGTTGCACCATTAGAAAGTGTGATATTGAAATAGGTACCGGCTCTTACAGATTGGATACCTGTATTGGATGCATAATTAACGGTGTTACCCTCAGCTTGCGCATTGAAGATACCAGCAGTGGCCATTGGCTCAGAGTTATTCCCCAAAATCAACACTGAATGTGTGCCCTGCAGCCATGTTGCATTTGGATTTAATCCATCGAGCATACCGTTTATTCTCACCGAGGTGCTATTTTTATTTTCTACAGTGATTGCCCCACTGATATTAACCGCTCCATTTATAACAATGGCATTGTTTCCGCGTATTTCCTGATTATTGGAACTAAATGTATATAACCCTGTACCAGTGGCTGTCATGGTTCCGTTATTGGTAATACCTCCTCTAAATTCGCAAGGTGCATTGGCAGTGGACATATTCCAAACACCACCATTGTTTATGGTGAGCATTCCTATGAACAGGTTATTACCATTCACATTATTATCAGTAAGCGTACCGGAAATACTGGTCGCCCCATTCACAGTAAAGTTATGGTTTGAGATTGTTAAAGTTCGAGAAGCATTGATGGTAAGATTCTGAATATTTACTTCCGTATTTGCCGTAACATTGTGGGCAATAATTACATGGTCTCCCGGTCCGGGAGTTCCTGCGGGCGACCACGTCATTGCAGACCAGCTCGTGTTAGCTGTTGTGGTGTAAGTGGTTTGTGACCAAAGTTGATTTACACCCAAAAACATCATAAACCCTGTAATGAGAAGTGTAATTGGGGGGAATGATTTCAAAGGTAAGGTCTTAGTAAATGTTTGCATCTTATTATGAAATTAGTGATGATATGGATTGATTATGCTGATATAGGGCTGCTAAATGCGCTGAGTAAAAACAAAAAATGACGATTGCACTATACCTAATGGTTGTGCCCAACATTTTGACAAATCCCGTATTTACAGCCCGTTGAAGTAATCTCGGATAAAAATTTTGCATTCAGTCTTATTTCTGAATGCTTGTACCAACATTGATGTAAATGGTTATGTCAAATCAATAATATTACTTTCATACCCGATTCAGACTTTGGGGAATATAAAAATCCCTGTATGCCTTTATTATTTGGGCATACAGGGATTTCAATTCTGCTTAATTCAAACTAATTTTATCAAATTCTTACTTTGATTTCCCTCTGACCATCATCTCGATTGCGTCCCACATTTCAGCAGGTATATTTTCTAAATTGTTGAACTCTCCTCCGCCTTTTAGCCATTCTCCGCCATCTATGGTCACCACTTCTCCATTCATATAATGCGCAAAATCAGATACTAAATAAGCAGCTAGATTAGCTAATTCGTGGTGTTCACCAAAGCGCCTCAATGGTAGTCGATTGATGGGGTCAATTTTTTTTGCAATTTCTTCTGGAAACAGTCTGCTCCATGCGCCTTGGGTTGGAAAAGGACCTGGGGCTATGGCATTAAATCTAATATTATACTTTGCCCACTCCACCGCTAAACTTCTTGTTAGTGCTAAAACGCCTGCTTTGGCCGTTGCCGATGGCACTACAAAACCCGAACCAGTCCATGCGTATGTGGTAACAATATTTAGAAATGTTCCTGCTTGCTTTTCTTCAATCCATTTTTTTCCCATTGCTAAAGTGCAATAGTAGGTGCCCTTAAGAACGATATCTACAATAGTATCAAATGCCCGATGGCTTAATCGCTCTGTTGGACTAATGAAATTTCCTGCTGCGTTATTCAACCAAACATTCACATTGCCAAATTGCTCGTAAGCGTAAGTGATTACCTTTTCAATTTCATCATACCTTCTCACATCAGCCGCCTTTGCAATGATGTTGCCGCCAGTTTCTTTCTTGAGTTCTTCAACAGTTTCTTTCAATACATCTTCTTTACGACTTGTTATCAGCACATTAGCTCCCAGATGTAGGAAGGCAGTAGCCATTGATTTGCCTAAGCCTGTACCTCCTCCGGTAATGACGATGTTCTTCCCTTTAAGCGATCCTTCGCGAAGCATTAATTGATCTTTCATTCCTATTTGTTTTGCGAAACTTAATTTTTCAAATACCCTTACTGACAAGTGATTTCGAAAAATTAACTCCTTTTTAATTGATTTTGGTAAAATAATTGGGATTGTGTGGCACACTAATTGAACATGCCATTACAAAACCAAAAGCAATATTAATGATGAAAGCTTTCGCTCCAACTCTCATGTTTATAATATTTTGGACATTTAACATTAAAGCTCAAGATTCTGGTTTCACCATAAGCATGATGGACAGTTCCTATATTTCAGTGGAACTTAATGGCACCTTGTATGATGATCCTGCTCCGGTGATGGCATTTCATAATATGCATGCCGGTGCTCAGCGAGTGAAAGTTTTCAGATGGTTACAAATGGGCAATTCAGTTGTGAAACAACCTGTGTTTGATGGACAGATCATTCTTGAACTGGGGAGAATGAGCGATGTGCAAATCAATCGATTCAATCAGTTGGTTTTACGAAGCAGAACCCCCATTGAGCGTGAACAACAAAATAATCTTGTACAAAACCAAGAACAAAATATTCAACAGCCTATGATGCAGCAACCCATGCAAGGATTTAATCCTTTTGCTCCGGTAACCGTTCAAGCACCACCACTGCCACAGATTGACGGTTTCACCTCAGTGAATACGACCAATCGGCAAATGTCAAACGATCATTTATTGAATCAGATTCAGACTTTGAGAGATATGCCCAATGAGCGTGAGCGCCTGCAAACAGCCAAAAGTTTGGTTTCAATATCCACTATATCTAGTGCTCAATTAGCTGAAATGATCTTAGTTTTTGACCGCGAGCAAAATAGAATTCGATTGGCTGATTATGGATATAATTATGTAACAGACCCGCAGAACTTTGGAATAGTTTACCAAACCTTGCGTGACCCCAGAAGCTTTCATCGTTTGGAAAGGCGTACAAGAAGATAAGATTAATTGCTTTTACTCTCAATATATATACGGGCCGTGAAGCTTAAGCTTCACGGCCCGACTTTTTTCAAATAACTACGCTATCACTCCTTTCGTACTCGGCAATTGCTTGAATTCCGCATCGCGTCGGGCGGCCATTTTGATGGCTTTGGCAAAGGCTTTGAAAATGCCTTCGATTTTGTGGTGTTCGTTTTGCCCATCGGCTTGGATATTGAGATTGCAGCGGGCGGCATCAGAAAAAGATTTAAAGAAGTGAAAAAACATTTCCGTGGGCATGTCCCCAATTTTTTCCCGCTTAAAATCGGCTTCCCACACTATCCAGGCACGACCACCAAAATCCAATGATACTTGAGCCAAACAATCGTCCATAGGCAAACAGAATCCATAACGCTCAATTCCTGCTTTGTCGCCGAGAGCGAGTCGGATGGCTTCTCCCAAGGCAATGCCGGTGTCTTCGACGGTGTGGTGCTCATCAACTTGCAAGTCGCCCTTCACTTGAATATTCAAGTGCATGAGTCCATGCCGGGCAATTTGCTCAAGCATGTGATCGAAAAAATTCAAGCCTGTGGAGATGGTAGATGGGGCAACAGAATCCAACACCACTTCAATTTGAATATCGGTTTCCTTAGTTGTTCTAACTACTTTGCCCACTCGCTTAGCTGAAGTAAGCAAATCGGCTATAGAAGCCCAAGAGTCAGTGATTAGTTGTATCTCGCTTTCACTACCGGTTGGGTCATCGTAATTGCGGATGAAGATAGCTTGCGCCCCAAGATTTTTGGCCAATTGCATATCAGTGAGTCGGTCGCCTATTACATATGAGTTTTTCAAATCATATTCGCCCGTGAGGTATTGACCCAACATACCCAATCCGGGTTTTCGGGTGGGTTTATTATCTTCAAGAAAAGAATCGTCCACATGAATGGCCTTGAATTTCACACCTTCGCTTTCTAGCACGGCCAACATGATTTTTTGAATCAGTTCAAAGGTTTCGCGGGGATACTTTTCCGTACCCAAGCCATCCTGATTGGTCACCATCACCAGTTCATAATCGGTTTGGCGGGCAATTCGAGCTAAAGCTGAAATGGCCCCAGGAAGAAATTCGAGCAGTTCGGGTTTATCAATCTGATAAGTCACCGGAGGTTCTTTTATGATCGTTCCGTCGCGGTCTATAAATAAGGCTTTTTTCATTGCTGTTGATTTTAATTGGCTGTTGGCTATTGGCTAAGTTGTTGAAGTGCTTGAATGAGTCTTTGATTTTCATTGGGGGTGCCGACGGTGATGCGTAAGCAGTTGTCGCAATGTAATTCTTTGCTGCGGTTGCGCACGATAATGCCTTTGTCGGTGAGTTGTTGGTACAAAGCATCTGCATTTGGGAAACGCACCAGCAGAAAATTGGCATCGCTCGGATAAATTGTTTTCACCGAGGGAATATTTTGTAATTCAGTGATGAGTTTTTGTCTTTCGGCCTTTAATACTTTAATTTTTTCCAATGCGGCTTCTTTAGCCTGCAAAGCTTTTAATGCCTGCTTGCTGACTTAATAAACTGATGTTATAAGGTGGCTTGATTTTATTCAGGACTTTGATGATGGCTTCATCGGCAAACAATACACCCAGGCGTGCTGCTGCCAACCCCAAAGCCTTAGAAAAGGTTTGCAAGACTACTAAGTTGGGATACTTGATGAGTTCATGTACTAACGAAGGCTCTTCGGCAAAATCAATGTAGGCTTCGTCCACCACCACCATACAATTTTGCATCCGTAGCACCTCTTCAATCACTTCGCGTTTCATCAGATTGCCGCTGGGATTGTTAGGCGAGCAAAAAAATACCATCTTTGTATTGGTATTTATACTTTTGAGTAAAATCTTTCGATCGGGCTGAAAATCAGCTTGCAAAGGTACCTGCACCACTTCCACATCATTGATTGCAGCGCTGATGCCATACATGCTATAGGTGGGCGGTTGCACTAGGATATGGTCTATGCCCGGACGGCAGAAAGCGCGCATAAGCAAGTCAATGGGCTCATCGCTGCCATTTCCGAAAAATATTTGATTGGGCAAAACCCCCTTTAGCTCGGCCAGCATGTTCCTTAGTTCCGTTTGATAAGGGTCAGGATAACGATGCAAGCCTTCGTTTAGCGGGGAACCAAGGCTATTTTCATTGGCATCGAGAAAGATGTCGGCTTCGCCGGTAAATTCATGACGAGCCGATGCGTAGGGTTTTAACGATAAAACGGATGGACGTACGTAGTTGCTAATTTGAAAAGACATGGGATTCTGTTTTTAAATTTCATCGTTCATTCTCACTTTTACGGCTAAGGCATGGGCATGGAGACCTTCGGCTTCGGCCATTTGGATCACGGTTTGCGAAAGGTCTGTAAGACCTTTTTGGCTCAGTTGCTGAAAGCTGATGTTTTTCATGAAACTTTCGGTCGATACGCCACTATAGGCTTTGGCAAAACCATTTGTTGGTAAGGTGTGATTGGTCCCTGATGCATAATCGCCGGCACTTTCGGGGCTGTAATGTCCAAGAAACACCGAGCCTGCGTGCCGCACTTGCTCTGCCCACTGCTCGGCATCGTCGCATGCCAAAATCAAATGCTCGGGGGCATACTGATTAGAGAAACGCATGGCTTCTTCCATTGATTGAAGCACAATCACAGCACTTTTTTGCAAGGCTTTTTCAGCGATTTCTTTTCGGGGAAGTTTGGCCAGCAACTCTTCCACTGCCCCGGCTATGGCCTGAGCTTTGTTTTCGGACAGACAGAGGCAAATCACCTGCGAATCTACACCGTGCTCAGCCTGCGATAGCAAGTCAGAAGCCACAAAATTGGCATTGGCTGATTCATCAGCAATCACCAACACTTCCGATGGACCTGCTGGCATATCAATGGCTATGCCATACGATGCTACTAAGCTTTTGGCCATAGTGACATATCTATTGCCAGGTCCGAAAATTTTATCAGCCTTAGGTACTTGCGTGTTGCCAAAGGCCATTGCTGCAATTGCCTGTGCACCACCACAAAGAAAAACATTGGTAATCCCGGCTACTTTAGCTGCAAAAATAATGGCCGGATGCACTTTACCATCGGAAGATGGAGGAGTACAGAGAAATACATTTTTACAACCTGCCAACCGTGCAGGAATACCAAGCATCAAAACCGTAGAAAACAAGGGTGCTGTCCCTCCTGGGATGTATAGCCCCACATCATCTATAGGCAAAGCTTTTTTCCAACAAACTATTCCTTCCTGCACTTCTGTTTTTTGACTTTTGGGCAGCAGAGTTTGATGAAATTTTTCAATGTTTTTAGCTGCAAGTAAAATAGCCGATTTCAAATCAGGGCTAAGTGCAATTTCTGCTTTTTCAAATTCGTCGGCTTCCACCCGCAAATTCTTACCCCGATAGCCATCCAGAGCTGCATTGTAGCGCAACAAAGCTTCGTTTCCATTGCGGCGAACATCCTGAATGATTTCTCTAACGGCCGCTTCAATATCGCGGAAGTCGGCTTCCGGACGTTGCATCAGCGAAGCCCATTCTTTTTCCTGAGGTTGATTGACAATTTTAATCATAATACCATTTTTTCAATCGGAGCCACCAAAATTCCTTGTGCTCCTTCGTTTTTCAATTGTTCGATAATTTCCCAGAAATCGTCTTCGTGCAAAACAGAATGTACCGAGCACCAACCCTTTTCAGCTAATGGCAATACCGTAGGACTCTTCATGCCGGGCAATATGTTGCAAATTTTGTCAAGTTTCTCTTCAGGAATGTTGAGCAGAATGTATTTGTTGTGATTAGCCGTGCGCACTGCACGAATGCGGAATAACAATTTATCGAGCAGTCGCTTCACTTCCTGGTCCAAATCTCTGCGCACCACCAAAACGGCTTCAGAGCGCAAAATCACTTCCACTTCGCGCAATCCGTTTTGCATCAAGGTGCTGCCGGAGCTCACCAAATCGCAGATGGCATCGGCCACTCCTATGCTCGGCGCGATCTCCACGGATCCACTGATTTCGTGAATCTCAGCCTGCAATTTATTTTTACTCAAAAATTCCTTCAACAGATGCGGATAGCTGGTGGCTATGCGTTTTCCCTGAAAATAGGATAAGCCCTGATATGACTCGGAACGGCCTATGGCCAAGGAAAGCTTGCATTTGCCAAAGCCCAGTTTCTCTACCACTTCAAGGGAGGTGTTTTGCTCATACAAAAGATTCTCACCTACTATCCCAATGTCGGCGATGCCGGCTTCCACGTATTGCGGGATATCATCGTCGCGAAGGAAAAATACTTCTAAAGGAAAATTGTCGGCTTCGGTTTTAAGCTTTCCACCGGAGATAATGTCAATGCCGCAGGTTTTTAGCAGCCCTAAAGAGCCATCGTTGAGTCTTCCCGATTTCTGTACTGCAAGTTTTAGTTTCATTATTTCTGTTTATTCGATTTTAAAAGACAATAAAAAAGGCCTACCGGTTTCGGTAAGCCTTAGATATGTTTATTATGGTTAATCCAAACAAATCAGCAATGCCCACCGCCGCAGCAGCAAGTATGATGATGATGTGTATGGATGAATGCGGTCATTAATTAATTATTGATTGCAAATTAAAAAACAAATTTTGAAACGCACACCAGAAAAAATTGTTCGCATTCAATCGAAACAATAAGACCATTTGAAACAGTAATAAAAATGAAAAACCAATAAACTAAATTGAAAAGCCGATGTATTAATTTCTACATTTGAAAACTAAACCCCAAAACTTCCATGGCTTTTCCTTCTCTTGATGCCATTGTCCGCCAGGCATCGCAAACTTTTAGCAGGTTTCCACTATCTATTCTTTCTGCCGTCTTGGGAACGGTTTTAGGTATCAGTTTGGTAGAATCGTCATCTAATTATGAGCATTCACTGAGCAAAATGTTGCTCACTACCATGCTTGGTTTACCCCTTTTTCTTGCGTTGACCTTGTTCAGCGAAGCAAAAAAACATAGCAGTTCAGTTAAACTTACTGTTCAGTTGATGGGCGTTGTGTTTGTACTGATTTATTTTTTCACATTAGAAAAAGAGTTCACCGAGGTTACAGCAGGTAGATTCTTCCTGATTAATCTGGCACTTCACATGGCAGTTGCAATTAGTGCATTCACACAGAAAGGTCGCTTAAATGCCTTTTGGCAGTTTAATAAAACACTTTTTTTACAATTTCTCATTGCTGTACTCTACAGTGTAGTCATATTCGCCGGATTGGCCACAGCAATGGCTATTTCTGACGTATTGTTTTCCCTTGATTTTAATGAAAAATATTATCTTCGATTATGGTTTATTGTTTCAGGAATCTTCAATACATGGATGTTTCTTTCAGGCATACCCGAAGAATTCGACAGGCTTGATAATGACCATGATTATCCTAAGGGATTGAAAATATTCACACAATTTATATTGCTGCCATTAGTCGGTATTTATCTGTTGATTCTTTACCTCTATTTGGTAAAGATTATCTTCACTTTCAGTTTGCCGAAGGGATTGGTAAGTTGGTTGGTCAATATTTTCTCTGTGATGGGAATATTATCGTTCTTGCTGATTTATCCGCTTCGTGAGCAAGAAGATAACAAATGGATCAGCATTTTTAATAAGCGGTTTTTCTTTGCGCTCTTTCCACTCATAGGATTATTGGTGGTAGCTATCGGGGTGCGAATAGCCAATTATGGCATCACCGAAAACCGGTATTTTGTGCTAGCAATAGCTGTATGGCTTACTTTCATTGCGTTATATTATTTGATTAAAGGTTTTCATCAAATCAAACTCATTCCGGTTAGTTTGTTTGTGGTTTCTATTTTCTCTGCCATCGGTCCATTGAGTGCTTTTAATGTGAGCATATACAGTCAGGAACAGCGTTTGATGAAAAATCTGGAAAAAACAGGTATGCTTCGCGATGGCGCCATTTATCCAGCGGATACATCTTTAGCAAGAGATCAGGAAGAATTGATGCATGAGGTATATGAAGGCATTCAATATTTGGCTAAAAAAAATGCTGCAGATAATATCATTCGACTCTTGGCAGAACCTATCGATGATGCATTACTGGCTGACGAAGCTGACAGTCGTTCAAGAAAAATATATATGATAAGCTCGGCTTTAATTACACATCTCAAGCTCGAGCCTTATGCGTATTATAGTTACTTTGCAGAAGCAGCCATTGAAGAACAATACATTTTCCATCAACTTTCCGTTAAACCATTTGCTCCTGTGGATGTAAGAGACGCATCAAGCTTGCTTGATATAGGTGGATATGAATCAGACAGCCTTTTTAGAAGGTTAAAATGGGTATCTGACACTACTACATATTTTCAGCTTAACAAGGCTATGCTACTGCCTGCAATAAAATTACAGCTTGCAAAATTGGTGATGAGAGAACGAGCGCTAAATGATGAGTACCAAATTATGATTGCACCTGATGAACTCTTTTTTGAAACGCCCGATTTGATAAATGTAGTGGGTGTACAATTTAATTCTGCTACAGTAACAATTACTTCAAGCGATACTAGTTTTCAGAATTTCAGATGTTGGGTACTGCTGAAATAATATGAAACACAAAAGCCGCGAATCTGAGGCTTTTGTGTTAATGTGATAGAATCTCAAAATTAATAAGCAATCATCATCGTTTTGGTGATTTTGCCTTTGGCATTCATTACACTATAATAATAGACGCCAGAAGTTAAATTGGTCGCATCGAAATCTACAGAGTTTCTTCCCTGATTGAGGTTAATCTGTTGTTGGTGCACCAATGCCCCCATGGTATTATACACTTGAAGATTGGCCAATTGTTGACGATCTGAGTTTATAACAATTTGTGTCACTTGATTGAAAGGATTCGGAAAATTGCCTTCTACCTGATAGGATTGAGCCATTAAATTATTAGCTGACAAAGGCACACATCCATTTGCATCGGTCGCTCTTGCACGGATTCTGTAGCCATTAATAGGGAAAGGCTCGATACCGGGGATTCCGGTTAATTCTGAAAGCCATGCAGGGAAGTTGAAAAGTGCGTTTGCAAATGCATTATCCGTAGAATGAATTCTTACATCTACGCGAACTTCGATTGGAAAATCTATTGCATCCTGACCATTCAAAGCCGCTTGAACAGCTGCCTGATTAGCAGAAATGGAAATGCAACCTTGAACTGATTGAAAATTTGGTGCGTTTCCGGTATTGGTCCACTCTGAAACATTTGGGATGTATGAAAAATTAGGTGGAAGGCCATTAACTGCTGCAATTCTAAATGCACTGATATAAGCCGTCAGAGTTCCAAATCCTTCAACAGCAAGTGTGGTATCGGTAATTGTTTTTAAATCAATAACTGCTTCGTAACTGGCTTGATTCCCAAATGCACAAGGTAAATTTGTTAAAGTATCAGGAAAAATACCTGGATCAGCATTGGCATACTGCGGATCTGGTGTGCATAATTGAGCATTCAAATTAAATGAGCAAAATGCAAGGATAATAGCTCCAAAAGAAAGTAGTTTTTTGTTCATGATAAAATTAGTGATTGTTTTGATTTATGTGTTGATTTTAGTTTTCGTTTTCCAGATCTTTTTCGATTGATTCCATAAACATGAAGTCAATTGCTTCACTAACTGTGGGCACTATATTAAGCACCGTGTCGAGTTGAGAAATGGTGATTAATTTCTGAACAGTAGGTTGCAATCCAGCTAGTATGAGCGTCCCGTTTCCATTCTTACATAATCTGTTGGCCACCAAAATGGAACTTAATCCGGATGAATCGCAGTATTTGGTGTCAGATAAATCTAAAATGATGTTCACCACTCCTTCGCTGTTGGTTAGCAAAAATTCAGACTTTAGTTCTGGAGCGATTAAGGTATCAAGTTTGTCTGCGTGAATTCTTAAGATGGTGTAGTGCTCCGTTTTTTCTTTTGAAATATCCATGGCTTTAGGGTTTATAGTCTATTTATGTTTGTTAGGCTTTTATACAACTCAAATTTAATTAATTTTATCATCAAACAAGCAAGATTAATTATTCTGTTTCTGTGAAGCCAAAAGATACAGCACTGCCATTCTAACGGCAACGCCACTTTCTACTTGTTCCAATATTACAGCATGTTCACTATCAGCTACTTCACTGGTAATTTCTACGCCGCGATTGATCGGCCCCGGATGCATAATGGTAATTTGTTTTCCGAGACTTTCTAATATTTTCATGTTGAGACCATACTGCATTCGATATTCTCTTATCGAAGGAAAATACTCAATATCTTGACGTTCGAGCTGAATACGAAGCATATTGGCAACATCACACCATTGTAAAGTTTCTTTGAGATTATAGGAATACTTAACCCCTAATGAGGTGATATACTTTGGTATTAAGGTAGGAGGGCCACAAACCATTACTTCAGCACCCATTTTTTGAAGACAGTAAATATTTGATAGTGCAACTCTGGAGTGTAGAATGTCACCTACTATTGCTACTCTTAAGCCTTTAAGATCGTGAAATTTTTTACGAATGGTGAAGACATCGAGCAGAGCTTGTGTAGGATGCTCATGTGCGCCATCGCCCGCATTAATGATAGATGCATCGATATGTCTTGATAAAAACAATCCGGCACCCGGCTTTGGATGTCGCATCACCACCATATCCACTTTCATGGATAATATATTTTTTACGGTATCGATGAGTGTTTCTCCTTTGCTCACCGAAGATGAAGAAGCTGAAAAGTTAACTACATCTGCCGAAAGTCTTTTCTCTGCTAATTCAAAGGAAAGACGAGTACGCGTGGAGTTTTCAAAAAACAAATTGGCTATAGTAACGTCTCTAAGCGAAGGAACTTTTTTGATTGGTCTGTTAATGACTTCAAGAAAACTATCAGCTGTCTGCAAAATGAGTTGGATGTCATCTGCGCTTAAATCTTTTATTCCTAGTAGGTGTTTAACGTTTAACATTGTTCTTCGGGTAGTAAAATGATTTCATCCACACCAGTAGTTTCTATGTAATTTACATGCACTCTTTCTGCACTCACAGCATCAACTTTTATTCCGGTATAATCTGGTTTTACAGGAACTTCACGGCTCAGTCTTCGATCCACCAAAACTAAAAGCTCTATTTTCGATGCCCTTCCAAAACTTTGAATTGCATCCAAGGCAGATCTTATACTTCTTCCTGTGTAGAGTACATCGTCCACCAGTACAACCTTTTTGTTGTCCACCACAAAATCAATTTTAGTGCTTTGTGGTACAAGCGTTTTGAGTCTAAAATCGTCTCTAAAAAAGGTAATATCTAAGGCTCCATGTTCTATTTCGTGGGTTGGTTGAAGTTTTTTTAATTCATTCAACAACCTGTTCATGAGAAAAATTCCTCTAGGCTGAAGACCTATTAAAACAGTATCAGTAAAGGGGGTGTGGTTTTCAATTAATTGAAAAGCAAGCCTTTTGATGATGATATCAAATTGTTTACTTCCGATGATTTTCCTTGCACTCATTAATTGTGGCAAACCTAAATATTTTTTTAAGTTAAATAAAATGTTTCAGCTACACACCATTCATTATTTTTGCGGCTCAATTCATAAAACATGCTTAGAACACATCATTGTGGAGAATTAACTATTTCAGACGTCAATAAAGAAGTGCAATTATGCGGATGGCTTTCCAAATCGCGCGATCTTGGTGGAATGACTTTCATCGACCTACGCGATCGATTCGGTATCACACAGTTAGTCTTTAACATGGATGATGATGTAGCGCTTTGTGAAAAAGCCAGAAAACTTGGAAGAGAATATGTGCTTCAAGCAAAGGGAATTGTGGTTGAAAGAACCAATAAAAATCCAAACATAGCAACCGGTGATATAGAAATTAGAGTTACAGCGCTAGAAGTTTTGAATAAATCAAAAGTTCCACCTTTCACAATCGAAGATGATACAGATGGCGGTGATGACCTTCGCATGAAATATCGCTATCTCGATTTGAGAAGGAATCCGGTGAGAAACAGTCTCTTGCTTCGTCATCAGATTGCAAAAACAATTAGAAACTTTCTCGATCGCGAAAACTTTATTGAAGTAGAAACTCCGGTATTAATCAAGTCAACACCGGAAGGAGCAAGAGATTTTGTGGTGCCATCACGCATGAATCAAGGTGAATTTTACGCATTGCCACAAAGCCCTCAAACCTTCAAACAATTGCTGATGGTAGCAGGATTTGACCGTTACTACCAAATTGTAAAATGTTTTCGCGACGAAGACCTTAGAGCAGACCGCCAACCCGAATTCACTCAAGTAGATTGTGAGCTTAGTTTTATCGAACAGGAAGACATCCTAAATATTTTTGAGGCGTTGGTTAAATATCTTTTTAATGAAATCAAAGGAATTGATATTCAAACATTCCCTCGAATGACCTTTGCCGAAGCCATGGAAAAATATGGAAGTGACAAGCCCGACATCCGTTTCGGAATGTCATTTAATGACCTTACTGCACTGACTAGAAATTGTGGTTTTAAAGTGTTTGAAGATGCTGAATATGTGGGCGCAATTGTAGTAGAAGGGGGAAATTCATTTACCCGAAAACAAATTGACGAACTCACTGAGTTTGTAAAACGTCCGCAAATCGGTGCTGGAGGCTTGGCTTATATTCGCTGCAATGAAGATGGTAGCTTTAAATCTTCTATAGATAAGTTTTTTGATCAGGCTGCATTAAAAAGTATAGCTGAATTTTGCAATTCGAAGGCAAACGATCTTATTTTCATCATGAGCGGCATAAAATCAAAAACACTAAAAGCGCTGAATGAGTTAAGACTAGAGTTGGGTAATCAACTTGGTTTAAGAAACAAGGAAACCTTTGCACCACTATGGGTAGTAGATTTTCCTTTGCTGGAGTGGGACGAAGAAAGTGGCCGCTATCATGCCATGCACCACCCCTTCACTTCTCCTAAGCCGGAAGATGTGCACCTACTCAAAACGCAACCCGGCGAAGTTCGTGCCAATGCCTACGATTTAGTGATTAACGGGGTAGAAATTGGTGGTGGTTCCATCCGTATTTTTGATCGCGATTTGCAAAAACATATGTTTAGTCTACTCGGATTCAGTGACGAACAAGCGCAGGCACAGTTTGGCTTCTTGATGAATGCTTTTGAATTTGGCGCCCCACCACATGGTGGCATTGCATTGGGTTTTGACCGCTTGTGTTCGATGTTTGGTGGTGCTGATTCCATACGTGACTTTATTGCCTTTCCTAAAAATAATTCGGGAAGAGACATGATGATTGACGCCCCCTCGCCTATTGCTCAAGAGCAGCTCGATGAATTGAATATTCAACTTAAACTTAATTGATATGAAAAAAATCCTATTTGCTGTATTGTTTGGACTCATAATGTCTAACAGCGTTATCCTACATTCACAAGCCTATGAAAAAGGGCAAGTAACTGCTGATTTTACAACTGGTTTTATTGGCTTATATGGTTACAACAATTTTGCAGTAAGAACAATCCCTCTGACTTTTGCCGCTGAATACGGATTTCATGAGTATGTTAGTGCGGGTGTTTATGCATCCATGTTTAGTCAATTATTTAAGATACCGGGGATTCCATCCTATCGTATTTCGTATGTTCCTTTTGGGTTTCGTGGTTGTATTCACCTGACTGACTTAATTAATCAAAACCTGAATCTTTCATTATCAGCAACAGAAATTGATCTTTACGGTGGCATTCATGCAGGGTATGTTATCAATAGTTCAAGAAGACTTACATCGAGTGGTGTTTTGCTCGTCAGAGAAAGATTTTACCCTATTGCCGGACTGTTTGCCGGTGCGCGTTATTATTTTTTACCCAACGTAGCCGGAGTATTTGAATTTGGCGCTACGCCAAATGGGCTTTTTAACTTTGGTCTAACACTTAAATTGAAATAAAAAAGCATAATTAATGCCTAATCAAAAACGCTAAATAATTTTTACGCCCTGTGTGAAAGCTACAAAGTTTTGAAGTGGTCTGGATTTGGGATTGGGATTGGGAAAGTAATAGGCGGCATCTTTGATCAATTTGCCATTGCAATTGATGTGATAATAGTTTGAAACACCTTTCTGCGGATCAAGTTTGTGGGTGTCACTTTCTTCAAAAAAGGCATTTTTGAGTGCAGTGTGTGGAAAATAGATTACACCTTTGTCATTGATCACCTTATCACTCTCAGCGATAACAGTGCCATTTACAATCACTTGGGCCATAGGTAGTTTAATTTTGATTAACGCTAAAATATAGATATTTTTTTGAAAAATAAAAATTGAAACCCATAAAATCAGCACTTGATTTGTGAAAATTTCAAAATAATCCAAAACTGCACCCTTAACCGGCGTCTAAAAAGAAGCAATAAACACCAAGTTCATTCAAAACTAGTACGGAAAGATTAATCCAGATTAAACTAATTTCGAATTGAATCTAAATGCTTGAGTCATCTCACAACTTACCTTTCAACTCATACTTTTTACATTTCACTTCTCACTTTTCGTCAAATTAAATTTGCGCTCTTTTTCCAAGCTCCACTACTACAGCATTTTTTATCTGTCCCTGATCGAGATCAAACTTTAGCATGGTGCGGATCTGATGAAATCCATGTTTACCGGCAGCTCCAGGATTCATATACATTACATTGAAAGTATGATCCTTTGCAATTTTTAAAATATGGGAATGCCCGCAAACTAGTATATCCGGTCGAAATTGCTGAAGCAACAATTGGGTCTGATGAGTATACTTTCCAAAAGGTCCGGCAATATGTATCATCAGTATTTTTAATCCTACATGCTCCCAGTAAAGATGCTCAGGAAATTCTTTGCGAATCATCTGATTGTCGATATTACCATATACAGCGCGTAGTGGTTTCAAAGATGATAATTGATCGGCAACAGCAATATCGCCAATATCTCCGGCATGCCAAATTTCATTGCAATCTGCAAGATGATGTAGAATTCGATCATCCATCCACGAATGTGTATCTGAAATCAGGCCGATACGCGTCATGACTAATTAGAAAAACGTTCCCGTACAATTCTTTCCAACTCCTGCAATTCATCACGCAAACGTGCAGCTTCCATAAAATCGAGTTCTTTGGCGGCTTTTTCCATTTTTTTACGGGTTTGCACGATGAGTTTTTGCATTTGCTCCCTGTTCATGTATTCCACCACAGGGTCTGCAGCGATGCTTACATCAGTCTTTTCAGAATAATACTTTTGTTCAGATTTCGCAGCTGACTGACTACTTTTGCTTAATCCTCCCAAATCGTCAAATACACCTTTTTTCGATTTCACAATTTGTGTTGGCACAAGGTTATGATCAAGGTTATATTTGATTTGTTTTTCGCGCCTTCTATTCGTTTCTTCAATCGTTCTCAACATGGAATCCGTCATCTGATCGGCATACATTATCACTTTACCATTCACATTTCTTGCCGCACGACCAACAGTTTGAACAAGAGAGCGTTCAGATCGCAGAAATCCTTCTTTATCTGCATCCAAAATTGCTACTAATGAAACTTCAGGCAAATCAAGCCCTTCCCGAAGCAAGTTCACGCCAATCAGCACATCAATTTTTCCCAAACGAAGATCCCCCAATATTTCTACCCTTTCCAAGGTATCCACATCAGAATGTATGTAACGACAACGAATTTGTAATTTGGTCATGTATTTTGTGAGTTCTTCGGCCATTCGTTTTGTTAGCGTTGTGATCAATACACGTTCGTCACGTTTAATCACCTTGTCCACTTCATCGAGCAAATCATCTATCTGATTGCGGCTGGGGCGAATCTCAATCACCGGATCGAGCAGGCCTGTAGGCCGAATAACCTGTTCGACAATCACCCCTTCACTTTGCTGTAATTCATACTCTGCTGGAGTTGCACTCACATATATGATTTGATTGGTGAGGGCAGTAAACTCGTCAAACATCAGCGGACGGTTATCCATAGCAGCGGGTAAGCGAAAGCCATATTCCACAAGATTGATTTTTCGAGATCGATCTCCACCATACATAGCTCTTATTTGAGGCACTGTTACATGACTTTCATCGATTATCATCAAATAGTCTTCCGGGAAATAATCTAAAAGACAAAATGGGCGAGTACCAGAGATGCGACCATCGAAATAGCGACTGTAATTTTCAATGCCGTTGCAATAGCCAATTTCTCTGATCATTTCTAAATCGTAGGTCACACGATCTTCCAAACGTTTAGCTTCCAGAAACTTTTCTTCGGATTTAAAAAACTCCACCTGCTTGACCATGTCTTCCTGAATTTGCCAGATAATATCCTTCAATCCTGTTTGCCCGGCAACGTAAATGGTAGCCGGATAAATGGTGATGGCGTCCATTTCATGGAAAACTGTTCCTGAAATAGGATCAATCTGCTCGATCACTTCAATCTCATCGCCAAAAAAGTAAACTCTGTAAGCAATATCTCCACTTCCAATGTAAACATCTACAGTATCTCCCTTCACACGAAATGTCCCGTTTCGAAATTCATTTTCTGTTCTGGAATACAAAGCTGTGACCAACAGATGTAGAAACTTATTGCGCGAAAGCACCTGTCCTTTTTTCACTGTAACAGTATTCTCTTTAATGTTTTCAGGATTGCCCATACCGTAAATACAGGATACAGATGAAACTACAATCACATCGCGACGACCAGAAAGTAATGATGAAACTGCGCTTAATCTTAATTTCTCGATCTCATCATTGATAGATAAATCCTTCTCAATATATGTATTGCTTGTAGGAATGTAGGCTTCCGGCTGATAATAATCGTAGTAGGAAACAAAATACTCGACAAGATTTTCAGGGAAAAACTGCTTAAACTCCGAATAAAGTTGCGCCGCCAAAGTTTTATTGTGGCTAAGTATCAAAGCGGGACGCTGTGTATTCATAATCACATTTGCCACTGTAAATGTTTTGCCGGAGCCGGTTACTCCTAGCAATACTTGTGCTTTGTCGCCACGTTTTATTCCTTCGGATAACTGGTGTATAGCCTGAGGCTGATCACCTGTAGGATCAAAATCGGAAATTAGTCTGAAACGTTTCATGGAAGATGCAAAGTTGATATTTAATACTGTATAACAATGCATAGTGGATAAATGATTTGAGCATTAAATCAAATAGGCCTTTAATAATGAATGGACATGACTCCTTTTGCGGAAATCATTACAAATTGCACGATGAGAATTAGTATCATAACTGTTTGTCGGGCTAATAACAGAACACTTATTCCCGAAATGACTGAAAATCAAATAGCCTTGTCTTATTCAAATAAACATTAAAAGTCAGTAAGCAAAGCATTGATACATGATGTATAATAAAAAAATCCTCTACGTTTGCAAACTTGAAAAACCATTATGAAACCAAAAGTAGCTAAGCGCTTAGAAGTTTTGTCAGAGTCGGAAACCCTGGCGATGGCACGCAGAAGCAGGGAATTAAAAGCTAAGGGATTTGACATCGTAAGTCTAAGTCTGGGGGAGCCGGACTATGATACCCCTGAGTTCATTAAAGAAGCTGCGCATCAGGCCATACGCGACAATTACTCGCACTACACACCTGTGAGCGGTATTCCGGAATTGAAAGAAGCAATTTCAGTGAAGTTTAAGAGAGATAACCAACTCGACTACAAGCCGGAACAAATCGTTGTGAGTACCGGAGCCAAGCAGTCTCTTGCCAATGTGATTCTTAGCCTTGTAAATGTGGACGATGAAGTAATTCTGCCTGCGCCTTATTGGGTGAGTTACAAAGAAATGGTGAAGCTGGCCGGCGGCATACCTGTAGTGCCCTATGCAGGGATAGAACATGATTTTAAAATCACTCCCGAATTGCTTGATTCATTCATAACACCTAAAACCCGGATGATTATTTTCAGCTCACCATGTAATCCAACCGGCTCGGTTTACAGTGAAAATGAGTTGAAAAAACTTGCTGCTTTTCTTCGAAAACATGAAGAAATCATTGTGGTTTCCGATGAAATTTATGAACACATCAATTATTCCGGAAAACACTATAGTATAGCCTGTTACGAAGGTTTATATGAACAAACAGTTACAGTAAATGGGCTATCCAAGAGCTTTGCCATGACAGGTTGGCGCTTAGGATATATTGGAGCTCCCAAGTGGATTGCAGACGCCTGCGATAAATTTCAGGGTCAAATTACATCGGCCACCTGCGCGGTTACACAAAAAGCTGCAGTTACTGCTTTGCTCGCCGACCCTGCTGAAATTCAATATATGGTTAATGGATTTCATTCACGTAGATCATTAATGGCTTCATTGCTCAATGAAATCCCCGGACTTAAGGTAAATATGCCCGAAGGAGCTTTTTACTTTTTTCCGAATATAAGCCATTTTTTAGGAAAAACCGGGAAAGGTGAAATCATCAATTCCCCTACTGAATTAAGCATGTATTTGCTCAATCATTTTCATGTAGCTACAGTAGGTGGAGAAGCCTTTGGATGTAATCAATCCATACGTTTGTCTTATGCAGTATCGGATGAACAAATCCGCAAAGCTGTGAGCCGAATTCGTGAAGGACTCTTGTCTTTGAACTAATTTGAGTTCTAAAAACCAAAAAATTCTAGCTTTAAAACGATGTATAATTTCCATTTAGATAAAAAAGCAATTGAAGAGATATTCTCCAACTTCGAAAAACAAACTGCATTAGTAA
Source organism: Flavobacteriales bacterium (assembly GCA_046294625.1). GTDB lineage: Bacteria > Bacteroidota > Bacteroidia > M30B66 > M30B66 > JBKBKN01. Next base: position 145,169 of record JBKBKN010000005.1, read on the forward strand.
TCGGCGATTTGATGATTGACAGTTACATTTTCGGAAAAGTGGAACGCATTTCTCCAGAAGCACCTGTTCCTGTTGTGGAAGTGCAAGGACGCGAACAAAGACCCGGTGGAGCGGCTAATGTAGCACTAAATGTACAAGCAGTAAATGCAAATGCCATCATGGCGGGAATCATTGGCGAAGACCGTGAAGCCCAATTGTTGATTGAATTATTAGAAAAAAAAGGGATTGATACTTCCGGTATCGTGCGCGATCCTTCTAAACCAACAACAGTTAAAACAAGAATTATTGGCAATCACATGCAATTGCTCCGAGTAGATGATGAAAAAGTAGCTGAATCGTCGCTGGAAATTCAGGAACAGTTCCTGTTAAAAATCAGAAGAATATTAGAAAGCCGAACTGTAGATGTTATTATATTCGAAGACTACGATAAGGGTGTTATCAATCCTTGGTTGATCGAAGAAGTAGTAAAGCTTGCACACGATCGTGGAATAATTGTTGCTGCTGACCCAAAGAAGAAAAATTTCATGCATTACAAAAATGTCGATCTCTTTAAGCCTAATTTGAAAGAAACACAAGAAGGCTTGAAAATTCGCATCAATGTTCAAAATAATTATTCAGAGGCAATCGAAGCCACCAAAAGATTGCGTGACGAATTAAATGTGAAAAACGTAATCATCACACTTTCAGAACATGGCCTTGTTTTTAGCGGAGAAAATCAAGGCTCAGGCTGGTGTGCCAGTCTGATTCGCAGCACAGCCGTAGATGTAAGCGGTGCAGGCGATACGGTTATAGCAGTTGCAGCATTACTTGATGCTCAAAAAATAAATTTAGGCGATGCCGCTACGTTGGCAAATCTCGCAGGTGGTTTAGTTTGTGAACATGTTGGCGTTGTTCCTGTTAATTATCTTCATTTTAAGAATGAAGCTTTGAGACGCTACTAAGAAGATATATGACTGTAACTCCCTATAAAGACACCGAAAAGTCGAAAAAACAACAAGTAGCTGATATGTTTGATAACATTTCGCCAAGCTATGATAAACTCAACCGTTCTTTGTCTTTTGGCATAGATGTATTGTGGCGAAAAAAAATCAAACGCATCTTAAAAAAGAAACGACCTGCAAGCATACTTGATGTAGCAACAGGAACCGCAGATGTAGCACTCGAACTTTCTGCCCTTAAGCCTGAAAAAATCACCGGAGTGGATATTTCGGAAGGAATGTTGGCTGTAGGGCGTGAAAAAATCAAACGCAGAAATCTGCAGGAAAAGATAGTATTGCTTAAAGGCGATTCTGAAGATTTACAGTTTCCTGATAATAGCTTCGATGCCATTACTGTCGCTTTCGGGGTGAGAAATTTTGAAAACCTCGAAAAAGGACTTGCAGAGATGCAAAGAGTGCTAAAACCAGGTGGAACAATTCTTATACTGGAATTTTCTCAACCTAAAATTTTCCCCATTAAACAACTATATCATTTCTATTTTTCACGGTTCATTCCCTGGTGGGGTAAAATTATTTCCAAAGATCAGTCTGCTTATCAATATTTATTTGATTCTGTTCAAACTTTTCCTTATGGGGAAGCTTTAAAAAAAATTATGAAAAGCATAGGTTACAAGGATATTACTTTTGAACCCGTAACATTTGGCATTGTAACCTTGTATAAAGGTTCAAAATAATCTAAGTGTTTTGACGTTAACCTTTACAAAATAAAAATTGAAATCTTTCTTTGCAGGTAAAATCATTCATTTGCTTGCTGTGCTTTGTTTTGCGACCACGCTCAACGCGCAGAAGAGAAAGGTGTATAATCTTCCCAACTACGACAAACAAAAAATACATTTTGGGTTCATACTTGGATTAAACTGGCTCGACTTCACTGTAAATTCGGTAAGAGACCTCCGCATGCTCGACACCCTGATGAGCGTTGAAGCCACCAGGGCTCCGGGATTCACCCTTGGGATTGTATCAAATCTCCACCTAGGCAATATGCTTGATTTGCGTTTTTTACCTTCTTTGTCATTTGGTGAGCGCAGTCTGGATTATACTATCAATAATCCTGCAAGAGAAAGCATCATTTTTAGAGAAAAAAAAGTTGAATCAACCTTTCTTGAATTCCCGCTATTACTAAAATATAAATCGCTTCGACTCAACAATGGACGAGCCTATTTGATTGGAGGCTTCAAATATGTAATTGACCTTGCCTCTCAAGACCGAATAGATGATAATAACGAGAATTTGCTGAAACTCAAGCGAAATGACATTAATTATGAACTTGGCTTTGGAATAGATTTCTATCTCCCCTACTTTAAATTCTCTCCCGAAATCAAGGTAGCTTATGGTTTGAACAACCTTATTGTAAGAGACAACAGCATTTACACCAATTCATTGGAGTCCATCAGGTCAAAGGCGATTTTTATCTCCTTTACCTTTGAATAATTTTATTTGCTGAACATGGGCCAAGTTTATGCTCAGGTCGTAAGTGATGAATAAAATTTAAAAAAGCTGAGCATAATCAGTTTTTGTTTATCAATCTTGACTTACTTTAGCCTGCATAAACCACAAAAAAAATCATTCTATGAATTGCATATTAGTTCCAACTGATTTTTCAGAAACCGCCAACAAAGCTGTTAGATTCGCTATTCAATTAGCAAAAAAGCAGAATTCAAAGTTGGTTTTTGTTCATCAAATTAGTATTCTTGAAGTGACCACAAACACTGCATTCACAGGTATTTACGTTCCTGTTCCGGAACGTCAGATGGAAGCAGCTGCCGATGAGCTTAAAAAGAACGTTCGCAAAATCTTCACTTCCATGAAGCTGAAGATGAGCGATTTCAATACAGAGTGTATATTGCTTACCGGTGTTGGAACAGTAGAATTGGTGTTGGAAGCAGCAAAAAAGAATAAGGCCGACTTAATTGTTATGGGTACTCACGGTGCCAGCGGCTTTAAGAAGCTAATCATTGGCAGCAACGCTGCCAAAGTAGTTGAACAATCGAAAATTCCGGTTATCACCATCCCAAGCTCATTTTCAACACGCAAAAGCATCAAAAAAATCGGATATGCCACCGACCATAGCCAGATTGAAAAAGACCTTAAACAACTTATACCTATAGCCAACGCACTGGATGCTTCCATCGAAATCTTTTACATAGGACCGAATTTTCCTGAGTCGGCAAAGGCGAGAAACTTCAAGCCAGCTGAAGATCTGAAAAAAATAGGTGATAAACTTGGGTTTAATAAGCTAAGCTATGTAGAAATTGCCACACGATTTGAAAATGATTTTTTTGCAGGAGTTGATACTTATCAAAGAAAACACAAGCCTGATATGCTCTACATGGTTACCAAACCAAGAACCTTTCTGGATAAGCTTCTCGATCCATCAAAAAGTAAAGAAGTTGCTTACCATACCAGCATACCACTCATTTCTGTAAAGGCATAAATGATTATCCAAATAAAGCCCAAGAAATTGGCCTTTGTTTTTATTATCCCACATGAATAGGTTAGAGAACCATCAAAACACACGTGAATTTTCAATTGATGAAGAAATTAAACATCTTTGTATCGTAAATTGAAATCATGGAAACGAAAACTAAGACGAAAGTATTGACCAACGGAAACGGTACTGAAGATAAGAAATCATCCAATAGAATTCCGGTTCTCAAAACATATAAGCTTTACATCGGCGGCAAATTTCCACGCACCGAATCCGGGCGATATTACAAGCTGAAACAAAAAAATGGTGAAGTAGTAAGCATTTGCCAATCGTCAAGAAAAGATTTTAGAAATGCGGTAGTTGCGGCAAGAGCTGCACAGGCAGGTTGGGCTTCAAAATCAGCATTGTTGCGCAGCCAAATTCTGTATCGCATGGCCGAAATGCTGGAAACGCGATCTGCTCAATTTATTTACGAATTGGAACAAATGGGCAGCAGCAGCGAAGAAGCTAGAAAAGAAATGGAAACTGCAGTTGATCGTTTAATTTATTATGCGGGATGGTGCGATAAATACACACAGTTATTCAGTTCTGTGAATCCGGTAGCAAGTTCTCACTTTAATTTCTCCAGCATGGAACCAATGGGAGTAATCGCTGCTATTTGCGACGATGATTCCGGTTTGCTTGGTCTGGTGAGTGTAATTGCACCTATCATAGCTTCAGGAAACAGCATCGTATTGCTTTCTTCCGAACATAAGCCATTGAGTGCCATCACCCTTGCTGAAGTCATTAATGATTCGGATTTGCCGGGTGGTGTGGTGAACATCCTAACAGGATCGGTTAAAGAATTGCTCGAACATTTTGCATCGCACATGGATGTGAATGCCTTGTATTTGAATACACCAAACAAAGATTTTCAAAAAACAGCGGAGCAGCTGTCGGCGCTTAATGTGAAACGCTGCAAGTGTGATGAAAATATCAGCTGGTTCGATGCTGCGGAAGAAAATCCATACAGAATACTAGACTTTACTGAAGTGAAAACCACTTGGCATCCTATCGGTATTTAAAACTATAGATTGATCATAAAAAAAGGGGCTTTGTAGCCCCTTTTTCTTTACATCTTGATGAATGGCTTTCTGACTATTTCTTTATTGGTTTGTAACTGAATAAAATAGTGCCCCTTTGCCAAGTCTTGGATAGCCAAAGTTGTATTCTGTTTGTTGATGCCTTGGCGTTCCATTAGCATTTGACCCATCGAATTAAAAACCGCAATTCCATTGATGATATTACCATCCGCATTGATTTGAATAATATCTGTTGAAGGATTAGGAAACAAAAGAATTGATGCAGCCAACAAATTATCAATAGAGAGTTTTAGTACTTCCACTGTAATGGTAACTGTATCGCTTCCGCATGAATTGCTTGTGATTAAAGTTACCGGGTAGTTTCCATCAAAAGGAAAGGTAAAGCTAGGATTGGCCTGAGTGCTCGTATTGCCTCCACCAAAATTCCAAAGAAACGAAGTTGCTCCCGGCGTATTGTTCGTAAACTGCACGGTGTATTCAACAGTTTGCTCATAGGTAAATTGTGCATCTGGAAGTTCTTCTACAGTTACTGTTATCGTATTGTCAACGGCACAAGAACCGGCTGAACCTGATACAGTAAATGTAGTGGTTTGGCTTGGGAATACGGCGTAGGTGTTGCCTGAAAGTAGAACAATGCCTTGTGTAGGCGAAAAGCTAAATTCAGAAGCTCCGGTAACCTGCACCAATAAACTATCACCATCGCAAACTGTTCCGGAAGCAGGTGTAATTTGCACAGGCACAACATCAGATACTACCACTTCCACCTGAGCACTTGCAGTGCAGCCATTGCTCACACCTTCAACAGTGTAAGTTGTGGTTTGATTGGGTGTTGCCACAGTCTGACTTCCGGACGATGTGGACAAACCTGCAGCCGGAGCCCAGGTAAAAGAATCAGCTCCTGATGCAGTCAAAGTAACTGAGCTTCCGGCACAGATAGTAGCTTGTGGTGGACTCACAGATACAATAGGATTTTGATTAACGATAATTTGAATACTTTGGTTAGATGAGCAGTTACCGGTTTGTCCTATAACCTGATAAGTTGTGGTTGTTGCTGGCGATGCGGACACACTTGCTCCAGAGGTTGAAGATAAGCCTGCTGCAGGCAACCAAGTATATGTATCTGCGCCGCTTGCCGTCAGAGTAATTGACTCGCCTACGCAAATCGATGATGTTGAAGCCGAAACTTCAATTGAAGGAAGTGGATTAACGGTTACCTGCACAGTCTGTGTTGAAGAGCAAGCACCATTGGTGCCTGTCACAGTATAAGTAGTTGTATTTTGAGTATTTGCTGTTACAGTAGCGCCAGATGTTGCAGAAAGTCCTGCAGCCGGAGACCATGTATAGGCTGTTGCCTGCCCACTTGCCGTTAACAAAACTGACTCTCCGGCACAAACGGATGCGCTCGAAGGCGTTATCGTAAAATCACATGGCTCACTTGTTGAACCAACTTTGAAAATCCTAATGCCATCATAATAACAAGCCCATGCATTGGCGTTGAAAAAATCACCAACGGCAATTCGATAATCACCGGTGGCAGGAGCAGTAAAGACAGGCGATGTAAACTCCACATAACCATTTACACCACCCTGAGTATTGATATACGTGCTGCCCATCAAGATGATGAAAGTAGGCAAATTGTATGGTGGCTGATCTGAGGTTTGTCGCCAACGAACCTGCACACGTGAATTTAATTGTGGCGTATTGGCACCAGCGAGTGTAGCACCAAATTTTACATAATATTGCTCACCTGCTTCTAAAACCATGTTAGGTGAAAACATAAACCAGGCGCCATTTGCATTAGGGGCGTTGTTATGTCGGTAAGAACCGGCATTCCCCCCTTCTACCGGCCAATTAACAGTCGAAATCCAGCCTCCTGTTGGATTTGTCGTAAACTGACCTATATCCGTATAAGCCTGATGCGTCCATCCTTGCTCGTTTTCTTCAAAGTTATATTGCGCAAGCATAGTATCCTGCGAAAATATTTTTGAAATAAGAAATAATGAAAAGGTTAAACCAAAAAAAGATTTTAATGCGTGCGTGCGTGTGAAAATTTGCTTCATAGTACTTCGTTTTTTTCTCTAATTAATCGTTACAATAAGATGATGGAATAATGAATAGACATAAAAATAGCTAAGATTCCCGTTATTATAGTTTATCACTATCAACAATTAAACCCATTACATTTAGCGCCATTAGTCAATCATTCATTTTTGCTTATTCACATCATCAATTTATTTGAATACATAAATTAAGGAAAGTATGTCAGAAAATATAGGCTAGTTAACCGCTGCTAATTGTTAAATTTAAAACAATTCCGAACATAGTATATTACATCCTAAGAATTCAAAGCCAACTTATAAGACATGGAATGGTTAAGTCGATTTCTTAGCACTGTATATAGCCCAATCAATGAAACAAAGGAATATATCTACTCTTCACAAAAGTTTGAATATAGCCAAGATGATTTTTGCGCCATTCCTTATTTGCGCTCATGTTCAAATAATCCAAAATTGGACGGCTATCAGTAAGAATATATGCATCTTCAAGATCAATTTTATCAAGGTCGATAAATAGATCTTCAACATCGGCAGGAATGGCAGATTCATACAAACTTTTTTGTTTTCCGGAAACAATAAGGCCACTACTTCTCATTTCATTTGCATGCGTTATCAGAAAGTCTGCATGATATCCATAACTGATAAGCGTTTTCAGAATAGATCTATTTCCTTTACCCATAGACCCGTTATAATAGCCATGTGTGTTAATCACCACCACACCCGCAGGATTCAGAATTTTGTCAATTTCATTCACTGCTTCTATCGTAAAGACATGAGCAGGAGCATCTTCACCTTTAAAAACATCTATTACAATGGCATCATATAGCTTGTTTGAATTCCTTATATACCATCTTGCGTCCTGACAAATATTGTTGACCACATCAGGTAAATTGAAGTATTCTCTTGCAACATAAATTATTCTTTCATCCAACTCCACGACATCAGTATTGTGTTGTGCCTGAACAGAAGCTTTAGCCAAGGCTCCTCCACCGAGCCCTAAAAGCAGGACATTGCTGTTTTTCGGCAAACTTTCCAATATCAATCGGCTATGCTTGATATATTCATATTCATAGTTTTGCTCTGGAGTTTCTCCTTCTGATGATTGAATAGCCATATTGATAAAAACAGCTCTTTGCTTAATCTTGCTGTAGTCATCTCTGTAAACATCGACATCGGCTACCACTATCTGACCCAAAATACCTTCGTTGATATAAAGAATATCGAAATTTGCACCAATTAACTTTTGTTGCCAAATAGAAAGCAAGAGAGTTCCTATAAAAACAGTGGATAATATTCCCTGGTGTTTAAATCCATACTTAAATAAATACACGGCAGGTAATAGCCCCAAAAATAAACCGGTGAATATGGCAGGTAAAATCAGACCGTAATTTGGTATGATGAAAAAACCAAAAAGGAAGGTAAATAAAATTCCCCCACAAGTGGAAATAGCATATACCGTTCCGGAAACCTTACCACTTTCGCTTCCCTGCTGAGTTAAATTTGCTATCATAAGTGGCGACACCATTCCCATACCAATCACAGGAGGAAGTATAGTGAACATGGTGACTGTTAAGACTGCTTGGTTAAAAGGAGCGGTATAAGCCATACTCGCAACTGCCTGGGCAACAAATGGCATTGTCATCAGCGCTGCAGCGCTATAAATCACCACTGTTAAGAGAGTTAAATCTTTACGAGCTCTTTTCGATAACACACCACCAACAAAATAGCCAATGGCCAAGCCGCCTAAAGTAATAGCTAAAACAGCCGACCAAACAAATAGGGATGATCCGAAATATGGCGCTAACAATCTGGCTGAAATAATTTCTGCTGCCATAAGCGACCCACCTTCGATAAAAGAGATGGTCAAAAGAATAAACTTTCTAAGCGATTTGTTTGATGGATTCATTTTCTGATTCTAATTCAATTTTCTTCAGCTTTCGTGCTTCAGCAATTTTATATTCTATAATAAACAACATGGCACAAAAAAATGGAACGGCCGGTATTTTATATCTGGCAAGTGCACCAAAATTTGAAGTGGAAAGCCCAACGGCAAATGCAAAGAATATAGCAAATATGAAGGAAAACAGTATCAGTGGCTCGGAGAAGATGTATCGCAAGAGTCTAAAAGGTCCTGCTTGAAGTAAGACTTTCAAGGTAAGCAGTAATAAAAGCGTGTTTTCAATTGCAGTAATGAAGTTCACAAAATTTCTTGCTTCGAATATAAAAGGTCTGAACAACCCGGCAATAACCGCCGCAGGAAAAAGTCTTAAGGCACTTCCTGTACTACCATCAAATTCGCCAATATCAAAGCTATTGGAACCATATACATCTCGTGCAAGGTCAATTTTATTGATTTGTGCTTTCTTTAGTGCATTATCCACATCGCCGTAATATCCCAAAGAATCCTTAAGTCTTGATGTGACTAAAGATGTAATTAATAACCCAATCCCTATGATCACTGGTGCCAACAATATCTTAATTCCAACACTTTGAATCCTGGATATTCTTTGAAAAAAGATCCACGTTGCACTACCTGGAAGCAATGCAACAAAAACATAAGGTTTGGTAGTTATCATCAAATAAGCGCTTGCAGCCAGCAGAAAAAGATATTTGAAATTGCGCTGTTTTTTGATAAAGAATGTGTAAACCACATAAGTAAATGCACAAGCTCCGGCAAATGCAAAAGAGTCTTTTAAAACTCCTGATCCCCAAAAAAGCACAGTTGGAGTGTAGAGAATGGCTATAGCCAATCTTTTTTCATTTTGTGGATAGATCTCTGTGAAAACTAAAAACAGTCTCCAAATGCAGATGTAGGTAAAATAAGAAAATAATATTGTGGTGGAAAGATAAGAAAAGCCGGAAAGTAAAACTAAAGGGCTGATATACCTGACTACTGAAAACGTGTTGAAATCTTTGTAATATTGAGGGCAGCACAGTTCAGCATCCCAGAAAGCTGTGAAATTTTGTTGCGAAAGGTTGCCAAATAATATGGAAAAATAAGTGTAGGTGTGTGAAGTGATTAACTTTGAAAGTAGCCCACTACTCTGAAAAAATGCTGTGGAATCTCCACCCTGATAATAAAATGTATAAATAAGAAAAAATCCAACCGCCCCAATTAATTTCAACTGAAGCCCTCTTAGATAATACTTATAAACAGGATTAGTTACAATTTTTCTTGCCTTTGTGGCGCTTGCTAAAAAATAAATAATGGCTATGTAGAAAGGCGCAAGAATAAAGTCTAATAATGAGTATAGTTCTATTTTATCCATTCAATTGCGCTATTTTAGCCCGGATTTTTCGATTTCAAAAGTACGCATAATTTGAATATTCTATTTATCTCATATGATGGCATGACCGATCCATTAGGTCAGTCTCAGGTTCTACCCTATCTTTCCGGATTGTCTAAGCTTGGTTATCGAATCTTCCTCATCTCTATGGAAAAGACGAATAGATTTCAACAACACAATTTGACTATAAAGCACATTTGTGATCAACATAATATTGAATGGTATCCATTGAAATATCGCTCTGGAATACCCATTTTTTCGGGCTTTCTGAATATTCAAACACTATATGCAAAAGCAAAAGAAGTAGTTAAAAAAAGTCACATTCATCTAATTCATGGGAGGGCTGCTGTAGCTACATTGGTAGCCTTAAAAATTAAAAACAAGTTTGGTATACCGTTTATTTTCGATATGCGCGGATTTTGGGCTGATGAGAAGCTGGATGGAAACCTTTGGAATCTTGGGAATCCGCTTCACCGCTTTGCTTTTAATTATTTTAAACAAAAAGAGAAAGAACTCTTGCTCAACGCTACACACGTAATTTCGCTAACGCATAAGGGTAAAGAAATCATTCTTAGTCAACCTTTGTTTAATAAACTTAAAGTTACAGTTATACCCTGCTGTGCCGATTTGGACTTCTTTGATTACCGTAATGTAGATCAATCACACAGGGTATTACTTAGAAAAGAACTTGGAATCGATGAACATGCTTTAGTAATGAATTATCTTGGTTCATGGGGAACTTGGTATATGCCAAGAGAGATGATGTATTTTTTCTCTAGATTGCTTGTTGCTTATCCTGATGCTATCTTCATGATCATGTCTCAGGACGATGAAGAAAAAATTAAAAAAGATGCAGCACTCTTTCATATTCCTGATAAAAATCTGGTGATTAAATCTGTAGTGCGTAATGAAGTACCTTTCTACCTTTCAGCAGCTGATTTTGCCATCTTTTTCATAAAGCCTGTTTACTCTAAACAAGCTTCATCTCCTACTAAAATGGGGGAAATCATGGGTATGGGACTACCTTTAATTTGCAATGCCGGTGTGGGCGATGTGGAAGAAATTATGAAGGATGCTAAAGGGGTCGTAGTAAAAGAGTTCGATGAAAAAACTTTAGACCATTCCTTGAATCGAATCTTAACATTAATCAAATCTGACAAAAACGTGAATCGAAACTGTGCTTTAAAAGTTTATTCACTAAAGGATGGAATTGAGAAATATGCCAAAGTGTATGCTTCTGTTCTTAACGATGGTGATAAGGATGGCCTTTGATAATGGTTACACATCGATAGAGTTGTTCAACAAAAACCAGTCTAGCCAATTGATGTGGAAAGGTAAATGCTGATAAGCTAATTTTACCTGAACATTTGGAATAAAGTTCATCGGAAAATCCAAATGCTCCGCCAATCACAAAAGAAATTGTGCTTTGTCCGTGCAACACCGATGTTGAAATAAAACTTGCCAGCGATTCTGATGTGTAGGTCTTCCCCTTTTCATCGAGCAAATAAAAAGGTTCATTTGCTTTTAGCTTCTGCAAAATCAGCTCCCCTTCTCTTCTTTTTAGTTCAGCATCTGGCAGTGAATTAGCCTGCTTCAGCCCCGGTATTTCTATTAACTCAAAATCACACAAAGCAGACAGTCGCTTTTTGTACTGATTTACGGGAGTTTCATAGATCTCTTTCTCCGTTTTGTGAATGACAATTAGTTTTATTCTCATTTCTATACAGTGCAACAAATACGCTGTTTAAGAAGCATTCAATTTATTCTTGAGTAAGGTAACTTCACGCTGAAGCTGCATCACTGTATTGGTCAACTCCCCTTTTTCGAGATTGGGCTCCGGAAGTTCACCACTGATAAAATGTACAAATTTCCAAACTTCTTTGATTTGTCCTATTGGCAATTCATATGGGGCATACATGGGATTAGTAGAGCACAGCAACAATGAGCCATTCTGAGCTATTCTGTTATACAATATTTTAAAGACTATGCCTTCATCCACCGTTATGACAATGTAAGGATAACCATCCTTAATAAAATTCCAATTTTGAAGATACTCTCCAGTAACCCAGGAGCCTTCGCTCACCGGTGGCATAGAGTCTCCAATGATGGGAAATGTTCTGTACTTTTTATTTTTTGATAGAAAAGGCAATTGGAAAGTAGGCAGCACCCGAATATAATCCGGGTCGGCATAGCCGGATACATAACCTGCTCGCGCACTTATAGGCACAAGTTCTATATTCTCATTGTTGTCACGGTCAACTGTGGTAGCGACCACCCTTAAATGTTTTCCTTCTAAATCTAGAATATTGCCACTGGTAAGTTTTTCAACATAGGCTTGACCTTTCGAAGATAAGTCTTCGCAAAGGAGACTGTCTATGGAAATATTATATAGTTTTGAAAACTTGATTAAGCCTTCTACTGATGGTTCTGACGTTCCATTTTCGTAGCCACTGATTGATGTTCTTTTCAAGCCCAGCTTTTCAGCAACTTCTTCTTGTGAAAGTCCCTTAATTTTTCTGAGTATCTTTAAGTTTGATGAAAGCATAAAATTGATTTATTGCCGCAAGATAATAAATTGTCATAAATACTGTCTATTTTCTGACAATTTATGTGACGAAATGTATTTCCATAAAATCAACCTAGTCCAAAAATAAAAAAGCCCGAAGAATCGGGCTTAAAGAAAGTTTTGAAAGAATCAGGCAAGTCGTTTGAACTGTCGTCTGAAAGGGTATGTGTTGATTGTTTTCATCGATTTTTATTTCTATATGGAACGTAAAAACTTCGAGTGGGTTTCATATGATTTTTTTTAAAATCCATAAGAAAAGACCGCGATGAAAACCCTATTTATTACTCTAGAAATGGATAGCGAAAATCTTTCGGAGGATCAAACGTTTCTTTGATAGTGCGAGGCGACACCCAGCGCAGCAAATTAATCATTGATCCAGCTTTGTCATTGGTTCCCGAACCACGTGCTCCGCCAAAAGGCTGCTGGCCCACAACTGCGCCGGTGGGTTTATCGTTGATATAAAAATTGCCCGCAGCATTGCGCAAGGCATACACTGCTTTATCGATGGCATAACGGTCTTGCGAAATAATAGAACCTGTGAGTGCATAAGCAGAAGTGGTATCCACCAATTGAAGTGTTGCATCAAACTCATTTTCCGGATAAACATATATAGTCACCACAGGACCAAAAAGCTCTTCACGCATGGTCACATAATGCGGATTTGTGGTTAGAATCACCGTAGGCTCAATGAAATAACCTATCGATTTATCACCATTACCTCCAGCAATAATTTCTGTACTGGTGTCTTTTTTGGCTGCATCAATGTAGGACATCAATTTGTCAAATGCTTTTTCATCGATCACTGCATTGATGAAATTTGAAAAATCATCGACCGGACCTATTTTCATAGCCACGAGGTCTTCCAAAAGATATTTCTTGACATCGTTCCATATATTTGAAGGAATGTAAACCCGCGAAGCCGCTGAGCATTTCTGTCCTTGATATTCGAATGCGCCTCGGCTAATAGCTGTTGCAACCACTTTAGCGTCGGCGCTTGGATGTGCAAGAATAAAGTCTTTTCCGCCAGTTTCGCCCACTATTCTTGGATACGTTTTGTAGCGATGAATATTTTCTCCAATGGTTTTCCAGATGTTTTGAAAAACAGAAGTGGAGCCGGTAAAATGAATACCAGCAAAATCAGGGTGTTTAAAAATAACATCTCCTGCCACCGGACCACTTACAAACACCAAATTAATTACTCCATCAGGAAGTCCTGCCTCACGAAACACTTCCATAATTACATGTGCTGCATAAATCTGTGTATCTGCCGGTTTCCAAACCACCACATTGCCCATCATGGCAGCCGATGAAGGCAAATTGCCTGCAATAGCGGTAAAATTAAAAGGTGTAAGTGCAAACACAAATCCTTCTAATGGACGATGTTCTACTCTATTCCATACGCCTGGCGATGAGATGGGTTGCTGTGCATATATTTCAGTCATATACTGCACATTGAACCGCAGAAAATCAATCAATTCGCAAGCAGAGTCAATCTCGGCTTGATACACATTCTTAGATTGTCCAAGCATGGTAGCAGCATTGATTTGATCGCGATAAGGTCCGGCAATAAGTTCGGCAGCTTTTAGAAAAATGGCTGCACGATTTTCCCAAGTGATGGCTTCCCATTTTTCTTTAGCGGCTAAAGCTTCATCTATGGCCATGGAAACATGGCTGGCATCCCCCCTCGAAAACTGACCTAAAATATGGGCATGTTTATGTGGTTGTCGAAGGGTAACTTTTTGGTCTGTAAAAATCTCCTTCCCCCCTATGATCATTGGAATATCTAATTGAACAGCCTGCATTTCAGCTAATTTCTTTTGTAGTGAAATTCGCTCAGGTGAGCCTAGCGCATAGCTTTTAACTGGTTCGTTTTGGGCTTGGGGAACATTAAAAAATCCTTTTAACATGTCTTTAGATGGTTTTAATTTGATTGAGCAGCAAAGGTAGAATTTATCGCTTGAAATCTAAGTAACATCGGCAACACATCGTGCAAATCATCCGTTCGATATTGGTTGGCAGCCTAACAACCAAAAATTAGTTGTAATTCGTTGAATTCAATAAAAATTGAATTCAGTTAAACATTTAAAAACCAGCCCATTCAGCCATGCGCTTTGCCTTGCTCAAAAAAAAACTCTTTGTAGGAGGTCGTTTGTCTTTGGAATGCAAGGCATGTCAAGTGGAACCAACTTCAAGAATTAAGCCCCTACTGCTTGCAACACAGCGCGCATTTGCTCACGATTTTTTACCGAAATTGTCAATAAGCGCTGCGAAAGATTCGAATTGATGCGGCCTATATTATTTGCTTGGCCAACACTTGGCACTTTTGGTTGATTGAAAGTTGGATTCAGCATGCTTACCTATGCGGCAGCAAATATCCTTCAAAAAGCATGCTTAGGAATATGATTCATGAAATAGCGGCATGTTTAAACTGCAATTCAAAAAGTTGCTTGTAGCGGCCATTTTTTTGCAAGAGTTCCTGATGTTCTCCTTGCTCGGTAATCTGTCCGTTTTCCATTACTAGGATTTTATCGGCTTTCTGAATGGTAGCTAATCGATGCGCGATAATTATGGAAGTTCGGTTTTGTGTAAGAATTTCAATGGCTTGTTGAATAAGTATTTCTGTCTCGGTGTCGATAGAAGAAGTGGCTTCGTCAAGCACCAAAATAGAAGGATTATAAATATAGGCTCTGATGAATGCAATTAATTGACGCTGACCTGCAGAAAGCATGGTGCCACGCTCCATCACATTGTAGTCATAACCACCCGGCAACTGCATGATAAAATCATGCGCGCCCACAAGCTTAGCCGCACGCTCTACTTCTGCACGACTTATTTCCGGATTATTAAGGGTGATGTTATTGTGAATGGTGTCTGAAAACAAAAAAACATCCTGTAATACCACTGCTACATGGCTCCGCAAGAATTCAGCCCGATAGGTTCTTATTTCTTTTTGGTCAATAAAAATTTCACCTTTTTGGAATTCATAAAAGCGATTGATCAGATTGATGATGGTGGTTTTTCCTGAGCCGGTAGATCCGACAATGGCAATCTTGCTCCCTTTTTCAGCTTTAAAACTTACTCCCTTTAATACATAATTACCTTCATTGTAGGCCATCCAAACGTTTCGAAACTCTATTTCACCATCAATATGTCCTTCATCGATCAATCCTTCGTCAGAAACATATTCATGCGTATCAAGAACTTTAAATACACGTTCAGAGCTCACCATGCCCATTTGCAGCGTATTAAATCGATCTGCTAACTGACGGATAGGCCTGAAAAGCATGTTGATATAAAGTGTAAATGCCACAATATTTCCGGGTGATGTACTGCCATCGATCACATTTTTTGCTCCCAACCAAATCAGCAAACCAATAGAAATAGCAGAGAGTATTTCAACCACCGGAAGAAAGATACTGTAATACCAAACCGAACGAATGTGCGCACGGGCATGCTGCTGATTGATTTCTCGGAATTGATCATACGATTTCTTTTCCATACCAAAAATCTGCACAATATTCATTCCGGTGATGTGTTCCTGAACGTAAGTATTCAGCTTAGAAACCTGATTGCGCACATCCTGAAATGCTGACTTAATTCCATTCTTAAAAATATTAGTAGCAATAAGCAGGAAAGGAATAGTTGCAATGCTTATAAATGCAAGTCTCCAATCGGTATAAAACATCACGATGAGCACCACCGTGAGTTGAA
>JBKBKN010000006.1:0-21203 GCA_046294625.1 Flavobacteriales bacterium
ACATTCCCGTTGTTGTCAACCGCTATGGATGTTCCTCCATCGTTGTTAAAACCACCCATACTTTTGGCCCACTCCAGGTTTTGGGCAATAACTAGTTGTGTCATCGCTATTGTAACTAGACCTAATGTAACGATTTTTTGTCTCATGATTTTAATTTTTTAATGTTTGCTAACTTATTTATCACCGCACTTTCATTTCGGTTATATCTTATTTCAAGGGAGATAACCGAACTTTTGTTGCGGTTTATTGATTGACAAGATATGAATTTAAAATCATAAATCATCAAAGGGGGACTTAATTTTTTGCAAACTTTGCATACTCACATGGGTATAAATCTCTGTGGTCTTGCTGTTACTGTGACCAAGAAGCTCTTGAATAAATCTCAAATCAGTGCCACTCTCCAGTAGATGGGTTGCATAACTGTGTCGCAGCCAATGCAAAGTCACCGGCTTATTGATCCCGGCCTTTTTGATACTTTTCTTTAAAACCATCTGCAAACTGCGCTCATCATATGCTTTGCCTGGTGCTAAGCCTTCAAATAAATAGGTTTGCGGTTTATAAACCTTGTAATAGTCTCGTAGCATGTCAAGCACTTTGTCAGAAAGTGGTACGATCCTATCTTTCTTTCCCTTGGATTGAATTACTTGAAGGGTTTTTCGCTGAGAATGAATGTCGCTTAATTTCAATTTTCTAAGTTCGCCTGCTCTGAGTCCACATGCATAAATTAAGCTTAGCATGCTTTTGTGCTTGATGTTTGAAGTTGATTCCAAAATTTTCTTTACCTCTGCTTTACTTAATACATGTGGCAACTTTTTTTCTCGTCTTGGCCTTTCTATCATTTCTGGATCAATCTGCAAATGAACTATTTCCGCATAAAACAGCTTAAGTGCATTAATAAATTGATTTTGATAGGTGGAGGAGAGTCCACGTTTGATGATGTATGCATGAATAAATTGGATGATGTCATCGTAGCTGATTTGGTCTATAGGTTTTTCTTGGTAATATCTAAGGAAAATACTCACCGTTTCACGGTAAGTCTTAACCGTATTATCGCTATATCGTTTGGCCTGCAGTAGTTTTACAAATTTCTCAAGCAATACTGACTTATTCTCTTTTTGATTTAATGCTGGCAATTCAATTTTTTCTTCTTGTATTTCAACAGCTGATTTTCTTAACAGATCCATGGCTGAATAGTCAATCCAGGCAATATCTTTAATCAGATTAAATATTTTACCAACGATTTGCTTTTGTGCCGGAACAAAAATTCGTTTTTCGTCAACTACACATTTAATAGGAAGGGAAGGGCGTAGCCTATCTGCGATGAGCTCAATTTGGTCACAATTGATCCATAGACCTGGCATTTCTTCGCATTTTCCCGGTAGCAACTTTGCATTTATTTTAGCCATATGATCTGGATTTAGTAAATAATGGTCAGCATTATACAGCTTCGCTATCTCAGTCACAGGTAGATTTTTTATGTGCTGACTATCAGTTACAAATAAAATCAATGTTTATTCTATTTCAAAGAATAATTGTACACAATTTGGTTTCCATTAGAGAATATTCAATAAATTTTCAAAGTAAATCTAGGTTGGGGTTAACTTTGATGATAGAAGTGATTAACAAAAATTTGATCTAAGTTACTAAATCAAAACAAAGACATAAAAAAAACAGCCAAACGTTCTGAATCAATAATTAAACAGCCTGTTAGGTTTAGTTTATTGGTTCAGGCTGAATCTTAAGCTTAACCCTGCATTCGTATTGGCATTGGGGAATTGGTTAGATACAAACGGTCTGTTTAGAATACGGTCGAAAAATAATCGTACTGTTACTCGCGTATTGATCACATAATCGGCCGATGTTTTGATAGCAATATTCCTTTGTCCGGCCGATAAGATAGGGGCAAATATGGATTCACCTTCAATAGGTATTTTTCTAACCACTGTTTTATTCGTACGCACCGAAATATCGGCTCTGATGTTAAGGTCGCTCTTAATGTTTTTGCCGGTAGCAGCTACTTTGAATGGCATGGTCACATTCTTCATGATATAACCTGTACCTATGGAAATTTCATCACCATTTATTTCTGTGAGCTGGGAGTTCTGGAAACTGAGCGATAAATCTCTCGATTTTCTAATTTCAACACGAGCCTGCACGCTGTTTTTCATGGTAACATCGAGATTGATCAATGGTCCAAATTGCTCAGATATCGTAGCCATGAGCACGTTATACTGTGGTAAATAATTGTTGGTTAGGTCAAAGGCAGTGGGCATTCCATTCGCATCAGTTTCAAAAAGTAAGTTGGTGGTGAATGAACCCAGATTGAACGATGAGCGGTAACCATGACTCACTGATATGGTGCGGAAATATTTTTTGAAAAATTCAATTTTCGACAAGCCATCATAAGTTACTCTCCAATTTGGTTTTGGGATGCGTGGAAACATGGTAGTCAAATCCTGATTAGATGGATCAGTGCCTGAGTATGTTGTGAGAAATGCGAACAGTAAAACATCTTGTTGTGTGCTCCCTAATCCGATCGGATAGCCAGTCTCCGGGTCTATGCCTGTTTGACCAAGACGGTCTTGAAGCCGTGTGGCAATCGTACGACGGTTGGCTAAGAAACGGTCAAAGTTTTCTGAAGTGTGGGTTGCGTTATCGCGTCTTTCAAATGCGGTATTCCATGTGAAAAAAGAAATGCTGAATGTTCCGTTCACCATGCGACCAAAGTCGGTGTAGCTTCCAAGATCAGTAAAGCGATATATCGAGCTTTCGGATTGAGAAAAAGTTCGATTTGCATTAAGGGTGATGCGGAAGCCGTTTAAAGGCTCAATGGTAGCGTTCGCTGTAAAATTCTGGCTTGTGGTTTTCATGAACATATTGTTCATTTCCGTGCTATTGGTGAGCCAACCGCGTTCACCTGCTAGCGCTCTAATATCTGTTCGTTGATCTCCTAAGATAAATGGAATACCTGGGGCAAAATCAGAGCGGTCAAGACCGACATTCTGCGTTTTTCGGATATATCCCGGAAGACTTGTTCCATTATTTTCAGAATAGGTTACAGATACATTCTTCACCATCATCAGGAAACGAGCTGTGTTTTCTTTTATCTTTTCCAATGTCGGATTAGGCTCTTTTTCTTTTTGACCTTTTTTAGTCGTATCGCGTGCTGCTTTAGGATCTTTTTTCAGGTTATCTTTCCCTCGAGTGGGCTGATTGGTAGGTTTTTTGGCTCCCGGGCGTTTCTGATTGATTTTTTTCAAATATGGAACCTTATTGTATAGCTGCGTGAAGTTCATCTGCCCACTCAGATTCACGGTCTGAGAATTGGAGATAATATTTCCAAATGGATTTTCCTGTAGAATACCGGAATTGGTTGGATCGACTAATGGCGCAGCCACCCAGCTATAAGTGGAATTGTAAGATGTATTTAAATTTATCCAGTTCAGGATAGGGATCTTATTGGTAGGGACATTGTATGATGCGTTGAAATTGTGCTGATAATTGGTGTTACGTCCAAAGTTTCTTAGATTTCGAATAATCGAATCGCGCTTCTCAGGTGTATCGATTCTGCCCGGTTCTTCATCAATCCGCGCCATATTAGTGGCCATGAAGTCTAGGTTAAGCGATTTTGTAAGTGGGTATTTGATGTCGTAAATTCTATTCCAAGTGAATGATTTGAAATACGTTGGTTCAATTACAATCAGTGCATCGGTAGTGGTGTTTCGCAAGAGCATTTCATTATAGTCTCTCAAGATATCGCTGCGCATTGCCACTCGTGAAGGTGCCAGACCAATATTGAAGTCCTTAATCAGGTCAAACGCTTTTGATTTGCCAAAAATTTTTGATTTTTTGAATGGTTCAAAACTCTTGGGCTTGGGCGAAAAGTTGTAGCCAGCACCTACTGTATAGTTTTGGGTATTGTTATACTCCGTAAACGGATTACGCATTTGAATTTCCGCAAAGGCATAGGTGAAATCAAAGTTTGAAATCGAATAGAATCGTGGTTTACTACCCTGTTTAGCATTCTTTTTCACATTAGTGAAATTGTAACTTCTTCGCCGCTGATAGTCTTGAGCCAACTGCCTGAAATTATCTTTGGCTTGGTCAGTTGGTAAGATATCCAAGCTATTTCGGTAGGTGATATCAGGATCAAGCGGATTAAATTGTGGATTGCTAATGATTTCCCCAAACTCAAAATAGAAGGGAACTGTGATACCATACCTTGCAGGGAAAAACTTACCCAATTCCAAGTTACTAATGATGTTGTAGGCTGTAATGTTATTCCTGTTTCTATCGCTAGGCTTTTGTTCAATGCTTCCAAATCCAAAGGTAGAGCGACTTCCGGCAAGCGCCAAGGTTCCTAAGTCAGCCAATTTTGCAGTAACTCTGGCATTGGCAGCCCATCCACCACGTTCGAAGTACTCGGACACACGCAATTCGTTGAACCAAATTTCGGCGCAAGCCACCGAACCATCATCGGGCCAGGGCGTGCTACCTTGACGCGGATTTCGAATTCCGAGCATGATGGTTTTAACACCACTGATTTGTGGCACACCAACTACAGTGATTCTATAGGAAGGATTTTGCGGATTGTTAGGGTCCAATATCACAAAAGGTTCGTTTATCATGATATTCGGATTGCCTTGCATCAAACGGTTTCTTTCGAGCTTTGCATTTTGTAACAGTTCCAATTCAAAATCAATATTGTTGTACCAAACAATTTCTGGCGTAGCAGATCCATCAGGTGTTCGGCGTAGTGGTACTTCATATTCATAATAGTTATTCACGAAATCTGTACCTAATCTGATAAAGGCTGTGATTTGTCCGTCCGCCCACTGGTTGCCATTTAAAGAAGATGCATGCACTTCAAGACGCATTCTCCGATATGCCCTGATGTCCATATCCGTATTACGAAATACAGCACGTGCATCGCCATCGGCCAGATTGCATATTTTCACCTGAAGCGATTGTTCATTCAACTGAACAAGGTTGGTTGTAGAAATATCAATCTCACGGTTGATCTCTGGCGGAAGCACATAATTAACAGGGTCTTTTACACCGTTTTCTTCAATATTTACGGTTGAAACTTGAAAAGTAGTATTCAGGTCATTACCGATGTAAAGCCCTGGGTTGGTCAGGTCGAACTCAAAGCGACGCCACTCTGCTCGCACCAGCTCCAGGCGCGCCATACGCATCACCACTGGATCTTGCCATCCATGCAGAAACATTCTGATAAAACGAATAGATCTAAAATCCTGAATTCCGCCCACTCTTCTTTGAAAATCACGCACTGGTACACGGAACTGATACCAGTCAACATTGATATTGTCACCATTGTTGAGTTTTCCTAAGCCGGGAACTTTATCTACAATAAAATTCTGACCCACAATCATATCCTGCGGGCGAAGACTCACGCGGTATTGAAAATAACTCTCCGCAGTATTGAGTGTGTTATCACGGTTGATGTCTTCCACATTGGGCAGGGGAGAAGAGGCGGTTGGAAAGGGCTCGATCGGGTCATCGCCCAAACGGGAATTGCCTTCTAGTCCATTAAATAGCGTATATCTTTTAAGAATATCAGCTTCTTCAGAGTCCCATACAGAGCTTCTGAAAAACCGATAATCGTCGGACGATGGATCAGCAAAAGCTCGCTGATATGCTTGTGAACCTGTGCCATGCAAATTGGCTACTCGGGTCAGAAAGTCATTAAAGAAGTCACGTTCCTGTTCTGTATTGAGTCCATCCATCCCAACATCTTGAAACTGTCGTGAATCGGGATTGAAATCAAATGCATTAACTAATGGAGGGGCGGTTGGGTATTTTCCCCAACTAGAAAAGCCTATATTTTCGTCAGATCCATCAATAGGCAAACCATTTTCAAATGCTTGACGACCATCTTTTAGCACATCTTCAGAAATGTTACCAATATTGATGAAAAAATCGCCTCCTGTTCCAGGATTGATTTGTGTGCCTGGCCCATATTGATTGGCAAAGGGATCCATCATCCAGAATTCGATGTAATCGATGTTAGCAGCTTCCCAATCTGTGGTTTCAATTCTCCGCATGATACCGCCCCAGCGCGAACGTGGTTCATTAAGTCCGCCATCAGCGGCAACACCTGCAGAGTATTCTGAAGGTTCCGCATCATAGTTATAAGGGCCGCGCTCACGTGGATCAAACTGAATGTCGAGCACTGGCATAATCTGTACTTGTCCATTGGGCCTTGCCTTATTAGGAAAAATCTCCGTTTCTACCACCTGACGCATAAAGTTGTTGCTTTGCAAAGGCGAGCCCTGAATATGGTTGGGGGTGGTAGGCCCTGATCGTGAAAAGAGTGGATCTATTGTAAACCAGTTGATTCGTGCTCTATTGAAACCATATCTCAAATCGTCGAAAAGTGAGCCTTCAGGCAAGAGATCGTTTTGTCCGCTTGGAACAGATGCGATTGACCAACTTCCGAAATTGCGGATATCAATAGCAGATTCTGCACCTTCAAAATCATCGATGTAGGAAATACCTTGCCGTCCAATGATCTTAGAGTGACCCGGAATAAGGTGAGCTGTTTCGAAGCTGGCAGTGATATTTGAAATTTCTTTTGTACTGTAAAATGGCAGTTTGTCCACCAATTTTGTGATAAGTCTTGATTCTGCGCGATAGTTACCGTCTATTCCCCAAATGGTATTAGATATAGGTTCATCTCCAATGTTTATCTTTTGAGTAATAGGCCTTTCTGTATAATTCATTATGGTTCCACCTAAAGCAAAATCTTTGTTGAACACATAATCGAAACGCGTGCCCATTAATCTCTTGCTTTGAATGGCAAAAAGTGAATTACTTTCTAAGGAAATATTGATCGGAGTTTGCGAGTTGAGTAATCCCTCATTGATAATTCGTACGCGTCCCAAGGCATAATCTACGGTATAGTCCACGTTTTCCTGCAAGGGAACGCCACCTGCTGTCACCACTACTGATCCCGGCGGAATATTCAGTGCATTAAGCGAAATCTCGGAGCCGGAAGCTGCACGATACGATCCCTGTAGATAATAACGATTATGCTGCGCATCTAGCGCAGCAAGCGGCTGAGTGGTGGTATAGAGGGAGTCGAAAGCGTATTTATTGGCTAAGGTGAGTTCTTGCGGCAAATTGAAACGCGATCGGAGAAATCCGCCAAAGGGTTCTCTCACAGGAAAGATCACACGCCCTCTTTCAGAGTTAATTGTTCGCCCTTCGATGAAGTCGAAGAAACCATCGCGTTGTGGATCGTTCTGATTGTTAAGACGGTCGAGATTGAGCAACTGAAGTAGGATGCGCCCTTGGGTGTTCTGGCCTTCAGGTAGCACATTCATCTTGATACTGGTCTTTTCATCCTGGTAGAGAATGTTGAGAATAAAGTTATCTCGACTAATTTGAAAACCGCCTAAGGAATAAATGTTTTTCATCATGATGTCCCAAATCGGCTTCTTGGTTTCGAGAATGGTACTTTTTAGCATTTTCAGCACCAAAGTGCTGGTTCCCTGCACATCGGTTGCAAATTCACCTACCTGAAAAACTTGTTGTCCTGATGCACCTAAGCTTGTGTATTGAAAGGCGACTGCCAATACTTCATCGGCATTGAGTGCTTGATTAAGCGAAATAAACCCGAGTGCCGGATCGAAAGTGTATTCATTGGGGTTTAAGAGCCTGGCATTTTGCAAATACTCGTAGTCAACAGCCGTGACAAGTTGTGGAATACCTGCAAGTGTGCTGGGTGTATTGTCGCGAATACCAGGATAGGTTCCAATTAACTGTTGCGGATTCAGGTTGTTGTTTTCATTTCTAGGAAAAATAACAGCATTCGGAGCAGGGGTGGTGTAGGATGGATTGGGATTGGCGTTGAAATATAGTGGATTGCTCTCACCAAGGTCGGCAAAGGCTGCTATATTTCTCACATTTACCGTGGCAAATGTTCTATTGGTCACATATACTTCAAGACGTGTAATATTGAACGGTGATGTTACGTTGGGCAGGGTGCTCAAGGATTGATCGTATTGGTCTTTAAAATAATGTGCTAAGAAATAGTGTCGGTTGGCTTCATAGTTCGATGCAGATATCTCAAACTGCGTGGTTTGCGCACCGCCTTGCACTTGAATGTTTTTTCTGTCACCTTGCTGCTGCGCAAAAAGTGTGGTGGCTGTTAGTTTTCCAAATTGCCATTTGGTTTTGATACCCATTAAGCTTTGACTACCCTGTATTAAAGTGCCATTGAGAGGCATGTTCACGTTGCCTGCTTCGATGAGTTTAATTATATCATCTTCATCACCTTCATACTTTAAATTGAGCCTGTTGTCGAAATTGAAGCCTGTTTCAGTGTTGTAGTTCATGTTAAGCTGAATCTTTTCACCAATTTTGCCTAACACATTCATTTGAATTTTCTGATCGAATCGAAATGCACCCACTCTTTGCTGACGGATGGGAAGTTGAGGATTTTCAGTACGAACAAAATTGCCCCCAAAGATCAATTCAGCCGAGCCCTGAGGTCTGATATCGATGGTGTTGCTACCAAATATTCTTTCAAAGGCTTCACCTTCTACATAGATGGTAGGTCGAAATGCCTTTTTTGTTTTTGCATCTTCAGCAGAAATTCTATCGCGCCAGTTTTTGCGTATGGCACGATCAAAATCTTCGTCCTGATATTCCTGAAAGGTGAGATAAGTAGGGCGCCTATAATCCAAATTACCCATCTTGAAATTTACATCATACTCATTGGTCTGTGGATTAAGTTCCACATTTGTCGTCACATTAGAAGGGGTATTGAGATACCAAGGATTGGGCGTAAAATCCAGCGGGTCGATGTTGTTGTCGTCGAATGGGTAGGGGAGATCAGTAACTGTATCTACCTTAGTGGTATCGCCCGGACCGGGAAGGAAAGAAAAGTCTTCAGCAGAGAAAAAAGCATAGCTATCAACCTTCGTAAAGAGCGAAGCCCAAACACCTAACGCGATAAAAATGCTTATGTAGTGATTTAAACTTTTCAATCAGTGTGTTAATCGTGGTTAAACATTCAATGGATTTTCAAAGGTTTTTTAACGCTTGCTTGATTAACTGCTCTACTGTTAATTTTTCCGAATTTGTTTGCATCACTTTATCAATAGCTTTTTCTGAAACATTTCTTTGGAAACCTAATAAATTTAATGCTGTTAACGCTTCCTGACGCAATGTATTGTGAGGCGTACTATTTATTTCTATTAACATTTCTTCCCTTTCCATTTTTCCTTTCAGATCAATTAAAATCCGTTGAGCGGTTTTTTCGCCTACCCCTTTTACACTTTTTAACATAAAAAGGTTCCCGCTACTCACCGCCTCGCGCAATTCAACTGTCGAAAGCGAAGATAAAATCATACGTGCAGTGCCTGCACCCACTCCGCTAACATTTATTAACAATCTGAACATTTCTCGCTCAGTTTTATCGGCAAATCCATAAAGCGCCATAATATCTTCTCTTACAATAAGATGTGCATAGAGTTTGGCTTCGTTTTTGCCATTTAACTTGGTGAAGGTTCCAAGAGAAATATTCAAATGATAGCCAACACCTTGACATTCTATAACAGCATACGCTGGATTGATGTCTGCAAGTTTACCGTTGAAATAATCGTACATTTTTGATTAGTTTTTTTGTTGTGCATCTACTACTGCCATCGTGACCATATTCACTATCTCACGCACAGAGCTACCCAACTGGAGAATATGCACCGGTTTTTTCAAGCCTAGTATTACCGGACCAAGCGCTTCCGCATTGCCAAGTTCCTGCATGAGCTTGTAGGCGATATTTCCAGACTCTAGATTGGGGAATATCAATGTGTTGACATTCTTGCCAACGAGCGTGGAGAATGGAAACTGCTCAGAAAGCATCTCATTGTTTAAGGCAAAATTAGCTTGCAATTCACCGTCAATAATAATATCGGGACGCTTTTCATGAACCATTCTCACTGCTTCACGCACTTTGATAGTTTCCGGATTTTCGGAAGAGCCAAAGTTGGAGTAAGAGAGCATAGCCACTCGAGGCACAATGTTAAAGTTCTTTACAGCATCGGCGGTGAGTATGGCTATTTCTGCGAGTTCTTCTGCATTAGGGTTGATGTTAATGGTGGTGTCGGCAAAAAAATAAGGACCGTTTTTGGTCACAATCACATACATACCTACTACTTTATTTACACCATCTTGTTTCCCGATGATTTGGAGAGCGGGTCTAACCGTGTCCGGATATTTTCGAGTCAATCCTGACAACAGTGCATCTGCATAACCGCAGCGTACGAGCATGGTGCCAAAATGATTGCGCTCACGCATAATTTGTTTAGCTTCATAATAGGTAAAGCCTCTTCGTTTTCTCAAGTCAAAGAAAATGTCTGCAAATTGATTTCTACGTTCTTCCTCTTTTTCACTCCGTGGGTCAATGATTTCGAGCTGGTCGATGTTAATTTGATATTCACTGGCAATTTTTTCGATTTTCTCTCTGATACCAAGCAGGATTGGAATGGCAATGCCATCGTTGTAAACGATTTGCGCAGCTTTGAGAATTTTGTGGTTATCAGCTTCTGCAAATACAACTTTCTTAGGTGCTGTTTTCGCCTTGTTTACCAGAACATTAATTAAGGAATTATCACGACCCATGCGCACAATGAGTTCATTTTCATAGGCCTGCCAGTCCGAAATCACCTTGCGTGCTACTCCCGATTGCATAGCTGCTTTAGCTACGGCAGGAGCCACCACGGTAATCAGTCTCGGGTCGAGCGGCTTGGGGATGATGTACTCTTTTCCGAAGGTGAGATGGGGCTGATTATAAGCCATATTTACAATTTCAGGCACGGGTTCCTTTGCTAAACCTGCAATGGCATAAACAGCGGCCAGCTTCATTTCTTCATTGATGCAGGTGGCCATCACATCCAGTGCGCCTCTGAAGATAAAAGGGAAGCCCAATACATTATTTACTTGATTGGGATAGTCGGATCGACCAGTCGCCATGATAATATCTCCACGTGCACTTACCGCTTCGGGATAACTGATTTCAGGATCGGGATTAGCTAAAGCAAATACAATGGGATTGCGTGCCATGCTTTGTATCATCTCTTTGCTGACAATATTTCCTTTGGAAAGGCCTACAAAAACATCGGCACCTTTCATAGCATCTTCAAGTTTGGATATGGAGATGTCGCGTGCAAAGAATTTTTTTTGCTCATCCAAATCTGTTCTGGTTGTGTTAATTACGCCTGTGCTGTCGCACATAATTAAACGGTCAGGGTTTACGCCAAGTGCCAAATAGAGTTTTGCACAAGATATGGCAGAAGCCCCAGCTCCATTGAAAACAACATTGATTTCGTTGATTTTTTTTCCTGCCAGTTCCAGTGCATTCAGCAAAGCACTTCCTGTGATGATGGCCGTGCCATGCTGATCGTCGTGCATGATCGGAATGCGCAATTGCTCCTTAAGCTGCTTTTCAATCTCAAAACATTCAGGAGCTTTGATATCTTCAAGATTGATTCCCCCAAATGTGGGAGAAATCGCTTTCACAGTTTGAACAAAAGTGGCTACATCAGATGCATCAATTTCGATGTCGAACACATCAATATCTGCAAATATTTTGAACAATACTCCTTTACCTTCCATTACGGGCTTAGATGCTTCAGGGCCAATATTTCCTAAACCAAGCACTGCAGTTCCATTAGAAATTACTGCCACCAAGTTGCCTTTGGCGGTGTATTTATACACATCTTCCGGATTGTTGCTGATTTCCATACAAGGCTCTGCCACTCCGGGCGAGTATGCGAGCGAAAGATCGGTTTGTGAAGCGGTTGGTTTGGTTGGTATTACTTCAATTTTTCCTGGTTTGCCCTTGCTATGATAGTCAAGTGCCTGTATTTTCTTGAATTCCTTCATGAATTGTATTTAATTTTTTGACATATTCAAAGACGCTTTCTGTGTGGACAGATTTTAGTCTTGATATGGATTGTAAAATCAGGCAAAAGTATATCAAAACTACTGGTTTCAAAATTTAATTAAATGTGTTTTAAAAAATCATTCAGAAGCCTTGCTGCAGCTTGATTTAAAACCGAGTGGCTTAAATTATTTTTTCGTATTGTCTGACCATAATTAAATGTATCAATTTCAATCCCTTTTTTAATGCGTTAAAAGCAGAAAAGCCGGCTTAAGCCGGCTTTCTGTCATTACAAATATTGATTAATAATAAGTCAAGCGGATTACATTGGCAAGATATTTCGAAAAACGAATTACCTGTCGGGTATATCCATATTCATTGTCATACCATACATACACCACTACATTTCTTTTATCATCCGCCACAAGCGTTGCCGGGCTGTCAATAATCGATGCACAAGGATTACCCACCAGATCGCTAGACACCAATTCATTTGAAAAAGAATATTGAATTTGTTCTACCAGCTCGCCATGCAATGCAGCATGTCGAAGCAAGTTATTCAAATTATCTTTAGATGTATCGCGGTCAACTTTGAGTTTTAAAATAGCCAAGGAAACATTAGGAACTGGCACGCGAACTGCATTAGATGTGAGTTTACCAGCTAGTTCAGGCAGAACTTTTGCTACGGCACTTCCTGCGCCTGTTTCGGTGATCACCATGTTCAATGGAGCAGAACGACCACGACGATATTTTTTGTGATAGTTATCAAGCAAATTTTGATCATTGGTGTAGGCATGTATGGTTTCGATGTGTCCCGACTCAATACCTAAATTATGTTGAATCACTTTAAGCACAGGTACTATGGCATTGGTAGTGCACGATGCTGCTGAAAAAACAGTTTCATCATCTCTGTTAGCCATGTTTTGATTTACCCCATAAACCACATTCGGAATATTACCTTTGCCTGGTGCAGTCAGCAATACTTTTGCAATTCCCTTTGCTTTAAGATGTTTTGAAAGTCCGTCTCTATCGCGAGAAGCACCAGTGTTATCAATTAACAGCGCATTGCTGATACCATAAGCAGTATAGTCAATTTCTTCAGGATTGTTGGCTGCAATCATGGCAACTTTATGCCCGTTGATGATGAGTGATTTGTTTTCAAGATCTTCAATAATGGTTCCCGGAAAAGGCCCATGTACTGAATCCGTTCTAAGCAAGGCTGCTCTTTTGGTGATTTCTTCATCAGAATTGCCACGGGTTACGATTGCTCTCAATCTGAGTTGTTGACCCTTACCTGCCTGACTAATCAATTCTCTGGCGGCAATTCTACCAATTCTTCCAAATCCATATAAAACAACATCTTTGGGCTCAAGTACGCGCTTATCCTGTCCGATAAATGCCTTTAGTTTATCTCCGATAAATGCCTGTGGACTATCGTAAAGTGCTTTTTCATTGAGCCACTCGGTAGCGAGTCTTCCAAGATCAATTCTGGAAGGTGCCAATTCAAATGTGTAAATCGCTTCAGCAAGTCTAACTGAGTCATAAATCGAAATTGGCTTTTTGATAATTTTTTCAGCATAGTTGTGCAAATACATGATTTCACTTGCACTTCGGTCAAATAACTGATTTCGGAAAATAACCAGTTCAACCGATTTGTCGAACCAAAGTTTGCCAACCAAATGTATAAGCTCGATGGCAGCTTTCTCTTTGTTGTTCCATTCGTTGAGTTCTGATTCAAATTTTTTTGCTTCTTCAGCAGCGGGTGATGATATCATGGCAAATGTGATTTTTTAAGGTGTCGCGAAATTAGTCATTAAACTCTTAACATTGACCTTTAGATTATGAATAAACGAAATCCTTTCTAATAAGGTGTTAAAATAAATTTTTGCAGAAAAAATCAACGGCAGCAGCACGACTTTTAAGCATGATCAAGCACAAGAACACAAGTAGCTCATCAGAGTGTGTACCAAAATAAGTATAATTGCACTATGGCATTTCCAACATATAAATTTGATGAGATAGACTTGAAAATCATCAAAATGCTGCAAGAAGACGGACGCATGACCAATCTTGAACTATCAGGAAAAATAGGTCTTTCGCCAGGTCCGACCTTAGAGCGAGTGAAGAAGTTAGAAAAGGCTAAGGTGATTACCGGCTATCACGCGATGGTTAACAAAAAGAAAGCAGGGTTAGGCGTTAGCGTAATGATTCAAGTAAGCTTATCGCGACAGATTGACAATGTGATTAGTCGATTTAAGCAAAAAGTACTTTCTATTCGAGAAATCACAGAATGTTATCAAATTACAGGCAATGCAGATTATCTTTTAAAAGTGGTTGTTGAAGACATCACGGCATTCGAAAAACTGATTGCCGATAAGTTCAGCAAATTTGATGAAATCGGGCAAATGCACACGATGCTGATTATCTCAGAATTGAAGAACGAACCGGTTGTTCCATTGCAATACCCTGAAGATTAACTTATCTCATGGATTTGAATATTGAATCGCTCAGAGAATATTGCCTTTTTAAAAAAGGGGTAGAAGAAACATTGCCTTTCGATGATGACACACTTGTTTATAAAGTGATGGGTAAAGGTTTTGCTTACATGTCCATTACGGACAACGACCGAATCACGCTGAAATGCGATCCTGAGCGCTCGCAGCAACTAAGAGCGGAACATGCCGCAATTAAACCCGGTTATCACATGAATAAGCAACACTGGAATACGGTATATTACAACGAAATACCATACACCTTATGTCTGCAATTGATTGATCACAGTTATGATTTAGTGGTTTCGGGACTCACACGGAAACTGCGATTAGAGCTTGAAAATTTGCCGAAATAAATCAAGCACTTTTTACTTCCGCATCAGGAGCTATCTTTTTAATCAAACCCTGAAGAACCTTACCGGGACCGGCTTCAACAAACAAGATTGCTCCATCGGCAGTCATTTGTTGTACCGATTGCGTCCAACGCACAGGTGCGCTAAGCTGATCAATCAGGTTGTTTTTAATCACATCCGGATTAACGGATGGCTGTGCATTCACATTTTGATAGACCGGACAAATGGGCTCATTGAACGTGGTTTGCGCAATGGCTGATTTTAATTTTTCTTTAGCAGGAGCCATTAACGGCGAATGAAATGCACCGCCCACCGGCAGCGGTAATGCACGTTTTGCTCCGGCTGCTTTCATCAGATCGCAAGCAAATTCTATCCCTTTTACCGAACCTGAAATGACCAATTGTCCGGGACAATTATAATTGGCAGCAACCACTATTTCGTCAGAAATGCCATTACAAATTTTCTCTACTGTGGTATCATCAAGACCCAATACCGCAGCCATCGATCCCGGATTCACTTCGCAGGCATGTTGCATAGCAAGCGCTCGCTGATATACTAGTTTCAATCCATCTGCAAATGATAGACATCCATTGGCAACCAAGGCTGAAAATTCGCCAAGGGAATGTCCGGCAACCATATCCGGTTTAAAATTTTCTATCGTAGCAACCACCGCGATAGAATGAATAAAAATAGCGGGCTGTGTAACCTTGGTTTGTCTTAAATCTTCATCGCTTCCGGAAAACATGATATCTGTGATGCGAAATCCTAAAACATCGTTGGCTTTCTCAAAAATGGCTTTTGCTGCCTGATTGTTCTCGTAAAGATCTTTACCCATTCCAGAAAATTGTGCGCCTTGTCCGGGAAAAACGTATGCTTGTTTCATCTGTATATAATTTTAATTTTAAGCTCTCAGATGGAATGTCCAAATATTCATTTTCGGTTGGTTTGAGCTTGCTCTTATGGACATTTCATAGTATTGTAAATATCAGATTGTGTTTAATTTCTGTAATTGTCATTTTATCAGCGGCCAAATTTAGAAAATATTGATTGCGGACTGATAAATTTAAAATAGCCATTAATAAACTAAGCGCAATCAGTGCAAATGCCATTATATTTGCCCACACATGAGTTACAGGCCATACATTGTTGGAATATCAGGAGGAAGTGCATCGGGTAAATCTTCATTTCTTGCAGAACTTTTTCAGCGAATGCCCAAACATGCTGTTTGCATCGTTTCTCAGGATAATTACTACGTACCAAAGGAATTTCAGCATGTTGACGATAATGGTAAAATCAATTTTGATTTGCCCACCTCTATCAATCGAAAGGCTTTCTATGAAGACATGCTTAAGCTGATAAAAAACGAAGAAGTCACCGTGCAGGAATATACATTCAATAATGATGAGAAAACGTCACAGACCATTGTCATGAAACCGGCGCCTATTATTATATTGGAGGGGCTTTTTATTTTTCATTATGAAGAAATTCGCCAAGTACTCGATTTGAGCATTTATATTGATGCAAAGGACGAAGTGAAGCTTCAACGCAGGCTCAAACGCGATGCCGAAGAACGCGGCTATCCGGAGAGTGAAGTGCTTTATCAATGGCATAACCACGTGCTACCTTCCTACTACAAATATTTAAGACCCTATCGCGACGATGCTGACCTGATTGTGACCAACAACAAAAGTTTAGAAAAAGGACTTCGCGTGGTTATAGATCATCTTCATGCCCGATTGTCATGATAGGCAGATTGGCTAAAGATGCTAATTTCAATTTATTGTTACTTTTGCTAAAAATCAATTTAAAACCATGTATAAAAGTTTCGTTTATTTATTTGCACTGTTAATGTTAACGCCGGGTTTTGCTCAGGCGCAAAAAAAGAAGAAAAATGAAAAGTTAAAACTCGAAGACGGACTCTATGCACGCATCAATACGAGTAAAGGAGAAATTCTGCTTCGACTCGAGCATGAAAAAACGCCACTCACAGTAGCCAATTTTGCCGGTTTGGCAGAAGGAAAAATTCAAAACACAGCTAAACCTTTAGGTGTTCCTTATTACGATAGTTTGAAATTTCACCGTGTGATACAAAACTTTATGATTCAGGGCGGAGACCCACAAGGTAATGGCACAGGTGGTCCGGGATATAAGTTTAAAGATGAAATTGTGCCTGAGCTTAAGCACGACCGTCCGGGCATTTTGTCGATGGCCAATGCAGGACCCGGGACCAATGGAAGTCAGTTTTTTATCACACATAAAGACACACCTTGGCTGGATGGGAAACACACCGTTTTTGGCCATGTGATTCAAGGACAGGAAGTGGTTAATGCAATCGCTCAAAACGACCACATTATCTCTATACGCATTATCAGACAAGGCAAAGCGCTTAAGAAATACGATCCCGCAGCTATTTTTTCGGAATTGAAAAAATAGAGTGAACACTTGCGGCTAGTTAAACCTTTCATTCAAAGCTTATGGTTAAGAAAATATTTATTCATATATCACTTCTACTTGTTGGACTAAGAGCAGATGCACAAACTCCTAATCTGCAACTTACACCGCTGGCTACTGGATTTAGCTCCATCACTAGTTTGGCACATTGCAACGATGATCGTTTGTTTGTAGTTCAACAAAGAGGTAGAATCCGCATTGTGGATATCAATACCGGGGCAGTTAATTCTACAGATTTTCTTAACCTAACCTCACTCGTTACCCAATCGGGAAGTGAAAGGGGATTGTTGGGATTGGCTTTTCATCCGCAATATCAATCCAATGGATATTTCTTTGTGTCATTCACGGACAATAGTGGAATGAGCGTAATTGCACGCTATCGCGTTAGCGATGATAATCCTGATGTGGCCGATCCTAATAGCGGTCAAATTTTACTGACCTTTACACAGCCTTTCAGCAATCACAATGGAGGAGACATTCAATTTGGTAAGGATGGCTTCTTGTATTTTGGTTCAGGCGATGGTGGAAGTGCCGGCGATCCACAAAATTTTGCACAGAATAATATGAGCCTGCTCGGTAAAATGCTCCGTATCGATGTGAATGATTTTAATTCAAGCACCTATTCTGTGCCTACGTCCAATCCATTTGTTGGCAATGCTGCTTATCGCCCCGAGATTTGGTCTACAGGGCTTCGTAATCCATGGCGATTTAGTTTTGATCGACTCACCGGCGATATGTGGATTGGTGATGTAGGCCAAAATGCTATGGAGGAGATTAATTATCAGCCAGCATCTAGTCCTGGAGGCGAAAATTATGGATGGCGTTGCTACGAAGGCACCTTGCCTTATCAGCTTTCAGGTTGTGGTGCGCAATCAAATTACGTATTTCCTGTGTTTTTTTACAACCAGTCCGGCAATGGATGCTCTGTTACGGGCGGTTTTGTTTATCGGGGAGCATTATATGACTATATGTACGGCAGATACTTTCTTACCGATTACTGTTCGGGAAGAATTTGGAGTTTCCCCGCAGATGGCTCTAATAATTATCAAGCAACTATTCATGGCAATTTTGTAGCTAACAATTATGTAGCATTTGGAGAAGATCGCTATGGTGAGCTTTACTTAGCAGAGCGGGGCAGGGTAATGCGAGTTGCTGTAGAATCGTGTGTACCTGCTGCAAAAATTTTAGAAACGGGCGCATTGACTATTTGCGATGGCGAAAGCACCGTTTTGAGAGCAGCCTTTCATCCATCGCTGACTTATCAATGGTACAAAGACAATCAGTTGATAGATGGTGCAAACCTAGCCGAATTAGTGGTTACTGAACCCGGAGAATATAAAGTAGATGTCACGCGTAGCAATTGTTCTAATTTTTCGGAGTCTGTAGAAGTAAGTTTTGCTCCAGGAGTGCCACTTGAGTTCAGTCTAGAACTTACGGAATTATGTATCAATCAACAGGAAATAGAACTAGAGGCTTCTCCTACCGGAGGAATATTTTCCGGCTCGGGTGTAAATAATGGTATTTTCAATCCTGCTCAAGCCGGCGCTGGTGCTCATTTGATCATTTACTCTTATTCAGAGCCGGGATTTTGTAATTCACAAATCACCAACACCATAACGGTTAATTCACTCCCGGTATTAACGATAGGAAATTTAGCGAATATCTATTGTGTTAATGAAGCTCCGGTTCAGCTTGAGGTATCGCCTACAGGTGGAGTTTTCACCGGTGCATCAGAAAGCGGCATTTTCGATCCCGCTGCTGCAGGAATTGGTTCCCATGAAATTGTATATTCATATACTGACGCCAATGGATGTTCAGCAAGTGTCTCCATCTCCACTGAAGTGGATGCTTGTTTATCGCTCAACGATTTGAATGGAAAGGAAATCATTATTTTTCCAATGCCTGCTTCTGATAACATTTTTGTCAGATTCGATAAAGTATCGGCTACAATGCCCGAATTCACGCTTATGGACATGCATGGCAAAATATTTAAACCGGAAGTGACGAATCTTGGGACAGTGTATCAGCTTCAGCTAAACTCTGGTTATGCTTCAGGTGTTTATCTGTTAGAAATCAACATAGAAGGGCGGCGATCTGCAAAACGAATGTTGATTAGTCGCAACTAAGTTCCTGAATGAGAAAAAAATGATTAAAAGATTATTCAGTTCGTTTTCTGTATGCTTGTTATTTCTGACTTCACAGGCACAAACCTCAAACTTTAGCATATCGCTCGAAGAAGAGTGGTGGCCTCAGGCCCCTGCCCTTCACTCTTTTGCTATAGGGGAATACGATCAGAAATGGTTTATCATAGGTGGGCGCACCAATGGTTTGCATGGTTTTCTTTCGCCCCTTGCTTTTCCTGAAGATGGGCGTAAAGAAGACATCACCGTGATAGACCCGGAAAAACATCTGTCTTACAACATACCACTCGGCGGGCTCGATACACTATTGTTTGATGCACTTACTTCGAGTAATATGCTTTTTCATCAGATAGAAGATAAACTCATCATGGTGGGAGGCTATGGTTGGAGCCGACAAGCTAATGATTTTATTACCTTTCCTACTTTGGCAGTGCTTGATTTGGCTTGTATATCGACCAGCAGCGAAACAATAGCCAATTGTATTAACTACATAGAAGACGAGCGTATGGCTGTATGTGGAGCGCATTTACAGATGATTGCTGATACGTTCTACCTGGTATTTGGTCACCGCTTCGATGGTATTTACAATCGAAATCCAAACAACAATTTTTTCACACAGACTTACACCAACGAAGTCAGACGATTTCGTCTCAATCTCAGCGATAATCTTCCTGTTATTTTTGACTATCAGGCAACACACGACTCCATTAATTTTCATCGCAGAGACTTTAATCTGGTTCCGCAGATTTTTCCTGATGGGGCAGAAGGGTTCACAGCTTTTTCCGGAGTTTTTCAATACAATTCGAATACACCCTATTTGAATAGTGTTGACATCAAAAGTAATTCGCAGCAGCTTAACGAAACATTCAATCAGCACTTGAGTCATTATCATTCGGCTGTAATGCCTGTTTTTGACAGTGCCAACAATATCATGCATACCTACTTTTTTGGGGGAATGAGCCAATTCTATATGGACACATTATTGAATGTGATGGTGGAAGATACTTTAGTGCCTTTTGTTAATACAATTAGCAGCATCAGCCGCAATGCACAAGGACAATTGAATGAACAGCAGCTCAATATCGTTATGCCTGGTTTGGAAGGTACCAATGCGGAGTTTATTCCCAAAAGAGGCATTACTGCAAGAATGAAGAAAATCATTGAACTCGATGCGCTCCAAGGTAATACGCATGTGGGGTGGATATATGGAGGCATCATCAGCCCGGAAACGAATGTTTCGGAAACCGATCCATCACTGTCTTATGCTTCAAATAAGCTCTATAAAGTTTATATCAATAAGGATAATGGCGAACCACAAAAAACATTTGGAGCAGTCAATGACCTTATGTTTCTTCGTTTATTTCCTAACCCGGGTGGGAAATTGAACCGAACTCTGCAATTTGCGCTTCAGCGCGATGGCGAAGTTACCATCAGCATTACTGATAAGTATGGCAGGCTCAAGAAAAATATTAAAAAGGGTTTTATGCCGGCAGGAGAGCACCTACTTGAACTTGACCTTGGAAACCTTTCTGTTGGAACTTATTTAATAAGGGTAGAAACAAAATCGGGACGTAAAGCATTGTCTTTTATTGTTAACGAATAATAAACCATCATCTATGTATTTAAGAAAACTATTGATTAGCGGCTTAATTGCCTTAAGTGTAAACGCAAATGCACAATTAGAAACCCCTCAGCCAAGTCCGTTGGCTAAGATTGAACAGAAACTAGGCCTTTCAGACATTCACATCACTTACAGCAGGCCGGGAATGCGCGATCGAAAAATCTATGGCGATTTGGTTCCATTCGACAGACTGTGGCGCACAGGGGCTAATTATGTGCCCACTTTTAAATTTAGCGA
>JBKBKN010000006.1:21213-147647 GCA_046294625.1 Flavobacteriales bacterium
TTAGCGACGAAGTGGCAATCGCCGGTCAGAAAGTACCCGCAGGAGAGTATTCATTTTTGACTATTCCCGGACAGTCTGAGTGGACTTTAATATTAAATAAAGTTGCAAAATTGGGAGGTACAGGTGCTTACAAACAGGAAGAAGATCAGTTACGCTGGAAGGTGAAACCTGAAGCCTATCCCATGAAAACAGAAACTTTTACCTTCAATTTTGCTAATCTGCGCGACAATGGTGCAACAGTGGAGATGATTTGGGAAAATACCCGAGTGGCTTTCGACATCGAAGTGTTTTTCGAAGATCGTGTGATGAAGAAAATTGATGAGATGCTCGCCGGTCCTTCCTCGCGCGACTATTATCAAGCAGCAAGATTTTACCACGAAAATGGCAAGGATTTGAAGAAAGCACTGGAATGGATCAATATTTCGCTTGCCAAGGATGAGCGCTATTGGGTAATGACCACTAAGGCAAAAATCCAAGCAGATATGAAAGACTACAAAGGAGCAATTGCTACGGCAACTAAAGCTTCTGAATTGTCAAAAACTGCAGGCAATGAAGATTATGTGAAAATGAATAATGATGCCATCTCTCAATGGTCAAAAATGAAGTAAAAACTTTAGAAAGAATTAGGAAGGGCTCCAATTTAGGAGCCCTTTTTGTTAGTTGACTTCTATAATGTTACTTAACTTCTATAGTTTTCTTAGAAGTCGCATTTCCATTGTGTAGTTTTGTTAAATCAAACGACAAGATACCATCTACATATTTGGCATCAATTTTCTGCTTATCCACATTTTTAGATAATGTAAAGCTTCTTTGTAACGATGAATAACAGAACTCTCTTCGCGTTACTTTCCCTTGTTCGGCTGAATATTTGATGTTATATTTAGTGTTGTGCCATGGTGCGCTTCTCCACCATCCGTGCAATTGAATTCGTCATATGTCGCTGAAGAACAGGAACAAATTGTCCAATTTAATAGGATGGATTGTGAAGTAAACTTTTTGAAAAGATGGTCAAGAATCACAAGTCTCAAATAGTATTTTAAGACTATAGACTTAACAATTTCATCACTCTATAATGTGCAACAAGATATTAATCAGTGATTTGAAATATAAATTTGGTACCCGGGGCGGGACTTGAACCCGCACAATCGCAATGATTACAGGATTTTAAGTCCTGCGTGTCTACCAATTCCACCACCCGGGCCTACCTTATGATGAGGTAAAATAAAAAAGAGCGAAAGACGGGATTCGAACCCGCGACCCCGACCTTGGCAAGGTCGTGCTCTACCAACTGAGCTACTTTCGCTTCTTAAAGGGATTGCAAAACTAAGTAAATTTGAATTTGCTCAAAATATTTGTGCAAATTTTTATTCGCTGAAAATGTGCGAATTAGAATTAAGCTTATTTCTCCTTGGTTCTAAAATCCATTGTCGTGAATACGTAAATAGTCAAAATTGCCAGATGAAGGCTTGAAATTCATTTTCTATATTGATTCAAAGCTAAATTTGACGCATCGGACAATAAAAAAAGACATCGCTTTGAGATGCCTTTTTTTATTGAAATTGATTTTGTCAATTATAGTTTAATCAGCTTTCTGCTAATGCTGCCATTTTTGCTTTCCAAATTGACCCAATACATCCCCTTTGGCAGTGATGTAAGATCAATAGTCCTTGACCACGAGCCATGCACTTTCCAGTTTTCTGACATCACGCGCTGCCCAATGGCATTATACAATGCAAATTGGTAGTTTGCCGGTTCCATGGTTTCTCCTTTTATATTAGTAAGCCCATTGGTTGGATTAGGCTGAACATTTACACTAAGTAGGTTTGCATCTACATTTTTCACACTCAGTTTTTCAACGATCACGTTAATCGTTACTGAATTTGAACCACACTCGTTGGTTACGGTAAGTGTAACGGGGTAGGTGCCATCAAATGGGAATGTGAAACTTGGATTTTCCTGAGAAGAGGTGTTGCCGACTGTAAACGTCCATTGGTAGGTTGATCCAAAGTTTGACGTGTTAGTAAATACAATGGTGTACCCATCAGTCTGCGTGTAAGTAAAGCTTGGTTGTGGGATATCTATTTGCTGAACGATAACCGGCAAAGAGCTTGCTTCGCAACCTTCGGCATTGATGGCATTTACGATGTATGCACCTTCTTGACTAACTGTGATACTTTGTCCTTCCTGTTGGTTAGACCACTCATAATTAAAGAATCCATCAGCAGCAGTGAGAGTCACCGAACCGCCCGGACAGAAAGTTGCCGGACTTACTGGGCTGACTGAAATTTCGCCAGGTTGAGCCTGACCAACTGTCACTTCAAACTCAGCAGATGCAACCGGACAACCTAAACTATTATTACCTGTTGCACTGTAGGTTCCTGCTTGATTTACGGTGATAGATTGCTCGTTTTCACCGGTTGACCAGAGTAAATTACTGATTCCAGCTTCTGCTGTCAGGGTTACAGACTGACCTTGGCAGATGTTAAGACTACCTGAAGCGATTACTTCCATTACACCTACATTGTTATCAACGACAACATTTAATGTGTTTGAGCTTGACACACATCCATTGGCATCATTGCCTGTAGCATTATAACTTCCTGCTTCTGTCACTGTAATAGCATTTCCTGTGGCGCCATTAGACCAAGTCACCCCGGTGAAGCCCGCTGGAGCGCTAAGTGTTACCGATTGTCCTGCACAAAGACTTAATGGACCTGATGCCTGTAGCGTAAAATTAGACGCAGGCGGGTTTTGAACTACTACAGTGGTAGAGCCGGAACAACCCGCGCCGCCACTTCCTGTACCTTCTACAGCCACATTGGTAATTACGATAGGCGGATCCTGATCACCGTTGTTGTTACCATTTCTCCAACGGAATCCAATACGCAGGTTGTTGATGTTGGCAGTTTCTACAGGTAGATTTACTGTAGCGCATTGCCATGAAGTGTTGAAATGATATTGTTGAGGAAGATCAATCCAGGTGGTGCCACCGTTGATACTGTAGCGAACTGTGGCAAATGCCTGTGGAGAGCCACCACAGCGCCAGTTGAAGCGAAGGGTTATATTATTTAAGCCCGTTGTGTTAATATCTTGAGTTAAATGAGCCGCACGGTCGGTGTTGTTGGCTGCCGAAGATGCATTATAAACTGGGCCACCGCCACCAAATAGGTCGCAAACAAAACCGCTACAACGAATAAACAAACCTGAACTTGAAGCACTGCCACAAGGACCAGCTCCAGGACCTCCAACTGACCCGCCAATATTGCCTGATACCCAGGGATTTGGTGTACCACCTTCAGAACCTGTTGGAATGTTTAATTGCCAGCCTTCAGCAGTAGCAAAATTGGTGCTGTACAGCGTTTGCGTGCCGCCCGAAGCAGGCGAAGTAGCATTAATCGTATAAGTGCCCGGAGCAACATTATTTGCTACGCCATTGTTGAAAGTTAATGCAGGATTGGAAGTGATAGTGTAAGGGCCGGGACAACCGCTCACATCCACCGAGATAGAACCGTTTGTTCCATTGTTGCAGGTTGGCGATGTTGCAGTTGCATTTAATGTTAAATTCTGTGCAAACACCGATGTGCTGCAGAAGACCAATAGCAAGTTAAATAGCGATAGGTATAATTTTTTCATAAAAAAGTTGTTTGTTTTGTTTAACTCAAATTTAAAACAATATTTACTTAGACAATATACCCATGATTTTGTATCACTAAGATAAAAGACTTAATTTGGAAAGTTGCACTTATATTTGCTCCCAGATGAGAAAAATATCTGCGGTTTCTTACACCAATACTATTCCCTTTCTATTTGGTTTAGAGAAGATTAAGCTCAAGTATGATCTAGAGATTGCATTGGATTACCCTGCCCTTGTTGCTGAAAAGCTGATCAATGGAACGGCTCAAATTGGTCTTGTTCCAGTCGCGGTTATTCCTGAGTTGAAAGATGCGCAGATTATCAGCGATTATTGCATTGGGGCTGATGGACGTGTGAATTCAGTATTGCTGCTCAGCAACAAACCCATTCATGAAATCAAACGAATTTATCTTGATTATCAGTCGAAAACTTCAGTTAATCTTTGTCGCATCTTATGCATTGAACACTGGAAAATAACGCCTGTGTTTATTCCAGCTACACCGAGCTATTTAAATCAACTACTAGAGTTCGATGCCGCTGTAATCATAGGCGATAGAGCTATGAATGCGGTTTCGCAGTTTTTATATCACTATGATCTTGCAGAAGAATGGAAGAAGCACACAAACTTACCCTTTGTTTTTGCATGCTGGGTAAGTGTTGATCCTACGCTCGACCGAAATTTCTTGAATGCTTTCAACGAAGCTTTGGCCTATGGTGTTGCAAACAGGGAAGAAGCAATTGTGCGTGCTCCACAGGTTATAAACAAAGATAAGCTGATTGAATATGTGAACAATAACATTTCTTACAAGCTTGATGAAGCTAAAAAAACAGCTTTGGAAACATTTCTCACACGATTGAGTAAAATGAATCAAATAAATATTTAGCTTTATATCAGCTTATTTTCCAATCCATAATGAGCAGTCCAATCATAAAATTGACCTTCGCACAATTAGTTCTACTTGCTACCTGTGTCAGCACCTACAGCGATGTTATGTCATCTCCTTTCTATGCGATTGAGATTTTCGATGGCGGTAAGTTAAATTTACAGCTGCTTCGCGTAAAGAACATGATGAGTTCCGGCGATTATAATTCTGCATTGCGATTGCTGAGAGACCTACAGCGACAATATCCGGAAAATGCAGAAGTAGTTTTCCGATTAGGCGAATGTCACTATGCTTTGAAAAATTATGGAGAATCTGTTGAAGCGCTCGAAAAATCGATTAAGCTGAATCCAGTCGAGAATCCATGGAAGTATGTCTTGTTGGGAAATTGCATGAAGGAAAAAAATGATTTGAAAGCGGCCATAGAAGCCTACGAGCAGTTTTTCAAGTTCAATAAAAAAAGTGACAAGTATTACACCGATCAAGCCATTCAACTGTTAAGCCAGGCAAGAAGAGCAGAAGAAGTGATTGCAAATCCGGTAAATGTGAAAATTAAAAATCTGGGTGAAGCGATCAATTCAGAGTTTCCGGAGTATAACCCTAGTATTTCTGCTGATGGCATGACCATGATTTTCACATCGCGACGTCCTGATACCAAAGGAGGCGGAATTGATCCTGAAGATGGAAAGTATTACGAAGACATTTACATTGCCTACCGTGATAGCCAAACCGGAAAATGGTTGCCTGCAGAACCCATCAAAGGCAACTTGAATACCGAAGGGCACGATGCAAACATGAGTATTTCGCCTGATGGCAATCAAATATTTGTGTATAGAAATCTGGGCAATAGAGGATCTGGGGAGATATTTGTCTCTAAAAAGTCGAAAAGTGTAAAATGGGCAGCAGCCAAACCAGTGGAAGGCGGCATCAATACGAGTTATTTCGAAAGTTCTGCCTGCTTATCGCCCGATGGAAAAACGCTCTATTTTGTGAGCGAGCGTCAGGGTGGCTTTGGTAGTGGCGATATTTGGAAGAGCGAGCGTGTTGGGAAGAATCAATGGGGCAAACCGGTTAATCTTGGAAAATTGGTCAACGATGAAAACGATCAGATAGGCGTTTTCATTCACCCGGACGGAAAGACGCTCTATTTTAGCTCCGATGGCCATAATTCCATAGGAGGCTACGATATTTTTAAAACCCAAAAAGATGAGAAAGGCAATTGGGGAACACCTGTTAATTTGGGGTATCCGATCAATACCATTCGCGATGAGCGTTTTTTTGTGTTGAGCACCGATGGGCTTACGGCATACTATACCAGCAATCGGGAAGATTCGTTTGGCGATTTAGATATTTATGAGATTGATATGACCTTTTATGGCAGAGACAATACGTCTGAAGCCGACCAGGGGCAGGTAGCAAAGAACATTTCAATTATTTCAGGAAAAGTTATTGATTCCGATGCCGGACAGACCTTAGAAGCAGACTTAACCATCACCGATGCAGAAACGGGAACAGCTCAAGCCATCAGTACCGACGAAGACGGCAATTATTTTATCACGCTCGAAGGTGAAAAGCAATATGTAATTTCAGTCAACCTTAAAGGTTATCAGGATTTTCAAGAAAAAGTATATCTCAAAAAATTGGAGCGCGGCACCTTTAATCTCTCAAAGATTATAGTGTTAAACCGAATTAAATAAAGAAACGTCACCTAATCAATAAGATAGATCATTTGTTGGTTAATGGTCTGATTGTTCGCATGCCAATACTCCTTTTGATGCAATGCGAAAATATATGGTGAGTAAAAATATCAAGGTAGATAAATTAGCGAAGATAATTTACTTTCATCGTATATGTCGTTTGCAATTTCCTGAAGTTCTTCGGCGGTTAATCCTTCTATTTTTTCAACCGTTTGCTGAAACGAATCAATCTTATTGAAGTGTAAAAAGGTTTTTGCATATCCCAGCATCAATGCATTGTGATTTTCCTGTGAAATGGCCATTTGTCCGATCACTTGTTTTTTAGCCTTGTGGAGTTGCATCAAGGAGAGTTTTTCAGTGCGCAGTTTTTTTAATTCCTTCAAAGCTAGCTCTATGCATCGGTCTATAGTTTCTTTGTCGGTGCCCATGTAGATATTCCACAGGCCACAATCGCTGTAAATCTGATAGTGGCTGTCGAGCTGATAGGTGAGGCCGAATTTTTCTCTGATGGCTAAATTAAGCCTGCTGCTCATCCCCGGACCACCTAACAAATTGTTTAGCAAGATTAAACCAGTTCTTTTTTTGTTCTGTGCACTGTAAGCCCGTCCGCCAATCATTGCATGAGCCTGATACGTATTACGTCTGATGGTCAGATCCTTCACATCATAGTTTTTAGGCTGTACTCTTTTAAATTTTCTGGTATTTGAAGGCACAGATCCCAAAGTTTTTTCAGTTATTTTTCGGAGAACTTTTGTGGAAATGTTGCCAACAGAAGAAAATACCATCTCATCTGTATTGTAGCACCTATCAATATAATGCAGTATTTTTTTTCGGTTGAATGATTTGATGTGCGCTTCGGTACCCAAAATATCTTTTCCAATCGGGTGGTCGGGAAAAATGACTTCTTCGAATCGATCAAAGATCTCTTCCGAAGGACTATCTTTATAGGAGAGAATCTCATCAATAATCACTGTCTTTTCTTTTGCAATTTCCTTTTCAGGAAACACACTATGAAAAATAATATCCGCGATGAGTTCGGTTGAACGTTCATAGTAGGTGTTCATGAATGAAGCATATACGCAGGTTTCTTCTTTCGATGTATACGCATTGATTTCTCCACCTACATCTTCTAGGCGGGTCAGGATGTGAAATGGCTTTCTTTTTAAAGTGCCTTTAAATAAGCAATGTTCAATATAATGTGCTATACCGTGTTCTTCGTCGGTTTCGTCGCGGGTTCCAGCATTGATCATTAAGCCACAATGCGCCACGTCGCCAGGTATTTGTTTATGGATCACCCTGATGCCGTTGGGCAATACCCAATGTTCGATCTCATTCATTGCGCTCTGAAGGTTTCATAATTTTATACACTCTTCCAACTTGCCTG
Organism: Flavobacteriales bacterium; assembly: GCA_046294625.1. Classification (GTDB taxonomy): domain Bacteria; phylum Bacteroidota; class Bacteroidia; order M30B66; family M30B66; genus JBKBKN01. Next base: position 28,809 of record JBKBKN010000006.1, read on the forward strand.
TCTTCGAGCATCACTTTAATACCTCTGGAGTGAAAGGCTTTAGACGTAAGTATCCATCTCACTTTGCCATAAGTCAAAATACCTGTCTTTTGATTTCGTTTGGTGACTATTGCCACGTCCTGCCAGAGGTGAATGTTCTCTCTATATCTACCATCCAAGTGATCAACATTCACACTCGGGCTTGCTAATTCTTCCATCTTTCACATCGATTATTTCCGTGAAATTAGGCACGGAACGAAATATTACTTTGAGTACTTTACCGTCGCTGCCTTTTCCTCTTACCACATATTCAGGAATTTCTCTATCGCGTATGCTGCTTTCGCTGAAAAGTACTTTACCATCGTTGATGAGCAATATGATATCTTCATCTTTTACCTGATGACAATCCAATATGCATCGTACACGATTATCCATTTTCACGGGTGCACTTTTGAGCGCTTGCAACACCCTCCCGTTGGGTGTCCATGCAGGTAAATCACGATTGCGGAACAGAACGGCATAGACAAAGAAGGTTCCTAAAATCACCCCAACTAGAAAAAGCATTAAACGTCTTTTGAAATCCATCTTATTTAGAAAAATGATGCTGCAATGAGCAAGTCAAGATCTTTGTAGGGTATATCAAACATTTCTCCTATGAAGGCATGGGTGAGAATGCCATTGTATAGATAAACACCGTTTCTTAATCCTTCATTGATTCGGAGATAGTTTTCTATTCCACCTTTTTCACCCATTTCTAACAAAGTTGGCGTGAATATGTTGCTCAAGGCGATAGAAGCAGTGTGCGAAACGCGCGAAGCTATATTGGGAACACAATAGTGAGTAACCCCATATTTTTTAAACACCGGATTGGTATGCGTGGTTACTTCCGATGTTTCGAAACATCCGCCTTGATCAATGGAAATATCTACGATGATGGCTCCATATTTCATATGACTCACCATTTGTTCGGTCACCACCACCGGCGTACGATTTTCCTGCGAACGTAATGCTCCGATGGCCACATCGGCTGTGCGAAGTGCTGCGCCCAATTCCTTTGGTTCTATGATAGAAGTGTAAACCCGCATGCCCAAATCGTTTTGTAATCGACGTAAACGATAAAGTGAGTTGTCAAAAATTTTCACTGTAGCACCAAGACCAATGGCCGCTCTAGCTGCAAATTCACCTACAGTGCCTGCACCAATAATTACCACATCGGTTGGAGGTACTCCGGAAATTCCGCCCAACATCAAACCTTTGCCATGGTTGGAATTACTAAGGTATTCTGCCGCAAGCAACACGGCTGTATTGCCGGCAATTTCGCTCATGGCTCGTACTATGGGGTAAATACCTGATTTATCTTTGATAAAGTCAAACGCTAATCCATTGATTTTTTTTCGAATCAATTTTTCAAAATAGGATTTTTTTTGTGTAGTGATTTGTAAAGCTGAAATGAGTGTTTGCTTGGGTTTCATCAACTCCAACTCATCTTCGGTTGGCGGAGCTACTTTGAGTATGATTTCAGCTTTAAAGACTTCGTCGGGGCTGTAGGCAATTCTTGCTCCGGCTTCACTGTAATCCTTGTCCTGAAAATTGGAAGCAGCACCTGCATTAGTTTCTACCACAATTTCATGCCCAGTGGCAACTAACACGGCTACGGCATCGGGCACTAAAGCCACACGATTTTCTTGAAAACTGATTTCTTTAGGAATGCCAATGTTTAATCGGGTGGTTTTCCTGCCTACTTCCAGCATGGCTTCCTGAGGCATGAGCGCTGAACCTTCCGTGAATTTGATGTAAGTGGATTTTTCTTTCATTGAGGTGAAGCTGTGCTTTGATTTAGACTTTTCTAAAGCAATGATTAAACAAATATAAGCTTTTCGGTTTGGCTTTCAATGAAGCTTAAAAATTTACTTCCGGAGCCACATCTGAGCCTTCGCGCCCTTTGAAATAAGCCTTTGTCTGAAAACCAAACATGCCGGCAAATAAGTTGTTGGGGAAAGAACGAATAAGACTGTTGTAATCTTTAACAGCTTCGTTGAAATTTTTCCGCTCTATGGTAATTCGGTTTTCGGTACCTTCCAGTTGAGCCTGCAATTCAAGGAAATTTTGGTTAGCCTTCAATTCGGGATATTTCTCCACCACCACCATCAATCGGCTGAGCGCAGAGCTTAGGCCTGATTGGCTTTGCTCAAATTTCTGAAGACTTTCTTCTGTCAGATTTTTAGGGTCAATGTTCACGCTGGTCGCCTTAGCGCGGGCTGCTATCACCGCTTCTAGCGTTTCACGTTCAAAATTGGCTGCTCCTTTCACGGTGTTCACTAAATTAGGAATCAGGTCGGCTCTTCGTTGGTAGGCATTTTCGACCTGCGCCCACTGTGCATCTACATTTTCCTGTCGGCGCACCATTTCGTTGTAGGAGCAAGAGTTGAAACTAAGGACAAATAAAATGATGGCGGTAAAAATTGAAATTCGTTTCAGATTGGTGAGCATGTTTTTGGGTTTATTGTGGAGTGCAAAAATAACCGAATGAAGCTTTTTTTCGACTCCGTTAAATAATTTAGGTTTTTTCTTCTGGAACATCCAATTGTTAGCAGAAATAGGAAGTTTTGAGCGAAGCTATTTCCTATTTTTATCTTGAGAGATTTGAAAAATTGTTCCCATTGCGAGTTTAAAGTGAGACTATACTACACCTTCACCATTCCCCTAAATGCTCGATTAGCATAGTAAGATTGTGCGCCGTTGTGATAAATGAAAGTGGTGCCATAGCGATAATCGCCAAAAAGTGCGCCTCCAAGTTTTCGAATCGAATCAGGAGTGGCAATCCAGCTGGATGTTTTTTGGTCAAATGGCCCTAATTCTTGCAAGGCTCTATACTCCTGTTCGTTGAGCAAGGTGATGCCAATTTGGGCAGCTATGGCTTCTACAGAGCTTATGGGTCTGTTTTCTTCTCGTTCATTTAACGCTTTCTCGTCAAAGCATAAGCTTCGACGACCGGAAGGTGTTTCAGCGGAACAATCACAAAAAATCAATTCACCACTATTTGGGACTTTTCCAATCAAGTCAGGTTCACCTCCGCTGTCTTCCATCGCTTGCAGGACCTGAAGTTTTTCAGGATGCTTGGAAAGCTTTTCTTCTACTTCCTGCCAAGTGATTTTGGCGTGGCGGTGCGGAAATTTATCGAATCGGGTTTTAAGGCTTTTCAATAATGGTTCGAAGCTCATGATGGTTTTAAGGATTTTGATCAATTATTATGCTGACAAAAATATAATTATCAGCTTCCAAAAAGATTGGAAATTATTTCTGTAAGGGCGCCTTTTGTATCTTTCGCCAATTAAAAATCATCAATAACGCGCTGCAATATGCAACAACTCATCGAATGTGTGCCAAATTTTTCAGAAGGCCGCGACCTTAGCATTATCAAACAAATTACGGATGTGATCGAATCAGTGGAGGGGGTTAAACTGCTTAATGTTGACCCCGGAAAGGCAACCAATCGCACGGTAGTCACTTTTGTAGGTAATCCTGAAGCGGTAATTGAAGCGGCATTTCAGGCTATTGCCAAGGCTTCTGAAATTATCGATATGAGCAAACACAAAGGCGAACACCCTCGCATGGGCGCAACCGATGTTTGCCCTTTAATTCCTATTGCCGGCATCAGTATGGAAGAAACAGCTGAATATGCGAGAAAATTAGCTCAAAGGGTAGGGGATCGCTTAAATATTCCTGTTTACCTGTATGAGTCAGCAGCGCTTATTCCAGGTCGCACCAATCTTTCAGAAATCAGAGCCGGTGAATATGAAGGATTTTTTAAAAAAATAAAATTACCCGAATGGAAGCCTGATTTTGGCCCAACAGAAATGAATGTAAAAAGCGGTGCTACGGTGATTGGTGCAAGAGATTTTCTGGTAGCTTATAATATTAACTTGAATACCACTTCGGTGCGCAGAGCCAATTCGATCGCATTCGATGTGCGAGAACGTGGGCGCATCAAACGCGAAGGTGACCCAGTGACCGGTAAGATTATTAAAGACGAAAACGGAGAGCCGGTTTATGAGCCCGGAAGTCTGAAATCAGTAAAAGCCATAGGTTGGTTTATTGAAGAATACGGTGTGGCGCAAATCTCCATGAATTTGACTAATATCAACATCACTCCTGTGCATGTGGCCTTTGATGAAGTGTGTCGCAGAGCCGAAGCTCGTGGCATCAGAGTGACTGGATCGGAGTTGGTTGGACTCATTCCACTCAAAGCGATGCTGGATGCCGGACGCTATTTTCTCGAAAAGCAACAACGCTCTACCGGTGTTTCGGAGTCGGAGCTTATTAAAATTGCTATTAAGTCAATGGGTTTGGATGAATTGGGCCCATTTGAACCTGAAAAACGAATCATTGAATATTTGCTGCGCGAACCCAACAGTGAGAAATTGGTGAGCATGAACCTAAAGGCCTTTGCAAATGAAACGGCATCGGAATCTCCCGCTCCTGGTGGAGGGTCAATTTCTGCTTATATGGGAGCTTTAGCAGCCGCATTGGCTACGATGGTAGCTAATTTATCTTCGCATAAAAGGGGATGGGACAATCGTTGGAAAGAATTTTCCGATTACGCTGGGCAAGGCCAACAACTAAAAGACAAGCTTTTGCAGATTGTAGATGAAGATACTCGTGCTTTTAATCGTATCATGGATGCATTTTCTTTACCCAAAAGTACTGATGAAGAAAAGGCGCAAAGAAAGCAAGCAATTCAAGAAGCTACTTTGCATGCCATAGAAGTACCTTTCGAAGCCATGACCCTTTCCTTGCATGCTATGAAGTTGTGCGCTATTATGGCCGATTTAGGAAACCCCAATTCAGTAAGCGATGCAGGTGTAGGCGCATTGGCCGCGAGAGCAGCAGTGATTGGTGCTTACTTAAATGTGAAAATCAATGGCGCCGGGCTCGACGATCAAAATTGGTTTAACAAACGTATGAATGAAGCAGATGCATTGGTTGCCGAAGCCAATCAGCTAGAGCAAAGCATATTGCAATCGGTCGATACTAAAATAAGTGCTTTTTAGGTTTAATCTTTCAGATAGACCTTAAGTCATGCTAAGCCGTTTCAGAGCCAATATCATTCAAGTATTGAAGAGAATTTATTTCTTTTTCCCGGTTCAGCTGTTGATCGTGCATCTGAAACACAATTTAATTTTGTTGCTTTTCTGGGTGGTACTGTTCATGTTTACCGCCAAGATGTGGGGCGTGAAAATGGGTATTCCCTTGCTCTTTCTTGATCCGGAGTACTTGGGCAACGTTGATTTTTGGTCTTATTTGATCATGGGTGCATCTTGCGGAGCATTCATTGTAGCCTATCAGATTGCGAGTTATATTTCGAATAGTTACCGATTTCCATTTCTGGCATCGCTTTCCAATCCTTTTCTAAAATACACTGTAAATAATGCTATTGTCCCCTTGCTTTTTGTGCTGTATTACAGTTATCAAAACATACGCTTTCAATTAAATAATGAATTTCTCAGCAATACAGACATTATCTTGAATCTCTCCGGTTTTTACATCGGTATTTTTCTCGCCATCGCCTTTAGTTTCACCTATTTTTTCACTGTGAGCAAGGATATTTTTCGTTTGTTTGGACTTGAACGACTCACACAAACTGTAAGAAAACGTACAAGACGCATTCGATTAAACAAGAATCGTTGGACACGTATCAGTCAAATGCAGTCAGCGCGCGATGAGCGCCATGTAGAAACCTATCTTGCTTCGCCCATCGAAATCAGGTTGGCCAGAGAGACCTATCACTATGAACGCGAAGTAGTTGATGCCGTTTTTAAACAGAATCATGTTACAGCGGCCGTTTTTGAGATTTTCGTCATATTTCTGCTGATATTTCTCGGTTTTTTCAGCGATTTTGAGTTTGCAATGATTCCAGCTGCAGCAAGTATTTTTCTCGCACTCACCATGTTGCTCATGCTTGCAAGTGCGGTTCAGGCCTGGCTCAAACAGTGGAGTATTCCCTTTTTCCTTGTGGTGATTTTTGCCATCAATTATTTGTCAGGCTACGAATTTTTGGGAAAGCGAAGTCACGCTTTTGGTTTAAATTATGCGATAGATGCCGCACAAATACCTGATTCCGTTTTGTTTGATCAAACCAGGCGTCTTCAATATAATGCAGACGTGAATCATGGTTTGGAAGAATTGGGCCATTGGAAAAGAAAGTCGCATAAGGGTAGAAGTGGGAAGCCCGCGATTATTTTTATTGCCACCAGTGGTGGCGGACTCAAATCTGCGGCATGGACATTCACCGTCATGCAAAATCTTGACAGTCTGCTCGATGCACGATTTATGCAAAATGTGCAGATGATTACCGGTTCATCAGGCGGATTGATCGGTGCATCCTACTTCCGTGAACTCTATTACCAAAAACAACTTGGCAAAGATATCGACCTTAATAATCAGCTATATTACCATAAGATTACTCAGGATATGCTTAATCCTGTTGGTTTCACCCTTGCAGTAAATGATATCTTTCTGCGCTTCAAATCCTTTCATCTTGATGGGCAGCGTTATACCAAAGATAGAGGCTACGCTTTTGAACAAGCATTGAATCGAAATACTGATTTTGCGCTAAACAAAAGAATGATGGATTATGCATTGGCTGAATATTATGCACATATACCAAAAATCATATTCACACCAACCATCATCAACGATGGACGAAGAATGATTATCAGCAGTCTTCCTTCAAGTTATCTGACGTATAGCATCTCTCATACTTTCAAAAATCAATGGATACTGCCTGAAGATGTTGAGTTTCGAAGATTCTTTGCACAGCATGGAGCCGATAGTCTTTTGTTTACTTCAGCTATCAGAATGAGTGCAACTTTTCCTTATATCCTTCCTGCAGTAGCGCTTCCCAGTGAGCCGCTCATAGAAGTGATGGATGCCGGTTTTAGAGATAATTACGGTATCAAAACAGTAGTTCGTTACATCCATGCTTTTCGCAACTGGTTGCAAAATAATACTTCATCTATTGTGATTTTGCAAATTCGCGAGAATCATAAAGCCTTTGACCTGAAAACCAAGCCCAAGCGAACCATTACCGAACTTTTGACTTCGCCTTTAGGAAATGTGTATGAAAACATGTTTCGTATTCAGGACTATGTAAACGATCAGTTGGTGCAGTATGCAGAATATTGGTACAGGGGAAAAATTGAACTTGTAGAGTTTGACTTAAACCCCGATTTCAGGCTGGAAGAGAACATTTCCATGAACCTTCATCTCACATCAAAAGAGAAACTAAAAATACGCGAAGCAATCAAGTTCAAAGAAAATCGTGATGCTGTCGAACGATTAAGAAGACTGCTGAATCAATAGGCTAACAATTCTTTTAGTTGAATTTTAAACCTGTTTTTGGGAAGAAAATTCCATTCCAAGTTGTTAGCAAAAGGAACAGGAGTATCTAATGAAGCAGAGCGCACTACCGGAGCATCAAGATATTCGAAGCAATGCTCTGTAATCAAAGCAGAAATATCGGAACCAATACCCCCAAACTGACAATCTTCGTGGAGGATGATGACTTTGCCCGTTTTCTTCACCGACTCGAAAATAGTCTCCGTGTCTAAAGGCATCAGACTTCTAAGGTCAATCAGATCTGCAGAGATTTCCGGATATTTATTAAGTGTTTCTAATGCCCAGTGCACGCCAAAGCCATAAGTAATAATGCTCACTGATTCGCCTTCGCGAATTTTATTGGCTTTACCAATTGGTAAGGTGTAATATCCTGTGGGCACCTCACCCGAAATGCTTCTGTATAGCGCTTTGTGTTCAAAGAACATCACCGGATTGGGATCTTCAAAAGCAGCGAGTAGCAGACCTTTTGCATCGGCCGGAAAAGCTGGATAAAGCACCTTCAATCCCGGGGTGTGTGTAAACCATGCTTCATTACTTTGGCTGTGAAATGGTCCGGCTCCAACCCCTGCTCCTGTGGGCATTCTAACTACCACATCGGCATGTTGTCCCCATCGATAATACGATTTTGCCAGATTGTTGACAATCTGATTGAACCCGCTTGTTACAAAATCGGCAAATTGCATCTCCACCATGGATTTAAATCCATTAATCGATAAGCCAAGGCCTGCACCTATAATTGCCGATTCGCATAAGGGAGTATTTCGAATACGATCATGACCATATTGGTCAACAAATCCTTCTGTGACTTTAAATACTCCGCCATATTCAGCGATATCCTGCCCCATGAGCACCAAATTATCATGCTTTTGCAAGGCATGATGAAGCGCGTCGGAAATGGCATTGACAAAACGCATTTCCGTTTTTTCATCACCGGGTTTGGTTTCAGCACCAATGAATGGCTTGAAGACATCGTTTAACTCTTCCATGGTATCAGGAACGATTTCATCTTCGGCAAATGCGATTTTTAATCCCTGATCTATCTCTGCTTTGATGCTTGTTTTAATATCTGAGATAATCGATTTATTGAGCACTCCTTCGTCAATCAGGAAATTTTCAAAATTCATAATCGGGTCTTTTTGTCCCCAGATTTCAAAGAGTTCCTTTGGAATATACTTGGTGCCTGAAGCTTCTTCGTGGCCGCGCATGCGAAAGGTGACGCATTCCAGAATAAATGGTCTAGGTTTTTCATACATGGTCTTTTTGAGTTCTGTAACAGCATCAAACACTTCGAGCACGTTATTGCCATCCACCTTTCGCCCTTCTATTCCATATCCAATGGCTTTATCAATAAATTGTTTGCATCTGAACTGTTCGCTAGATGGGGTGGAGAGCCCATATCCATTGTTTTCAATGATAAAAATGACGGGCAAATCCCAAACGGCAGCTACATTGATGGCTTCGTGAAAGTCGCCTTCGCTTGCCCCGCCATCGCCGGTAAACACTGCGACTACTTTCTTTTCCTTTTTCAATCGATGTGCCAGTGCAATGCCATCTGCCACACCCATTTGTGGGCCGAGATGCGAAATCATGCCTACGATTTTGTAGTATTGCGTTCCAAAATGAAAGGAGCGCTCACGACCTTTGGAAAATCCCGATTTTTTCCCTTGAAACTGTGCAAAAAGCTTTTCTAGCGGAATGCCACGACCAGTGAAGATACCCAGATTTCGGTGCATAGGTAAGATATATTCATCCGGATCCATGGCTAAAACTGTTCCTACGCTAATGGCTTCTTGACCAATGCCTGAAAACCATTTGGAAATTTTACCCTGACGAAGCAAGTTGAGCATTTTCTCTTCTATCAAACGCGGCTTCAAAAGGGTATTATAAATTTGAAGTAGCTGATCTGAGGATTTACCTTTTTTGTCGAATTGCATGGCTTGAAAATTCAGGCAAACCTAAATCAAAAATGCCTTTAATTTGTTCCATTGTTGGAATTTTATCATGCAATTGCTTCTGAATTATATTTTGCCGGGATTACTACTCTTTTTAGCGCTCTTTTTCTTATACAGACGCGTTTCCGGATCATCGAAAGGTGCTGATAAATGTGACAAGTGTAATTAATTAAAAATATCCAAAAAATAAAAAAAGCCCTGATAATCAGGGCTTCGATGTTTTGGGTGTCAATAACCGGATTACTGAGCAGCAGCTTCAGTAGAAGCGGTGTCTTGTGCAGCTTGTGCAGCGGCTTCAGCTTCAGCTTCAGCTTTAGCTTTCTCGATCGAATCGTTGATAGCTTCTTGACGTGCTTTTTCAGCAGCAGCGTCTTGTTCAGCATTACCACCACAAGCAGCAAAAAGGCTCATTCCAATTACTGCAACAGCAAAAAATAATTTTCTCATTTTCGTTTATTAATTTTGTGGTACAAATATAGATATTTGTTAACGAATCACAATAGTTGTTAAAATAAGTTAATAACATTTTGCAATCTACTGATAATCATGTGCTTAAAATGATGTTTTTAGTTTCAACAACGAACTGCTCAGTTAAACTTGAATGCTAAATTGATGGCAAAATCGAATCCGGTACCATTGCGATAGCCCTGACTGCGTTTTGTATTCCCTTCCAATTCATGTGTGATTAATTTTTGGAAACCGAACTGTCTTCGAAACCACAAGCCCAAATAAAAATGATCGCGAAGACGAATGTTTTTTTCAATAGCCAGCATGATCAAAGGGGTAAATTTTCGCACTTCCCTTACGCTTTCGAAATAGGTTCCTAAGGTATCGCCGGCTTGCAGGACATATCCTTTAAAATTGACTTCATTGATGAGTGGGTCAAAAGTGTAGATATGCCGAACATCATAAACCTGATTTGTCGGCCAATTTACTTGATAAATTTCGTCGTAATTTGCTGTATGACTTTTTAATTGAAAGGTTTCCATAAATCCTGCACCGGCCTGCAGGTTAAATAAATTTTTTCCTTTTTTATATTGAATGGGTAGTTCTGCTCCTGCAAATAACCTGAGCATTCTCAAACTTACATTCGAAGAATAGGTGTAGGCTTCAAGGTAGGAAGCATCACCGAATCCCTTAAGATTTTTGTGAAATTGATATTTCATTTGAAACCCAAGCTGAAGCCCATTATTGTATAATCGCTGCCTAGTGTTATAAGCTGGGTTCAAGGAAGTGTAATCAGCGTTTTCCTGCACAAAAAACAATCCGGTGTAGGGAACGAAGGAGAATTTGGGTTGCAGCGCAATGAGGGTATCGTTTATCAACCTTCGGGGATTCTTTTTCCGCCCCACAAAAAATTTCATAGCCACACCAAGCTGATGTTGCGAACCGGTGTTGCGCAAGTGCGTAATGTCCTGATCATATCCATCGGTCGAAAAATAGTAATCAAACTTTGGCATAAAACTGTGAAGATATCTGTAGTTCAAGTTGACAGATACATTGTTATAAATCTCGAAATCGCGCGAAATACCCATTACGACATGCACATTATTAAAATTTTTTGTTACACTGAAGTAATTATAATTCCCAACCACATTGTTATTGTTGAAGCCAAAAAGAATGTTTTGATTCAAATGCTCATTCCTGTAAAATGTATATCCCCAGCCCAATCCGAGATTAAGGTCGAAAAGCGGGAAATTACTTTTGGGAACAAACATTCTGTAGCCCGAAATCATTTGCAAATGAAAGGTAGCGCCATTAATGGCAGAAGTTACCAAAAGCCCATTATTGCCATAAATTAGTGAATTGTTATGAATTGACGCAAGGAAATCAAGGTAAACTTTGCGGTTGAGCCGGTGATGAATGCCTGTCTGTATAAATAGACGTGTATCATAAAAATGGTCGATGTTGCCGATACGGATGGTTTCATAAATGTAACGTTCAAAACCACTTTGAAGGGTAGTGGCGGTGCGCTTAGTTTCGCTGTTTACAAAAGCAAATCGATGATTCTTTTTGCCTTCCGGCTGCTCTTCGGCTCCAGGTTCTTTCGTTATGCTATGTTGCGCCCGAATTGGTTCATTTGTCATGCCGTGAGCAGCTGTTACAGAAAGCAAAAGAAGTTTATTGATATACAGCCTTTTAAGCCTTAAGGTTAGTATCATAAAGTCGAAAAGTATTCATATAAAAGGTGTTGAATAATGCTATTCAGTATATCCTTTAACGAATTTTGTGTAATTGTATTTCAACTATGGGTAATTTTGTGTTTTATTTTTAGATGAAGTAATCAAATTAAAACCAAAACAAAAGCCCCACATTGCTGCAGGGCTTTAGTTGTTTATTGTTGTAAAATGGATTTATCCTAACACAGCTCTTGAAATTACGATTTTCTGCACTTCAGATGTGCCTTCATAAATCTGCGTGATTTTGGCATCGCGCATCAATCGCTCCACATGGTATTCTTTCACATAACCATAGCCGCCATGCACTTGAACAGCTTCGGTGGTTACGTCCATAGCCACTTTCGATGCATATAATTTAGCCATTGCACTTGCAGTGGCATAGTCAAGTCCATTGTCTTTCATCCATGCCGATTTGTAAACCAGCAATCTCGCAGCTTCAATTTCGGTGGCCATGTCTGCCAATTTGAATTGAATAGCCTGATGTTTGGCAATTTCTTTTCCAAATGCTTTTCGCACTTTGGCATATTCGAGTGATAGTTCATAAGCACCAGCAGCAATACCTAAAGCTTGAGCAGCGATACCAATTCGACCGCCTGAAAGTGTTTTCATCGCAAATTTAAAACCGAAACCATCTTCGCCAATTCTGTTGGCTTTGGGCACTTTCACATCATTAAACATGAGGGTATGCGTGTCGGATGCTCTGATACCCATTTTGTTTTCTTTAGCACCGATGATGAAGCCGTCCATTCCTTTTTCCACGATAAATGCATTGATTCCGCGGTGGCCTTTTTCTACATCGGTTTGAGCAATCACTAAATAGATGGAAGCTGAGTTACCATTGGTAATCCAGTTTTTGGTGCCATTCAATAAGTAATAATCGCCCATATCGATGGCGGTTGTTTTTTGTGATGTAGCATCTGAACCGGCTTCTGGTTCAGAAAGGCAAAAAGCGCCGAGTTTCTCTCCCTTTGCTAGTGGTACTAAATATTTTTGTTTTTGTTCTTCACTTCCAAATGTTTCCAATCCCCAGCACACCAGCGAATTGTTAACTGAAACCGCTACTGAAGTAGATGCATCGATTTTGGAAAGCTCTTCCATTACCAATACATAAGATATTGTGTCCATTCCTGAACCACCATACTTAGGATCTACCATCATTCCCATAAATCCCAGTTCTCCCAACATTTTGATTTGCTCAGCAGGGAACTGCATCTTCTCGTCGCGCTCTATCACGCCCGGCTTAAGCTCATTTTGCGCAAAATCTCTTGCGGCTTTCTGAATCATCAGGTGTTCTTCTGTCAATGAAATATTCATGTTCTTTTGTTATTTGCTTGCAATGACCATTGCGTTTGTTGATTGTGATGTTTTTAAATTCGCGTTCAAAAATAGATTAAATTTTGTTTTACAGCTCTAACAGTTAACTTTCGCACTTGTTTCCGGCTGATTTTAAAACACGGGTGAAGATAAACTTAATATCATGAGTGATGCAATGTATATGATTGGTGCGATGTCAGGCACATCGTGCGATGGGCTTGATTTGGTGCTTGCTTCTTTTTCCCATAAGAATAGATGGGAAAGCAAAATAATAAAAGCTCAAACATTCGATTATACACGATCATGGCGCGAAAAGCTTTTGCAAGCAGATCAGCTTTCTGGTGTAGAATTAATGAAACTGGATGCCGATTTTGGAATTTTTACTGCCGATTGTATTCTGGAATTTTTATCAGGTCTTGACGCTCCAATTCGCTCAAAGATTAAAGCAGTTGCCTCGCATGGCCACACTGTTTTTCATCAGCCGGAGCATGGTTTTACTGTTCAAATAGGTTCGGGCGCGCATATCGCAGCACGCACAGGAATCATCTGTGTTTGTGATTTCAGAAGCACCGATGTGGCTGCAGGCGGGCAAGGTGCGCCATTGGTTCCTTTTGCCGATCAGGAACTTTTCGGTGATTTTGATGCTTGTCTCAATTTGGGAGGATTTGCCAATGTGTCTTTTGCTCATGTCGGAAAAAGAATAGCCTATGACATTTGTCCGGTAAATATAGTTCTGAATGCCTTGTCGCGAAAATTAGGGCAGGAATTTGATGCAGGCGGAAAACTAGCTGCTGCAGGGAAAATAATTGAATCAATGCTTCAGCACTTAAATGATATGGACTATTACAAACTTGAAGCTCCAAAGTCTCTGGGAAAGGAGTTCTGCGATCATCAGATATTTCCTCTTTTAGATACTTATCTTAATAATCATTCCTTACATTCAGTGATGCATACTTTTGTCGAACATATTGCCATGCAAATAGCTGCTGCAATCAAAGATAGAAGTCAAGTTCTGGTGACAGGTGGCGGGGCATACAACCAATTTTTGATAGAAAAAATAAAAGCATATTATCAGGGTAAAATAATAATACCTGACAATATGCTGATTAATTTTAAAGAAGCTTTGGCGTTTGCCTTTTTGGGACTTTGCCGACTTTCCAATAAGATAAATATATTTTCGTCCGTGACAGGGTCATCGAATGACCATAGTGGAGGAGCGGTTTATCTTCCTGTTAAATAGAAAGAATTAAAAATCATCGTCGTAGTAATCATCATCGTCGTCATCATCAAACGATGGATCATCCAATTCTTCAGGAGCAGGCGCAAAATCATCTTCATCATCGTCATCATCTTCGAAGTCATCATCTTCAAAATCATCCTCATCGAAATCTTCGTCTTCTTCTTCATCGTCATCGTTACCACCTTTGGCAACTACTTGATGATAGTGCAATAATTCTGCAATGTTTTGTGTCTTAAACATCGCTTTCTTTTCCTTGACAAGACCTGAAACGGTCAGAACATTTTTAGCCATTGTAATGATGTTTTGTGAGTTTTGAAGTGTTGGTTTTCAAATGCCAAAATAAATAAATTCCATGATTCCAAAATTAAATCAGTTTTTTTTGATTCGGAATTCTAATTTTGCCGCAAACATCACAAAAAACATGAAAGAACTATTAAAGAAATTTGAGCACAAACAGCCTGAAATCGTTTTCGAATGGAAAGATCAGGAGACAGAAGCCGAAGGATGGGTGGTGATCAATTCGCTTCGTGGAGGAGCTGCAGGCGGGGGAACAAGAATGCGCAAAGGGCTCGATAAGCGCGAAGTGGAGTCCTTAGCCAAAACCATGGAAATTAAATTTACGGTTTCGGGTCCAGCAATCGGTGGTGCAAAAAGCGGCATCAACTTCGACCCAGCTGATCCGCGCAAGGGAGAAGTGTTAAAGAGATGGTATAAAGCGGTTTATCCGCTTTTAAAGAATTATTATGGCACCGGAGGTGATTTGAATGTGGATGAAATCCATGAAGTGATACCCATTACAGAAGCTTACGGGCTACTTCACCCTCAAGAAGGAGTTGTAAATGGGCATTTTGGCGCAGCCAATCAAGATAAAGTCAAGACAATAGAGCAGTTACGGGCAGGCGTGTCAAAGGTGGTAGAGAGCCCTGTTTTTTCTCCCGCTCCAACAGATAAATATGTAGTTGCTGATCTGATTACCGGCTATGGTGTGGCTGCTTCTGTCCTTCATTATTATAAACACATGGGTCATAGTCATTTCGGTAAAAGAGCCATTATACAAGGATGGGGAAATGTGGGTGCTGCTGCGGCTTATTACCTTGCTCAGGCCGGCGTTAAAATTGTGGGCATCATTGACCGTGTGGGAGGCGTGATTAACACCGAAGGTTTTACATTTATTGAAATAAAAGAGCTGTTTCTCAACAGGCACAAAAACACTTTGGTGAGTGAGCAAATGCTGTCATTTGAGCAAATCAATCAAAAAATTTGGTCGGTACCGGCAGAGATTTTTATTCCTGCAGCTGCTTCGCGATTGGTCAACAGAGCACAGGTAGATGAAATGCTCAACTCCGGACTGGAAGTGATTGCTTCCGGTGCCAATGTGCCTTTTGCCGATGCTGAAATTTTCTTTGGTCCTATTATGGAATATGCAGATAATCGTTGTACGGTGATACCCGATTTTATTGCCAATTGCGGCATGGCGAGAGTGTTTGCCTATCTCATGCAATCTGATGTGGAAATTAGCGATCAAGCCATTTTTGCTGATACATCTTCAATTATCGAATCTGCTATTCAGAAAGTAATTGCCATCAATAAAAGCGGAAAACATTTCTCTGAAAGTGCCTTTCAGATTGCATTGGAGCAGTTGGTATAGTGGGCAATCCGTTGATAGGTACAGATTTATGAAGTGATGAATCCAATGAATTTGTCTCCAAGGGAAGTCAAAATTACAGATGCGTCGTGATGATCTTAATGTGCCATTGTAGAACTTCTATCATCAAAATTGGTAAGTCCCGCACCCGTTGAAATTAGCGATTTGGCTTCTAGGTCAGCATTGTAGTATTTAAATTCATATTTGTCTATTTGTGAGTTCGGATAGAATTTAGAAGAGTGATCAAAGTACCGATTATACGATCCAATTTCTACCTGCTCAACACTAAAGTCGCGAGCATGACGAAGTATGCTAACTTAATTTGCCGTTATCGATTCAATGAAATTTGTGAAAAGCATATTTTGCTCATAGGAAGTAAACTTTCACTCAACAGTATCGACAAGGATATTTGCCAAGAATTTCCTTTTGAAGTCAGCATTTGACTTGGAAGCTGTCTCGAAAGCCTTTGATATAAGGCCAAGAAATTCTTCGGATTGTAAGTATTCTTGATTAATAGCTTATTTATCAATATTTTCAAATCTTTTTCCAAGCTCATACACAAATTTATTCGCCCTTTTCTGTTTTATTCGGCCGTATAAGTCAAATAGAAACTCGTTTATTATACCTCCAGCAACTTGGAAAATCAGGTTTATTTTAGTCTTTAGGAGACTAATTTTTATTTCACGAAGAGCGATTATTGCGTCATTAATTTTGTCTTCCGTTTAACTTGATTTTATATCCTTTATCATAAATTAATTTACTTATCTTAAGGATTTCTGATTTCTTTTTTCAGAAACATATACACTGCAAAGTGGTCGCTGTATCCACCATCGTAGCGATCGCCAACAAAACTGCGGAAAGGATAGCCTTTGAAATTGCCTTCTTGTTGTTTTACGAAGGGCTTGTTGAAGACTAATTTTTTGTGATATACAAAGCCATTATCAGGGTCGCTGAGCAGCGCCGGGGTAATGATCATTTGATCGAATAGATTCCATGCATCGTTCCAGGCAAGGGTGCCAATGCCGTCTTTATATAACTTCCATGAAGTATTATACAAGTCGCCTTCGGCGAGTTTGTCGCTTTTGCCTTTTGCACGCAAGCCTTCAGTTAAGCTTTTGTTTACAGGGTCATCGTTCAAATCACCCATGTAGATGATTTTTGCATTGGGTTCTTCGCGCATAATGGAGTCAACAACTGCCCTTCCTAATTGCGCTGCCAGCATTCGCAATGGTGCACTTCTTTTTTCGCCACCCCTTCGCGAAGGCCAGTGGGCTACCATGAAATGCATGCGCTCTCCAAACAATTCGCCGGTAACCAAAAGTTGGTCACGTGTTCTAAAATTTTGATTCTCCGGATTCACCAACGTAACGGTGCGGGTCGAAAGCACTTTGAAATGGTCTTTTCTGTAAAGCAGAGCCACATCAACACCGCGGCGATCAGGGCCATCGAAATGAACTACCCCCATATTGCGCTGACGTAGGCCATCTGTATTGATCAAATCTCTGAGCACCTGTGTATTTTCTACTTCGGCCAAGCCAATAACCGAAACCCCTTCCGGGGTCTTTTCAGTACCCATTTGGCTGATTACTTTCGATAGCTTATTCAGTTTATCTTTATACTTGGCTGTGTTCCATTTTTTAGCGCCATTTGGCAAAAATTCTTCATCATTGGTGAGCGGGTCGTCGATTGTGTCGTACAAATTTTCGATGTTATAAAAACCTACACACACTAAATGATAAGCCTTGTCCTGATCGGTTTGTGCATGAATGAAGAAGCTAAACAGAATGAATACGAACGAGTAAAGAAAGCGCGGCATGATGAATTCAAAGTTTTTAACGACAAATTAACAAGATTGTGAGCTATCATTCACAAATCATACCTTTAGATTTGTTAACCTTTCGTTAAATATAGGTTTTGTTAAAAAGTATTAATACAACAGATAAGAAAGCAGCCTATATTTGTCGCTGATTCTTTTAAATGCGTGCAGGATACTTTTACCCGGTCATTATCATTACAGCTATGATAATCAATGGGCTCAATGCTCAAACCGACACTTTAATCGCTGTGAAAGCCAGCGACACAACTCAACAAAAATATGTTCCGATCTTTAGTGTGAGCGGCGACGATCTTGACTCCGATCAGGGTGGGCAGGACGTTTCCGGTCTGCTTCAGTCTGCCAGAGATTTATTTGCCAGTACGGCAGGTTTCCATTTCGGTACTGCCCGATTCAGAATAAGAGGCTACAGCACGGAGAATATGACTTTGATGATCAACGGGCTTCGACTCAATGATCCGGAGAGTGGATTAGCCACTTTTGCTATTTGGGGTGGTTTGAACGATGTGACCCGTTTTCGTGAGCTTAGGCCTTATCTGCAAGCAAGCCGATACAATTTTGCCGGAGTGGGTGGATATTCGCATGTAGAATCGCATGCCGGTGGTTTCAGAAAAGGTACATCATTTTCTTATGCATTAAGTAACCGAATTTTCCGCAACCGACTCATGTTTACCCATAGCACCGGTATGCAAGACAATGGATGGGCGTTTACTGTTTCGGCGTCGCGACGTTGGGCAGAAGAAGGTTTTGTAGAAGGAACTTTTTTCGATGCATGGAGTTACTATGCGGCTGCCGAAAAGAAAATTAATGATAAGCATAGCTTAAGCCTGATCACCTTTGGTGCACCGGTAATGCAAGGTCGTCAAGGATTTTCGATTCAAGAAGTTTATGACCTTGCCGGAACGAATTTCTACAATCCAAATTGGGGCTTTCAGACATTGCCCGACGGAAGTCAGGTAAAACGAAATGCCAGAGTGAGCCGCAATCACCAACCCATGTTTATTTTGACTGATTTCTTTAATCCGAAAGAGAATATCAAAATAATTACCTCAGCATTTTATTCTTTTGGGAGAAATGGATATTCGGGGCTCAATTGGTATGATGCAGCTGATCCTCGCCCTGACTTTTGGCGAAATCTTCCAAGTTTTCATGCCAACACCAATCCGGCACGGGCAGAACAAATTGCCAATGCCTGGCAAAACGATGTGAACGTTCGCCAGATTAGATGGGATGATTTTTATTTTGCTAACAGTAAGAATTTGTTCCTGTTGCGCAATCCGAATGGTGAAGAAGGAACTGTACTCATCGGTAACCGATCAAAGTATATAGTAGAAGAACAAATCACGGACCGTCAGCAGGGTGGAGGTAGTTTTGTGCTCAATAATCAGGTGAATGAGCGCCTTCATATTTCAACCGGATTGAACGTGACTATTTCACAAAGCAGAAACTATAAGATATTAGATGATTTGTTAGGCGGAGATTTTTGGTTGGACGTGGATCAGTTTGCCTTGCGCGACTTTAACAACGACACGCTTGCACAAAATGACTTGAATGTGCCAAACCGGGTGGTGAGAAAAGGAGATGAGTTTGGCTACGATTATTTGATTCGAAACAACCATTACAATGCATTTTTTCAAGCAGAATATAGCTTGCCAAAATTTGATTTTTATGGCTCTACTTTTTTGTCACAATCATCGTTTTGGCGTGATGGAAGAATGATCAATGGTCGCTTTCCTGAAAATTCATTCGGTAAATCAGAAGTGCAACGCTTCACAAATACCGGATTTAAGGGCGGTATGACCTATAAAATCACAGGCAGACATTATGTCTATACAAATTTTGCTTTGTTTACTAATGCTCCAATAAGCAGAGATGCTTTCATTTCACCTCGCACCAGAGATGATGTGGTAAGAGGTCTGCAGAATGAAACCGTTAATTCAGTAGATTTGAATTATCAAATCAAGTATCCGCGCTTGAAAGGTCGTGTAACATATTTCAGAACAGAATTCAAGAATCTGGTTTGGTTCCGTAACTATTTCCATGATGAATTTCGTAATTTCATTAACTACACGCTCAATGGCGTAAACCAGCTTCACGAAGGCCTAGAGTTGGCGCTCGAGCACAATGTTACTTCTTCTCTTACCATGACCGTGGTTGGATCATTTGGGCAGTATATCTATAATTCTCGCCCAACAGCTACTGTAGTTCGTGAAAATTCACCAGAAGTGTTGGCTGAAAACAGAACAATCTTTTTAAAGAATTATCGAATAGGTGGTATGCCGCAAACAGCAGTTAGTTTTGGAGCACGATACAATGGAAAAAAATTCTGGTGGACTAGCATTAATGTGAATTTCTTCGATGGCATTTATCTTGAACCCAATCCTGACCGTCGAAGTGCTGAAGCGCTTAGCAATTTTGTAGAGTCAGATCCACAGTGGAGCGAATTGCTCAATCAGGAAAGGTTACCTTCAAACTTTACCGTTGATTGCAGTATTGGTAAATCGTGGAGACGAAAAGGAAGTTTCATCAACCTGAGTGCCAATGTGAACAATGCGCTTAATAACCAGAATTTTATCGTTTCAGGATTTGAGCAGCTTCGCTACATTCCTAATAGCCCCAATGCCTTCCCACCTCGATTAGTTTACAATCTTGGCGCTATTTACAACATTGTTTTATCCTACAGATTTTAAAGAATTTCCCGAATATGAATACTTACCATAAATTTTTTGCAACTTCACTTACCCTGATTACGCTTGCCTTTTCTTCTTGTAAGAAAGAGTTTGACTCCCCGCCACCAAGAACTATTCCGGTAGGTAACATTCTCACTGTGGCCGAATTGCGCGCTTTATATGTCGATCAGAATGTGAGAATCACCGGAGACTCTTCTGTATTTGCTGTGGTTACAGCCGATGAGCAATCGGGAAATCTGTTTCGCAACGTATATGTTGAAGACAATACAGGTGCAATCAACTTAAGACTGAACACGTCAGGTGGGCTTTATGAAGGTGATTCTATTCGCATCTACTTAAAAGGAACTACAGTAAGCCGTTTTAATGGCATGCTGCAACTCGACTCCGTAGATGTGGATCGAAACATTATTAAACAAGCAGTTGGACGCTTTCGTCAACCTGTAGATATTGATTTAACTCAGGTGAATTCATCTATGCAATCGCGCTTGATTAGACTCACTGATGTCCAGTTCACAGAAGCCGACATGAACAGACCTTATGCCGATGCAGTGAATTTGCAGTCGGTTAACAGGTCCATTCAAGATTGTAATGGTAATTCTACCATAGTACGCTCAAGCGGATTTGCAGGATTTGCCTCGCAGCTAACCCCTACAGGAAAAGGCTCTATGATTGCCATTGTGGGCGAATTTAACGGCACCATGCAGTTGTATATACGACGCACGTCGGAAGTGAATATGACACAAGAGCGTTGTGGAGGTGGAACCAATCCGCAAGGTATTGATGTGCTCAATGAGTCTTTCTTGGGTGTTTCCAACAATACTGATTTCAATGCTTTTGGTTGGATCAATATCTCTACTCAAGGTTCAAGAGTTTGGAGAGGGCGAATATTCAACGAAGACAGATATATTCAGGCAAATTCTTTTCAATCAACTGATCCTGCCAATGAATCATGGCTGATTACACCTGCCATCATTAATAGCCCAACGAAAAAGCTAAGGTTTAAATCGGCAGTGGCCTTTTATACACATCAAGGTCTGACCGTGCTCATTAGCACCAATTACACCGGCGGCAACCCAACCAATGCCAACTGGACTACCATTACAGCACCAATTGCCGGCGCATCTAATAGCAACTATCAGTGGGTTGACTCCGGCGATGTTCCACTATTTGGCTATTTACCCGAAGGATACGAGGGCAATTTCCATATAGCTTTCCGCTACAATGGTTCCGGTCCTAACGGGCAGACCGGCACGGTTGCATTAGACGATATTTCCGTAACAAACTAAAAATATACAACAATAAACAATTCATCATGAAGAAGTTAATCATGCTTTCGGCACTTGCACTCGGATTGAATGCTAATGCCCAATTTTTACTCACCAACAATTTCAGTACCTGGGACAATGGTACAGTGGTTGGCTGGAATGGCAACACTACACATTCTACCAACCTCACCATCACAGAAGTGACCGATGGAGCTGTATTTGGTTCATCAGCTGTGCAATTGGCTACTGCAGGAACGCAGCACCGTCGTTTTTCATCTGATCCGGTTCCCGTAGAAGAGAATATAGAATATCGATTCAAGTATTTTGCACGCGGAAAAGGTAGTATCCGTGTAGGTTTATTTGACAATGATTTGGGTAATGGAGATTTTGGTTACAAATACAGTCCTTATTTTGTATTAGACTCTCAAGAATGGTTAGAAATTAACCAATCTATTATTGCAGATACTACTTATCCGATCGCGCAGTTTATTTTTTCGGTATTAAATACTATTGAAGCAAATGGTCATATCCAAATTGATAGTGTGTCAATTACATCAAGTGAACTTGAGCAAATCACCATACAGGACATTCAATTTACTACATCTGCAGACGGCGCATCGCCACTCGTAGATCAGGTAGTGACCACAGGTGGCATTGTAACTGGGATTAAATCTAATCCCAATGGAGGTTATTTTCTTCAGGCTGGAAGTGGATTATGGTCAGGTATTTATGTGTTCGATCCAGCTAATGTATCTTCTACCGCCATTGGCGATAGTATTATTCTCACTGGTGTGGTGGAAGAACGTTTTGGTAATACACAATTAACCAATATTGCGGCATTTGGCAAAGTGTCCAGCGGAAATAACTTGCCGGCGGCCATAACAGCCCCAACGGGTACTATTTCTTCAGAACCTTACGAAGGAATTCTGGTGCGCGCGTTCGAAGCCACCTGCACTGCTGCACCTAATGTTCAAAATGTGTGGACACTGAATGATGGTTCAGGAAATGTGTTTGTTGATGATGACATCTATCAGCATACCCCTGTTGTGGTAAATAGCAGATACAATGTTACGGGTCCTTTATATTTTACCTTTTCTCAATTTAGAATTTTACCGCGTTTTCCTCAGGATGTGGAATTGGTTCAACCTTCGACAGTCAATACAATGCTCGCTCAAAATATTTCTGTATTCCCAAATCCTGCGAGCGATTTTATACAAATTCAATTAGATAACCGTAACAGCAACACACGCATTGAGCTGATGGATTGGAGCGGACGTGTGGTGAAAAGCATTAATGCAGCCAATGATGACCTAATAAATCTAAATGTATCTGATTTGAATCAGGGGCTTTACATACTTCATGTTATTTCTTCCGATAAGCGCTTTTCACAATCAGTGCTTCTGAAATAATCTATCCATAAATTTTTATAGCTGAAAAGCGGGAACAATAATTTCCCGCTTTTTTATTGGTGGAGACATATCCCATTTTCGCTGTTTTGCGCTACTTTTACCCACATGAGAAGCTTTCTGTTTCTGTTTTCGGATAAGCATAATCTGATTTACCGCTGGATTTTGTTTTTAATAAGCCTTCTGACGGTAGTTTATCTCTTTCCGCGCGAAGCCAAGTTTCGCTACACCTTCGACAATGGAAAGTTGTGGCTTTACGATAATTACTATTCCCCTTTTGATGTTGCTATCAAAAAGACAACAGAAGAATACAATAAAGAAGTCGAAGAAGCCATAAAAAACAGCCGTCTTTATTTCATTTACGACGATCAGATCATTCTTGAAAAAGAATTTGGTTACGAAGAGTTTCTTAGGGATTATCTTCAGCGTTTAGCACTTGGAGTGAACAAAGCACAAGATGCTGAAGCTTTTTCGCGAGCTTTTCCGGAGGCACAACGTTTCAAGGATGAACTTTTTAAGGTCATTAGAACAATCTATGAAAAAGGAATCATTCAGCAGCACAAATATTTAAAAGACAAGAAGAAGAATGATGTCATCATCGTAATAAAAGACAAACTTGCCCATGAAACAGCATTAAATGAAGTGTTCACTGAATCGATGGCTGTTGAAAAAGCACTTTCGCAGCTTAGTAGCATCAGAGGTTTGAGCACCAATGAGCTGAAGGTTTTTCTTGAGAAATTTATTTCACCAAATATTTTCTACAGCGAGGAGCTTACACAGAAAGCAAGGGAGCGGGATATTAACACCATTTCGGTTAGCCGTGGAATGATTAGCAAAGGAGAACTAGTTATCTCTAAAGGCGAAATGATAACCACTGATCGTTATCAACTCTTAGAATCCATCAAAGAAGAATACGAGCGGCAATCAGGAGCGCAGAATATAAAGGAAGGCTTACTCATTTTCGCCCAATTAATCATTGCTTTCATATTACTCGGCATGCTCATTAGTTTTCTAATGTTGTTCAGGAAAGATCTTGCAGAAGATAATACCAAGTTGACTTTCATTTTTGTGCTCATTCTCTTGTTTGTGTTTGCCATAGCTGTGGTATCGCGATCTAAGGTCTTAAACATTTATCTGATTCCATATTGTATACTACCTATTGTGCTCAGGGCATTTTTCGATACGCGATTGGCTTCATTTGCCCATATGATTACTGTTTTAATAATGAGTTTTCATGCCCCCGATCCATTGGAGTTTATTCTGATTATGCTTTGTGGCGGCATCATTTCCATTTTTAGCATTGTGAATATGCAAAAGCGATCACAGCTTTTTATCACCATCTCTGTTCTGTTCTTAGTGTTTTTCATCGTTTATGCTGCTTACACTGTAATTCGAGAAGGAAACATCAATTCTATCAGTTACAGCAGGGTGTCGTGGCTTGCAGCCGGTGCAGCATTTACTTTGTTTTCCTATCCATTTATTTATCTCTTTGAAAAGGTATTCGGCTTCATCAGTGATGTTTCGCTCTTAGAGTTGTCTGATACCAACAATCCATTATTAAAAGAACTTGCCTTAAAATCGCCCGGGACTTTTCAGCACTCTTTACAAGTGGCCAATTTGTCAGAAGCTGCTATACGGAAAATTGGTGGAAATAGCATGCTAGTAAGAGCGGGGGCTTTATATCATGATATCGGGAAAATGGACATGGCGCGCTATTTTATCGAAAATCAGGTTACGGGAGTGAATCCCCACGACGAACTTCCGTTCGATGAAAGTGCCAGAATCATTATCAATCATGTGAAAGCAGGAATAGAAAAGGCAAGAAGTCATAATATTCCGGACATGATCATTGACTTCATCAGAACCCATCATGGTACCACAAGGGTGCAGTATTTCTATCGAAATTATTTGAAAAATTTCCCTGATAAAATTGTGGATGACACTATGTTCCGCTATCCTGGCCCTATTCCTTACTCAAAGGAGACCGCAGTGCTCATGATGGCCGATGCAGTAGAAGCAACTTCGAGAACTTTGAAAAAATATGATGTGGAAACAATCGATCATTTAATCAATGAAATCATCGACAATCAAATAGCTGAGCAACAGTTTATTAATTCCGACATTACCTTCAAAGACATAACGAACATTAAAAAAGTATTCAAGCGAATGCTGATGAACATTTATCACGTGCGCATTGAATATCCGGAGAATGGCTAAGCCGAAAACATTTTTTTCAAACACATAACAAAGGCGCGTTACTTGATGTTTTATTATTTGGTATTCAATAATGAGTGTATCGGATATGAGAAATATTGTAACGATTTTTATCTTAGTTTTTTCTGTGATATGTAATTCTGCCATGCTTTTCGGCAACGAGATTGTCATAGAAATTGAAGGCTTGAGAAGTTCGAATGGTAAAATATTAATTGGGGTATATAATCATAAGGACAAATTCCCAAAAGATGGAGGCAGCATACTCAATTTAGCAGGAGAAATTGTGAATGGCAGAGCTACACTTCAAGCCAAGAATTTGCCACCGGGTGAATATGCGTTTGCCCTTTTGCATGATGAGAACGGAAATAACGAAATGGACTACAATTGGCTTGGAATGCCTAAAGAAGGTTTTGGCTTCTCACGTAATCCGTCCATGGGCTTATCAGCGCCATCATTCGACGAAACCAAAGTTCACTTTAACGGTTCAGCCAAAATTATCAAAATCAAGGTAAAATATATGTAAAAGCCTAAAAGACTTAAAACGCTGATCAATATTCAATATACGTTTAAGACCGACTCACTATGTCACAACAGAATGTTGAACAGCCCAACCCTTTCTACATTTACTTAAACTTTGTAAACCGAGATACACTTGAATGGGGTGATAATTTTATTGAACGCGAATTGAAGAAACAATTTGAGTCACAGCATTCAAATTTAAAAATCATGAAGCTTTCCTGTTTTGGATTTCTGAATTTCTTTATAGAAATTCAGAAATGAGCTAGCCTGGTCTTCTCCAACTTTCCTCCTGACAGCACTTATACATTTTAAAATAAAATGAACGTGCATGCCGGAATGTTATATGCCGAAGCCAATAGTTATGAAAATTCAAAAAAACACCTTTCATCACTAGCCATTAATTTTTCGACAGTACCCTTTCATATAATCACAGGAGCCCCTGAAGATGTAATTGCTGACGAAGAAATTGTTTGTTTGAGCAACTATGCTAACATTAGTGTATTCAGGAAACGAAGTTTACTCCAAAAACAGGAAGATTATCAAGTAGCGCTGATGAATTACTACAAGAAAACAATTCAGGAAACTTTGAAAAACCGCTCAACCCAGAATCTTTGAAATCAGCGGAGAGAAGGAAAAGGGGATAGCAATCATTTATTCAACTTTTGGGCAACCTTTTCTAGAATGTGCTGCACCGCCGGACATATTAAGGTGTTATTTAGGGTCACCTTATTGATTTGTGTTACGCGCTTCCGATCGGTATGTGGATAAGTGCGGCAAGCTGTTGGCCTATCATCATAAACCGTGCAGTAATTTTCTGCATCAAGAAAAACGCAAGGACTTGATTTAAGCACATAGCAATGGTCAACTTGGTCTTTATCGAGATATTTATCAATAAACTGAGATGGTTTCATACGCAAGCGTTTCGCCAGTCGGTCAATATCCCGCTCATAGATGGCCGGGCTGGTTGTTTTGCAACAATTCGCACACGAAAGACAATCGATGTTTTCAATTGCTTCTGCGTGTGCTTCGTGCACAAGGCGGTCGGCCTGTTCCGGCCTGATTTTGTTAAGTTTCTTCAGTGTCGATTCATAGTCGGGGCGGAATTTAATTCCTTGCTCATGTATGTTTTTTGTAAAAAACGGTGTATCGTTAAAATCCTGCATCCGTTAAATTCAATTAAAATGTTCGAAATTAATTTTATTATCAATTGTTCATAACTTATGTTTGCGCTGCAAATCAACACAATCGAGAATAAATAAATTCGCTTTCACAAAAATACGTTTTGAAGTTAATCACAGCCATAACATTTCTGCTCTTCACGCTCACACAACTGCAATCAAGCCCTTACGATGCAGATTTATTGTCGAACCGCTTTATGGCTGACCCGCCTGATACGTCAAAAATGCGCATGATTAAGTTTTCTGATTTTGTTGAAGAAGAAGACTTTGGAGAAGAAGAAGAACTTGCTTGCGATGAAGAATCAACCATAGAATCATCTTTTATGTTGGCTGGTTTCCCAATGGATTTTTGGGATACTCAGAAAGTGAATCCTTTTAATATGGATTTCAAGTCATTTAAAGACACCTGTTACATAAAGCTTGTTTATGATGGTGAGTGTGACTATGCGCATCCGATCAACGGAGTTGTAACGAGTGAATTTGGCTTCCGCCGCACTCGTTATCACTATGGAATCGACATCGATCTCGAAACCGGCGACCCAGTGGTAGCTGCGTTCGAGGGTTTAGTGCGAATTTCAAAATACTCGCCATCTTATGGTTATTATATTGTGATTCGTCATAAGAATGGCTTAGAAACCTTGTATGCACACCTATCAGAATTAAAAGTTCCGGTTGGAGCCTATGTTCAGGCAGGCGAAGTGATTGGGTTAGGAGGCAATACCGGAAAGTCCAGAGGCAGTCATCTGCATTTCGAAGTTCGCTATATGGGTCAACAAATCAATCCAAGAGAAATTATAGATTTCAATGAACGCACTTATGTAGCTGCAGATTTTTTGCTTACCCCAAAACATTTCGAATATCTCAAAAATACATACGGCGGAGGAGCTGTTGGTACAGCAAGATATTACAAAGTGAAAAAGGGTGATACACTCTCCAAGATTGCTTCCAGAAATCGCACTACAGTGGCCAGACTTTGTAAGTTAAACAAGATTAAGCCGACTACTGTGCTTCAGCCCGGAAAAACACTCCGTATTGCTTAATTATTATTACGGATTGCGGATTTGATTTCGTTTGCATCTTCCTTTAAAAAATCTTGAACATCTTCATTTTTTTGAACTTAATTTGCGCTCAAATTTAAACTATGAGCGAAAGGAAAGTGAGAGTGCGTTTCGCACCCAGCCCGACAGGATATTTACATATCGGCGGCGTGAGAACAGCGTTGTATAATTATTTGTTTGCCAAGCAACATCAAGGAGATTTCATTGTAAGAATCGAAGACACGGATCAAACCCGATTTGTACCGGGTGCGGAAGATTATATTTTGGAATCATTGCGCTGGTTGGGTATAGAACCGGTAGAAAGTCCTTCACATGGCGGACCCCATGAACCTTACCGTCAAAGTGAGCGTAAGGCCATTTATCGACAATATGCGGAACAGCTCATTGAAGCGGGGCATGCTTACTATGCATTCGACACACCCGAAGAACTGGAAGATATGCGTCAAAAGTTGACAGCTGCCAAAGTTGCTTCGCCCCAGTATAACGCCATCACCCGCCAGAATATGAAAAATTCGCTCACCTTACCGGAAATCGAAGTGAAGCGAAGACTCGATGCAGGCGAGCCTTATGTGATTCGCATCAAATTACCGCGCCAGGAAGAAGTAAGGTTTCATGATATTATCCGCGGGTGGATTGTGGTGCACACACAAAATATGGACGACAAGGTATTGTTTAAATCCGATGGCATGCCTACGTACCATTTAGCCAATGTGGTGGATGACTATTTAATGAAAATATCGCATGTGATCAGGGGAGAGGAATGGTTGCCTTCCGCACCGCTGCATGTGTTACTTTATCGCTATTTGGGTTGGGAAGAGGTGATGCCGCAGTTTGCACATTTACCACTCATACTCAAACCCGATGGAAATGGTAAACTATCGAAACGCGATGGTGATCGTCTCGGATTTCCTGTAGCCCCATTAGATTGGACAGATCCACATTCCGGCGAGAAAACAAGTGGTTACCGTGAAAAAGGTTATTTCCCTGAAGCGGTAATTAATTTCTTGGCTTTGCTCGGATGGAATCCCGGAACACCACAAGAAATGTTTAGTTTGAGTGAACTTGCCGAAATTTTTTCATTGGAGCGTGTGAGCAAGGCCGGAGCCAAGTTTGATTTTGAAAAGGCAAAATGGTTCAATCATCAGTATCTCATGATGAAAGACGATGCGTATCTCGGCGCTGAATTACAAAAAATGCTGAAGTCAAACGGTATTTCGGCAACTGATGAATATGCCGAAAAAGTATGCAGCCTAATGAAAGAACGTGCACATTTTATTAATGACCTTTGGGAGCAATCCAAATATTTTTTCATCGCCCCTGAGCGGATAGATTTGCAAACGCTGCAGAAGAAGTGGAAACCTGAATTACACGATATCATTTCAGGTTGGGTCAACACATTGCAGTCACTGGAATCTTTTCAAGCTGCGGATATTGAAACAGTTTCAAAAGCCTATTTAGAGACTAAAGGAGTGGGAATTGGCAGTGTGTTGCAAATATTCAGAATTCTGATTACCGGTGTTGGGTTTGGTCCTTCCATGTTTGAAGTATGCGCTATGTTGGGTAGGGAGGAAGTGGTTAAACGACTGCAATCCAATCTGGCGAAAGTTTAATAGACGGACAAATTAAAGAAAGTAATAAAAGAAAAGCCAGACAATTTTGTCCGGCTTTTCTTTTATGCATTACACACTAGGCTTATCTCATAAACAGTTTATTGCTAAACTGAGCTCTTCCATTGGTCATGTTAAGCATATAAATTCCTGAAGCCAAATTGAGTCCATCGATACGGAAAGTATTCTGTCCCTTATGTGCATTGAATTGATAGTTGCCGATGATCGCACCTTTGCTGTCGATGAGTCGAACTACAAATGGTCCGGATGCATTGGAATTGTAAAAAATATTAATTCCTGTTCTGTCTGAAACAAATGCTGTTACAGATTCTGCCATATCTGCACTGAACATTACCGGAACTATTTCGCTGTAGGTACTTGTGCCATCGAAATCGGTTTGTTTCAATCTGTAATAAGAAACACCCATCAGCGGATTCATATCCACATCAGTGTAGGTAATCACGGTATTGCTGTTGCCAGCACCGGGACGTGTCAGAATAGGCTGGAATTGCTGTGCGTTGGCGCTTCGTTCCACTGTAAAGAAAGCATTATTGATTTCAGAAGCAGTAATCCATCTAAGGTCAACAGTTTGATTGTTGTAGTTGGCTACTGCATCAAAGCTTAGCAATTGAACCGGCAATGGATTGTCTATCCAGTCGCTAAGTGTCCATCTGGAGAATGCAGGGATGCCTGACAGTTGCACCCAGTTGTTAATCACATCATTGGATAGGTTTGCAGGCTGGAATTGTCCTTCCCAGGTAATACCATTGTCGGTAGATCGCCATGGTAATAAGTTGGCCTTCACATGTGCAGGGAAGCCTACATCAACCTGCATTTCATCATCGAAATAGAAGATGCGCAGTATTGCATCTAATCCGGTATTCACGCTTGGTGAAATATCGAAGTAACGACGAATGCTTTGATAGCTTCCCGCGTGGGTAAATTGTTGATGGCCGCGCTCCACTGAGGTGATTCCCGGCGCAGTGGCTCCGGTTTGGATACTTACGCCCATGCCACCGATATCTGTATAATTGGTGTTGGCTGCCATGTCCACAAAGGTTTTGATTTCCCCTGGGAAACCATACACACGGTGGTTATTGCTTTCATTCACAAGCTGACCGGTGCCAAGCAGGTCGATGTCATTACCGTTTAGGTTCAATTTACCTTGAACAAAAGTTAAGTTGCCACTTATGTTCACATCATTGTCGAGCCGAACAGCTGGGTCAACAGGTGCAGTGTTATCCACTGTGAGATTACCAAATGTTGATATGGTGGCTCCATCAAGCACTTGCGTAGCATTTGCGCGCAAGCGAACCGTTCCTGCTCCTAGCGATGCAATGCCATTGTTGGTAAAGTTGCCATATATACTTAAGTCTGCTCCCGCATTCACTATAACACTTGCGGCATTCTGAATCACTAAGTTTCGCACCAGCGATGTGTTGTTAGAGCTCACTTCGGGGAATACATTTCCCATTTGCGGATTGGTCGGAATAATTACGTCGGAAGTAATATTTGGTACAATTCCGCAGCCCCAGTTGGCCGGTGTATCCCAATCAGTGCCATTACCTAGCCAAACACCGGGTTGCTGGATGGCCACTGTGAAAATTAAGGATTGCACGGTGGAAGGGGTAGCGCAGAAAGCTGAAGAAATCATTTCTACTTCAATTTGATCGCCGTTTACCAAATTGTCATCGAAATAGTTCGAGCTGGGCAAACCGACGTCCATACCATTTTTCTTCCATTGATAGATGGGCGAGCATCCACCATTTGTAGGGATAGCATTGAAAGTAGCTTCATTTACATTGCACAGCGGCATTGCTGGTATGGATGCAATATTCACATCTGGAAAGGCATTGGCGTGATTTTTCACTTCAATCAAATAGGAAGGCGCTTGGCAGCTTCCGATAATTGGAATGGCCATATAAAGTCCATCGGCTGCTACATTGCTCAGGGTTTGAGATGTTTCGCCAACTAACAACACCCCGTCTTTGTACCAAGTGTAAGATGAACCAGGTGCAGAAGTTAGATCAACAGTTGCAGAAGAACACAAATCAGTTGGTCCGGATGGAGTGAGTGTGGTTACAATTACACATGAAGTTGGGCTAAATCGGAAAGCTGTGGTGTTGTTATTGATGTAGGTGCCAAATCCGAGCGGATCGGTCATGTTGCAAACGCTTGTATTAGCTGTGCCTGCCGCGCTGCTTGGCCATGCTCCCGCATTGGCTGTTCGATTCACAAAATCGGAATTCGTTGCCCCTCTCAATCCGATTTGCATATTTTCCATATAATCAAATATAGCCCAAGAAGATTGGTTTCGGTAACGGAAATCAATCATATTTGAGTTTGTACCACCATTTTCATGAAGCCTGATTTGGAAATCAATTCTGCTACGGTCAGAGCCGAGAAATGTAGAAGTTCGGCTAAGCGGTTTTTGCGTAAATCCAACCCACTCAATGGTTACTATTCGATTAGGAGCCGTTCCGGAAACATTCGTCACAATTTGTGCAGTAGCAGGGGCACTGATAAGTACGGTTTTGCTCCACAAATCAGTTCCTAATCCTGAAATCACTCCATCTATGGTACCACTTCCGCCAAGGTTGCCGTTTGTGCTAATTGGCGTGGCGGCGTTGGTTGCCGGTGTTCCGGATCCAAACCAAATAAATCCATTAGAATTTATACCAAACGAAGTATATGTGTTGCCCACAAATTGGAAGGAAAATCCTGCAGGGAAATCGATATTAGTGTAGTTGACATCATCAATATCTCCCGATGCAATCAGGGTGGTACCGCTTGCACCAACCACAGTGGAATAAGTACTCACCAAATTTGAGCCGCTATATCCAGCGCTAACTGTTGATGGTGGTGGGGGCACAACACTCGGATCAAATACATTCACAGTAGTAGTGGCCGTGGCTGTGCAGCCTGCTTCATCATAAGCAAACACACTGTAAACTCGGCTACCTTGTGGATCAGCTACCACCGTATTGCCAGAATAACTATCTAGGTTGATGCAAGGAGTCCATAAATACTCAACCGAGCCTGTGTTACCGCTTGGTGTGGCGGTGATGGTGACATCATCACCTAAATTGATGGTAGTGCTTATAGGATCAAGCGTAACTGAGAAAACCGTAGCCGTAACAGATTCGGTAAAGTCACATCCTGATATACTACCTACAACGGTGTAAATGGTTGTTTCAGTCGGATTAGCCGTTGCTGAAGCATTGTTTGATGTAAATCCGATCGGATTGGAAGACCAATTATAGGCATTTGCACCGGAAGCTTCAAGGTTAACAGTCTCGCCCGAACAAATATTTACGCTGTTAGAGCCATTGATGGTGGCAATCAGATTGTTAGGAATCACAGTAAGTTCTAATACTGTTGACGGGGTAGTTTGCCCAGAGTTAGTACAAGTTACTTCGCTATAATACCAGGTGGTTTGATTCACCCCGTTTGCTTGGTAATTGATGTTAGTGGCGCCACTAATGAGATTCCAAGGACCGGTATTGGAAGTGGTGGATTCGTACCATTGATAAGTTAATCCTACTACAAGTCCTAAGCCGGTAAGTGTTAGGGTGGCATCATCTATCTCACAAAGATTGTTGTTGCTTGCATTCACATTAGCCACAGGAGGGCTGCCCGAACAAATCACGATTTCATTCACACCCATAGTTGGACCTGATGGGGGAGAGAGCAGGGAGCGAGAAGCACCAGTGAAATCATCGGTAATGCTCACCGGCGTGCCCAGTCCGGCAATGAAAGAATGAGGGAATGGATCGGCAGGGCCGGGACCTGCAAGTAAGAGATTGTTACCTTTACTTATAAAGAGCTCCGACGCTCTCACCGTGCTTGGGGAAGAGTTTCCGGTTAATACCGATACGGCCGAAGTTGAGTTATCATCACTTCCGCTATTGGCTTGCCAGCCGGCAAAACTATATTCTATTCCTAACCAGTTACCCACATTGTTAAAGCTTCTTGATGCCATGAAATTATGGTCAGAATCCCAACCTGAATCAGCTGCTGAACCTTCTGCAGCAACTGCGTTGTGTAATCCCGTACCACCACTTCTTGAATTGATAAAGATGTTGTTTCGTGCATTCAAGGTCGCTCCAGATACGGTAGCTAATCGTCGGAACGCTGCACTACCGCTCGCTTGATTTTCTGCACCTTCGATATGTACGGAATTGTAAAACAAATTCAATGTACTACCCGCTAACATGCGCTCTTCTATTCCATATTTTACACCTCGTATATGGTTGTTGGAACTTGGGCCTGAAACAACTGTATAATCGCCAAATGCTATTTGATTATTGCTGACAGTTATTGTGCCAACATCGTTATTGAGCAGTTCAATGCCAATGGTACCATAAACCGGGCTTTCAGTGTACATGTCAAAAATGCTATTTTTTGAAATGGTAGCCGAAAAATTTCCGGAAACAGAAATTCCGCGGTTTCGATAGCCACCTGTATTTGACGTGCCTATTGCTAATATCCATGGTCCGTAAATGGTATTATCAGCTATAGTGTTTCCGCTCACAAGGCTTGGTAAGCTGTTATTGCTCACTCGAATGGCAAAGGATGATTGTCCGAAGGCTATAGCTGTATTTTGTAATCCTAAAAAGTAATTGTTAGAAATATTAAAGGTGCCCGATCCGGTATGTTCTATTCCTCTTACATAAGATCCATTACCTAAGGTAGACGCTCCTAAGCATGACAAATACTCAATATTATTGTTTGAAGCATTTAAGCTTGCTGAAGTACTACTTCTGATACCAAAAATATAGCCTTGTTGAGCCACATTACCAAGTACAGTGATTTCGTCTAATGTATTTCCACTAACCGTTGCCTGCGTGTTTCCTGCTATATCAATGCACACAAAAGCGCTGTTTGATACGTTAGAATAGGTCATATTGCGAATGACATTATTGTTGATAATAGTAGTGCCCGCACTCACAAAGATTCCGTATGCTTCTGTCGAGTTTACACTGTTGGTCATCATTCCTGTAGCACCAGGTGCATTACCACCGATAAAGTTGTTTGAAATATTCAAATTGTTAATTGGAATGCCATTGACCAATGGGAAATAGATAGCCACTAACAAAACACTTGGATTGATGGTGTGATAAATACTGTTTCCGGTTATGGTCCAATTATCGCCTGATGCCCCCACATTGGAAATACCTTGCGAATACGAAGCAGATCCATAGTTAAATATATGATTATCCGAAATAGTAATATCAGCATTGGGTGCAATAGCAGTGCCATCAAAAAGCATACAGTTTCGAGATTGGCCTGTACCGCCAATGGCATTATCGTGAAATATCAAGTTGCTATTGCCGGGGCCTGTCGTATTGGCTCCACCAATATGAACAATGCCGGATGTGTTTGAAGTATTGGTTGCTCGCAAAACACTATTACGCACCTGGTTGCTGGTGGCATGGTTGGCCATGTGCACCACTGCAGAACTAGTATTGGTATTTACAAAGGTTAACCAGCGCCCACTGCCTGCTATACTTCCGTCTATGATAATCCTATCGGCACCATTCAGACTTATCATGCCCGGCCCACTAATATTTCCGGTGATGACGTGATCAGTAGCTGATCCTGGACGAATGGTGATAGTATAAGGACCACCGGGGCATTCTGCTATTTCGTTTAATGGTGTTGGTGCTCCGGTAGGCTCTGTTATATTCGTATTTTGAACAATCACTATTAAATCACCATCTATTCCATTTTGATTGATTGCTTCAAATAAGCCTCCCGGACCATTGAAGGTCGGATAAGCAGGCGTGCCCGGACCGGTGCCCACATATACAGTTCCATCCAATGGATTAGATAACACAAATACAGTCGGTGCAGTAGGGGCTACGGCTTGGGTGTTCACATTATTGTTGGTATGAACAGGCTCTGAATTTGAATTGAATGGCGAAAAGCCAATATTTGGATTACCATTGTTCACCGCCAAATCCTGCGCAGCTACATAATATTGATAAATGTCACCTGCAGTTGGTGTAACAGGAATTAAACTGTAGTCAACCTGGAATTCCCAATTGCCGTTGTTTCCATTGCCGGAGATTAAAGTACCCGGAACCGAAGCCCAAGCTGATGGGGCAGGAGCAGAGCGGCGGTACCATAATCTTGGCACATTTGATCCTGTGGTGGGAACACCAACTCCTACATCAGTGATATTGGCTTCAAGTATTGGAGCAGTAAAAGGCCCGGAACAACCTAATTGGTTAGGAATAGGCGTGAAGCTTAGTACCGGTGCGAAAATATCTGTACCTGGAACCAAAGGGCTATTGAAGTTGCCGGCATCGGCACCAATATCAGTTGGAGTGTTAGTGCTGCGGTCATCGCCGTCGAAGTCAACAATTACTCCGGCTATCAGCACACCTGTGCCTTCGGCTGGTGTGTCGGCGTTCAAACGTAGGTTTGGTGTTGCTGCTGTTGGTGCAACGAAGTTAGGGTTGCCAATTCCTGAGTGTGCATCACTATGTGGTCCATTTCCAATAAACCATAGCGGAAGACCATTTCGCACTGTGCTGCCACCATCATTGGAGCCAAACACTGCGTCGATTCCATTGCCATTGTAGTAAATGTTGTAATCTACAATCAAATTGCTAGTATTATTGGTCACCATAGCAAAATGGCGATTACTACCACTGACTGCGTTGGAACGTTCGTTTACGAAAATATTATTTCTAATATTATCGTTGCCGCTGGAAGGGCTTCCAGAACGAAGGAATGCGAAAGTATGATTAGAGCCGGCGGCAACATTGGTCCCACCAATGTAAACAGAGTTGTGGTAGAAAGTGATGAAGTTGGTGCTAGATTTCTCTATACCAACGATGGTTGAGGGAACTGTTTGGCTATTTCCATTTACATCAATTCCTAAACGGATCATGTTATTGGTGAAAATCAAGCCATTTAGTGCTAAAATACCGGTTTGGCGTGAAGTGGCCGATTGTGCGCTAAAGCTGTGGACAAAGTTACGCGTCACCGTGCTGCCATTAGCTCCTGTACTGTTAACTATCCCTATTACCGATACGGCTGCTGAAGGCGCTGTACTGGTTAATCCGGAAATAGCATTACGCCCTACAATGATGGTACCTGTTCCGGTGGCCGTATTTAAAATACCGATGATAGCAGCATTGGCATTTGTTCCTGCATTAGTTGTTGCCGATGTTAAATTGCTGACGGTATTTTGCTCAATGGTGTAATTTCCGGCTGCAGATGTGTTGATACCAATAACTCTTACTCCCGTGCCTGTGCCACTTGCAGTAAGATTTGCAATGGTATTTCCTGTTACCGATGTGGTGTTGGTTGAAGCAACTACAATACCGGTGCTTACACCTGTTCCAGATACAGCGATGTCATTGGCATTGCTTGGGTTGCCAATTGTATTATTAGTAATTTCAAACAAGCCGTTACCGGCATTGATTCCTGTGAATGTTGATGCTCCAGTACCTGTAAGACTGATGTTTCTGATGGTATTTCCTGTGACGGTGTTAAGTGAAGCCGTACCTGTTGGAAGCACAATGCCATTAAAGGCCACATTGCCGTTATTTTGCCATGCTGCCCCTCCGGCATTGACTGTGCTGCCTCCAATAAAATTGTTGCTAATGGTATGGCCTGATGAAGCAGTAGTAATCGAAATTGCAGTTTGTGCTACTGCTAACGGCTGAGTTTGGTAAAAATGATTGTTTGAGATGGTCAGATTGACATTACCTGCCGAGTTTGACAATACCCCTACAGCGTATGCACCCAGCGTAGCTCCGGTAGAAGAGCGTATTTCGTTATTTAGCACGGAATTGTTTGCATTATTACCTGTGGTAAATTCAACTACCCCACGCCCTGTATTGGTATTGTTATTTTCAAGTATAAGATTTTGCAAGGTATTATTTACTGCATCATTCAGAAAGCGAATAGTTGCTCCAGTGTTTCCTGCTGTGGAGTTGGTGTGTCTGAAAGTTAACCAACGGTTTCCATCATTGCTGTGTTGACCATCAATGGTTAGTCTGTCAGCACCGTTAATCGGAATGAGTGGTATTCCGATTGCAAGGTTAGCATTGTTGGTGATTAAAAGTGATGTTGCAGAACTGGGCTGAATGCGAACAGTAAAATTACTGGCCGCAGGGGATTCTGTCCATTCATTCAGCGCAATCAAGCCGGATTCGTTCACCAAATCGGAAATGATGCTTGCGGTAACATTGCCTGAAAGGATACTGTTGTTAATCACATCAAATAAACCACCGCCATTGGTGATGGATGGTACCATACCACCGGTTCCCACGGTAATCGGACCGCTAATCGTACCGCCATTGTTAGCAATCATGTAATAACCCAAAAGGTTATCAGGCACCACATTCATACTTAAAACCGGCGTTGCATAACTACTGCCAAATAAGTGATAAGTTCCAGTAGCTGTTGTGCTTCGGACAATATGATGTACTAAATTCGTTAAACCGTTTTCGGTAAGTGCTGTTCTCCCGGCTGAAGTTAAATTAGCAGCATTATTAATGATCAAAGCTTCCCAACGATGATCGGTGAGCAATGAAGAAACTCCTAATCCGGCTGTTCCACCTGTTGGCGCATCGAACACTTCTACTTTAATGACAACATTTCCTGCTGTATTAGCTGTGGTTGGATTAATTAACTGGAATAATTGATATTCGGCTTTACCTACAGGCCAATTATAGGTACCTGCTGCAGTTAAGTTCACAGGTAGCGTTCTTGCAATCGGGCCATGCACGTAGCTTGTTGTGCTTCCACCCACCACGTTGGCTACAGCTGTTCCTAGTACCGTGATGAGGTTGGTGTTGGTAGTTGTTAGCAAGCCATTTATAAGTGTGAGCGTGGTCACATTCAATGGAGCCGTGAGTGTGGCGCCTGCTGTATTGTTAACAATTAAACCTCCTAGTGTATTGGATGTATAGTTTCCAATGTTGAAGTTTTGCATGGTTGAACCAGTTAATGCAAACACAGAACCCGCTGCGCTACCGTTAATTTCACCATTATTGGTCAACAAGCCATTCAAATTAATAGTGCGCCCATTCATGTTTAGTAAAGCGCCGCTATTTACTGTTATGTCATTGAAAGTAAATACAGCTGGAACAGTTCCAATCACATTAGCTACCGGATTTGCAGCAGTAAGCTGATTGATCACGCCTCCAGTGATGGTACCTGCAATAGTTAAGGTCTGCGAAGCTGTTCCTTCTAAAGTTATGGTTGAACCGGCGGAATTGGCTGTCAACACTGCGCCGGCAACGACAGAAATTGGCGTTGCACCCGCTAAGCGAAGGTTATGGCCATTCAAGTTTAAAGTAGTGTTGCCTCCGATTCCATTGATGGTAACCGTACCTTGCGCAAAGGTTTGTCCCATCAGGGATTTTACACCGCCATTAGCAATCACATTCACAGCTCCGTAACCTGGCGCCGGAATGTTCAAAATGTCTTGATTCGATGACAAGGCATTGAAATTTACTATCGAAGTTGGCCCAAAGGTATAGGTCTGGAATATCGGCATTGGGTTGGCATTGGTGTTGGTGGTTGTGAAAATGGCACCATTTACCATGTTAAAGGTACCTGAGCCTGCTCCCGGACCAGTTATAACAAATCCTCCATCGGAAAGCGTTGCTCCAGAAGTATTGATGGTGATGCCTTGCACATTGATATCTGTGGTTAATGTTTTAGCTACTGCACCTTCTAAGGCGATAATACCGTAGTTGGTCATTGTGCCCACATTAGTTGGGTTATTAGGTATGTTGTGTGCTGTAGTACCTGCAAATAAAACGGTACTGTTTGGCGCTAAAGACACATTGGTACCGGTGAAGCTGGGTAGTAGCGGCAAAGTAGTCGTTCTCGTGGTACGATAGGTAGCGCCATTGGCAACAGCAAATGTTCCTGCAGCATTTCCGGTGATGATTAATCCATTATCCCACAACACACCATTGTTCACACTCAAGTTACCGTTAACAGTAATGGCAGCGGTGATAGCTCCAGTTGCAGATGTTTGCCCTGCATTGTTCCATGTTAAATTACCAAATGTTCCTTGGAAGGTAGCCGGATTGGTCGTGGTGATGCCTGTGATATTACAGTTTGACGTATTGTTCCATGTAGCCAATGGAGCTGCAACCGAGTTAGGAATATTTCCGCCGTTTCTATTATGGTTATAAGTTCCTCCAGCCGTAAATACAAGGTTAGATGCAGCTGCGCTAGTTATGGTTCCGCCATTGTTATTCAGCGTACCTGATACGGTAAACACATTGCTCGTAACCCCACTGGTGATGAGTGTATGCTGTTGCGAACCATTGTCATCCAAATTAAATATACCTGAAATATCAGCAGCTTGGTTGGTTGCACCCGTCATGGTGAGGGTAAGTTGTATAGTACCCCCCATGGTGAAAG
Organism: Flavobacteriales bacterium; assembly: GCA_046294625.1. GTDB lineage: Bacteria > Bacteroidota > Bacteroidia > M30B66 > M30B66 > JBKBKN01. The sequence continues at coordinate 68,692 of JBKBKN010000006.1, forward strand.
AAGAACCGTTGGCCACCGTGAAATTTGTAGAATTGGCTGGGCCATTTATGGTAAAGGTTTTTGCCCCTGCCGGAACTGTTGCTGCTTCAAAAGTGATATTGGTGTTATTGGTTACGGCAACCTGAGCCGTGGTTTGCGTAGGCACATTAATAGCTGTAGATGTACCACCGTTGTTAAATAGCAGGATATCGCTGGGTTGAGGCGAGACGCGAGTCGGCAACCAATTGTTGGCATCCTGAAAATCGTGCGAACCAGAAGTAGGTTGCCATACATAAGGCTGGGCAGCATTCACTCTTCCTGTAAATTCGCCGTTATGCAAAGGCGCTGTGGTTTCGTTTTGAACCAAAAATGACAAATTTGGCGTGGTTGCGGTATTGTTATATTGAGTCCAGGCAGTGCCATCCCAACGATTCACTCTGATATTGCCGTAAGTGCCAACCACGTCGGCGGCTACCCCTGACAGGAGATTTACATTTCCTGTGCCAATTCCGGTGTATGAGTAAGTCCCATTTCCTGCTTCACTGTCTGTAAATCGCCAATAACGTGTTAAATGGTCGGTAGATGTTCCGTCTTGTGGATGTTGGTCATCCACTACATTGGCGCCGATGAGCCTGAATGCGGGTGTCGCACTAGATGATGTGAAGCGCAAGTTTGCAGGCGAATATTCTGCCGTACCGGTGATGTCACCAATAGGGAAAATATAGTCTGTGTTGGCAGCAATACCTCCCGGGATTGCCCTTCGCAGATAACCTGTTCCATTGGTTACTACCATGTTGTTCACACCCCCACCTACTATGCCATTTGTGGCAGTGCTCAATACTGTGAGGTTACTGCTGCCCTGCATAATTAGTCTTCCGGAAGTTAAAGTTAATCCGGTAGGCGAACCATGTAATTCTACACTGCTGGTTTGCTCCACTGTGTTAGCGCTATTGATATTCAATCTTAATTCATTGAGCTCGTTAATTGAGCTTGGGATATAGAGATTTGGATTATTGTTGCCGGTTCCGGGACCAAACCACAAGTTGGAGAAGATACCCGATTGCAGCGACATGCTTGCTAGTGGGGCGATGGATGAGCCATTTAACGCAAGAGTATTGATATTGCCTGCGCTACCGCCGATATTAAAATCGCCATTGGTCAACACTAGTGTTCCGCTTACTCCAATATTTAAACTTATGCCACCCAAACGGTTCATGGTGACACCTGCAGCATTGTTAATGGTAAGGTTGGTGCAGGTGTTAGTTCCCGGGATTGCATTGTGTAAACCACTTCCAGTAATTTGTGCTGTTGTTCCATTAAATACATAGTTAGCCAAAGCACCGTAAATTCTATTTGCAGTTTGAATGTTACCGACTGCGCCATCGGCTGCCAGAGCTATTCCTTGGGGATGTCCTATACCTAATGTGGCTGTGGTGGCATTTGCATTGGTAAAAGTAGTGTTAGGACCGCCTTCTATGAGATTGGTACCCAACCATAAAATACCATTATTGGTGAATGACCGCACTGCTGACGGACTTCCCAAATCGATACCGGTATTCAATGTGAGCTCAGCATTCACATTTACAGTGAAATTCATCAAGGCATCGGTACTGAATGTGCCGCCACTCACATTGTAAGTTCTGTTTGGTCCTGCTACAAAGTTCATGGCTTGAACTCCGGTTCCTGTTCCAAGTATGGGTACAAAGCTACCTCCACTTTGATTATAGCTTCCCGTAAGGTTCAATGTGCTGGCTCCTGTTCCACTAGCATAACCAATCATTCCGAAGGTGCCATCGCTTAAGTTAAAGTCACCATTAATATTAACATTGATAGCAGTAGAGCTGAAAACCAAGCGACCCGTACCGGTTGATAACAGATTAAAATCGCCCTTCACTATAACATTATTGCCAAAGCCCAATACAATATCAGCAGTTTGCGAAGGACAATTATATTCTACTGTTCCGTAACCTCCGGTTGGTGCCCCTAATCCACCTACAGGGTTATTCACTACAATTCCGGTGAGTCGGCAAATGGAGGAAATATCCCAAGTGGCCTGAGGCACAACGCCTCCATCTGTTGTATGAACATAAAGTGCATTGGCATTAAATACAGTAGTTATAACACTGCTACCGAAAATTTGCCCTTCATTGATTATTGTTCCATTGACAATCATTCGGGCGTTTGTAGTTAAGCTGAAGTCGTTACCAGGTCCATCTTTCACGGTCATGGTAACACCCGGATTAATAATCAAGGTAGAATTATCGGTAGCATCGAATGAAAGTTGATCCACATCCACATTCACATCGAGCGTCACCCGATGGTTGTTACGAATCAAGATACCTAAAGAATTATCCGCATTCGGGAAGGTTGTAGCAGGTACCCAGTTGCTTAAATTGTCGGTTGAAATTTCCCATGTAGCAGGATCACTCCAGTTGCCCCAGGCTACCGAACGATAAAAGAAAGTATTAACTGTTTCGCGGCCAGTCCATTGATTGTTATTCAATGGTGCTGAAACCTGATTCAAAGGCGCTGTGGTAATGGACAAAATATTGCCTGAATTGGTTGAGCTATAACCCCACCATGCCGGAACGGTATTGTTTCTCAAAGCCCCGTTTATGTTTGCTAAGGTGCCTACTACGTCAGCGGCGGTGAAATGAAAGTCGGCTGTATAGGTATAGGTAGCAATATTGGTGGTAAATGCCCAATGACGGTTCAAATAGTTGCTCGAAGGAGCTACATCGGGATGGGCCGAATTGATTACTCTCACGCCTATAGTGTTGCCTGAATTGACACTTGTGGTCAATACCACCGGGGAGTATTCGCGTGTGCCGGTGATATCGCCTATTGGGAATGTAAAACTGGTAAATGAAGCGGCATTGTTGGCATAGGTTTTAATCAATTGACCTGTTCCATTGGTTACCACCATATTGTTTACATCAGGTGTATTACCACCAATGGCTAAACTGTTATTGGTGTTGGAAAGGGTAAGGTTAAAATTATCCAGTAGAAGCAAGCCTTGATTTAAATTTAAGGCTGTTGTTACTGCGACATTGTTGGTGAGCGTAACACCATTGTTTCCACCTGCAGTATTGTCAATAGTGAGCGTGTTTACAGTGGCTGGTAAGCCATTGCCTGTAACCTGAGCAGTGGTGCCTGTGTAGATGTAGTTGGCAGCAGTGTTGTAAGCTCTTGTGCCGCTTACTTGAATGTTTCCGATGGCTCCTGTTGTGGTTATGCCGTCCGGCGAGCCGATGCCCAGTGTTCCGCCTGAAGCTAGGGTAAAGGTGGTTGCTCCGGTGGTATTGGTCACTAAGTTAGGTCCACACATGAGTGTACCATTAACGGTCATGCCTCCCGCATTTGCAAAATTGATATTCGCACCAAGGCGAGCTGTAGCTCCTGCTGCAATAGTGAAGCTACGTGAAGCATCTAATGTGAGGGGGCTATTGAAAGTAACATCTGCACCAGCTAAATTCACTGCATAATTAGTTCGTACATTATTCACCGTGCCGCCTGTTTGGCTGTATGTTCGGTTGGTTCCATTCATGTTAAACAACTGAATGCCCGTAGATGCACCAGTTTGAAATGAACCACCTGTTTGATTATAGTTTCCAAATAAATTAAGCGTGGTAACAGCTGTACCACCATTATTCATAATAAGATTACCTGCTTGAATCAGTAGATCTCCATTCACCACAGTGGTTGATGCGGTTCCGCTGTGAATAGCTATGGCTTGTCCATTGGTGTTTTGCACACGGAAGTTGCCATTGATGGTTACTGTAGCTGCGAAAGCAAGGCTGAACACTGCTGTGCTTTGCGATGCACAATTCCAAGTGAAATTTCCGTAAGTTTGACCGTTTACACCCATGTTGGTGATGGCGGTTCCGTTGGTGATGCCCGTTACTTCAAATGTGCTTGCAGCATCATAAGTAACTTGAGTAGGAGCCGGAACAACTCCTCCGTTGGCCGCGTGGCGGTATGTAGAGCCGGAATTATAAACTAAAGTTCCGGTGTAAACATGAGTAGCCACACTTTGGTTAATCACCGTTCCATTCACTGTCATATCAGGAGCTGCAGGCCCATTGGCTAAGGTAAAGATCACACCGCTGGCAATGGTAAGCGTTCCATCTACTAATAAGTCATCTGCCGTGGTGTTTACGTTCATGGTCACATTGTGTCCGTTGCGAACCCAGATTAAATTTGAGTTCAAATGGTTAGGAATTGCAGTAGCCGGAACAGGAGCCGGGCTGATAAATGCAGGATCGCTTGATACTTCCCAAATGGCTAAGTTGTTCCAGTTTCCACTCGCAACTGTTCTGTAATGTAAAGGTATATTGCTTCGTCCGGTGTAATCTGCTGTAGGTGTACTTACTACTACTAATGGCAACAAGGGATTTATGGCCGTGGTGGTCAATATGTTATTGGTTACATCCACCGTAGAATTCAGTTCGGACCAAGTGCCATTGAAGAATTGCGCTAAACGCAGGTCAGCTTCATTGCCTACCACATCCGCATCTTTATATTGCATCCGCATAATGGCTGTGTTGGCTGTAGTATTGTTGGTCGTAAATGCCCAATAGCGATTCAGGTAAGCCGGATTGCTGGCCAATTCATTCGGTTGCATGGCTTGAATCACCCGAACGCCAACATTTTTACCGGTGGTCAAGGCTGTAAATTCGATAGACACCGGTGTGTATTCCGGAGTGCCATTAATTTCGCCTACAGGATAAACAAATTCAGCTTGTGCGCCTGATGTAAAGTTTTTAATTAATTGGCCTGTACCATTGATCACAATCATGGTATTTTCATCAAATGGGCCACCGGTGAGTGCAGTTAAGTTATTGGTATTGGATAAAGTGAGATTACCGTTGTTGATAATGATGCGTCCAGAGTTCAGATTTAGGCTTGTAGGCAGGGTGATAGAATTACTTGCCATGTTAAGCGTACCTTGATTGATGGTAAGGCCTCTTGACCCCATACCTGTGATATTGTTGGTTAATGTAACGGTTGTAGGATTATCTATAGTAATCCCCCCTTCACTGGCAGGAGCAAGCGGTAATAAATTGCCGGTTACTTGATCAGTAGTTCCATTATAGATAAAATGTCCCCTATGACCTGCGGCAATGGTGCGAGTTGCAGTTTGAATGTTGCCTGTGCCTGCCAAAGTACTTATGCCTTGTGGATGACCAATACCGAGTGTCGTTAGTGTGTTGGCCGCACTGACCATTACGAAGGCACCAGCTCCTGAAATAATTCTATCCTGCATGTATAACTGCCCATTGGTATTTAGGGTGAATGTATTACCAGATGGGATAGTGATGTTGCTTTCTAAAGTTAATACCCCACCAGGTTGCACCGAAGGATTGATACCGGCAAAATTGGCGGTACCACCACTTTGCACGTAAGTTTTATTGGTTACATTATCTCCGAAGAATTGTAGTGTTTGAACGCCTGTAGAAGCGCCTCTTTGGAATGTACCTCCTGTTTGGAAATAATCACCAAACAATGAAACATTTGTAACACTGCTACCTGCGTTATTCAGGTTTAAAATACCACCGGTGATTTTTAAGGTATCTCTTATAGTAATGTTGGTTAAGGCTCCTGAGCCAAAAGAAACAGCATTGCTTCCTACACCCGTATTCGTAATTTCAAATGTACCATTGAAGGTTGTACCATTCATGGCAAAGTTTACATTGGCGGCGGTTTGTCCGGAGCAATTATATCTGAACTTTCCATATTGCTTTCCGGCTCCGCCAATGTTGCTTAAGGCTGCTCCAGTGGTATTTGATGTAATACCTGTGATGTTGAGCAACGAAGCTGCATCCCAGGTGGCATTCATCACCGGACCACCATCTCTGTCGTGACGATATTCAGATCCGGCATAGAAAAAGTTACTTCCATTCGTGTTAGGTACAACCGTGCCCGAAGTTTGATTAATTAAAGTGCCATAGACATATAATACAGGTGTGTAATTGTTGATAGCAGCACCGTCAATCACTACTTCATCACCAGCCGCAATGGTGGTAGTAACGCTATTGGTAAAGGTGGGCGCTGCTGCTGCCGGAGAAGTGGGCGAGGAGAAGTTAGGGTCAGTATCTGTTTCCCAGGTATTTACATCTGTCCAGTTGCCGCTGGCCACAGAGCGGTAATAAAGCTGATTGCTTTCACGACCGGTGTATATTGTGGTGGTGTTTAAAGGGGTGGAAATATTGGTTAATGTAGTAGTATTGGATAATACATTCCCGCTTGCAGCACTAGGAGATGAAAGCCAGTTGCCGCTCAAGAAACGCGAAATTCTTAAATTGCTTTCAGTCCCATTAATATCGGCTGACGGGTATTGAAAACTGAGATCAAAACTTGCGGCTCCACCACCGGTAAACACCCAATGGCGGCTCAAAAAGTCTGCCGGTGTGCCTAAGCTCGGGGCAACATCATCAACCACACGCACACCAATGTTTTGAGCTGCCATTGCAGGAGCTGCTGCAAAGTTGATGGTTACCGGACTATATTCCACAGTATTAGAAGGACCTGAGGCATCTCCTATCGGGTAAGTAAATGAACCAGCAAATCCGGCGACAAATCCTTTCACAAACTGACCGCTACCATCTGCAACCACCATAGTGGTGGCTGATGGAGTTCCATTCACTACTGCATTATTACCTAAAGTGATGCTCAAATTGTTTGATGCTCCTAAGCGCAATAAACCATTGTTCAAGTTTAGTGCGCTTGTGATAGAAGTAATGCTATTGGTCAGTGTTACACCTGCTATATTATCAATAGTCAAACTATTAACTGTTGTGGGTAAGGCGTTTCCTGTTACTTGCGCTGAAGTACCATTATATATGTAATTGGAAGTAGTTAAAAAAGTTCGTGTTGTGGTTTGAATATTCCCGGTAGGGTTGCCTGCTGTGGTAATTCCGTCGGGCGAACCGATGCCCAAGGTAGAACCGGCTGCAATAGAGAAAGTATTGGCTGAACCACCGGAAATCACAAAGTTCTGACAAAGCAATGTTCCATTAGCTGTAACAGTAAATGATCTGCTTGGCGATAATGCGATATCAGCATTTAAAGTTACCACAGCAGATGCAGCATTCACGGCGTAATTTATGCGAGTATTGTTAATTGTTCCGCTGATATAGTTGTATTGTGTCGCGATTCCGTTTAAATTAAGTACTGAAATGCCAGTGGTTGTTCCAGTAGAAGTGAACGTTCCGCCATTTTGTATATAGTTTCCCAATAAATTGATGGTTCCGATACCTGTAGATGTGGATAAGCTCATATCTAATGTGCCTCCCATTAATTCAAGGTTGCCGGAAAGATTCAATACACCGCTGCCACTTGAAGCATTTTGCGCAAAAGAAAAAGTACCTCCTTGCATATCGAATTTTCCTGCTACATTCAGGGTTGCCGTACCAGTAGTACCTGTTTTAGCATAGTACAAACCTGCAATCATTTCAAAATCACCATTTACATTGAGAACTCCTGATGCAGTGCCACCTATGAGTGATAATACTTGATTGTTGGTGTTTTCTATTCTAAAATTACCGCGACAGGTCATCGTGCCGGTAACGAGAGTGGTTGTTTGGCCAGCGCAGTTCCAAGTAAAGTTGCCAAATCCACCAGTAGGATTAAGACCTGCCGGCACTGTTCCGGTTGCACCTGAAACAAGGCATGTGGAATTGTCATCCCATGTTGCTGCAGGTATGGTACCAGCAGGTCTGGCATGTTCATAGAAACTACCTGCATTGAACACAAGCCCTCCGGTTGGGGTGATGGTTCCAATAGTGGCGGCATTTCCATTAATAACCGTACCATTGACCACCGCCCCAAAAGTGCCACCGGCTGGTATAGTCAGAGTGATTCCGGAAGCAATAGTTAAAGTTCCATTTATGGTTATTTCATCTGCCGATGTGGTCACGTTTACAGTCACATTATGGCCACTTCTGATTTCAATGCCATCAGAGTTGGTATTGTTAGGGATAACAGTAGCTGCAGTCCAGGGACCTGTGGAAGTCGGACCTGTTTCCCAGGTGGCGAGTGCATTCCAGTTGCCGTTTCCGGTACTGCGATAGAATAAACCGCTATTGGCTCTTGCGGTGATGTCAAAAGCTGTGGCCGAACCGGGATTGATGAAGTTGGTTTCATTATTTACACTGAACGTATTGGAAGCAAGGGTAGTGCTCGCATTTTCTGACCAGTTTCCCGTTACGGAGCTGAATTTATTAAAACGTAAATTAGCTTCTACACCCACCACATCAGCAGGTACATAGGTAAATGATGCGTTCACAGTAGCTGTGCCCGTAGCACTGTTGGTAAATAACCAATGTCGGGTTAAATGCGGAGTCGCAGCATTATTGAAAGGATGCACGGTATTTGAAACCCTTACTCCTAAAGTCCTTGCAGTAGAATTAGCCGCGAATTCTATTGTGCAAGGCGTGTAATTTCCAGATCCATCACCAATTGGGAATAAAAAAGGTGGATTAGCACCTGCTGTGAAAGGGACCAATAGCTGACCAGTTCCGTTGGCTACAATCATTTTTGTCGCACTAAACGGTGCTCCTATAAAGTTAGTAGCTGCAACAAAGGTGAGGTTGAAATTGCCTAAAATCAGTCTGCCTTGGTTCATATTGAGTGTACCATTAATGGTGGGACTAACTTGCAACTCAACCGAAACAGGGTTATCAATGGTTAACTGAGAAGCTGCATTAATAGCAGCAGGAAGTCCATTACCTGTAACTTGCGCTGAATTTCCATTGTAAATATAGTTGGCATTTGCTCCAAAAGTTCTTGTTCCGGTCACCTGCACATTGCCCGTTGCCCCTGTGGTGCTGATTCCTTGAGGGTGGCCAATGGATAAGAATGCAGTGGTTGCATTCGCAAGTGTGAAAAGTCCGCCTGTGCCGGAAAGGATGTGACTGCCCATGTTCAGGCGACCGTTTACAGTAAATGTTCCTGAATTGTAACCTGATATGCTATTGGTAAAATTTACTTCTGCACCCGTAATAACATTTATATTGATGCCATTGGGGTTAAAAGAAGTTCCGCTATTATTTAAAAATTGTGGGGAACTTGTATTCGTAAAGCTTAACACTTGAAGACTTGTTGCTGAACCTCTCGCAAAAGTTGCCGTAGATGCTATATCAAGATTACCTGTTAGATTAATGGTAGTTATGACTGCACCCCCGCTGTTCATGTGCACGGTACTATTTCCACCAATATTTAAGTCGGTATTAATATTCACTGTTGCGGCTGCCGCTGCAAAGGACATGATTCCTGTACCTGTCGATAATATTTCGAAGGATGTGTTGAAATTGGTAGTGCCAGATAGTCCTAATGACTGGGTATTGCTCATTGATGGACTATTCCAAGTAAATCGCCCAAAAGTCTGACCATTGGCTTGCGCTATACTAGCACTGCCTGCACTGGGAATTTCCACAAAAACTTCCGAATCAGGGTGCCAGGTGGCTACAATAAAATTACCACCTGCGCGCTGGTGGCGATAGATGCCTGTGGCACTGAAAATGGTATTTGCTGCCGATGATGTTATGACTCCCGAATTTGGAGTATTGGTCACAGTACCATTCACTGTTAAGGATGCGGCTGCGCCAATTGAAAGTATTCCGTCAATATTTAAGCTACCATCCACATTAGCGGTGGTTCCAAGATTGTTTGCCAAGGTAAAAGTTCTGCCCGATGAAATCGTCAGTGATCCTCCTGTATTAATCTGCGCATGCGTTCCTGGTGCCATTGTTAAACTAACATTGGTTCCCAAGGTAAGTGAGCTTCCATTTTGAATTTCCAAATCGTTGGCTGCTGCGCCATTTCTAATAGTTAGCGTAACGGCAGCTGCTCCCTGTAGGGTAAGGTTTGTACTCCCTGAAACCACCAATCGGCTCACTTGCTCCGTTGGCACAGTCGTAATCGTAACTGCTCCTCCGGTGTTGACCACCATCAGGTCGTTCGGGTCGAGCACCGATCGGGTTGGCGACCAGTTGCTTGCCACATTCCACGCACCACTTGGCCCACCGGACCACGTGTAGGTAGTTTGTGCACTTAAAAAATCATGATGAATCAGAAAAATGAATGTTAAAAAAAACGCTCTTAAAGCCCACTTTGATGAAGTAGAAAGTTTAAAAAGCGTATGTATTTCAAATATTTGAGATAGGTAGCAGTTTTTCATACAGGCAAATTCTTTGTTGTTAGTTATTCTGTAAATGGAACCATGCATTGCATCGTTTTAACAAATTTACATAGATTTAACCAGTAAGTATTGCCTATTTAATATTGCGCATCTGATATTTGAAATTAAATTAAAATACACATGTTTAAGAAACAAAGTTATTCTAAATTAAAGGTTGTAAAATTGATTATAAAACAATATTAAAAAAAATGTAAATACTTTTTTAAGCTTATAATTTAGATAATACGATATTTAATTTAACAAAAATATTACAAAAAATTAATATTTATAAATGAGTACTCAAATAATAAAATATTTCATAATTAAAAATTTATAATAAATTTTTATTTTATTTTTATGTTTATAAAGTAGTATATTAATAGAAATTAAAAGTTGAATTTATTATTTTAAGCCTATGTGATTTTAATCAAACAATGTGGATAAAATCCTAGAGATACAAATTGTTAGACAATGCGATGATTTTGAAGGAGTAATGGTCTTGATATCTATCGATATACAACAGATATGATGAAACTGTTTGAGCTCTATAAAGCTTACATGAATTGTTTATGATTTTAGCTTTAAACGCATTTGCGCGGCAATCGTCCCAACATTGAGTTAATTGTATAAGCCCGACTCAAATCCTTCGTCGATTTTGAGATTCTTTTGCATAGCCGCCATCACAGCTAATTGGTCGCAACGCTCATTTTCCTGATGTGCATTGTGCCCCTTTATCCAGTGAAATTTGATGTGGTGAAGTTTGTAAGATTGCAGGAATCTGCGCCATAAATCAGCATTTTTTTTACCTGCAAATCCTTTTTTTGCCCAGCCAAATAGCCAGCCCTTTTCTACTGCATCTACCACATATTTCGAATCGGAATAAATTTCTACATACATACCAGCTTTTTTCAATGTTTCTAGAGCTACAATTACGCTGAGAAGTTCCATGCGATTATTAGTGGTTTTTCTAAAGCCTTCTGAAAGTTCTTTCTCGTGCGGACCTGATCGCATGATAATTCCATATCCCCCAGGACCAGGGTTGCCTTTGGCGGCACCATCCGTGTATATTTGTACTTTGGTCACGACTATGAATGATTTTGAATAAGGAGCTTTTCGATCGTTGTGGGGAAGTACTTGTATTCCAAATGATGGATTTTATTTGCCAGCGTTTGCGCCGTATCACCAGGCTCAATATCACATTCAGCTTGAAATATGATTTCACCTTCATCATACCTTTCATTTACATAATGAATGGTGATACCTGATTTATTTTCCTGATTTCGAATAACTGCTTCATGCACATACATTCCATACATGCCCTTGCCACCATATGCCGGTAATAATGCCGGGTGAATGTTGATTATCCTTCCATGAAATGCATGGATAAATGGCATTGGAATTAATCTGATGTAGCCTGCCAGTATAATCAAATCAGGCGCATAGTTGTCTTTAAATCGCTCGATCCATGCCTGATCAGAAAGTTCATCGCCAGTGATAATTTCCAGATTGATTCTGTATTCATAAGAGATATCAAGAAAGCCCCTTCTTGGCTTATCTGAAGCTAATGCTGCGACATGAATGGATGGATGATTTTGGAAATGATTGATAATATTGACGGCGTTGCTACCTTTTCCTGAGCCAAATATTGCGATGTTTTTCATAATATATGTATAACCTTTCGGTTATCTGTGCGACAAAGCTAATGATATATTTATTTAGCAATGACAAGGCCAGTATTTTGATTCCATTTCAATTTTGAAGGAAGTTCGGGGTAGTAAGATGTTGAATAGACGCTTTTGGCACGATAAAACAAATTTTTTGAGCAGATTTTATTAGAATCCACAAGAGCGATTTTGGGATCAGGATAGAAAAATGAATTATAATGAACACATTATCAGCAGTTTGAAATTGGTGAAAAATTAATTTTGTTTAATAAACCAATGTTTATTTCTTTGCAGTCAAATTTCAACTTAATAAAAAATGTCAGACATTGCTTCTAGAGTAAAAGCTATCATTGTAGACAAACTGGGTGTTGACGAGAACGAAGTTGCACCAGAGGCTAGTTTTACGAATGATCTTGGTGCAGATTCACTTGACACCGTGGAATTGATTATGGAATTCGAAAAGGAATTTAATATTTCTATTCCGGACGATCAAGCCGAAAGCATCAACACTGTGGGTGAAGCTATCTCCTACATTGAGAAAAATTCAGCAAAGTAATTTTTAATCAATTGCGAAACTTGAGACGGGTAGTCGTAACAGGACTCGGTGCAGTAACACCTTTAGGAAATAGTGTTCAGGATTTCTGGACCAATCTTATTGCGGGTGTGAGCGGAGCTGATATGATTACCCGTTTTGATGCTTCTAAGTTTAAGACGCGATTCGCCTGCGAGGTAAAAAACTTTGATCCGCTTCAATACATTGAAAAAAAAGAAGCTAGAAAACTTGATCTGTTTGCCCAGTATGCCTTAGCATCAGCTGAGCAAGCCGTGCAAGATTCCGGATTAAATCTCAGCACCATAAATCACGATCGTGCCGGGGTTATTTGGGGTTCAGGTATCGGAGGGCTTCAAACTTTTTACAATGAAGTGGATGAATTTTCTAAAGGTGACGGGACACCCCGTTTTAATCCTTTTTTTATTCCCAAAATGATTGTGGATATAGCTTCAGGGCATATCTCCATTCGATTTAATTTCCGTGGACCTAATTTTACCACCGTTTCAGCTTGTGCTTCGTCAACCAATGCTTTGATTGATGCGATGTTTTACATCCGCATGGGTAAAGCTGATATCATCATCAGCGGAGGCTCAGAAGCTGCAGTCAACGAGCCCTCTGTAGGAGGTTTCAATGCAATGCATGCTCTCTCTGAGAGAAACGACTCACCAAAAACTGCTTCGCGTCCTTTTGATGTTTCAAGAGATGGATTTGTAGTAGGAGAAGGAAGTGGGGCTTTAGTGCTAGAAGAATTAGAACACGCTAAGGCGCGCGGAGCAAGAATTTATGCTGAAATTGTAGGTGGAGGCACTTCTGCTGATGCCCATCATATCACTGCGCCCCATCCGGAAGGATTAGGAGCTTTGAATGTGATGCGCAATGCACTTGACGATGCGGGTATGAAACCGGAAGATATTGACTATATTAATGTACACGGTACATCCACCCCATTAGGTGATATCGCGGAGACCAAAGCCATCAAATCTGTTTTTGGTGAGCATGCTTACAAACTGAATATCAGTTCCACAAAATCGATGACCGGCCATCTCTTAGGTGCTGCAGGGTCTGTAGAAGCTATGGCTTCTTTATTGGCGGTTTACCATAATGTGATACCACCTACTATTAATCAGGAAAATCTCGATCCTGATATTGATGCCGCATTGAATTTTACTTTCAATAAGGCGCAGCACAGAACAGTTAGAGCGGCACTAAGCAATACTTTTGGTTTTGGTGGGCATAATGCTTCTGTCATATTCAAGAAGTACGAAGAGTAATTAGATTTACTTTGTTAGCTAGGCATCTCTCTCCACACAAAGCACTTTTCATTTCCATAAAAAATCTGCTTGGCTTTTATCCACGCAACATTAATCTCTATTTATTGGCTTTTCGGCATAAGAGTGTAGCGACTGAGATCAAAGATGGGGTGAAGAACAGCAATGAACGATTGGAGTTTCTAGGTGATGCTTTATTGGGAAGCATTGTAGCAGAATATTTATTCTCTAGATTTCCCTACAAAGATGAAGGTTTTCTCACCGAAATGCGTTCGAAAATTGTAAGTAGAACGTATTTAAACAATCTCGCATTAAAAATGGGGATTGATAAATTAGTTCAGTATAATCAGAATGCCAAAGTCTATAAATCCATCTATGGAGATACACTTGAAGCATTGATTGGCGCGATATATCTGGATAAAGGTTTTCATTTTACGCGCAAACTCTTACTTGAGCGCATAATCAAATTTTATGTAGATGTGGAAGAGCTCGAATTGCAGGAGTTTAACTTTAAGAGTAAATTGATTAACTGGGCGCAGAAACAAAAGAAAAGTATTTTTTTCGATGCAAAGGAGCAGGTCGCAGCAGACAAACAGCGTTATTATGAAGTAACTGTTTTGGTTGATGATCAACCCATGGGACAAGCTAAAGGATTATCCAAAAAAGCTGCAGAGCAAAGTGCCGCAGAATCTGCATGCGCGGCAATTTTTCGTTCTGATGACTAATCTCAACCTTTTGTTATTTAACATGGAGTTAACATTGGCTTAATATTCACAATTTTTATCGGATATACTTTAGCTTCGCGATATTTACATTATGTGAAAGCCACGAGCATATATTTTTGATCTTTTCTATGAAAAAAGTACTCTTCTCCATTTTTATCCTTGTTTCGTTGTCGTCATGCACCAAAGATCGAATTCTTCCCGACGCTCCAAACAGTCCGGGTGGAAATGATACCAATCAGGTGACTATTCAGGCTGGTTATTTATTTGTTAATGAATATCTTGCTACCGGTAATGGTTTCTTAAATGAATTTGGCCAGCCAGCCGACTGGATTGAAATTTATAATCCGCAAAATTTCCCTGTTACTTTAGAAGCCGGCAAATGGTTTATCACCGATGATGCATCCAACAATCCCGAAAAATATAATTTACCGGTTCGTACGATCCCTGCGCGCGGTTTTCTATTGGTTTGGTGCGACAATCAGCATAACAATCCCAATGCGCAGGATGTGCATGCAAGCTTTGCGTTGTCATCGGCTGGGGAGCATATAGGTATTTTTTATAAACTAAATAATAACAATATTATTCAAATTGATGAACGTCAATATGGGCCACAAATTGCTAATGTGAGTGAAGGACGCTCACCTGATGGTGCCACTGTTTGGACTTCTTTTAATAATCCTACCCCCGGAGCAAGTAATCCATGAATACAAAATTATTGATTTATGTGGCCGCAATCATTATTGTAGCTTCAGCTAATGCGCAAGAAAAAGTAAAACTTAAGCCGGTTGAAAAAATGGTGGTTCATGTCAAAGAGCCATCTGATATTTGCCTTTCGCCGGATCAGAAACATTTTTTTATTGTAAGCGACGATGGTATGCTGGTGAAAACCAATTTGGATTTTCGTCCGGTGCAAACGGCCGCAAAGGAGCTTTATGATCCAGAAGCGGTGTATGCTGATGATAAATTTGTATATGTAGTTGAAGAAAGAACCAGAAATTTGCTGCTGTTTGATATTCATACTTTGGATGTTGCTCGAATAATCACCTATCCATACAATGGTGGAAGAAACAAAGGCTATGAAGCATTTACTTTTAATGCAGCTAAGGATAAATTTATCATGTTGACGGAAAAAGAACCAATTTGGATTTTTGAGTTAGACAAGCAACTACACTTAGAAAACCAACTGGAATTCAAGTACAAAGGTGACATTTCTGCTGCTGCTTTTCATCAAAATAAATTGTGGCTTTTAAGCGATGAGAACATGGAAATTCTTCAGCTTAATCCGCACACTTACCAAATAGAAAAAATTTACAGTATCCCGGTTATCAACCCGGAAGGCTTAACATTTATGCCTGATGGCCGATTGGTAGTGGTTTCTGATGATATGCAAAAGGCCTATTTTTTTAACCTAAGCCCAAGTTTTTAATTACCCATGAAGAATATTTACTCTTTACTTAGCCTTTGTTTATTGTGTTATTTAGGAACTCAAGCTGGATTGAATGCACAAATATCGATTTCAAATGGCGTTCATTCGCTTGAAATTAGCGGGGCTATTTCCACTTATTACAATCATCGTGTATTAAAAGAAGGCGAGTTGAATAAACGTAAAGATCGATTTCGTTTGCGCGATGCTCAGCTTCAGATAGAAGGTCGTGTGAGAAATCATATTGAATATGAATTTCAAATTGACTTTGCCGATTTGGCATTAGGTGGCTTAGACCCTGAAAACCCGGGTATAATGGATGGCTACATTATATACAAAGGAATAAAAGCATTTGATATTCGTGCGGGCTATGGAAAAGTACCTTATTCGCGCACTTCTTTAGTTCCTTTTATCTATTCTCCATATTGGCAAAGAGCTGAAATGCTGCGTGGGGAGATATTTTCTAGACGAGATGTTGGATTGTCACTGGAGAAAACTTTTTTCCGTCAGCTTATCAATGTGATGGCCGGAGTGTATACCGGACTTGGTGAAGTTACGCTTAGAGGCGATAATGACCCTAGCGGACAACCTGAATATATTGGAAGGGTGGAATTTGCTTACCCATCTCGTTTTCGTTACCGAGATATTGATACCCGCGTATCTCCCATCCCTATGTTTGTAATAGGAGCCAATGGTAGATATGCCAATAAGCGTCTTCCTACGGGAACATTCTTTCCTCAAGGCTCCGGTGCAGAGTACGGGATCAAAGTAATTGATGGTGAGCGACTCGTGTATGGGATGGACATGGCATTTCAGTGGAAAGGTTTCTCAACGCAATTTGAAATTCATCAAATGCGTGCTACACCACAAAATCCCAATAGTGCTTTATTGCAGGGAATACCCTTTGATCGCACGCAGGGTTATTTCCTTATGGGAGGTTATCTTGCACAAATGAATTATTTTTCCAAACCTTTGCGTAGTATTTTCTCTATCCGATTTGAAGAAATGGATCTCAACGATCTTGTGCCCGGCAATAACCAGCGCTTGTCGGCAGCTTTCGCTTACCAAATAGAAGGCTTTCGGTCTATGATCAAAGCACAATACTTCAATATTTTAAGAGAAGAATCAATTGACCCCT
Organism: Flavobacteriales bacterium; assembly: GCA_046294625.1. Taxonomy (GTDB): domain Bacteria; phylum Bacteroidota; class Bacteroidia; order M30B66; family M30B66; genus JBKBKN01. The sequence goes on from JBKBKN010000006.1 coordinate 85,622, forward strand.
TACGCTGGACAGAACAGTTCAGGATAGGGTGGCAATGCCAATTTTAATTTTTTAATTCATAACCATTTAATCATGAAAAACAAATTACTTATCGCTTTCACCTTGTTGCTCTCTCTGACAGGAATGACACAAACTCCAGGCCCGGGTAGCTTGGCATTTATCGGTTTTCAAAACAATGCCCCTGATGGATTTGCGGTTGTTTTATTGCAGAATTTTCCGGGAAATCAGGTAATTTATTTCACAGATAATGGGTGGAGCGGTACGGCACTATTTAGCAATGAACAAACCATTGAGTGGACTATACCTGCTCAGGGACTTCCAGCAGGCACTACAGTGCAGTTTAGAGATGACCAGAATGGTGGTACAATTGTAACCCCACAAACGTCCGGAACAGTTTCAGGGGTATTAAACAATTTATCTGCTGCCGGCGAACAAATTCTGGCTTATACCGGCTCACCTTCTAACCCTTCATTTATTGCCGCAATTAGCTCAAGTAATTGGATTGATGTGTGCAATTCAGTAGGGGAGGGTAATACCAACACGACCTGCTTACCAGCCCCCCTGATTCAAGGAGTAAATGCTTTTGAGTTTACCGGTTTATCAACACCTATTACCAATGGTTTTTTCAACCTGTCAAATTTCAGCGGCTCAGCTGCAGACCTTCTGGCATTGATTATGAATGTGAACAATTGGACATTGAATAATAACACTTCCGTATCTGGTTTTCAAAATTGGCCTGCATGGAACTTTGTGTTTGGGGCAGGAGGAAGTTCTATTGTTCAGTTCGCCAGCACTTCGCAAACTGTTTTAGCTAATTCGACTCCAATCAATGTGGGTGTGAATATACTTCCGGCATCAACTGTCAATGGTCAGATTTCATTGGCTTACACGCTAAGTCAGGGATTGTCAAACACAGATTTCAGCATCAACCAAACTGTAGCAGGAAATACATTTAATTTAGACGTTACCACCGGAACTGATGAACTAGGATTTCAGATAACTTTAGATGAAGACTTGGCTGATAATTTAAGTGAACCGCAAACGATTACCTTCTCTATTACGAGTACATCCAATGCAAATGCTTTGCAAATTGGCGCTGTAAATACATTTATTTTAACCATCAATCCAGCTCCTAGTGTTGAAACTCCAGTGCTGTTTATCAATGAATTTATGGCGCAGAATACTCTAACCATTGCTGATGAGAATGGCGAATTTGACGATTGGATAGAGATCTATAATCCAAGCAATTTTGAAGTTGATTTGGCAGGCATGTATATAACTGACAACTTCGCCATGCCGATGAAGTATCAGTTCCCATTTGGCAGCGATTTAACCAAAATTCCGGCTAATGGATTCCGCTTGGTTTGGGCAGATAATCAAGATGCGCAAGGTCCAATGCATACAAATTTTGGCTTGTCTGTGAATGGCGAGGTGGTTGGTTTATATGCGAATGACGGAGTCACTGTAATTGACTCCATCAGCTTTGGACCGCAGCAAACCGATATTAGCTTTGGTCGTCAGCAGGATGGTGCAATGCCTTGGGTATTTTTCACTCAGCCCACTCCGGGTGCGAGCAATAGTCCATCATCGATTAATAATCTTCTTTCAGAAAACATTAACCTTTTCCCTAATCCTGCTTCGAGCCAGGTATTTCTGTTCAATAAATCTGAGCAAATCAATCAGGCGCGCATCATTATTTCAGATGTCCAGGGAAGACAGCACGTAAGCCTAAGTCAAATAACGATTTATCCCTTCAGTGGAATAGCGCTTCCGGTCAATGAACTTTCATCCGGTGTTTATTTTGTTACGATTCAAAATGAAAATATTTTCAGCACGCATCGTTTGGTGATTCAGAAATAAGCTGACAAAAATTCAAGCATTGATAAAAAGCTGCAGATCATACCTGCGGCTTTTTGTTTTTTAAAAATGCATGTAGAGTCTTATTTTGCCATCAACAAAAAATACTCTTGCGGGCATCCAATTATATTGGCAGAGAGAGGGATTAACCCACTTGATCCCTTGGATGGGGGGCTTCATTTCAATTTGATAAACTTCGTTTTTTATTTTTTATTTCCTTGTGTTCGCCCAAGCAAGCCTGGCTCCTGTCGGAAACAAAAAATGCCCTTGCGGGCATCCAATTATATTGGCGGAGAGAGAGGGATTCGAACCCCCGGAGGTGTTACCCTCAACGGTTTTCAAGACCGCCGCAATCGACCACTCTGCCATCTCTCCGGCGGCAAAAGTACAAATACTCGCTTTATCTCCGTAAAAAAATGTAAATATCTCGTGAAAATTATTTTCTATGCTGAATATCAAGCGATTAAAATGCTTGATTAACTTTGTGGCTGCATGGTCAGGTTGATACTTTTTTCTTTTTTACTCACTTTTTTTAGTCGGATATCTCCTTTGACCGCGCAGACCATTCGAAATGAAGGACAGGATACCTTGAACAACCCTTCAAAACTGCTTATCCCAGCATTGGCTTTGGCCTACACCGCCGGTATGTATGGCTTGTATCATGCCTGGTATAAGGACTATGATACCGGTAGTTTTCGCCTTTTTAATGATAATGCCGAGTGGCTTCAAATGGATAAGTTGGGGCACTTGACTACTTCGTGGTATTTGGGACTCGTTGGATACGAAGCCTTTAAGCTTGCAAACCACCCAGAAAAACGAGCTATCTGGTTAGGCGGTAGCATGGGAAGTATCTTTCTCACCGGCGTAGAAATATTTGATGGATTCTCGGAAGGATGGGGATTTTCCATAGGAGACGCCTTTGCTAACTTCTCAGGAAGTGCATTATTTATCTCGCAGCAATTGATCTGGAAATCTCAGCGGATCTCATTAAAATATTCTTATGCTCATTCTCCTTATGCACAAGTTAGACCTGAACTATTGGGCAGTGGTATGCTCTCTCGTGCTTTGAAAGATTACAATGGGCAACGTTACTGGCTATCGGTTAATCCTGCTTCGTTTTTTTCGAACGATGTTTGGATTCCATCATTTCTAAATATTGCTGTAGGGCATGGAGCAAGCGGCATGCTTGGTGGGCATGACAATATTTGGTTTATCAATGGCCAGCTATTTGATTATAGTCAAATTACTCGATACAGGCAATGGTATCTGTCGTTTGATATAGATCTCACCAAGCTCAAAACACAAAACAAGTGGATGCGGATGCTTTTAAGCAGCTTTGGATTTATAAAATTTCCCGCCCCAGCAATCCAATATGATCGAATGACAGGATTTCGATTCCGGCCTTTGATGTTTTAATATACAAAGCTCAGTTTAAGCATATTGGATTTTCCAAACTCATGCATCGGAATGCTTGCCATATTGATCACCAAATCATCTTCTTTCACATAACCTTTTTCTTTCAGGATATTTTGTAAATCATTGATAGTATCGTCGGTGCTTACCATTTTGTTGTAATGTAAGCCTTTCACACCCCATACTAAGCTTAATGTATTCAGAATAGATCTGTTGCTGGTGAAGATGAAGATACCACAATTAGGTCGGTAGCTTGATAATTTAAAGGCTGAATAGCCCGAATGAGTCATAGCGATGATAGCGGCTACATTGGTATGCTCGGCTATTTTCACCGCATTGAAACAGATTAGATCTGTAATCATGCGCGTTTTGGTGGAAATAGGCTTATGGTCTTTATGGTAAATGCCTTCGAAAGATTCTACTTGCGAAATGATTTTTTGCACAGCCTGAATTACGCGAACCGGAAATTTCCCAACCGACGTTTCTCCACTTAACATAACTGCATCTGCGCCATCCATTACGGAGTTAGCCACATCATTCACTTCGGCCCGGGTAGGGTTGAAATTGGTAATCATACTTTCCATCATCTGTGTTGCAATAATGATGGGAATCGAGGCTTCGAGACACTTCTTAACAAGCATTTTCTGAGTAAGCGGAACTTTTTCCATTGGAATTTCCACACCCAAATCTCCACGAGCCACCATTAATGCATCAGTGTTGGCGATAATTTCGTCTATTTCGTCAATGGCTTCCGGTTTTTCGATTTTGGCCACTACTTTGGCGCTTTTTCCTTTGTCGGCAATGATTTTTTTCAACTCCAGAATGTCTGAAGCTTTTCTAACAAATGAAAGTCCAATCCATTCTATATCGTTTTCAAGCGCAAAATCAAGGTCTTGCAGGTCTTTTTCGGTAAGACAGGGGAGAGAAACTTTGGTATTGGGCAAATTCACCCCTTTTTTTGACGACAAAGTGCCACCATGAGAAATCAAAGCTACCACTTCATCTTCTCGATTAGTCGATTCTACTGTGAGCAGAATTTTTCCGTCGTCTATTAATATCGTTTCGCCAGCCTGCACATCTTTAGGAAATTGAGGATAGGTGATATAGACTTTCTCCTTTGTACCAATGCATTTTTTGGTAGTGATTTTGATTTTCTCTCCGGTTTTTAAATCCACTCCATTGTTTTCCACTTCGCCAATACGCAATTTGGGTCCCTGAAGGTCTGCCAAAATCGCGGTGTAATAGTCGTTTTCGTGGTTAATTTCTCTGATGTAGTTGATTATTCGTCCATGGTCTTCATAAGCGCCATGAGAGAAATTGACACGGCAAACATCTACACCGGCTTCGATCAAATCTTTTAACACTTCCTTGCTTGATGTTGCTGGACCTAAGGTTGCAACAACTTTGGTTTTACTTTGAACTTTTGGCATACTTATAAAAACAGATTTTCTTTTGATTTTAAATGGTCAACATTCATTTCTGCGCTGAAAATCACAGAATTGATATTTCGTAGTTTTTTGGCAATCTCTTTTCCATCGATAAAATCGATTTCTCCGCTGATTCGCAGGAAGTAATCATATTTTCCTGCATCATAAAGCAGCAATCCTGCCGGATGATAATTGGCAATGAGCATAAATTCAAGCATCTCATCTTCATCTTCGTAGAAAAAGGTAGAATAACTTCCCATGACATTTAGCTTTTGATTAAATACTTCAATATCATCTGTTCGCTCTAAGTCGATGTTGAGTTCTTGATTGATTTTAAAGCAAATCTTATAGTCAATCTCCTGAGAGTTGATTCCTATCAGCTTGATTTTTAACTTCATGTCGCCGCCGAGACTTTGCTTCTTCGATTTCATGCTTTTTATGCGAGCAAGATACAAATTATGTCTAAGCGCATGGCAAAATTAATCCAAAATGTCATTTATACACTAAGATGTTTCTTTTCCTGTGAATCAATTTTTTAGAGCAATTACTCTTTCAAGAATCTGGCAGTAAAGATCTGTTTGCCGGTATTCATTTTGAGCACATAGGCGCCTGAATGTAGCTGATTTACATCAATATATCCTTTGCTATCTAGCAGGTGTACTTTTATATGCTCTACTTTTCTACCACCTAAATCATACACTCCTATTTCTAAATTTTGGACTTGATGATGGTCAAATTCGAAAAAAAGGTGGTTGAAAACCGGGTTGGGGTAAAGCCTGATGCTGTGATCATTTTTAAATACTTCCGACACATGTAAAGAGCCCCCGCTGATGGTGTTAAACATCCACAAAAAAGCTTGATAAAAGTGGTTAACCACATCGTGATCGTGAACGATAAGTGTATTTTCATCATTTCTGTTTTCGGCATTGTTGCTCCAGTTGTGTGAGCCGGTGAGCACTTGGGGGTCACTTTGCGGTGCAAAATGATCAACAAATAAGAATTTATGATGCATGGTGCCTTCAAAACCATTCTTGGAAATCATTTGCCCTGCTGGCAAGCCCTGACGAAGTAATGCCCAAACTGCAGGAGCCGGGGGAGAAGCAAGTGAATCATCAGTGATACCGTAAGTTCGACTGATTCCTTGGTTCACTTTATTGATAATGGCCGAAGCAAGGTCGTTTCTTGTAATAATCATTGAAGCGAAAAAGATGTCGCTGTTGGCGGAATTGATGGTATTAATAAGCTGCTGATTGGTGCCATCGGTGGGGCTAAAGTAAAGTCTGATCAATCTGCCTCCCACAATGAAAGATTTTGGCGTATTATCTGTTTTGTCGGGACCAAATCGGGCATTGGCGCTATTGGGCTGTGCTCCTGTGCTGCCAAACATTTCTTCAAATTCGATAGTGAAAGCTCTTGCCAAAGCCTGATCTTGCACAAGTATGGCGTTGTTTTCGTCGGGACCATTGAGCTGAGCCACGGTCCAATTGGTGGAGCCGGTCCAAACCAATGGTTTTCCCGGATCGGGCGATTCCACATCAATCACCATGAATTTATTGTGCATTAGGCCATAGTTAAAGCCAACTCTGCTTGGAATTCTTCCTATGGCGCTATTCAGGTTATTGATCATCAAATTGCTGGCTTCAGCATCATAAACTATTCGAACTCTCACACCTCTGTTATGTGCATTATTCAAAGCTTCTGCAAAATTGGCCACAGCATTTGACGAGGTCGTGTTGTAAATGGCTATATCAATAGTGGATTCCGCACGATTGATGAAGGATACAATAGTATCATCGATTGCCCTATCGAGAAATTGAGCAGGCGAAAAGGTGGCGGCACCTGTGTTAACGGGATGATTGAAAAAAACTTTTATTCTTCCTGATGATAGCGATTTTGTAGCAAAAAAGTAGTCGCGGCTTCTTGTGGAGTCGCCATTGATTACACAGCCGAATCTAAATGCGTATATCTGGCCTTGTTCACCCTGTTGGAATTGATATTTTTGATGAGAGCTTTTGTTGTTTAATCCTTCAATTTTATAATTTGTTTGATCGTGTCTTCTCCATTCTATCCATTCGCATAGTGGTTCGGCCTGCCAATGGATTTGAAATCCATTTTCGTGTATGAATTCGATTTCAGGTTCGCAGGAGAGCTTATAGTGCTGTGAAAATGAATTTTTACCAGTAAAAAAAATGATGACGAGTGCCAGGGCTACTTGCTTACAGCTATTTATCAAGTGACAATCGCAAAATGAAAAGATCTTTAAATGCATGGTTCAAAATTAGGCAATTGTTAGCATCTCAAGTAAAACAGATTTATATTGAGAAAGTTAATTATTCATTAATTTTCTGCGGAGCCTTATTCATGAATGCCGCAAAATAGAGTGTGCCTGCTGCATAAGCTGATACATCATACCAATCTGATGTTTTGCCCGCGAATAATTTTGGCCCCAAATATTCAAAAACCAAAGCTGCATAAACGAAAGCAAATCCAAGTTGAACAGATGAGAAGACATATTTCGGTGAGTTTTTAATAATCATTCTCATCGAAAACAAGGTGCAGGATAATAAGATGGGCATTACGATGAAGTCACTAAGGTGGTTTTTCAGAAGCATCGGCAATTCGGCTCCCATTTTCAAAAGGAATTTATTGAAAGCATAAATCAGTAACCAAATCGCAAAATGCCAATTGTAAATAGGGTGCATATTTTTAGCCCGGTCCGGCAGTGAAAAACCAAAGAAAAAAACTGATAATTGCCACAAAAATGAATTGAATCCAGTTGAAAACTTGCTTGAATAGTTTTACTGGCCATGAATCGCTGTCATGAATCGGCACCTTGATGTATTCTACTTCATTTCTCTGCCTGATTTTTTCCTTTTCCATTTCACTCACCGGGCGAAGAATGGCGCCACAATGCTGACATTGATCGGTTTCATTTTGTTCCCAGACCGACCATTTGCCGCAAGCCGGACATTTTATTTCACTTTTGCTACCCATGAATACCGAAGCAAAAGTAAGATTATGCCTGCGCAGTAGCATCAAGTGGAAGGATTATTTTTTCACAGCCGTTATTTATGTTGATTCGCACAGCCATTTATTAATAAATCGTGGATATAGATTACCATCCAAGCAAAAACAAACCATGCCGGAGCAAAATCGAGTCGAATATAACCGGCCACATGCCATCCTTCTTGATATTCCCAGGGGCATTTGCCGGCTAATTGATCCAAGAGCCAACCTAAAATGAATTCAATAGCAAATATCACCAGCATGCTAATCATTGCTTTGCTTAGCACAGACAACTTTGAATGTGGTGGAAAAAGCTTGCTAATAAAAAAAGGAAATAAGGGCATAAATGAAAAACATTCAGACATAAGTTTTACCTGCTAAAGAGAAGACAACCACCTGCTCACCATTTAGCTTAAGGGAAATTAAATCATAGAATGCTGCAAAGTAAATTTAGGTTGTCATGCCAATACAGCCAATCAAAAGCGAAAGAATAATTTTTTTTGCAAGAAAACCTGATTTAATTTGTTTGTACAAATTTAACAGATAAAGTATTTCGATCCCGATCAACACATGTGCTGTTCAGCGCAATTTGGATGGTAATGGTTGGAATAAAAAAGCGCCATCTTAAAAGAGATGGCGCTCTGAAGAATTCAAAACAGCTTATTGAAGTACTATTTTTGCAAACCCTTTGTTGCTGCGTACATAATAGATACCCACCGGAAATTTGTTCACCTCAATACGTTTAGTATCTTCAAATAGCATTAACACTCTGCCACTTAGATCGGTGATTTGCCCGGAAATGTTTTCAGTGAAATTAAGCATCCGCTCTGAATTTGGATTAGGGAAAACAGCCAATGCTTGCGTGCTTGAAGGAGAAAAGATATTGGTTCCATCGTTTACCACAATTTCTCTTTCATCCATTAATGATGGCTCATCAGACGTTTCAGCTGTTAACGTATACATGCCAGGGAGATTAATGATCAAATCATTCCAGGTGTAGGTGCCATTGAGCATATTTATTGGGCCTAGTCCCCCGGCGCTGCTCAATTGTCCATTCCCCTGGGCTGGTGTAGCGGTTATGCTAACCTGACGACTGCTTCGGTCAATATTGTTATTGATATCCGTAGCCTGAACTGCTGCGCTAAAGGCAACATTGTTCACAATAGTCATGGTTACAGTGGTGAAATTGAGCTGCGTGGCATCAACTTCAATCAGGTTCTTGTCAGGATCAGAAGAAATCGAAAAATTAGCAAATCGAGAGCTATTGCAAGCATTGCTAATGGTAAATGATTCTTGTGTAAGTCTGAATTGAAGATTAGTTTGGTCTTCTACCAATCCATCGTCTGCCATGGTAATCACCAGCGAAATTGTTTTGGCTTGATTATCCGGAATATTCAATGTTAGATTTGAAAAAACAATCTTGTCTGCTTGAATCTGTCCGTCGGCAATTTTGGTTTCACCTTCAAAAAGCGCTGCGTTACCAATATTGTTAATCCAAGAAACGGTATTGTCTTCAGCGCCCTTTAGAAACTCAATAACTGACAATAAAGTAGGTAAATTATCCTGATCGCCAGCTGCGCCTCCATCGCGTAAGCTCACAGTCCAAACATTGATTCCTTCATCTAGGGTATTAATTGCACCGGTTATGATGGGATTAACCATATCCGCTTCACTATCTGGAGTGGCAATGACATCGCTCAAAGCAGGAAGAGCAGCGGAGGAGCTAACAGAAATATTGTCTAAGCGAATTCTTGGACGCGATCCACCGCTATTGGCTGCGATTTGATAATAGAACCAACGGAGATACACTGCCGGTTGATTTTCGCATTCTGATGGAAGAACGATGTTTTCAAAATTTTGAATATGCCCATTGGTCTGATTGGTGGTGATATATTCTACCGGATTAGCAAAATCAGTCCAGGTTTCACCTCCCACTCGATATTGCAGACGTAATCCATAATCACGTGGTGTTGGGTTACCGGCACCTTGCGTCATCATGCTGGCCAAAAAGCTTACTGTGATGTTATTTCTGCCAATGGTATTCAAACCAAGCACAGCTGTACCCAAGTTTCCGGCTGTGCCGGTATTGATGAAAGAAATGCCTTCAGCTCCGAGTCCATTTATGCGTGTTCCGCTTGTGCCATTGTAAGCATCCGTGTAATCAGCAACATCAATTGAGGTTAAGATAGGATCATTTTGACTCATACGATGAAATACCATATTAGCGGGGAAGGTGCCTGCAGAAGCGTCAGCCGGCCAATTATCAAAGAAGAAGTTTCCACTGCAAAGAGGAAAAGCAGCAGGAAGGGAACCAGAAATTATAACATTTCCGGTTAGGTTAACGACAAGTGGACTTGTACCGGTGCTAGCTAATGTCAATGTTCCTGTTTGGTTGCCACCTGCACCGGGATTGAACCTAACGAATATATCTGTTGGCGAAACGTTGCCACCGATAGGTGCAAAGGCAATTTCCTGACTGTATGGCCCGGAAGCATCGGCAGCTACTTCAAAGAATTCGGATGCTGTAATGGTTAGGTTTTCGATGAGTGAACTTCCCGAAACTGTTCGCGTTGCAGATTGACTGGGAACTCCTGTATTAGTTGCCAGAATTATATTTCCGGTAGGTGCAATGGAGATTGTTGGTGCAGCAAATGTGGTGAATTGCGTTTGAGGAAATTCATCGGTCTGATACAAGACATCATTGCAACTGTATTCAAAAACTGCTACTGAGTAAGTAGCCCCTAATTGAAGACCTGCGACGCTTACAGAATTTCCATTTCCATTGAAAACTACAAAACTATTTCCAAGCTCAGTGCCGGCGGTTCCAAAACTTGCATTTGCAGTGTAAGTGGTTCCGTTAACCGGTAAATCCATTTCAGGAATAGCAGTATTTCGCATTATCACAATGCGGTTTTGACCATTGCCATTAATCCAAGAAATCGTAGCGCTGTTAGATGCAATATCGCTTATCAATAGATTGATTGCAGCTTGTGTTGGTGTTACACAAATAAATTGTTCGCTGCTAATGAGTATATCATCGAGACGGATTCTCGGACGTGTTCCACCGGAATTTACAGCTTGTTGATAATATAACCATCTCACTTGTACCACTGGCTGATCGTTGCATTGGGTAGGGAGAAGGATATTTTCAAAGTTTTGGATATGACCTGCAATTTGGCCCATTGATGAATATTCAGGAGGGGTATTGAAATTGCTCCAAGGTCCGGAGTCGCCTATGCGAAACTGAAGACGTAATCGGTAATCACGCGGATTGGGATTTCCATCGCCCTGCGTGATTAATCCGGCAGTGAAATTAATTTGTATATTTCCTCTTCCTAGGGTGTTTAAAGACACCACAAAAGCTCCGAGATTTCCGTTTGACCCTGTATTGATAAAAGAGATTCCATTTACCCCTTCGCCGGTCACCCGTGTACCACTGGTGAGGTTATAGGCTTGTGTATAATCTGACGATGCATTGAATCCCGCCAAGGATGGATCATTGCCACTGCTTCTGTGGATTACTGTGCTTACAGGATAAGTACCTGCCGGAGATTCAGGCGCCCATTCAGTGAATGAGTAATCGGCTAAAGAAAGCAGAAAGGGTTCCGGATTTGATGCCTGACCCCAGGCAAAACTGCTGATAAGACAAGCAATAAGCAAACTGTTAAAGGAGTAATTCTTTTGCAACATTGTTTTGAGTTTTGTGTTCTTAATCCGACAAATGTAATTTTTTTGCGCTCCCACACTGTTAAAGAATTATGAAAAGTGTAGCAGTTGAAATCCCTGCTTTTGGTTACAAGCTTTTTTATTATTATTATTGTGCTGATAATCAAAGTGAAGAGTCGTCCCAAACATATCATTAACACCTGTCTCTTTGTGTTACTGGCCTTTTGCTCCTTTTCAATTGCCAAGGCTACGCACATTATTGGTGGGGAGATTAGTTATCAATGTCTGGGAAATAATCAATTCCGAATCACAATAAAAGTGTACAGAGATTGTTTATTAGGTCAGGCACCTTATGACAATCCACTCACTGTTTCAGTGTTCAATGCTCAAAACCAATTTGTTCAAAACATTCAAATTCCATTTCCGGGGAGTGTAATTTTACCTGCAGTGGCAAGCAATGATTGCATTGAAGTTACAGGCGATGTGTGTGTGGAAGAAGCGATCTATACCACAGTGGTCACGCTACCACCCAATGCAGGTGGATACACACTGTCTTATCAGCGTTGTTGCAGAAACAACACGATTGTAAATCTGGTGAATCCACAATCTACTGGGGCAACTTACACAATCAATATTCCCGGTTCAGTTTTCACTAATTGCAATAGCAGCCCGGTCTTCAATAATTTTCCTCCTGTACTTCTTTGTGCCAATGAGCCTTTGGTTTTCGATCACTCCGCAAACGATGCCGATGGCGACTCTTTGGTTTACTCTTTCTGTGCTCCATTTGAAGGAGGAACTACGAATGCGCCAATGCCTGTGCCTGCTGCAGCGCCACCATACAATTTTGTCGTTTTCAGCAATCCATATAGCGCGGCTTATCCTATTGCGTCTAACCCGGCATTTTCCATAAACCCACAAACCGGCTTGCTCACCGGTACGCCAACTCAAACCGGACAGTATGTGGTCGGAATTTGTGTGGAAGAATATCGCAATGGAGTATTGCTCTCTACCAACAAAAGAGACTTTCAGTTTAATATTGTGCCATGTGTTTACAATGTTATATCGCAGTTTACTTCCCCCTTGATCGAAGTTGATCCAGAAGAAGGTTTTTGTAATGGATTGGAAGTAGTTTTTGTCAATCAGAGTCAAAATGCCACGAGTTATTACTGGGATTTTGGTGTTCCGGGGACGAATGATGATGTGAGTACCCTGCAAAATCCGGTGTTTACTTATCCCGATACGGGAACTTATACCATTATGCTTGTGGTAAATCCCGGATTGCCTTGTTCAGACACTTCCTACTCAACAGTTACACTTTACAGGGAGCTCATTGTGAACATACAAGGCGTTAATCCGCAATGTATCGTAGGTAATTCTTTCGACTTTTCTCTCGACAGTGAAGTGCCCGCCAATGGTCAGTTTAATTGGACTTTTGGTCCTGCGGCAAGTGTAGCATCAAGCAGCCTACCCGAACCTTCGGGTATCGTGTTTAACGAAGCAGGCGATTATTGGGTCTATTGTGAAATTGTAACTCCATATTGTGAAAACAGAGATTCAATATTGGTCACGGTTTTTCCTGCATTGGATGTGAATGTAAACCTGCCACCGGGTATAGGATGTCAGCCTTATGGAGTGCAGTTCACAGACAATTCGACGGTAACAGCAGGTGCGAGTTATTTATGGACCTTCGGAGATGGAAATTTTTCAACACAAGCATCGCCTTATCATGTTTACACGCAGCCCGGAGTGTACGATGTTAGCATTAAAGTGGTCAATAATTTTGGTTGTATTGATTCATCCACTCTCATTTTTCCCGGTTTGATTACTGTATTGCCATCACCAACGGCAGGTATTTCCGCCAATCCAATCCGTGAAAATATTCTTACACCCTACATCACCTTTACTGACTTATCTCAAAGCGCTATAGGTTGCACCTTGCTCCCCGGCGACGGGATGATCATAAGTGGCTGTAATGTTACCCATACATACTCAGATACAGGTTTTTTCAATGCTCAGCTTATTGCTGTGAATGAAGTGGGATGTCGCGATACGGCAACCATTCGCGTTAAGATTGACCCTAATTTCTCTTTTTATGTACCAAATGCTTTCACTCCCAATGGTGATTATGTCAACGATTTTTTTCAAGCTAAAGGAGAAGGTATTAAACAATATGAAATGCTGATATTTAATCGATGGGGTAATATAGTTTGGCGCTCAACAGATTTATCAGATTCATGGGATGGAATGACCAACAGAGGGCGTGATGAAGCTCCTGTTGATATTTATGTCTATAAGGTCAATTTGACAGACGTGTTCAACGAACAAAGGGTATATATTGGCAAAGTGGCACTGATTAGATAAGGCTCGATTTTTGTAAACCATCAGAATAGCCCCTAAACTCAGGTGATAATTAATTTGTTAATCTTCCTTAGCAACAAAAGAGACAGCAAATAATTGTCTATTTTTGAAATGACGATTTATGCATGATTTTAAATAGATTTTTAAAAGTTGGACTACTCGCGATACTGATTACAATCATTAGCATTTTAGCAGTGAATAGGGCAGACAGTTGGGGGTTTTTCGCACACAAGCAGATCAATCGATTGGCTGTTTTTACACTGCCACCTGAGATGCTTGGTTTCTACAAACGTAATATTGAATTTATCACCGAACACGCCGTAGATCCGGATAAGAGAAGATATGCAGTGGTGGGTGAAGCTCAACGGCATTATATTGACCTTGATAATTATGGCGATAATCCTTTTGAAAACATTCCTCGAAAGTGGGATGATGCTGTGGCTAAATTCTCAGAAGATACGCTTCAAGCACATGGCATTATTCCCTGGCACATCGATGTGATGGTGAGAAGACTGACTTTCGCTTTCAAAAATATGAATCTCGATCAGATTCTGCGTTACTCTTCAGATTTAGGGCATTATGTGGGCGATGCTCATGTGCCTTTGCACACCACCAAAAACTATAACGGACAATTGACCAATCAGCGTGGAATTCACGGCTTTTGGGAGTCGCGACTACCGGAATTGTTCAGCGGCGATTACGACTTTTTTGTAGGTAAGGCAAAGTATATTGATAATGTATTGGATTTCGCATGGGAAACAGTTAGGCAAAGTTTTGCGGCCAAAGATTCTGTTTTGCAATTTGAAGCTGAGTTGAACGAAAGATATGCTCAGGATCGAAAATATGCCTTTGAAAACAGGGGCGCAGCTTTAATGCGTGTTTACTCTGAAGAATACTCACGAGACTATCATATCATGCTCAATGGCATGGTAGAAAGGCGAATGCGTGCCACCATCATAGCAGTGGGTAGTTTGTGGTACACAGCCTGGGTGAATGCCGGTCAGCCCGATTTACGTAAGTTTTATGAAAAGGGCATTTCTACTGAAACCCAACAGGAGATTGATGCACTTTACATGGAAGCAGAAAAGGGCAATACCAAAGGCAGAATTTGCGATTAAACTTCGAAGAAGCAGACATTGCCTCCTACCCAAGTTTTGTCTTTGTTATACTTTACACCAATCATATCACCTTTGCTGAGTCTGCTTAAATTTACCACGAGTTCTGGCCTTGAATGGCTATCTTCCCAAAAATATAGCAAGCGCACTTCTACTTTAACCATGCCGTCAGGCGCTTGAAGAACAGGTTCATACTTCACTTTGCGCTGTAGCATAAATTGATGCTTTTCCGCTTCCGGAATTTGCAGCACATCATCTTTTGTCACGTTGAATTTTACACCAGTACCGGAAAATGAGAAAAGGGGCTTTAGGACATAATTTTCAAGATCCGAAGGAATGGATTTCAGCTCACTAATCAAGGTGCATTCAGGCACATATTTCGATTTGAGCATTGGCATTAAATATTTGCTGATGCGGAAAAACCAATTGGGATGGCCTGCCCATTCCACATCTACCGGTTCGGTGAGATGAAATTGCAGGTTTAAATCGGTTCTTCTAACCAACTCATCGAAAATCACTCGGTTGTATATGCGTTTGATGTGTTTTTTCGAACCATTTAAAAGATAAAACAGCTTGCCGTCTTCTATAAATACTTCGGTGATGCAAACCGGCTTTACATTGGTGAGTTTTTCGGTGATGATAAAGTCAATGGCCGTGCTTTGTTTCATCGGCTCGATTTCCAGTAAGATCACATCTTCCGGAGCATGATTGCCGAGGATAATGCGTCGAAATTTTTCAATATAAGCTTCGCGACTGATACCATGAAAAAACTCTGAAAAGCCTTCAGGGTGATAAAAATATTGCATGTATTTGCTGCCAATAAATTGCTGAAAAGCGAACAATGATGGAAAACCCTGAAGCTCGATAAGCTGTGGAAGGGGATGACCATCGGCATCGTGGCAAACAGCAAAGTCAATAGCCAGGAAATGGGAATGCGCAGTTTCGTTGGGCACTTCCAGTCCTGCAGGAATAGCATTATGAGTGAGTTGCTTTAAATCGTTATTTACGATAAAGTCCACTATTTCTTCACCTGCAGCAATGAGTCTTTCTTTAAAATCTCGGTCAAAAAACACCGGCGATTCAGCCACACGAAAGGTGATTTTATGATCGAATTCCGAATTGATATCCTGAAGAAATTTCTGGTACTTCTCTTCAGTAAATTCAGCGTTATAGCGGTCTCTGATATGTTTTATCATTTGCTGACGTATAGAAGTGATTTGAATGCATGGCGAAGAAAGAGTGGTATTATTGTATTGTAAGTCAACACAATTTTATCCGGATCATTCAGCTGTTCAAGCATGCTGTAATATTTGGTTTCTCCGTGTTGTTCGATAACGTTGGCTTTCTTCTCATCGGTTTGCATATACACCAACATACCTTCCGGATCTGCTTCAGGGTGAAACTGTGTACCAAAAATTTCATTGTTGAATCGAATGGCCATCACACATCGGTCAAGATCTATATGCGGGCGAAATTTTTCAATAGCTAGAACATGCCCTCCCATCGCTTCAATGTTTTCATGCTTAGGGTTGATCACCTGCCAGTCTCTTGAATCAACGGCCCAAAATGGGTTGGCAAGTCCTTTGAAAAAAGATTCTTTCAATCCATGTTTGGTTTTGTGCACAGGCATTACACCAAAAGATGTGGAGCGTCGTTTGCAAACTTGCCCTAAATCATAATACCGGCAGAAAATCTGAAAGGAATGACAAATCAGAAAAACATGTTTTTTCTCTTCTTGTGGAGCATAGCGATTATGTTCCAGAACACTATCCATGAGTGAGAAATATCTTTTCTCCCATTCACTGCCTTCGCTTTCGAGCGGACTTCCCGGACCACCTGTTGAGATATAGACATGATAACTTAAATCGGCCACTTCGGCCTTGCCTCGCACATCGAAAATTTTATAGTCAATATTTACTTCAAAATCGGACGAAAATTTTGCTACTAACTCATTTATGCAACGCATGCCCTGATTTGGATGCCCTGCATAAAGATCTAAAACTGCTACACGTAATCTATTCATGTTTTTATAAGATATTATGATTGCCTTGCTTGAAAAAGGCTGTATAATCATTTAGCGTCAAATATAGAAAATTCCACAGCGGGATGTATCAGGTTCGTTGATTAGGTTGGGTTTGAACTATTGACTCATCATTAACAATTGCAGTTACATTTTAAAACTCTGAGGTTCAAAACAATTTTAAGGTTTTCTTGAGAGCGAGGTCTTAGCTCTTTCGATAATTAGCCAATTTTTTTATTAACCTTTTATTGTCGATTGCTCTTAATTGATCAATCATTACATCACAGTTTTCTTTTAGTTTCGTAAGCTCTTTATCAAGATATATTCTGAGTATTTTGCTTTTAGTCTTCACATTTATCGTTATTGGGCAAATTAGGGTTGAAGGATGAATATTATTTAGTATATCTGTTTGAACTATCAATACTGGTCTTATTTTCCCCGTTTCTATTCCAAACCTGGGCTCTAGATTGGATAGCCATATATTATTGGTTTTATTCTTCATGTTTATCAAAAATGTCAAATTCGGCTAATATTTTCATAGATTCTTCGCTTACAATCTTAAATTCTGCAATCAGGGAGTTTGCCAAAATTTTTCTGTTTTGAACCTTATTGTAATAAAGTAGAGCTTCGTTAATATATCGGTTTCTTGGTTTCTTTATTTGGTTCAAAAGCTCTTCCGTTTCTTTGTAAATGGATTCATCAAGCTTTAACGAAAGCGTTCTCATGATTAAGATTTTTGATATATAACTAAAAGTATATACAAATTTGGATCAATCAAAATTTATTCACAATTATTCATTACCCTTCACCATTGTCTAATTGAATAATGCCGGCTACTAACAATCTCAATAAATTTATCTATAAACTCCAGTCAATGTTTCCTGTGCAATGTAATCCATAACTTTCACCATATCACCGCCGGTTTGCTCATACACCGCTAATTGTCGGTCGGCACCCGTGCCATTGTTGAGAATGTCGTGCACCTTATTGATGATTTCGCGACTACCGAGTTCATCAACCACATCATCGATGAATTCAACCAATTCCAAAATCAGCGAGCGAGTGCGCACTTCTTCTTCTTTACCGAAATCGATCATTTTGCCGTCTATGCCATAACGACTTGCCCGCCACTTATTTTCGTTGATGAGTGCGCGGGTGTATATCATGAAGTTTAGATTAGACATGCGCAGTTTATATAACTTGGCTACTAATGCCTGAAAAATAGCAGTAATTACCAAAGTATCGGCAATGTGTGTAGGAATATCGCAAATGCGGAATTCGATGGTGTTATAAAAAGGATGCACACGCAAATCCCACCATATTTTCTTGGCATTGTCAATGCAGCCGGTTTTTACCAGCAGATTCACATAGGAAATGAAATCTTCGTAGGTATTGAAATAATCTGGAATGCCGGTTCTCGGAAACTTATCAAATACTTTCGTGCGGAACGATTTGAAGCCGGTGTTGCGACCTTCCCAAAACGGCGAATTGGTGGAAAGTGCGTAAACGTGTGGCAGGAAATAGCGAATGGAATTGGCAATGTGCATGGCCATATTTTTATCTTCAACGCCAATATGCACATGCAGGCCAAAAATCAGGTTGGAGCGCGCTGCTTCCTGCAATTCATTCACAATCTCGTCGTAGCGTGGATTGGGCGTGATCAGCTGTTTGCTCCAATGCGAAAAAGGGTGTGTACCCGCAGCAGCCATTCTCAGCCCAAGCGATTCGGCAATTTCTGAAACTGCAATTCTAAGTTTCGATAGATCTTTATATGCTTCGAACACATCGTTGCAGATGCCTGTGCCTACTTCAACCACAGCTTGGTGCATTTCTGCCTTTACCTGATCGTCAAGCATGCGCGATGCGATTTCAACAATTTTTTGATCATGCGATTGCAACTCCCTTGTCACAGGGTCAATAATCATGTATTCTTCTTCAACGCCGATGGTGAATGGCTTCATAAATTCATAAGGTTTGAAGCAAAGGTATAATAAAGCTGTCTGATTGTTTACATGACACGAAGAAGAAATAATGAACAATTTCAACTCAACTATTTTCCTAGCCTTACCATTTTAAAAACAGACATCCATGTTTTGTCCTGCATGTCACCAATGTAGGAAATGCCTTCTTTTAGCGCCTGCAAATCAAGGATATATCCATTTGGTGCTGCATTTATCTGCCAAATTATCCTGCCGCTCAAATCAAAAAGTTGCAAATCAGCTGATTGAAATTCGTTAGGAAAAACAATTTGCACTTGACTGTTTGCTGGATTGGGAAAAAGTAATATTTCGCTGGTATTGGGCAATGTGTTGGGTGCTATCGGGACAAAAGGTCTGATGGTGTGGCGATGCGTGTTACTTACATTAGGGTCGTTGAAATCGAAGTAGATGGAAGCATTATTCAATATTTCGTATTGTTCGGGATTGCTGCTCCTTTGCTTCACATAGTAGTTTAAACAACCGATACTGCCCGGTTCGTTGGTATTGCGATAGGAAAGCCTAATATTTTTGAAGTAAAAAGCAAGCATATTATTATGTCGCTCAAATTCAACCGGACGGCTTGTAGTGCCTAATCGCACGCTTTCCGAGTCGAGAAAAGGGGAAAGCGTATCACGCGCGATTATGGTAAAATCCGTATCGAATCCAGTATTTTGAAAACGAATTCTGTAGTGCAAATCGAGATTGCGCGGGATTAGATTTTCAGCCCCTTATCCTATCGGAAATTCAATTTTATCATTGGGATCGTATGAGCTAATGACCTGCGTAAAGTTAATGCTTCATTGTTTTTTGATCGGAATACGGCGGCAGAAGGAATTCCAACAGGACTGAAACAAGCTATAAGGTTGGCGTTCATCTCTATTCTTTCGGGAGAGATGGCATTCAAAAAAACATTTGCATGCATTGCATCAGGCTACTCAACACTCCATTGTTCTCCGGACGGTACAACCGGATGTCCTTCGTAAATAACATTAGACTGGTGGGTGATCGTGATGTGTAATTGCTCATTAAGTGCGCTCTCTCCCGCATTGGAATTAAAGCTTGTGGTGTTGAATCCTGACATGTAATTTCGACATTGATGAGCAGATTTTCAGCATCTGATATTGAACAATTATTCTCAGAGGCAATGATTTCAGCGTTTACACATGAAATTCCCATATCTAAAACATCAACATCACAACTGGTGGAGTCTCTTCTCAAAATGGTTTTACATTCAAAAAGCTTAAAATCGTACCAAGTAACTTCATAAAGATTAGGTGCAATATTGGTTAAAGTGAAGTTACTTGAATTCGGGATGATTTCTGGATTATAGCTCAATTGAACGGTGGCTTCGCTGACCGGTAAGCTGCCAACATTGCAAACTTTTATACTTCGATACACATTAAAGAACCTTCGCAAAAATGGAATTTCGTTGCTGATTTCTAAGCGAGTGCAAGGTTCACGGATAATTTTAATTTCCACATCCGGGCCAACATCCAATGATTCGTTGCCCGAAAGATTGAACAATAGTTGCGACTCAACACAAGTAGAGATAAAAAGCTCGTTTTCAATTACTGGACTTACCAGGCACTTCCACCTTGGTAATAATTAAATTCATTCACTCCATTTTCATCAGCATTGGTCAACAAGGTGTAAATCGCTTCTGTATTGACGAGCTTAAGTTTTAAAAATGGAGCTGTACTTTCGTTTGCATCTTTAAGACAATTCTCATTTTCATCGAAAAATGTGTTTCCTATTAGCTTTGATCATCCACTAAGTATGCATGTGCCGATACTAAGGTCAAGATTAAACGAGATAGAAGGATTAAACGATGGATCGTGAAATAAAGTAATTAACGAAACAAATTCCTGTTCTTCCAACACGTTGATTATTTGTTCTTCTTGAGGTAAGCTTGGTGCACCGGGTAACTGATTCATCCTGGTAGTGGGTGTAGGTAAAATATAGGAAGAAAAGTTGCACGCCACTTCTACATTGGGATTTGTAAAGATGTCGGAGTAAGTATGATTGGTTAAATCATACAAAGTCTAATCTAAGTCAATTTCCGTTAAAGGAGTAATATTAAATCCAAGCCAGCCGGGTTCTGCAATTTTAAAGCGTAGCCATAAGCTGTTTAGTTCACCGGTATTGAGATATGAAAAGTTAGGATTAATCTCTGTAGTATCTTCTCCTTGGCCAGTCATATTAGAATTGACAAATTCATAAGTTGGTTGACACACATGCATGGCATTAATGCACTCTTTATAGAGATTGCTTTGTTGAGAAAAGGTCTGATTAGCTAAGAAGATGATCAGGAAGAGTAATGTATAGCTATAGCCTTTCATAGTTGGAGTTATTCCATTAAAATTATGAATTAAGTCGATAAAGGCAATTTTTTGACAAAATATTTTTTGTCAATCAATTTGTCTTTACAGCCGATTTATTGGTTTGCAGATTTCAAAGTCTCGCTTGAAACTTTCTCTCCTTGATATTGTAATGATTTCCTTTTACCAGCACATGCACCACCATATGCTCCACGGAGATAGGGTCGCCATCTTGTATCTCGGCTATGTTGCAATGTTTTATTTCATGGCCATCGAATATTAGTACCAATCCTGCTCCTATGGCTTCAAGGTCGTTGCCGTTGCGCACAAGCACGGCAGTGTCTTCGCCCAATCCGATGCCAATACATCCGGGATTGGCACAAACTGCCTGAGTAAGCCGACCGAAACGACCCCGCACCACAAAATGTGAATCAATAATTACATTGTGCAAAAAGCCCAAACCAGTAGTGATTTTTACTTTGCCTTTCAGTAATGCCTCGGCACTTGAGCCTTCGTAAATCATAGTGTTTGACATGGCCATTGCGCCTGCACTTGTTCCAGCTATCACGAATTTCTCGTTCATATAGCGCTCATGCAGTATTTGTAAAAACTCTGTGCCACCGAATATGGTCGTGAGTCGCATTTGATTGCCACCGGTGAACATCACACCATCTGCTTTTCGGATTCTGTCAAGATACTCCGGATTCATGGCATCTTCGCGGTTGCGTATGTGCATGAGTCCGGTGCGTGTGCAGCCCAGTCTCCCGAAGGCTTCAAAATAATTTTGACCAACTTCATAAGGAATTTCCGATGCTGAAGTGATGATTTCCACATAGGAATCCGAACCTTGCATTTCGGCTATGGTACGTCGCAAAACGCCATCGCCAAAAAACGGGATGCTTTTAACGCCTACTGCTGGCTCATCATCGCCGCTTCCTTTGTCCACGTTTCCGCCAATGGAAACCAATATTCCTTTTGGTGTTGTCATAGTTAAGCAATAAAATTTGATGGGTTTATTCTACCAGTCCACGCCCGGTTTTGATGATTTTGTTTTCTTTTTTGAAATCATACACCACCTTGTCGAGCACGCCATTGATAAAGTTTTTGCTTTCGGGACTGCTGTAAAGTTTTGAAATTTCGATGTATTCATCCATCGTTACTTTGATGGGAATGGATGGAAAATTGGTGATTTCGCAAATGGCCATTTTCAAAAGTATATTATCAATCTTGGCAATTCGCTCTACTTCCCAATTCTTGGTTCGTTTTGAAATCTCATCCTGATACTCTTTGTTGTGCAAAATGGTTTTACGAAAGAGGATGGATGCAAATTCAAGGTCTTCTTCTTTATCCTTGTGCAATGAAGGCATGATGGAGTCTTTTTCAAACTTATCGCTGAATTGCTTGAAAAATTTCAACGCATGTTGTTGCATGAGCGAGATATCATCGAGCCAGTATATGCTTTTTTCTTCGAAAACCAGATCAATGTTTTCGGTTTTAAATACAAACTGCTTGAAAATCTGTACAAGTACCTCTTTATCATCTTGCAAAATGCTTGGCGTTTTGGCTAAGTATTCTTTGAAAAATGCTTCGTCTTTGAAAGAGAAATAAATTTTCTTGATTAAGTCCTGATGATCGTTCCAGTGAATTTTGAACTTGTTGAGTTTTCGTTTCAGGTCTTCGTTTTCGCCAAGTGCAACTAATACACGATTTTGCACAAAGTTCAAACTGGGATTCAGGTCTTCAACTGTGGGAATTTTTCTTTGTTTACGCTCTTCCAGATAATTTTCGGCAAAATGACGTAAGTCAATGGCAAGCACCATGTAATAGAGAAAAATTTCGTAAATCTTCTCAATGCTCAGAAACAACTCTTTTTCACCGGCCACAAGGTCCTGATTGTCAGATTGAAAAAAGGCATACAGTGCCTTGGTGACTTTTTCCCGGATGTTTCTTCTGTTGATCATGATGCTGAAAGACTACGCCAATATTTGAAGGGCGCAAGATGCTAATTTTTATGCAGGTATGGGAAGCAAAAAGTGATAATTTTTCAGCCATAAAAACCAATGCCCGAGACTGTGTTCAGTGCTTCGGGCATTGGTGTGATTTAATTTTACTGAGCTACAGGAATCAATAAATTACAGTGTCTTATTGATATTGCCAATTTGCTCAATTCGGCGCTCAGCAACCTGTTTGGCTGCCTCTATGGTTGGAATATTTTTTTCCTTCGCCTGTTTGAATATTTCCAGCGTGACCTCGTAGATACCTTCCGTGCGATGATAGGCGCGATCTCGGTCGTAGCCTTCGAGCTCAAGCGATACATTAATTAAGCCACCGGCATTGATTAGAAAGTCGGGCGCTAAGAGAATACCTTTCTCCATCACCATTTTGCCGTGTATAATTTCATCTAAAAGCTGATTGTTTGCAGCACCGGCAATAATAGAACATTTCAAGCGTGAAAGCGAGTTGTCGTTAACCGTTCCGCCAAGTGCACAAGGTGCATAGATATCAATGTCTAAATCAAACATTTGCTCTGCTTCGGCAAATTTCACATTCGATGATAGCTTCACTGCACGATCTACATTTTCATTTCTGATATCGTTCACGAATACATGAGCATTCTCTTTTACAAGGTATTCTACTAAATGAAAACCAACTTTACCTACGCCTTGAACCAAGATTTTTTTACCACTCAGACTGTCGTTGCCATATCTTTCTTTAGCTGAAGCTTTCATACCCAAATAAACTCCATAAGCTGTAACCGGTGAAGGATCGCCTCCGCCGCCCATAGATTCTGGAAGTCCGGTCACATGATTGGTTTCCATGGCGATATATTCCATGTCTTTGGTGCTCACACCAACATCTTCGGCGGTGATATATTTTCCGCTAAGACTATCAATGAATTTTCCAAATCGACGCATGAGCGCTTCGCTTTTTTGGGTGCGTGCATCGCCAATTATCACCGCTTTTCCGCCTCCAAGATTGAGTCCCGTAACAGCAGCTTTGTAGGTCATGCCGCGTGATAGCCTGAGCACATCGGTGAGTGCTTCTGCTTCGTTTTGATAAATCCACATGCGCGTTCCACCGAGTGCCGGTCCTAGGACTGTGTTGTGAATAGCTACAATGGCTTTTAGGCCCGTAGCAGCATCGTGAAAGTGAACAACCTGCTCATGACCCCCCAAGAGCATGTTGCCGATAACCCCCGTAGATTCCTGCTTTTCGGCAGAAATAATCGTTGTTGCTGACATAGTTTAAAACAATTTTGATGATTTTTAATTTTATCACGTTAAACACCCCACCTTTGTAAGCAAAGAAGAACCATTAAAACGCGCGACAAAAGTAGGTTTTTTTCAATTAAAGAACATGTATCATTTGACCTGCATAAATCATCATAAATCATCCAATATTCATCAAGAATATTGTGAAGCGTTAAAGAAAATACGCAGGGAGGTGAAGCGTTGAAGTCTTTGCTGTATCTCAATCGTTTTTTCCTGAAATATAAGTACAGGCTTATTTTCGGAACCTTGTTTGTGAGCATTTCCAATCTTTTTGCCATATATCCTGCTGAGATACTGCGCAAAGGCATTGATCTGGTGTATGAAGGCATAGGTATTTACAACCTTTTTGCCGGCTCTTCGATCATCGCATCTGTTCGCAGTGATTATTTCAACTTGTTACTTATTTTCGGATTGGTGGTGTTAGCAACGGCTTTGCTCAAAGGTCTTTTTATGTTTTTCATGCGTCAAACCATCATCGTGATGAGTAGATTGATGGAGTTTGATCTGAAAAATGAAATTTTTCAGCACTATCAGAAGTTGGATTTAGGATTTTATAAGAAAAACAAAACCGGCGACCTAATGAACCGAATTTCTGAAGATGTGAGTCAGGTGCGAATGTATCTTGGGCCGGCTATTATGTATGCCATCAGCACGGTGACTTTGTTTGTGTTGGTGTTCGTAAAAATGATTTCTATCAACGCTGAATTAACCCTGTATGTGCTCACGCCTATGCCGGTGTTGGCTTTGACTATTTATTTAATTAATTCATTGGTGATCAAAAGAAGTGAAGCAGTGCAACGTCAGTTGTCAACCATTTCGTCGTTTGTTCAGGAAAGTTTTTCGGGAATACGAGTGATTAAAGCATACAATAAGGAGCGCTTTACGAGAGAAACTTTTCAAAAAGAAACCGATCTCTATCGAAACAAGAATCTTGATTTGGTGAAAATAAACGCCTTGTTTTATCCGATGATTATTATGCTCATCGGTTTGAGTACGATTATCACCATATACATTGGTGGTCAAAAGGTGTTTACCGGAGAAATTACTACTGGAATAATTGCCGAGTTTATTTTGTATGTCAATATGCTTACCTGGCCGGTGGCTTCAATTGGTTGGGTGACTTCGATTGTACAACGGGCAGCTGCATCGCAAACCCGTATCAATGAATTTATGCAAACAGAGCCTAAGATTCTCGATAACCAAGATGGCGCCGCTGAGGTGGAAGGTAAAATCAGATTCGAGAATGTAAGTTTTACTTACCCCGATACCGGAATTAAAGCAATAAAAGATGTCAGCTTCGAAGTGAACGAGGGCGAATCACTGGCCATCGTAGGTCATACCGGTTCAGGAAAATCAACCATTGCAGCTTTGCTGTGCAGGCTTTATGATGCAGATAGTGGTCATATTTATTTTGGCAACCATCACATCAAAGATATTAATCTCAAAGCCCTCAGATTGTCTATTGGGTATGTACCTCAGGAAGTGTTTTTGTTTTCAGACACTATCACTAATAACATTGCTTTTGGATTAGCGCGTTTCGATGGCAAGGAAGAGGAATTGAACCGCATTTATCAGGCTGCTAAAGATGCCGATATTTATGAAAACATTATGCGATTCCCTGATGGATTTGAAACTAGGGTAGGAGAGCGAGGGGTGACTTTATCGGGTGGTCAAAAGCAAAGAATTTCCATAGCCAGAGCCATTATTCGCAACCCTTCAATTTTGATTTTCGATGATTGTCTTTCGGCTGTTGATACAGAAACAGAAGAGCGTATACTGGAAAGTTTGAAAAGCATCATGAAGGGCAAAACGAGCATTATTATCAGTCACCGCATTTCGTCTGTGAAGCATTGCGATAAGATTATTGTGCTAGAAAACGGTCACATTTCAGAAAGTGGAAATCACGATGACTTGATGATTAAAAAAGGGATTTATTATGAACTGTATCAAAAACAACTAAGTGAAGAAGCTCAGCAAGTTTCCGGAAGTGAGTGAGTACACTAATTTTAAAACAATAGCTCAGCTTGGCTGTGTTCAAGATGAATGATTATATTAGCTCAATGAATCATCCCTACATTTACCATATCTGTGAGCCACATGAGTGGATTGAAAGGGTAGAAAATGGTTTATACTATCACCCTTCACTTGATGAAGAAGGGTTCATTCATTGTAGCACGGAAGCTCAACTACAGCCTACCATTGAGCGTTTTTTCAAAGAAAGTCCCAAGTTGATAATTTTGCAAATCGACTGTCAACTTCTTGAAGCAGCGTTAAAGTATGAATTAGCCAAAGACCTTAATGAGTATTTTCCGCATATTTATGGTCCACTGAATATCGATGCAGTGGTGCATGTTGACTCAAAACGGATGCATTAGCGAGTTACTATCTTCTTTTCAGCGAAGATAAACGGCTTCAAATTCTGCGAGATAAATATTATCCTGAAACAAGATTAATCTTTTTCCTTCCATCTTAAACACATTCGCATTTTGTAGTACTTTTCTGAAAGCTTCATCTGTTTTCATATCGGGACAAAGTCTGTTTGGTTTTTCAAGCTGAATGCTTATTGCGCGGTGGTCGGCATGAAAGCTCCCATCTATCTTATTGCAACCACTAAAGCCTTTGATGCAATGCTGAAAATCAAGGATAAAATGAGCTTCCTTTTCTCTTGGCGGGGTGATGACTTCACGACCATCGAGCTTGGTAAGCTTCCAGTATGTGTTCACTAAGGTGGGGCTCTCAATTGTTTTATTCACTTTACAAGATGTGATCGCTATTGCAGTCACTACGACGGAAAGGATTACCGAAAAAGATGAAAACTTCATATATATTATTAACCTTTTATTCGATAATTACCCCATCTTTCATCACCAATTTACGATCAGTAAGTGCGGCCAGTTTTTCGTTATGTGTAACGATGATAAAAGTGAGCGCATACTTGTTTCTTAAATCAAAAAACAGTCTATGCAAATCTTCTGCATTTGCAGAATCGAGATTCCCGGAAGGTTCGTCGGCAAGAATAAGCGCAGGCTTATTAATCAATGCACGCGAAACGGAAACCCTTTGCTGCTCCCCTCCTGATAGTGCGGCAGGCTTGTGATGGAGTCTTGCAGATAATCCAAGCTCGTTTAAAATTTCTTTAGCATTCGCTTCAGCTTCTTTTTTGGATGTGCCGCCGATGAGCGCCGGAAGCATCACATTTTCCAAAGCGGTGAATTCAGGTAACAGCTGATGAAACTGAAACACAAATCCGATATGTTTATTTCTGAATTTGGAAAGTTCGTTGTCGGGAAGTGAAAATAAGTTGGTTTGATTGATATTTATACTGCCTTCGTCAGGACGTTCGAGTGTTCCAATGATTTTTAACAGCGTAGTTTTGCCTGCACCGGAAGCTCCGACAATCGACACGAGCTCGCCTTTATTGACGCTGAGATTAACTCCTCGAAGCACCTTCACATCGCCATAATGTTTGATAATGTTTTTACATTCTACCATTTTATCAGTTCATTGGCGTGAGTATAAAACCTTGCTTTAGCAGTAAATTCAATAAGCCATCTTCACCCGGCAAATGTAAGGCACCCACGGCGATAAACGTGTTGCTCATATTAATCACTTTTACTAATTGAGGTATCCATTCCTGATTTCGTTCTCTAATCAGTTTTCGACTTTCTTCGGGCGAAAAGTTGGAGAAAAACAACATCTCACTCAGGCAATTCAGATTCTGCTGTAAGTAGCAATTCAGCAATTCTTTATTGTGCTTGTTGTTGTCATTTTCATTTCTGACTAAATCGAGCAAAAGCATAGCCTGACGTTCAAGAGAAAAACTATTGAACAACATCTCAATTTGCGATTGCACAGTTTCTAACGCTAAATACTTTTTCTTTTTGCGTTTAGCTTCTTCCTGCAAATATTGATTGATGCCCCGACCTGTCGAGTTTTGGTTAAACACCACCCCTTGTTCTCTATTATTGATGGCATTGAGCATTAGATAAATGGCAATAGGCTTAATATGGTGATATTTTTTGAAATCTAAACCTGTTTTAATTTGAAAATATGCAGCAACATCTACATATTCATCTGAATCGAAAATTTGCTTTAAGGATTTCTCTTTCATCACCGATAAGCTGCTGATGTCGCTCAGCGATTCATGCGAATATTTTACTTCACTGATCAGCACATCACACCTATCGAATGCTTTTCGAAAAGTTTTGATGTTGTCAAGAAACGTGTAAGTCACCAATGCATTGGTTCCCAAGATATAAGAAGCTCCTTTTTGCCCTTCTTTTTCAATTTTCCAAAGCAGTTTATTTTCTGATTGTTGAGCAGAAGCATTGATCAATAATGCAAAGATACTAAGCACCAGCATTGCAATTCTAAATTTCAGAATGCTATGACCACTGTTCTGTTTTTTTATCCTGCTTTTTGCCTTTTTATTTTCCGGCTTTTCTTTCTTTTGCATGCACTACAAAGATGCCAATTCGCTTCGATATTATTTTTACCCAACCATATTTTTATCAGCTAATTGACGTTGATATCACAATGCAATTTGAGCAATGAAAATCAGCAAGTTACATTTCAACCGTCCCAAGCTGATTAAGGCTTTAATTGCATTATTGGCAGTTTTGTTCATCTTAAGAATTTCAGTGCATGAGCCATTGTTCGATGCACCTTATTCCCGGGTTTTGTATGATCGGTATGGGCATCTGTTAGCTGCTTCTATAGCAGCAGATGAGCAATGGCGATTTCCGGAACAAGATAGTGTACCCTATAAATTCAGAGAATCGATACTGATGTTTGAAGATGAGTATTTTTTCTATCATCCGGGGATAAATCCAGTTTCAATAGGTCGGGCAATGATTCAAAACATTAGGGCAGGAAGAATCAAAAGTGGAGGAAGCACAATCAGCATGCAGCTCGTGAGGCTTTCTCAAGAGCGGAGGGGAAAATCGTGGTGGCGTAAAATCACAGAATCCTTTGTGTCGCTTGGTGTAGAGCTTCGTTACAGCAAGTCATCCATATTAAAGCTCTACACATCTCATGCTCCATTTGGTGGAAATGTGGTGGGTTTAGATGCTGCAGCTTGGCGCTATTTCGGAAAAAGCTCAACAGAGCTCTCCTGGGCAGAATCAGCAACTTTGGCAGTGCTACCTAATGCACCTGCATTGATTTTTCCAGGGAAAAATAGTCAACGGCTACTTCGAAAACGAGATGCGCTACTTAGAAAATTACATCAAAAAGGGAAACTCGATGCCTTGGAATTGAAACTTGCTCTTGAAGAGACATTGCCTGATAAGCCACATCCATTACCACAAAATGCCATGTATTTGCTTAACAGGTCTAAAAATGATTGGTTAAATTCGAATCGGATTTCCTCCACATTGCAAAAAAGTCTTCAATTGGAAGTGGAGCACCTATTAAGGCGAACTGCAGATTTTCGAAAAGCAAATGGCATACATCATGCGGCCATTTTGGTGCTCAATGTGAAAACAGGCCAAGTAGAAGCCTATGCAGGAAATGCTGAATACAGCGATGATGACCGTGGGTCTATGGTTGATATGATCCCTGCACCCCGAAGCACAGGTAGTATTCTTAAACCAATTCTGCTCGGCGCTGCACTTCAGGAAGGTAGAATTCTGCCATACTCACTCATACCGGACATTCCCACCCAGATTGGGGGTTATGTACCAAAGAATTTCAATCTCACTTATGATGGTGCCGTTCCTGCGCGCAATGCCATTTCACGATCACTCAATATTCCATCTGTACGCATGCTTAATCAACTTGGGGTGGGGAAGTTTCATAACTTACTTCGGCAAGCAGGCATGAGCACCATCACACGCTCGCCAATGCACTATGGATTGTCATTGATATTAGGAGGGGCAGAAGGACGGCTGGATGAAATTTGTTTGATTTATGCTAACCTTGCCCGCTCATTGCTAGCATTTAATACAAGTGATCCAAGTTATGACGCTTGGCTCGGTCAATTGCAATATATCAATGATGAAGACAAAGAGCCAAAACGAGACAGTGTGAAAAAGCAATTGTTCACACCGGCTGTGATATATGAAGTTTTTCAAGCCATGGTGCAGGTATCGCGACCCGATGAGGAAGCTTCGTGGAGCGAGTTTAGTAGTGGTCGACGAGTAGCCTGGAAAACAGGAACAAGTTTTGGACATCGCGATGCATGGTCAGTTGGCGTTACACCAAACTATGTAGTAGGAGTTTGGGTAGGCAATGCCAATGGAGCTTCGAGTGCTTCGCTCACAGGTATTGGTGCAGCAGCACCACTTATGTTTGATGTGTTCCAACAATTGCCCGTGGTGCCTTGGTTCTCAAAACCGGAGGAGAATTATCAAACCATTAAAGTTTGCAAAAAAAGCGGATATGTGGCTGGATTGCATTGTGGTCGCGATGCTATCAATAAAGATGTTCCCGAAGTAGAACGCAACAGAATTACTTGCCCCTATCATCAATCAATATTTTTAGACAAACAAACAGGTGAACGGGTAAATGCGAGTTGCGCAGATCCATCGGAAATGGAAGTTAAATCTTGGTTTATCCTACCACCTGCTATTGAATTTTATTATAAGCAAAAACATGCCGATTATGTTCCATTGCCTTTTTTGAGAGCAGGTTGCAATAGTCTGGAAGATATCAAAAATATGGAAGTGATTTACCCTCGCGATCTTTCAGAAATTTTTATTCCACGCAACTGGAAAAGCGAGAAAGGTGCTGTGGTATTTGAAGCGACTCACCGCGATCCACAAGTCAAGATTTATTGGAATTTGGATGGTAAATACGTTGGACAAACCGCACAAATTCATCGCATAAGCATGCAGCCTCATCCCGGAGAGCATGTTTTAAGCCTGATAGATGCCTATGGAAATAAAATCAGTAGGAAAATAATGATTTATACCAAAGATTGATTTATCCTATTCATAATCAAAATCCACAATTCCAATTTTGAAACGATTGTTTCTTACCGCATAAACCATGGCTGACGATGGACTTATTTGATAGGATAATATTGGTATGAAAAACATTTTCTGTACGCGGTCGGTGGAGAGTGGAATACGAGCAAAAGCTCCTTCTTTGGATAAAATCACCATTACAGGCACTGATTTACGCACATTGGTCATCACGCCTACTCTTCCATCAGTGGCATTGACATTTCGTGGATGATCATTGAACAGGAAAATCAGTTCCTCGTCTTTGCTAACTCCATAACAATAAGACAAGAACTTGCCCCCATCATTGGTGCTTTGTTGATATTTAGGAATGTTAGCCGTCCAAAGTGCATTTCCATTTGAATCGAATTTGAAAGTGACAATGTTGTTGTAATTGAAGTTATATTGACAATTAATCATGCCGGTTCTGAAATCGCGAAAGCAAATTTCGTCAACGTAAAACTGTTCACCAACAAGAGCAACCGACCCATCTTTGAAAATCTGCACCTGATCAACTTTAAAATCAGGCACTTCGGTCATGCGTCTTACTCTTCGGCTTGGAATGAAATCAACGACAAAATCTTTTTCAAATTTTTCCATTTTTCGATAAGCAATTTCTCTGGCCTTACGGTCTATTTCAATGAAAAATGTTCCTGCTGCCCGACTCGATGAAATGCCGGAATAAAAGCCTGCACAGATTACTCTATCTCCATCAATTGCCATATTTACATCGCTGGTAAAGTAATTTTCCATTTGCAAGTTGTAATCTTCTACTGCATCGCGATCGGGACCAAAGGTTACTAGGCTGTAGCGATATCGTGGTACTGAGCGGTCAACAACTTCATTTTTTTCCAGAAAAATTCTTACTAAGAGGTAAACACGACCATTTTCATCAACATGGGTGCGATAGATATTGAAGTTACGCTCCCGATATGGAAACTCGATAAATCGTTCATAGACCAAATTCATATCCTGGTCAAACATTCTGAACTCCGCTTTTTCATTCTGATATTTTTCAAAAGCCTGATTGTAATATATCAAAACCTTGTTGCGGTTGTTATTAGGAATTACACGCAGTAAACTTTGATTACTTCTTTTGCGGGCTTCAAATTCGGCCAATTTGAAATCCTTGCCAATAGGCTCGCCTTCGAGATTAAATTGTCTTGCATAGACTTCAACCTTGTTTTTATCCTTATTGTAGTGTGAACCAAAGAAAACAGGATAATCGCCCAAACGGGTGAAGGCTTCGATTTCCAATGCTCTTGTACCTTTGGCGGTCGATAAAACCACAGGCTTGGAATATTGTGGCAACAAACTATAGTTGTCATACCGCTCAATGTAGGCTTTGGCTCCGCTGAATAGGGTGGCAGGCGAATAAATATATTTCATGATGCCCTCAGGCCAACTGTCTATGTAATAATGCTCGGCATTGCTTGTGGGTAGAGCCATTGCACTTCCCCATTGAATAGGCGGCTTGACTTGTGCCGAAAGGTCGAATTGAAGTAAAACTAATAAGCAAATGAGCAGAGAAGTGAGAGGTTGTTTCTTCTTTCCTGCATAAGTTGCTAGTGATATGATTTTGTGATTCAACATTTTTATTATCTAATCTGCATCTTGAAGCCAAACTAAGTCATGTTGACTTAAAAAGGATAAAGGAACCTAGTTGACTTTGGTTTTGTAATTAAATTAAATTCACAACGAAGCTTTCATAAATATATTCCTCATCGCTAATTTTTTTCAATTGACAAGATTTGAATCCGTCAAGTTTTTGATCACACTGAACAAACGTATTTACTATTAACTCAGGCAGCAAAAGTTTGATTCTGTTGCTGATAGCAACCAATCGACCATTCTCAAAAAACAACTGAAGTGCGCATCTGTATACATTGTCTGTAGTTTCTTCAAATTCAGCCAATTGATAAGGTTTTTCCAAACTGAGCTTTAAATGGGCAAGGGTTGTTTTGTCTTGAAGCATTTGCAGCGTATCGCCGAAACAAAGGTTATATTTGGTGATACCAACAGGAATTTCAGCCACGAGTATTTTACTGTCTTCAATTATTAGGTGTTCCAAAGGTTCAGCATCGGATAGCCGCACTTCTGATGGCACAGACATTAGCTGAATTAATGCTATGATAAGCGCGAAAAGTAACGAACTGAATAGGATTTTTCTAATCATATGAAGCGATATTAAACTTTGAACTGATTAACCACCGGATGCAGCAGTGCCGAATACACCGAAAAGATCAAGTAAAACCATGCCAATGATAATCGGACATACATATTTTAACAAAAACACCCACAAATGGGCCGGCTTTAATCCAAAAAGCCATACAGCTTTCGCTTTGAATGAAACTGAGCCATAATTAAGTTCCTCCACAAGTTCATCAGTTTTGAAAAACCAACCCGAGAAAAGACTAAGCAGGAAGCAAAGCATGGTAACGGCAAATGTGCCAAAAAACCAGTCCATCATATCAAACCAACCGGTAAGTTTAATTTTAAAAAACTGAATACTCATGGTTTTAAATATGCTTCCATCAATCGCGCTCATGATGGATGGAATGGCTAAAATCATTGCAGCACCGCCTACCAACCATGCTGCCTTTTTTCGGCTGAATTTTTTCTCGTCAATCAAATAAGCCACAGGCACTTCGAGCATTGAGATGGAGGAGGTGAGGGCAGCCACCATCAAGAGCAAGAAAAACAAAGCACCGATGATATTTCCTAAAGGGATTTTATCAAAAATAGTTGGTAATACTTCAAATACCAAGGAAGGTCCCGCACTAGGCGACATACCGAATGCAAACACAGCAGGAAAAATCATCAGACCACCAAGTAATGCAACAGCTGTGTCCATACCGGCAATCCAAGCGCCTGATATCACAATATTGTCTCTTCGCGAAAGATAAGAACCATAAGTTACCATTAAGCCCCAGCCCACACTCAATGAGAAAAACGCCTGACCAAGTGCTGAAAGCGCCACCTTTCCATTGATTTTACTAAAATCAGGGGCGAGATAATATTTAACGCCTTCCATAGCTCCCGGCAGGAACAGCACACGTATGGAAATAATCAATACCAACAGAAAAAGAAGCGGCATGAGCAAACGAGATGCTCTTTCAATGCCATTTGACACACCGCCAAGTATAACAAAAACTGTCAGCGCCATAAAAACGGCCGTCAATGGAATGATGTATAAAGGCGTTTGAATAAATTCAGCAAAATTGACCGGAATATTTACGATTTCAGTAATGATATAGCCTACTGTCCAACCGGCAATTACGGAATAATAGGTAAGAACCATAAAACAAATGACGATACTCATGATGCCGGGTAAAAGCCAAAATTTATTATTACTTGCTGCACGCATGGCACCAATTGGATTTTTGCGGGTGTATCGCCCTAAGGCCACTTCATTCATCAGTAGTGGAAGACCGATTAAAAACACACACAATAAATAAACGAAAACGAAAGCTCCACCTCCGTTTTGTCCGGTGATATATGGGAAGCGCCATATATTACCAAGTCCAACTGCAGAGCCCGCAGCTGCCATGATAAATCCGAAACTTGAACGCCATTCGCCGCGATTATTTGTAGGTGTTGACATAAATAGGTTTTAAGCGGCTAAAAATAGAAAAATAACGCGCTTTGCAAACGAAATTAATCATTCACTGTTCAAGCTTATTTTATTGATGCCAATATGCTTTGTTTGAACAATTGAGCAATATTGACCCAAAACTCAATAAATTCTGAAAATTGGTTGAAGTAAAAGGGTTTTAGCTTTTTTTTGCATTCAGATCATACACGATAGACCAAAACTTTAGATGCTATTCAATTCGATTGATTTTGCGGTTTTTCTTCCGATTGTTTTTTTGCTCTACTGGTTTGTTTTCAATCGCAACCTGAAAGCGCAGAATGCACTCATCGTAGTGGCAAGCTATTTCTTTTATGGTTATTGGGACTGGAGATTTTTATCCTTAATCTTATTCAGCACAGCGGTTGATTATTTTGTAGGGATTGGATTGCTCAAAACCGAAGCAAAATCAAAACGAAAAGCGCTTTTGTGGACAAGCATTTTGGTCAATTTAGGATTTCTGGGATTTTTTAAATATTACAATTTCTTTTTAGAAAACTTTGTAGAAGCCTATAGCTTATTTGGGACCCGATTTGATGTCGAGCGACTCAATATCATTTTGCCGGTAGGCATCAGCTTTTATACATTTCAAACATTGAGCTATTCAATCGATGTTTACAAACGAAAACTAGAACCAACCAAAGATTTTATTGCATTTACGGCATTTGTTAGTTTTTTTCCGCAGTTGGTGGCAGGGCCTATTGAAAGAGCCACCAATTTGTTACCTCAATTCTATAAGCCTAGAGTTTTTGACTATCAACATGCTGCAGATGGACTTCGACAGATCTTGTGGGGATTGTTTAAGAAAATGGTCATTGCCGATGGATGTGCCGAATTTGCTACGGAAATTTTCACTCATCATACAGAACACTCCGGCAGCACTTTATTTCTCGGTGCACTTTTCTTCACTTTCCAAATTTATGGTGATTTTTCAGGTTATTCTGATATTGCAATAGGCACTTCCCGTTTATTTGGATTTTCACTCATGCGAAATTTTGCATTTCCCTATTTTTCAAGAGACATTGCTGAATTTTGGAGAAGATGGCATATTTCACTTTCCACTTGGTTTAGAGATTATCTCTACATTCCTTTGGGCGGGAGCAAAGGTGGGCTGAGCATGAAAGTTAGAAACACATTCATCATATTTATTGTGAGTGGTTTTTGGCATGGGGCCAATTGGACATTTATTATCTGGGGATTGTTAAATGCCTTATACTTCTTGCCCTTACTGCTAACCAATCGCAACCGCAATAATCTTGAAATTGTAGCCCAGCACAGTGTGTTTCCCACCTTTCGTGAATTATTCAGCATGACAGGTACATTCACTTTGACCATTCTAGCTTGGATTTTCTTCAGAGCGGAAACCGTAACTCAGGCTGTGGAGATTATTCGTGAAATTCTTTCTAGCAGTCTATTTTCATTGCCTACCATATTACCCAGAGGTTTGCTCGCATTGCTGTTCGTTTTTATTATCATAGAGTGGAAAGGCAGAAGAGAGCAATTTGCCATTGCTAAAATGGCGCTTAATAAACCTAGAGTGTTGAGATGGTCTTTTTATTTGGGTTTGTTCTTTATCATATTCTTATCCCTGGGCAAGGAACAGGTTTTCATTTATTTCCAATTTTAGGCCTATGAGGATTTTGATTTTTAAAACATTGCTTTTTATCTCAACGGGAATTATGATCATTGCCTTGGTCTGCATATTGGTATATTCATTCGTTAACAAAGGAGATTATTACAGCATAAACACATCAAAAAGCGTCTTAATTGCCGGACATTCTCATCCGGAATGTGCTTACAATGATTCCATTATTGAAACCGCAATTAATTTATCACAAAGTGGTGAGAGCTATTTCTACATGTATGCAAAGTTGAAACCCATCATTAGGGACAATCCACATATCAAGCATGTGTTTATTGAATACACCAACAATTGTATCTCTGATGATATGATAGAATGGATGTATAGTAATAAGCATTTGAAATTTAGGTATCCTAAATTTGCTGCCTTCATGTCACTCAATGATTATCTGCTTTTACTTCGTAATAATTTCGAAGGAACTGTTTTTGCAACTTCATTTTCATTAAAAAATTATGGATCGTTTTTAGCATCACGATCTTCAGACTTGCTTCTTGCAAATGAGTGGGGTCATTTTAAGCCAACCAAACTAAATAAAGTTGATTCATTGGTTTCGAGTCTGAAACCGGAAGATTATATTCCATTTGACTACAAATTTCCGGAGAAAAACATGGCATATTTAAGGAAATCGATTGATATGCTTCATCAAGCGGGAATCAAGGTGTTTTTAATGCGAACGCCTCAGCATCCTAAATATCCGGGTTTTCGTAATGAAGCTTTGTTTTTGCGAACCCATCAGGAGAAATTTATTGATGTTCCATTTTTAGATTTTAGAAATCTGCCTATGGAACACTACGATTTTGCAGATTTGGAACACCTCAATACCAAAGGAGCAAATAAATTTTCAATTTATGTTAACTATCTGATCAAACAGGGACTTCTTGAAGGTAAGATCGAGCCTAATCAAGTCAATGCGTATTGGAATGCTCATCTGGAATTGGAAGCAAATAGTAGTCACAACTAAAGACAGCCTAAGTTCGCATGATTAAAAATATGGCTGGAACTTTATGAATAGGTGGTTTGATAGATTTCCAGTTGGCAACACTTGTAGTAAAGGTATATTCTGAAGGTGTCGTCAATCCAGCGGCTATGCACAACAATGTTTCCGGGTGAAGGCTTTTGAGCAGCGCATCGAATAAACTCAAATTTCTATAAGGTGTTTCCATAAAAATCTGGGTGTGCTGAAGGCATTTCTTTCCCAATTCTTGAATGGCTCTGCTGCGCTCAGGGTCTTTTACAGGCAGATAACCATTGAAAGTGAATTGTTGCCCGTTTAATCCGGCTGTCATCAAGGCAAGTAGAATAGATGATGGTCCCGGCACGGGGGTAACCTTAACCTTATATTCATGACAAAGTTTTACAAACTGGGCACCGGGATCAGCAACCGCTGGCGCTCCGGCGTCTGAAATCAAAGCAGCCTTTTTGCCTGATGCCAGTTCTTTGGCGTAAGAGAGGAGCTCATTCAGGGGGGTATCTTTGTCTAGTTGTTTCAGAATTAAGGAATCAAGTGGTTTATTGATTCCTGCTTTTTTCAGAAATCGGCGACCATTTTTTTCATTCTCACAAAGAAAATAGTCAACGTCATTGATTATATCGACAGTGATTGATGAAAGTGAATTAGGTGACGCTTCATCACCTAATAAACTGGGTATGAGATATAGCTGACCTTTGAATTCTCTTGATGCCAATCAATTAAAGTTTTTCAATTATTTTTTCTGTTGCAGCATCCAGCATTTTATAAACTTGCTCAAATCCATCGTGTTCACCAAAATAGGGATCGGGTACCGAGCGATTAGAACCGGGCTCAACCAGATTCATTATCAAATCCACTTTTGCTTTATCGTTTTCGTTTCGTGCGAGAGCCAGAATATTTTTGTAATTGCTGCTATCCATTGCATAGATAAAATCAAACTCATCAAAATCGGACACGCTAAATTGTCTTCCTGCAAGTCCGGATATGTCTATGTTTTTATTGCGCAAAGTCACAATAGCGCGATAATCAGGATTTTCGCCAACATGATAATTTGATGTGCCTGCTGAATCGACAATAGCCTTTTTACCTGTCGCCAATATTTTGGTGCGCAGGATACCTTCAGCCATTGGAGACCTGCAAATGTTTCCAAGGCACACCATCAGGATTTTTGTAACTTTCAATCTGCTTTCAAAAAGTTTTATTGGTTACCAATCTTCTTTTCAATCTCTTCGATATAGACGCGAAACTTCTTATCTGTCTCGATAAGGTTGTTCACTGTACGGCAAGCATGCAAAACTGTTGCATGGTCTTTTCCTCCGCACTGCATACCAATGCTGGCAAGTGATGACTTGGTCATGCTTTTGGCGAAATACATCGCTATTTGCCTTGCTTGCACCACTTCTCTTTTTCTGGTTTTTGATTTAAGTAGTTCGAGCGGTAGGTTGAAGTAATCCGATACCACTTTTTGAATAAAGTCAATTGAAACTTCTCGGGTAGTATTTTTAACGAACTTGTCAATCATCTGCTTGGCAAGTTCTATGGTAATGGCTTTCTTATTGAGGGTAGATTGTGCAATCAATGAAACTAATGCACCTTCAAGTTCTCTCACATTGGTGGTAATATTGTAGGCGAGATATTCTACAACTTCGCTTGGCATTTCAATTCCATCAGCGTAAATTTTCTTTTCAAGAATAGCAATTCGGGTATCAAGGTTAGGCACTTGCAAGTCTGCAGACAATCCCCATTTGAAACGAGATAGTAGTCTTTGCTCCAAACCTACCAGTTCGATTGGCGATTTATCTGAAGTGAGCACCAATTGTTTGCCGGTTTGATGCAGGTGATTGAATATCTGGAAAAACACATCTTGCGTTTTTTCTTTGCCTGCAAAGAATTGAACATCATCAATTATTAGCACATCTATCATTTGGTAAAAGTGAATGAAATCATTCTGCGAATTATTTCTCACACTTTCCACATATTGCTGACAGAATCGCTCTGATGTAACATATAGAACTGTTTTACCAGGGAAATTCTTTTTGATTTCAATGCCGATTGCATGCGCTAAATGTGTTTTGCCTAATCCGACTCCTCCATAGATTAGCAATGGGTTGAATGCCGTGCCACCCGGTTTATTGGCTACAGCATAGCCGGCTGAGCGTGCTAACCTGTTGCAGTCTCCCTCAACTAAATTTTCAAAAGAATAATTTGGATTCAATTGAGATTCTACATTCATTTTCTTCAAACCTGGAAGTATGAATGGGTTCTTTATGGTGTTATTGCTATTAAGGTCAATAGGAATAGATACCGGAGGGTTTTTAAGGCTTTTGGTATTGACGCCCGGAATATTCACCGTGTATGGATGCTGACTTTTGTAATTCTGCTCCATGATGATACTATATTCCAGTCTTCCTTCGGCGCCGAGTTCCTTGGTGATCGTTTTCTTAAGCAAATCAATGTAGTGTTCTTCAAGATACTCATAAAAAAAGTGGCTTGGAACCTGAATTGTAAGCACATTATCTTTCATCCTCAATGGTTTGATCGGTTCAAACCATGTTTTGAAGCTCTGCTGGCTTACATTATCTTTGATAATCTCAAGACAATTAACCCAAACTTTATCAAAAGTTTTCTCCATAGTATTTTTCCAATTCTTTATTAGTGAAACATTTAACGCTCAAAATTCTTGAAATCGGCATCTATCAAGGAGTTGAGCAATCAAAGCGCAAATATTTACCAAATATTTTTTAAAAAAAAATCAAATCGCTATTGACTTTTAAAAATTTTCATTTCGCACTAACATGACAACTAAATTACCACTTTTTTCTGAAAATTCGTAAGTCAGATGCCCAATTTTCAATCCGGCCCATCCCATTTGCGTAACAAGGGTAAAATTTCCTGCTTTGTTCATGATTTTTTCAGGAGCTTCCATGAATGTATGAGTATGCCCTCCAATAATGAGATCAATATGCTCATTTTCAGCTGCTAATATTCGATCCGATACTTTGTTATTCTCGTATTTGTAGCCAAGGTGTGACAAGCAAATAACAAGATGACATTTGTAATCGTTTTTTAGTCTGGCTGACATTTCCTTTGCTTTAGCAACCGGATCATGATATACAATTCCTTCAAAATTCTTTTTAGGTACTAAGCCATCGAGTTCAATACCTACGCCCAAAACACCAATTTTTAAAGGTCCTTTTTTGAATATTTTATAGGGCAACACTTTACCATTCAAATCAGAATTGTTGAAATCGTAGTTTGAATTGATGAATGGAAATTTAGCGTGTTGCCATTGCTTGAGTAAGCCTTCCACACCATTGTCGAAGTCATGATTACCAAAAGTGGCTGCATCGTATTTCAAGTATGACATTAGTTTAAATTCAAGCTCTCCTTCATAGAAATTAAAATAAGGGGTACCTTGGAAAATGTCTCCGGCATCGAGAAGAAGTACATGTTCTTCTTCATTTCTGACTTGTTCTACATATGAAGCTCTTCGTGAAAAACCTCCTTGTCCGGGAAATTTTGGATCATTCTCAGGAAATGGATCTATGCGGCTGTGCCAGTCATTGGTATTCAAAACAACTAATCTTATCACGCGTTGCTTAAGTATCTCAGCAATACTTGTCTCCGGTATCAATGCCGCAGCTGAGAAAAGCAGACTGTTGCGAATAAAATCTCTTCTATTGAACATGATAAATCCTTCCATCTTTTTGAGCTGACAGTGGAATACCTTGCTTGTCCATTTCTATGAATGATTCCATAATCAAATCTCGGATTTTTAATTTAGTGTAAGTTAGATTGCTTGACTTACTGAAATTGAATTTATCTCCACCTCCAAAAAGATAATCTGAAGTTGCGATCAAATAATTCTCATTCAGACTAATTGGTCTGCCGGCTATTTCGACCTGCACAGCTTTTTTATCTGCTATTCCCATTCTGATGCCTGAAATAGGCATTCCGCCTTTGTCTGCGATATGATTCAATATATTAATCAAATCTTCACCTTTCATATTAAAAATGACCAATTCATTGTCGAAAGGCATCAATTCAAAGACCATAGATCGGGTGATTGTTCCTTGTGGCAGCTCTATTCTTAAACCTCCTTGATTGAGTATTAAGCCATGCAACACAATTCCTGAAGTTTTCTCAAAATGATACTTGAGCAAATCTGTAATCAAATTACCTAAGGTGCTTTCGGGCAAAGTTTTGGTGAGTGGCATGGATGATTGAGCCACCTGTAATGCCATCAATGAATCTAAAGCTTTTTTATATGGTTTGATGAGCAGTGCGCTTGGATGAGCATTAGTTTTAATCTGATCATCCATCGCTATAACCTGAGTTTCAGGTTCATTGCTGATGTAGCTTTTACTTTTGCAGCCATGGGAAACTATACAGATGATTGCAAGCAGAAACAAAGTACGGGCTGATTCTATTATCAAGAGCTTGTATTTTCGCATATTATATGAAGGAAAGTGCTTTTTGCAAAGGTCATAATAAATTTGAATAATGTAAGACAAAACACCGGAGCATTTCATCAATAGGTAAAATTTCAATCGAGACAATCATATGATGCTTTACTTAATATGTGCATAAAATATTCTTGCTAACATTTGCTAAACCACTAAATTTGAGCACAAATATCTCACTTGTGCTACGAAATTTTATTTTCAATTCGATTTATTTAGTTGTTCTAACTATTACATCTATTCAGCTTTCAGCTCAGCGCGGTAAAAATGGTAATTTTCAGATTTCTGCCAATGCTATTGTCAATGAATATACCTTGTTAACGGCAAACGCTTTGGCCGGCGATCAACAGATTGTGGTTTCTAATGCTTTGCTCAATGCCAATAATCGTTTTCCTCAATCTCTGGGAACAGGTGATTTAATTATGATTATTCAAATGCAGGGAGCTACGATTGATGGTAGTGATATTTTTTCCGACACATGGGGTAATATTGTTGATTATGGCACTTGCGGAAACTATGAGCTTATCGAAGTGAAATCTGTGCAAGGGAATGTGATTCAGTTTTTTTGTGGTTTGAAAAATAATTATTCTTCATCAGGAAGAACTCAGGTTGTGCGTGTGCCCAGATATAATAATCTGACGATAAATAATGGTGGTAGTCTCAATGGACAATTTTGGAATGGTAGTTTAGGAGGCGTGATTGCTATCGAAACCAGCGGAGATTTGATTATTAATGGAAGAATAAACGCTATTGCTATTGGTTTTCGAGGCGGTCTAGCTAATGAGAATCAATCATTTTTTGGTGGAACAAGATTTGCCGACCTCAATCCGGGCGAAGGTGCTGAAAAAGGCGAAAGCATAGCCGGCAACACGACAGACTATGACCAAATGGGGGGGAGATACTGCAAAGGTGCACCTGCTAATGGTGGTGGCGGTGGTACTTCGCACAATGCCGGAGGTGGTGGCGGTTCAAACGCTGCTTTGGGCGCATATAATGGACTTGGTAATCCTAATATCAGCACATCCAATTGGATCACAGCATGGAATCAGGAAAGTCCGGGTTTTTCTTCTAACGTATCATCCGGAGGTGGAAGAGGAGGGTATTCCTTTTCGGGGGTAAACCAAAATCCACTCACACTTGGGCCTAATTCTCAAACCTGGCAAGGCGATTGGCGACGAAATGAGGGCGGAAGAGGGGGCAGACCTTTATCTGTAGCTCCTCAGAAATTATTTCTTGGAGGCGGCGGTGGAGCCGGTGATCAAAA
Organism: Flavobacteriales bacterium; assembly: GCA_046294625.1. Taxonomy (GTDB): domain Bacteria; phylum Bacteroidota; class Bacteroidia; order M30B66; family M30B66; genus JBKBKN01. Next base: position 128,967 of record JBKBKN010000006.1, read on the forward strand.
CGACAATCTGGGCGGTAATGGAGGCAATGGCGGCGGAATTATTTATATTGAAAATTATGGAAGCATTTCCGGCACCGGTGAAATTGTAGCTGATGGTGGTAATGGTGGAAATAGTGGAGCAGGAGGTTTCACCAGTGGTATTGATGGATGCGGTGGAGCTGGTGGAGGTGGTGCCATCATGATTCGTTCGATGTCACCAATTCCGGCAATCACTATTAACGCACGTGGTGGAAATGGAGGCAATCAGATTATGAATTTACTGAACAATACACAAGCGCAAGGTCCGGGTGGCGGTGGTGGCGGTGGTGTGGTTTACCATACTGGAGGCAATCCCGTGATCAATGTGAGTGGGGGTAACAATGGCACAACCAATTCAGCAAGTCTCACCGCATTTCATCACAATGGCGCAACATCAGGCGGAATCGGTGCCATAGCTGAAGCACCCCCCTTGTTTGATGTCAATTATGCTGTGGACGGAGCCTGCATAGGCGGCGATGCAACAATAACAGGAACTGTTTCAGGAAATGCCGGTGGGGCAAATATTGAATTTGATTATTATGACAGTAATCTCAATTTATTAGGCAGTGGACAGCAACTTGTATTAGCTGAATTGAGTGGACCTATGCAAGTAATTATGCTCACTTGCAATGGCAATCAATTTAGAAATATAAATATTGTGCCAACACCACCTCCGGCATTCAGTTTAGGGCAGGATAGAGAGATTTGTTTAGGCGACAGTGTATTCCTTCAATCTAACACAGAATTCCCATTTTTTAGCTGGGAACCCAGCACAGGGCTCACACAGCCGGAATCTTTAAGCACGTTTGCAAGCCCTCAAAATACCACTACCTATGTGCTTTCAGCTTTTGAACAAGTAGGGTGTGTCGGTAGAGATACGATTGTCGTTCAAGTTAACCCCTTGCCTGATGTTAGTATCAGTGCTCCCACTTCGGCATGCCTTGGTGATACTATTACAGTTTCAGTAAGTGGCGCTTCAACATACAGTTGGTCTGGCAATTCAATTATAGGTGCCGACAATCAAAATTTGGTGGAAGTAGCAGCCATCAGCAATCTTTCTTTGAGTTTAATAGCAAGCAACGAATTTCAATGTCAAATAAATCAACAGGTTCAAATCTTAGTTTTTGAGCCGGCTCAAGTATATATTTCTGAAGACCAAACTATTTGCGATGGGCAAGCCGTAGAGCTATCTGCTTCCGGGGCAGTGAGTTATGAATGGTTTCCCACCGATGGTTTATCCGATCCCAATGTAGCCAATCCATTGGCTTTACCTTCGCAAAGCATTGCCTATTTTGTTAATTTTATCGATGTTAATAATTGTTCAGGTCAGGCAGGACCAATATCTGTAACGGTGGGTGCAAATATTAATCCCACTTTCACTTTCGATCAGATTGATAACTATAATGTAAATTTCACATGTACAACGCCCAATGCAGATGAAATCATTTGGATTATTCAAGGAAGTACGTTCATTGGTAGTCAGGTGAGTTACAATTTTCCTTTCGAAGGTTTTTTCAATATCACCTTGATAGTAGGCAACGATTGTGGCTATGATACCCTGACTTCGACAATCGAAGTACTCAAATTGAGTGTAAGGGATATCGCAGCGCAGATTAGCTATGTGATTTATCCAAACCCGGCAAATGAATTGGTGCAAATTGAGTTTAATACTGTTGGTAAGCAACAGGTTACACTCAGTTTATTAGACATCAAAGGGACTTTGGTAAAACGCAATGCATTTCAATTAAATGGTGGCAAGCAGATAATCCAACTTGAGTTGAACGAACTTGCCGGAGGTATTTATCTTATGCAACTGCAAGCCAAGGACGGACAAGCTGTGCTGAAACTTTTCATTGTGCGATGAGTAAACTGGCAATTACCTTAATCAAGCCCTTTATCAGAGGATTTAAGCTTGCTGTTTACAATCAGGAAAAGGCATGGTTTAGATTTCCCATTCGTGGAAAATTCAATTCAGGTATTCCTCTATTCCGCGATCAGGTAAAAGTTCAGCATACAGATCTGGAAGGTATTCCTTGCGGCATATTCACTCCAAAGGTAATTAAACAGGAAGCTGTTTTACTTTATCTGCATGGAGGTGGATTCAGTGTGTGCAATTACAGAATGTACACTCATTTGATTTCGGCCATTTCTTTAGAAAGCGGTATTGAAGTCTTTGCCATCGATTATCGTTTAGCGCCGGAGCACCCATTTCCAAACGGGCTGGATGATTGCGTTCGAGCCTTTCAAATTATTCGGGATAAGCATCCCGAAGCCAGAATTTTTATCGGAGGCGATTCGGCAGGTGGTGGCTTAACCTTTTCCACTGCACTGAAATTAAAACAACTGGGCGAAAAGATGCCTGATAAACTCTTTGCTTTTTCACCTTGGGCCGATTTGCGGATAACAGCTGATAGTTTTACAGAAAAAGCAAAATCTGATCCTTTGATTGATGGCTCCTCTGCCAAAAAATGGGCTGAAAGATATCTACATGGTGAATCCGCAGAAAATCCTTTAGCTTCGCCTGTGTTGGGTGACTTTAAAGACTTTCCGCCATGTTTAATCCATGTCGGCGAAGACGAAGTGCTCTTAGACGATAGTTTATTACTGGTGGATCGGTTAAAATCTTATGGAATAGAAGTTCATTTTAAACAGTGGGAGGGCATGATGCATGTTTTTCAAATCATGGTTCCCATGCTTGACGAAGCCAAACAATCACTAAAAGATTTGAAAGCATTTTTGGAGTAGCATGTTGCTCTTGAAATAATTTAGCCAATGATTAAGTTTGGGGGAAGAGCTTCCAATTACGGCATCAACTCTGCTAGTTTTTGTTCAAGCTGAGCCCCTCTAAGTCCTTTTGCAATAATTCGACCTTCTTTATCGAGTAGCACGGTGAAAGGGATACCCGAAAATCCATATTGTTTCACCACAGGCGAGCTCCACATAGCCAAGTCGCTTACATGTGTCCAGGTGAGTCCGTCTTTTTCAATTGCAGCAATCCAAGCTTTTTTATCCTTATCTAAAGAAACGCCAAAAATGTCGAAGCCTTTGTTTTTGTATTGATTGTATAGACGAACAACATTTGGATTTTCTTGACGGCAAGGCCCACACCATGAAGCCCAGAAATCAATCAACACATATTTACCACGCAAGCTAGAGAGTGCAACATCATTTCCAGAAGGGTCAGGAAAAATGATTTCAGGTGCAGGCTGTCCAATAGCCATCGCCTTCATTTGTCTTATTTTATTTATATAACCGGCAGCATAGCCCGATTTGGGGTAATTTTTTTCCACCAAGTCAGCGATACGTTTCAAGGTTTCAAATTCCGTATCGGGATTGAGATATTCTACCAACACAATCAATGCAAGCTTGTCGGGATGGCTGTCAATCATTTTTTTAAGCTCACTAATCTTCTGCTGCAGAAAAGCTCCATACTCATTTTCAACTCTTTGCTGCACCATTTCACGATCATAAATTGGAGCATCATTGAGCTCTTTCAACAAGCGTTCACGAACTTCATTCAAGGAATTTCTCACCTCCAGAACTTGCATGATTAGTTTACCTTCCTGAGAATTTTCAATAGTGTAGCCTGTGTTGATCATGTTGTTTGGATTATTGAACCGAATATTTTCTTTCGGATCAATGATTAGGAACACATTGTTATTGTTGTTTATTCTCAAACGATAGAAATCCTTTTCAGGTACTCGGTTTTTGAAAACGAAGTTACCTTTGTCGTCAATTTTAGCAGAGTCAATCGCAATGACGTTCTGCCCATCGATTTTCTCAAGCCAAATTATAGCATTCTTGTGAAATTCAATCTGTCCGGATAGTTGGGCATTGTCCTTCTGATCATTATTAGAACATGCTATAATTGCTGTTAGCGCTAAGATTGGAATAAAAATAAATTTCTTGAATTGCATCTAATTATTTGTTTGTAATTATGTTATTGTGTTTCGAGTGCCTCTTTCACTTTTTGATTGGCTATTTTGGGATCAGCTTTTCCACCCGACTTTTTCATTACTTCGCCCATAAATAAACCCAACAAGCCTTTTTTTCCCGAACGGTATTCAGCCACTTTATCAGGATAGGCTGCCAGCGCTTCGTTAATCCATGTTTGTAAACTATTATCATCTGTAGCAAGCAGCCAATTGTTTGATATAGCCAACTGCACCGGGTCTGCATCGGGCGTTTGAAGCAATGCCGGAAATATCTTTTGTGAAGCAATGCTGTTGCTGATTTTTCCATCATCAATCATTTTGATGATGGAAGCTATTTGCTGTGGTTGGATGTTAAAATCTTCAATTTCCTGAGCTGTTTCATTCAAATAACCTTTAATGTTAACCGTAAGCCAGTTAGCTGCAGCCTTAAAGTTATTGGTATGTTTAGTAAGCTCTAAATAATAAAGGGCAAATGGTTTGCTATCGGAAATGACACCTGCATCATAACTTGATAGATTAAATTCTTCCGTAAATTTTCGATGCAACTCTTCGGGCAAAGGTGGCATTTCGCTTTTAATCTTTTCGATGTAGATTTGATCCACGACTACCGGGGCTAAGTCCGGTTCAGGAAAATAGCGATAGTCATTGGCCATTTCTTTCGAACGTAGGCTAAATGTGCTTCCATTTACGGCATCAAAGCTCCTGGTTTCTTGATTTATGACTCCGCCGGCTTCAATGATATCGATTTGGCGTTTAATTTCAAATTCGATGGCGCGTTGTACATTTCTGATGGAGTTCATGTTTTTCACTTCTACCTTTTGGCCAAAGCGCGTTTCTCCTTTGCGTCTTACAGAAATATTGGCATCGCAGCGCATGCTACCTTCTTCCATGTTACCATCACAGATTTCGAGGTATCGAACCAGTTTACGCACTTCAGTTACATATTGGTAAGCTTCTTCGCCGCTTCTGATTTCAGGTTCTGAAACCATTTCGAGCAATGGTACTCCTGCTCTGTTCAAATCAACTAAGGAGTCGTATAAGTCCTGATCATGCATGCTTTTGCCGGCATCCTCTTCCATATGGATCCTTGTCAGGTTGATTTGCTTCAAATTTCCTTGACTATCCTTGATAGTAATATGTCCACCAGTGCAGATAGGGGTTTTGTCTTGTGTGATTTGATAGCCTTTTGGCAAATCAGCATAGAAATAATTTTTTCGAGCGTACTGATTTTCACGGGTTATATTGCAGCCACAAGCTAAACCAAGTTTCACGGCATATTCAATTACTTTTTTGTTAGCTTTAGGCAAAGTGCCCGGGTGGCCAAGTGTAATAGGACTGATGTTGCTATTAGGGGATACTGTAAAAGCTGCTGAATCGCTTGAGTAGGCCTTGCTCTTGGTCAACAATTGAATGTGAATTTCAAGGCCTATTACTGGTTCGTATTTTTCGTAAATTGAGTTGGACATTTTCTAAATTATGCATGCAAATATAAGGAATAGGCGGGTATGTGAAGATCGTTTTATTAGAAAGGATATCCTATCGCAAAATTGAAATTGACGCGTCTTAATTCCAAATGATTGAATCGCCATCTCGAGCCTTCATCCATAGAAGGGTCGTGCAAAGGGTGGGCCGCGTCGAGTCGGAGGATGAAAAAATTGAAATTTAAACGAAGACCCAATCCACCGCCTACACCAAACTCCTTGTAAAACCTACTGAAATCGAAAACCGCACCGGGACGTTGAATGTCGTCTTCCATCAGCCAGATATTTCCTGCATCGATAAATATAGCGGATTCGAAATAGCTGTATATTTTTGCACGATATTCTACTGAAGTCTCTAACTTGATGTCACCAATCTGATCGATTCTCACCCCTGATGGATTTTGATAGGATCCGGGTCCGAGTGTTCGAATGAGCCATGCACGGTTACCATTTGCACCTCCGCCAAAAAAGCTTTTATCAAAAGGCATCACCGTGCTGTTGCCATAAGGAAGACCCACCCCGACAACGCCTCTGAACACAAATGATTGAAATTGAGGTAATGCCTTGAAAAATCGATAATCGGTATCGAAACGAAAATATTGAGAGTAGGGTACGCCGAGCACGATAAACTGATCGTTGATTTGTGCCGGATTGGCATAAAAATTTCTGGTTAGGTTAAGCAGAAGCCCCGCTGACTCGGCATTGAATCTAAAATATTGATAATCCTGAATCTTTGACGGATTTTGATTGGTTTTAATATAACTGTAGCGCATAGCAGCAATAAATTGCGGCTTAAAGGCATTGAGAAAAAATAGATTGTTCAAGTTTTCCAATAGCTCTTGGAAACTGGGAGAAAGACCCACGCGCAAATAATTTAGCTCTACAGGATTGAAAATATGTGTTTCTTGTTTTCTTTTCCAGGTATATCCATACGTCACATTAAATACACTTCGGGAATAGTCGGGGCGAAGCTGATAATTGAGACCTGTGGTGATGAGGGTGCGAATGTTTCTCTTTTCGTCCAGATTGATAGGGCCTATAAACTTTGGAATGGTCAAACTCATAACAGGTCCGGCCTGAATGGTGTTGAACGGAAGATAAGGTCTGATCGTAGCGTCATCTGCAGGGTTGATGATGGGTTGCGCTTCGAGTGCACCGGTGAGTCTGAGCTCAAAGTTTTCAATACCTTTCAGCAAGTTTCTGTTTCCGTAATTGATATTGGCTGCAATACCTAGATTGCCCGAAGTATTAGTGCCCTGTGTTTCTAATGTGATGGATTGTTTTGCGGCTGGTGTGAGTAATATGTAGCAATTCAGCAAATTACTTTCGGCTTCGGTTTGTTCGAATTGTATGTTGATGAATTTAAATGCTCTAAGTTCCATCAATCTGCTGTAGGTATATTCCACTCTCGATTTGCGGTAGAAATCGCCCTTGTTGATGAAAAAGTTAGCTTTTAATATTTTGGGCTTTTGATTGAGCATCCCTTCTGAAATAAAAACATATTCGTTGAACAATAAGGTATCTAATTCACCGCGATTACGGTTTTGAGGTTGATGATCAGTTACAACATAAATATCATTAATCAGAAAACGTTTATGTCGCTGTTCTTCGATACTATCTGCATATCCGGGTACTTTTCTTATGATATTATTAACAATAAGCGTGATATCTACTTCATGATTACCCACACCGGTGTCGGCACTGTAGCTGATGAAACTTCTGTTGAAGTTAAAATAGCCTTCATTTCGGAGCAGTTCTGTAATTCGGCTTCGCTCGAAATCAAGGTTCTCGGTTTCAAAAATTTCACCTGTTTTGATGAGTGAATTTTCAAAATCATTTTTAATGAGCAAATTCATGATCGGATCATCGCAGGTCGTTTGCACATTTCTGATTCGGTAGGCAGTACCGGCTATTAATTGATAATGTATAGTAGCCCTTTTTCTTTTCTGTCTGTAACTGATACTATCTTCAACGCGTGCATTGAAATAACCTTTGTTTTTCAGAAGAAGCTCGACCTGCTCAGCCGATTTTTTTGCAGCAAAGGTGTCTAGAATAACAGGTTTTTCTCCTATGCTCAGCAACCACTGATTAAAACTGCCGGGTTCTTCTTTTTTAGGCTTCTTACCCTTTTCCTTACGTTTTCTGTTCAGTTCGGCTCTTTTTCTGATTCGTTCCTGTTGAGCTCGCTCCTCTGCTGCCTGATCTACCAAGTTGTGCATTTGTAGGTGAAAGCGGAGTATGCCGAGTATTTTTCTATTGGGCTTCTGACGCATGTAGTTCATCATTTCCGAAGCAGAAACATGCGTTTTGTTATTTATAATGGCATTCCGTTCAAGTAGGTATTGATCATTTTTTAAATGCCTCGTCGGGCTGCACGCATTGAATAAAATGGCTGCCAGCAATATGAGAGATAATTGGATATAGCTATTACGCAAATGCCTTTTCTTTTGAGCGGTTAAATTTATCCAAAATATGTGCCCTTTAGCTTCGATATTGTTCGGAATTATGAATAAAGCGTAAATTAGTATCTAATGACATAGACAGTTGCATTACGGGGTTTATAGAGCATTGGTCTGATTGTCAGGTGTTCACCTGTTGATTGTATATTTAAAAGATGGTTTATAAAAGTTTAAATGTCTTGTGTGAAAGCAAATGAGCTTTATTCACAAACAACATTAATTAACCCGGATTTTGGGATAAAAGTTCTTTATTTGCTGAAAGTATAAGTACAGATTCATACATGATTTCTAAACAAAAAATTAAGGATGTTGCTGCATTGCAGCAGAAAAAATTCAGAAAACAGGAAGGCTTATTTGTTGCAGAGGGACGAAAACTTATACATGCTATTGTTGATTCCACACTCACTACTCTAGAAGTATTTTATACCAGCGATTATCCCGCACCTGATTTGTTGCATTTGAAGCAAAAGGGAATTCATTGCGAATTGGTAACAGAAAAGGAAATGGAAAGAATTTCCGGATTTGCAACTCCATCTGATGTGCTTGCAGTTTGTGCCATTCCTTCTGAAAAAGAATTCAAATCAGAAAGTAAAATCATATTGGTATTAGATGGAATTCGAGACCCGGGCAATCTGGGCACTTTAATCAGACTTGCTGCCTGGTTTGGGATAGATTTTATTATTTGCTCCGACGACACTGCAGAGTTTACCAATCCTAAGTGTGTGCAAGCAACGATGGGTGCTTTCACTGCCGTAAATATTATTTACAAAAATTTGCCGGAGTTTCTATCTTTGAGTTCAGCATCTATCTATGTGGCGAGCATGGAAGGCGAAAGTATATACAGCCTTCAGCCAGACTTTCCTTGTTTTATTGTGATTGGAAGTGAGTCACACGGTGTTTCGGACGAAGTTGTTAAGTTATGTAAAAACAAAATAAGCATACCCTATTCCGGACACACCGAACTTGCGCCCGAATCGCTTAATGCCGCAATGGCAGCATCTATCATTTGTTCGGAATTCACAAGAAAAATTCATTATGCATAAATTTATCATTTTGTTACTCTCCTTAGCAGCATCAAATAGCCAGGCACAGAAAGGGATTGTTCCTCCCAAGGCAAAGGAAAAAGCCCAAAAGACCAAAATTCACGATAAAGAAATGATTGATGAGTTTGCGTGGCTCAGAGACATTCAAAATCCTGAAGTAGTGGCACATTTGAATGCTGAAAATGAACATACGGATGCCATGATGTTTGGCACGCTAGACCTTCAAAAAAAACTCAAGGAAGAGATGCTCCATATTACTCCACAAGAGCGAAAGTCACTCCCTTATTTGAGTAATGATTATTATTACTTCTCTGAGCGTAAAAAAGGTGAAGAGTATTTTTCGTGGTATCGACAACCAAAAGATACAGCTCAAGAAGCAAAGTTGCTTATTGATGTAAATGCATTGTCCAAAAATTATCCTTATTTCCGCTTGATGAATTTCAAGGTAAGTCCTGATAATAATTGGGTGGCATATATGGCAGACACTTTAGGCAACAATGAAGGTGTGCTTTTTATTCGAAATATCAGAGGAAAAGAAGTTTTGAAAATTCCTGCTAGGGTGGGGGATATGGAATGGATGAGCAATAGCCGCGATATTATCTACACCATTCGCAACGATGCCTGGCGTGTGGACAAGGTAGTGGTGCAAAACATCAACACCTTGCAAAATGTATTCAAAATCATCCTCGAAGAAAAGGACGAACGTTACGATCTTAGAATTCGCAAGTCTCTTTCTGGAGCTTTTATTTTCATAGAAAGCAGCAGTTTTAGTGGTAATGAATATCATTTTGTCGATGCTGCCACTCCTAATGTAAAACCAATACTCTTTCGAAAGCGTCAGTATAAGCTGATTTATCACCTTCATCATCACCCCGACAAGGGATTCGTAGTGCATCACAATGAAGGGAGAAGTAATTTTAAAGTTGCAATACATCCTGTAGCACCTTACAAAGCAGAAAATCTGATTGACATACATATTCCAGTAAATCAGGTTTTTGTGTACAAAATTGAAGCCTTTCGCGATCACATTGCGTTGTATGAGAAATTTGATGCCCGCAAATCTGTCAGATTAATTAATTACACCGGACTGGAAAAAGCAGAGATGCGCCCAGAAGAGAATGACGGAAATGTGGAAGGTGAAAACAATTTTGAGTTTAATGCGCAAAGCTTTAGGTATCAGATTAACAGCTTTCTGCGTCCCAAAAGCATATTTGACTATGACTTTGTATCTTCAAAACATATTTTAAAAGATCGGGAGCCAACACCGGACTTTAATCCAAAACAATATCGAGAGGAAGTGATTTATGCTACTGCACGAGATGGTGAAGTGATTCCGGTGAGTCTGTTCTATAAAGAAGGGATACTACAGAATGGGCAAAATCCTTGTTTGTTATATGGTTATGGTGCTTATGGTTATGGCACATATTCGTATTTCAATCCGTACCTTTTAAACTTGATTGACCGGGGCTTTATCTACGCTATAGCGCATGTGCGTGGTGGTGATGAAAAAGGTTATGACTGGTATGAACAAGGTAAAATGAAACAAAAGATGAATAGTTTTACCGATTTTATTGCAGTAGCCGAGCATTTGATTGGTAATCTTTACACCAGTCCATCCAGGCTTATAGCAAAAGGAGGTTCTGCCGGAGGCTTGTTGATGGGCGCTGTAGTGAATATGCGACCTGATTTGTTTCGTGCTGTAGTGCTCAATGTACCTTTTGTAGATGTGATCAACACCATGCTCGATGAAACCCTGCCGCTTTCTACGGGCGAATTTCTTCAATGGGGCAATCCTAAGGTAAAAGAAGATTTTGACTATATGGTGCAGTATAGTCCTTTCGACAATGTAAAGAAACAGAAATATCCACTGATGCTTTTTACCACAGGTATCATGGACAAGCAAGTAGGCTATTGGGAGCCAACCAAAATGGTAGCCCGTTTACGCAAACTTAATCCGGATGGATTGCCTGTTTTGCTTCGCTGCGAAATGAAAAGCGGACACTCCGGTGGCTCTGCACTGACTAAGAGAATCGCAGAGCGCGCTTTTGAGCACGCATTCATTTTGAGTAGTGTAGGGATAAATAAGTGATAATGATCAGAATGAGTTTGGGTTCCGGTAGATGTTATTATAGAAATTACTTCATCAATACTCAAAAAACAATCTACAGTTAATCCACTCCCCGTCAAGTTGCGCTTCAAATTTTTCGTAGAAACGGATTGCGGGCTCATTCCAGTCGAGTACCTGCCATTCTAATCGGGCGGCCTTTCGGCGCTTAGCTTCTTTGATTACTTCTTGCATCATGATTCGGCCAATTCCTTTGCCTCTGTATGGCTCATGCACAATAATATCATCCAAATAAACACATTTACCTTTCCAGGTGCTGTATTTGTTGAAGAAGATGGCAGCCGCAATCACTTTTCCAGTCCATTCGGCCACCAAAAAATCATAGATTTTTTCAGGCCCAAAGCCGTCTTTCAACATACTTTCTTTGGTCACTGTGACTTCATGTGACGCTTTTTCATAGAGTGCCAATTCTTTGACAAGCTCCAGCACCTGAGCAATGTCTTCTTCTTCGCCTTTTCTGACGAGCAGTTCTTCTAAAATCATTTTGCTGAAAGCGTTATGAACGGAATCAGCATTTCTTCCATAGAGATTCCACCATGCTGAAAGGTGTTTCGATAATAATTCACGAAATAATTATAGTTATTCGGATATGCAAAAAACAAATCTTCTTTTGCAAAGATAAATGTCTGGCTCACGTTGATACGCGGCAAAAAGATATCTGCGGGATTTTTAACCTCATATACATCTTTCTGCTCATAATTCAGATTTTTACCTTGCTTGTAACGAAGGTTTGTATTGGTGTTGCGATCGCCAATTACTTTCGAAGGATCTTTAACGCGTATGGTGCCATGGTCGGTAGTGATGATTACTTTGGCCTTGCGCTCGGCAATCGATTTAATGATATCTAACAAAGGTGAATGCTCCATCCAACTGGTGGTGATGGAGCGATAAGCCTTTTCATCATCGGCAAGCTCACGTATTACTTCCATTTCGGTGCGTGCATGTGAAAGCATATCCACAAAATTGTAAACAATCACATTCAACTTGTTATTCATCAGATTGGAGATATTCTCCGCAAGCTTTTTCCCACCGGCCTGATTAGTCACTTTGGTGTAGGTGTGTTTGTAGTCTTTGCCGGTTCGCTTGAGATGCTCTGATAGAAAATCAGCTTCAAACTGATTTTTTCCACCTTCATCATCGTCGTTGAGCCACATTTTGGGAAAGCGTTTTTCAATTTCTGAAGGCATCATTCCGGCAAAAAACGCATTTCTAGCATATTGTGTAGCTGTGGGTAAAATGCTGCAATAGATATCTTCATCATCCACCTTTAAATATTCACCAATGATTGGTTTAATGACCTTCCATTGGTCAAATCTCAAATTGTCAATCAGAATGAGGAAAGTGGTTTCGCTCTTGTCAATCTCAGGTATCGCCTTAGCTTTAAATACATTGTGCGACATGAGTGGCGCATCATCCGACTGTCCCTTGAGCCAGCTTTCATAGTTTTTGATCACGTAGCGACTGAAAAGATTGTTGGCATCAGATTTTTGCATACGCAAAATCTCTTCCATACCTTCTTCTTTGGTTTTGGTTAACTCTAATTCCCAATAAACGAGCTTTTGATACACATCTTTCCATTCATCGAAACTTAAACGATCGCTGAGTTGCATGCCAATGTTGCGAAACTCCTGTTGGTAAGCCGAACTTGTTTTTTCTTTTATTAAACGCTTGTTTTCAAGATTCTTCTTTAGCGAAAGCAGTATTTGATTAGGGTTTACCGGCTTAATCAGGTAATCTGAAATTTTGGAGCCGATCGCATCTTCCATAATATGCTCTTCTTCACTTTTGGTAATCATGATCACCGGTAGATCGCTTTTCAATTGCTTGATTTTAATCAAGGTTTCAAGACCCGAAATACCGGGCATGTTTTCGTCAAGCAGCACGATGTCAAAGTCTTGATCCTGAACCATATCCAGTGCATCACTTCCATTGTTAGCTGTTTGTACTTCGTATCCTTTTTCCTTTAAAAAAAGTATATGTGGTTTGAGCAATTCGATTTCATCGTCGGCCCAAAGAATATTCGTTTTTTCCATCTGATTTTTAATAACTTTCCCGGCAAATTTACGCTTAATAAACTCACTTAAATTTTAAATATTGTTAGTGAAACTTACTCCGAATAAAAAAAAGATTTTCAACGACCCGGTTTATGGTTTTGTAAATGTTACTGATCCGCTGCTGTACGATTTAATTGAGCATCCTTTTTTTCAGCGTCTTCGACGAATCCGTCAGTTAGGATTAACCGACTATGTATATCCCGGTGCACACCACACCAGGTTTCATCATGCACTTGGGGCTATGCATCTGATGAATATGGCATTAGAAGTGTTGCGTTCAAAAGGTCATGAAATTAGTGATGAAGAAGCACTTGGAGCGCTAGTGGCCATTCTTTTGCATGATGTGGGACATGGGCCATTTTCGCATGCACTTGAACATACCTTAGTTCAAGGAATTCATCACGAAGACATTTCTTTATTGTTGATGAATAAGCTCAACGAAGAATTTAATGGGGCGCTAAGTCTGGCAATTAGAATTTTCAAAGATGAATATCCTAAAAAGTTTCTCCATCAGCTCGTATCATCACAGCTCGATGTGGACAGACTCGATTATCTCAACCGCGATAGTTTCTACACCGGTGTAGCCGAAGGTACTGTTGGCTCAGATCGTATCATACACATGTTTCAGGTGGTGAATGATGAATTGGTCATAGAGGAAAAGGGAATCTACAGTATAGAAAAGTTTATCATCGCCCGACGATTTATGTATTGGCAAGTCTATTTGCATAAAACTGTGCTCTCTGCCGAAAATCTTTTGGTTAACATGTTGGTGAGAGCCAAAGAAGTATATTCAAAAGACATTGCTCTTTTTGCTACATCAGGTTTGCGTTTTTTCTTAGAAAGTAAAGCAGAAGGTCAAGACTTGCTCAATGCTGATGCTTTTGTACAGCATTTTACGTCGCTTGATGATTATGATGTTTTTGCTTGTGCAAAAGAGTGGACAAGACATTCAGATCAAATACTATCATCTTTAAGCAGGCGATTAATCGAACGAAAATTGTTAAAGATAAAACTCGGCTCAGAAGAATTTAATCCGGATTTATTGAAGCGATTAAGGATAGATTTTGCCAATGAGAATGGACTTAACGAAGTCGATGCATCCTTTTTTATCTTCACCGGAGAAATTGCCAATAGTGCCTACAGGCCGGATGAAGAACATATCAAAATTTTGATGAAATCGGGTAAAGTATTGGGTATTCATGAAGCATCAGATCAAATGCGCATACCAATGTTGTCACAATCCATAAAAAAGCACTTTATTTGCTATCCCAAAAATTTAGAAAATAATTTAAAGTAACAGCAAAGTTTTAAATGGAATACACAGCTAGACAAATTGCTGAACTCCTTCATGGAGAAGTGGTTGGAGATCCGGAAGTGAAGATTAACAGATTAGCTAAAATCGAAGAAGCTGAGCCCGGTTCGTTAACTTTTTTGGCGAATCCTAAGTATGAAGAGTTTATATACACCACTCGGGCATCCGTTGTGGTAGTTAATGAAAGTTTTGTTCCCCAACGAACCATTCAATCAACCCTAATTAAAGTAAAAGATGCTTACAGAAGCTTTGCTGTATTGCTCGATGCTTACAACAAACTCACCGGAAACAAAACAGGTGTTGAACAGCCTTCTTTTATAGCATCAACTGCCAAAATAGGCGATAATCCTTACATTGGTGCATTTGCTTACATCGGCGAGAATGTAGTCTTAGGCAACAATGTGAAAATTTATCCTGGTGTGTATGTTGGTGATAATAGCGAAATAGGTCACGACACAGAGATTTTTGCCGGAGTGAAAATTTATGCAGAAACCAAAATAGGCGCCAATTGCAGAATTCATTCAGGCGCTGTAATCGGTGGAGATGGTTTTGGCTTTGCACCACAAGACGATAACAACTACATGAAAGTAGCGCAAATCGGTAATGTGATCATTGAAGATAATGTTGAAATCGGTTCCAACACCACTGTAGATCGAGCTACATTGGGCTCTACTATCATTAGAAAAGGAGTTAAGCTTGACAACTTGATACAGGTGGCGCACAATGTTGAAATAGGTCAACATACTGTTATCGCAGCCCAGACGGGTATTGCCGGTTCTACAAAAATTGGTAAATTCTGTATGATTGGTGGTCAGGTGGGAATCGTAGGGCACATAGTCATTGCAGATAAAGTAAAAATAGCCGCCCAGAGTGGTATAGGAGCAAATATTTTGAACGAAGGGGAAATCGTTCAAGGATCGCCTGCATTTAACAATCAGGAATATAAGAAGGCATATCTTGCTTTCAGACGAATGCCGGATGCGCTCAATCAGCTGGAGGAAAAAGGAATCATTAAAAAACAATAATCATCCATGTCGGAATTTCAGCAAACATTAGCTCGTGAAGCGGAAATAAAAGGAATAGGTTTACATACCGGAAAAGAAGTTCATCTAATTATTAAACCTGCACCTGAGAATCACGGTATTGTATTTGAAAGACGCGATTTGCCTGGTGCTCCCATTATACCTGCTGATGTGGATTATGTATCGGACACATCACGCGGAACTACTCTGAAGAAGGATGATGCACAAGTAGCTACCATCGAACATATTTTGGCCGCACTCAGAGGGACAGGCATTGATAATGCGGTTGTCTCATTGGATGCTCCCGAATTACCGATTTTGGATGGAAGTGCCCGTTTTTTTGTAGAAGCAATCAATGCTGCAGGTAGTGTGGCTCAACAAGCTGAGCGCAAATACTTTGAACTGAAAACGAATGTATTTTACCACGATCCAGCAAAAGGGGTTGAAATCATTGCAATACCGGCAGAACAGTTTAAAGCCAAAGTGATGATTGATTTCAATTCTAAAGTGCTTGGACCACAGCATGCCCAGTTGGAGCATATCGACGAGTTTCAATCAGAAATAGCCAATTGTCGCACATTCGTTTTTTTACATGAACTCAAGTCTCTTTATCACGCCGGATTGATTAAAGGCGGAGACCTCAGCAATGCTATCGTTTACGTTGACAAGCAGATTAATGAAGAAGATAAAGCATTTTTATCAAAAATATTTAATAGATCAGAGTTACTCGTTACCCATGAAGGTATGGTGAACAATGTGCAACTTCAGCATCAGAATGAATCGGCCCGTCACAAATTATTGGATGTAATTGGTGATCTTTCTTTGGCCGGCATGCCATTGAAGGCACAAATCATTGCCACACGCCCAGGCCATGCTGCTAATGTTGAGTTTGCGCGAAAAATCAAGCAACTAATCAAAGCAGAAAAAATTAAACGAGTTGATGTTCCGCAATACAACCCTAACATTCCGCCGATATACAATATCAACGATATTTCTCGAATTTTACCTCACCGTCAGCCATTTTTGTTGGTTGATAAAATTATTGAGCTCTCAGAGAATCAAGTGGTAGGGGTGAAGAATGTGACGATGAATGAAGATTTTTTTCGCGGCCACTTTCCCGACAATCCAATCATGCCGGGCGTGCTTCAGGTAGAAGCAATGGCTCAGGTGGGTGGCATTTTAGCGCTTAATGCGGTGGAAGATCCGGAAAATTACTCCACTTATTTCATCAAAATTGAGAATGTAAAATTCAAACAAAAAGTAATTCCCGGTGATACATTGGTTTTCAGACTGGATCTGCTCAGCCCCATTCGCCGGGGGATTTGCCACATGAAAGGGCAAGCTTTTGTGGGCGATAAGCTGGTGTCAGAAGCAGAAATGATGGCACAAATTGTGAAAGATAAAGGCTTGAGTAATTAATTTCTTATTTTCGCCTTCACATTAACTTAATGAGCAACCATCTTTCTTCCATTCATCCTTCGGCCCAAATAGGCACAGATGTTACCATAAGCCCTTTTGTAACCATTTATAGCGATGTAGTGATTGGCGATAATACTTGGATCGGTCCGAATGTAACCATTATGGATGGAGCAAGAATTGGTCGCAACTGCAGAATTTTTCCGGGCGCGGTGATTTCAGCTATTCCTCAAGATTTAAAATTTGACGGTGAACAATCTATTGTTGAAATAGGCGACAATGTTACGATTCGAGAATTTGTAACCGTAAATAAAGGTACTGTGGACCGAATGAAAACATCAGTAGGAGACAACACGCTGTTGATGGCTTACGTCCATGTGGCGCATGACTGCATTATTGGTAAAAACTGCATTATTGCAAATGCCGTGAATATGGCTGGACATGTATTGGTTGATGATTTTGTAGTAATAGGCGGCATGTCGGCAGTGCATCAGTTTGTCCATATCGGAAAGCATGCGATGTTATCAGGAGGATCACTTGTTAGAAAAGATATTCCACCCTTTATCCGTGCCGGTCGAGAGCCACTCAGTTACATTGGTGTAAACTCTATAGGTCTTCGCAGACGTGGTTTTTCAAACGAAGCCATCAACGAAATACAGGATGTGTATCGAAAATTCTACCTATCTGGAATGAACACCAGTCAAGCTTTAGATTATATTGAAAAGTTTCTGCCGGTGAGCATTGAAAGAGACGAAATACTGCAGTTTGTTCAAATGTCGAAAAGAGGAATCATCCGAACGAATGGAGGCAGCGAAGATTGAAAATGAGTCTATAAGCATTCACCTGAAGGATGTCGGTAAACGATTTAACTACACCTGGATATTCAGAAATATCGATCTGGAATTAATTTCAGGGGAAAAAATTGCCTTACTAGGAGCAAATGGTAGTGGCAAGTCCACCTTAATGCAATGTATTGCAGGCTATCAAACCATTTCGGAAGGTAAGTTAACCATTCGCAAAAATCAAAATGTAATTGATCCGGCAACTTTTTACAATGAAATAAGCATTGCTGCGCCATATCAAGAGTTGATAGATGATTTCACCTTCTTGGAAATGTTGGATTTTCATTTCAAGCTAAAAATAATACGCAATGGCTACTCCGTTTCAGATTTAATTAACTTATCTGAACTGGAGCATGTTAAGGGCAAAAAACTGCTTTATTTTTCTTCGGGCATGCGCCAAAGGGTAAAACTCATCATGGCAGTGATGTCTGATACTCATTTTTTGTTTCTCGATGAACCCTGCGCAAATCTTGACACTAAAGGGGTGAATTGGTATAGAAATCTGATTGAACAGCACACGCCAGGCAGGGCTGTAATCGTGTGTTCGAACCATCAATCATTTGAGTATGATTTTTGTCAGGAAGTATTTGAGTTAAACCATCAAACTTTGCATAAAATATGAAGATTATAAATAACAGCAGTTTTTCTAATGTTTTTTACCGCATTCAACTTCTTATTGTGTTTTTATTTGCAGCCAGTATAGCATCATCTTGCAAATCCAAGTCTAGTGCAAACCAGGAACTCAAGGTGAGTCATCAAAGAGAGCTTATTATTGATGACAAATTTGATTACGCACCTTTCCTTACGCGTGATTTTAAAATTATAAAGCATCAGATTAAAGCGACTTCTCTCAAATTGTTAATCGAAGTGAACAATGCTTGTGGTGCAAAGCATTTTAGATTGATCACAACAAGTGCTTTAAAGAAGTCTCTCCCTCCTGAAAAAAGTGTATTTTTGACAAACGATAATCTGAC
>JBKBKN010000007.1:0-146155 GCA_046294625.1 Flavobacteriales bacterium
CGTTTGCTCTTTATTTTCCTTTTGAGCAAGCAGTTTTTGTTGCCACTTATCATACAATTCCTGGTATTTGCTCTGCTTTTCTTCCATCGTCTTTTTCAACTGATCATATTTACCGGCTTCTGCCTTTGCTTTCTGTTGCAGTTGATGGAGCTCCTTTAGAAGTTTATCTAATCTGACCTTGTCTTTGTCTGTTTTTTCTGATGCTTCTTGAATAAGCTTTGGAGAAAGACCACTTTTTTTGGCAATGACAAAAGTATAGGAGCTGCCTGGTTGGCCAATGGAAAGTTCGTAACGCGGACTAAGGGAAACATCATCAAACAGCATGCATGCATTGAATACACCATCGAGCCTTGTAGCGGCTATTTTGAGATTGCTGTAGTGCGTGGTAATCACACCAAAAGACTTTTTTCGAACCAGCTCTTCAAGAATCGCTTCTGCCATTGCACCTCCCAACTCGGGGTCGGTACCTGTTCCAAATTCATCAATGAGCAGAATTGTTCGTTTATCAGAGAAATCAAGAAAGTGTTTCATCTTCTTCAGACGAGAACTATAGGTGCTGAGTTCGTATTCGATAGATTGACTATCGCCAATGTCGCAAAACAATTGTCTGAATACGCCGACTTCCGATTTTTCATCTACCGGAATGAGCAAACCACTCTGCAACATAAGCTGTATTAAACCAATGGTCTTCAGTGTGATGGACTTTCCTCCGGCATTAGGGCCACTGATAATCATAATTCGCTTATTCGGATTGAAATAAGCATCAAAGGGAACTACATTTTTTCCCTGTCCTTTAAGTTGTAAAAAGAGCAGTGGATGCCTCGCTTTTATAAGTCGCATCTCCGCTTTATGATGAACAAACGGAAGTTGAGCATCCATGCTTTTGGCCAATAATGCTTTGGCCTTTGTGAAATCCATAAAACCAAGCGCATACTGATATGCTTCGATCAATGGAAGATATGCTCGAAGTTTGGCTGTTAGCGCTTTCAGAATTCTTAATATTTCTCTTCTTTCTTGTATTTCGAGCTCAAAAACATCATTATTCAAATCAACCGTTTCGATTGGTTCAATGAAGGTGGTTTTTCCCGTATCGGATGATCCTTGTACAATTCCTTTAACACTGCGTTTTTGCTCTGCTAAAACAGACAAAACACGGCGACCATTATAAACAGACTCTTCTATATCAGCCAACCAACCCAATTTTTTATACTTGGTCAAATGTGTGCGAAAAACTCTGTCCAGTTCCCTTCTTGCTACTTGCAAGTCTTTTCGAATATCGGCCAAGGCTTTTGATGCATTGCTTCGCACGATTCCTGCCTGATCCAGCACCTGATCGATTGCTTGAATGATGGCATCTGTTTGATAGGTATCCTTAAAAACCAATGAAAGTGCCGGATAAACCTGCTTCTTATCCGAGAGAAACTTAAGTATTACATTACATGTATCGGACAAATCCCTAACAAGCAGCATCTGTTTTTCGGAAAGCACAGCATCTGAAACCCGCAGCAGGCTAATCTCCTTTTGCACATCATTGAAACCTATGCGTGGAAAATAAGACTTACCTTCAAGACAATCTAAATATTCACGCGTCTGCTGAAGCTGAATTAACATCTCCTGAAAGTCTTCGATTGGCCTGAGCTGTAAGACTCTTTCTCTTGCAGATGCGCTTCGACAATTTTCAGCCAGAATGTGGATGAGTTTATCAAACTCTAATCGCTCAAAGGTGTCTTCCGGGTAGATGTTCATAGACAAATCTTAGCAACAAAGATATCAGGCTTGGGTTTAGAAAATTAAACTTTGTTTTCATCCAAGGGGCTAAGGAGACGATTCCAATTTAATGAAAATATTATTGATGGATATCAATCTTTTCGGCATTTGTATCGGCTACCCTTGCTTTAACTAATTTTGGACAAAATTACATTCAATTGGAAATACACATCATTACCGTTCATCCGGAACTTCTTGAGAGTCCGTTTTCTCATTCGATTCTAAAGAGAGCGATTGATAAGAGTTTGGTTCAGATTCACCTGCACAATATTAGGGAATACAGCACAGACAAACACAAATCCGTAGATGATTATGCCTATGGCGGGGGTGCAGGCATGGTGATGATGATCGAACCTATCGCACGGTGCATTGAACACATTAAAAAAGGCAAGGAATTCGATGAAATTATATATATGAGTCCGGATGGCGAACCATTTAAACAAAGTGTGGCGAATCAGCTGTCAACGCTTCGTCGTATTGCCATCCTTTGTGGTCACTATAAAGGAGTGGACGAGCGCGTTAGAGAACACTTGATCACGCGTGAAATTTCCATTGGGGATTATGTACTGACTGGAGGTGAACTTGCTGCAGCAGTGGTCTGTGATGCATTGATTCGTTTAATACCCGGAGTAATTTCCGATGAAACATCGGCGTTGACAGACTCTTTTCAAGACAACTTGATCGCCCCTCCGGTTTACACTCGACCGTCTATTTTTAACGAGTGGCAAGTTCCGGATGTGTTATTGTCAGGCAATGAAAAATTGATTGAGCAGTGGCGATTTGAACAATCACTCAAGAGAACAGCCGAAAGAAGACCCGGCCTGCTTGATCAATAATTGGCTGTAAATTCAATAGATTTTATTGGATTAGAGAGCTTCAAACGACTCAAGATTATGCGAATTCTAAGTGGTTAAATAAATTTTTATTGATGCTTGATGTGTGTATGAAAAATATCCGTAATATTGCAGTCCTTTTTAAAAACCCTTAATAAAGTATCAAATGGACTTTTTAAGCTCAGTTGCTGCGCAACTTGTAAATAAAAATGAACTCCCGGAATTTAAAGCCGGCGACACGGTAACTGTTCACTTCAAAATCAAAGAAGGAGACAAAGAGCGGATTCAGCAGTTTCAGGGAGTTGTGATTCAACGTAAGGGCACAGGAGTGACCAAAACATTTACAGTTAGAAAAATTTCAAATGGCGTAGGAGTAGAAAGAATTTTCCCTGACAACTCGCCATTTATTGAAAAAGTAGATGTAAATAAGCGTGGCGTTGTTCGCAGGGCTCGTATTTATTACATCAAAGACCTCAAAGGAAAGAAAGCGAGAATCAAAGAAAAAATCATTAACAATTAATGTTAATCACAACTTATCTGCCCTGTCCGCCTATGCAGACAGGGCTTTTATATTTGATTCTTTGATCAAATTGTTGAAATCAATGGTTGTCTTAGCGAAGGCAACAAAAATAGTCGGGAGAGAAGTAAGCCCTGCCATGCAGGAGTGTGATGAACGAGAATGGAACCACTGCCAAAAAGGTGATTCCATTCTCGGGATGTAGCGCAGCCCGGTAGCGCACTTGCATGGGGTGCAAGGGGTCGTGGGTTCAAATCCCGCCATCCCGACGGAGTGAAAGCTTGTCAAATTGACAAGCTTTTTCTTTTTAAACTATATAGGACTTCCTCATCCAAGGCCAATTTGTCTTTTTCATTGAATATTCCATCATTTCTCCGAATGGGCATCGATTATTCAAACTATGCTCTACCTTCTGAAATCTAATGTCCGGATTAAATAAAAATGATTTGGGCTAAGTGCTATTTGCGTTTATCTTTACGGCCTGATGTCAACGGGTGAAATTCAAATCGGACCTTATAGCTTTGAGCCATTTATCAGTGCTGAAGAGATTGACTCAGCTATAACTAAAGTAGCTCAAAAAATCAACAAAGAATACGTGGACAAGACTCCCATGTTTATCTGTGTATTGAATGGTGCATTTATGTTTGCTTCAGATCTTCTGAAAAAAATTAATCTCCCATGCGAAATAGGTTTCATAAGGGTTTCGTCTTATGAAGGCATACAAAGCACCGGAACGATTAAGGAAATCGTTGGACTTACCGAACCTGTGGAAAATAGGCATATCATCATTATTGAAGATATAGTCGATACTGGACTCACAGTGAATAGGCTGATTGCCCAATTCATAAACCTAGGAGCATCAAGCGTTGAAGTAGCTACCATGTTGCAAAAACCAGAAGCACTAATGCACAATGTGAATGTAAAATATGCCTGTATTGAAATACCCAATAAATTTGTAATTGGCTATGGGCTTGACTTGGATGGACAAGCTCGAAATTTGCCTGAGATATATCAAATAAAACAATAAACATGCTGAATATCGTATTGTTTGGGCCTCCGGGCGCTGGAAAAGGAACACAATCTGAAAAATTGGTAGCCCATTATGGTCTAATTCATCTGTCAACGGGCGATTTGCTTAGAAGTGAGATTGCCAACCAAACTGCTTTAGGCCTGGAAGCTAAAAAACTAATGGATGATGGCAAATTGGTGCCCGATGAAGTGGTGATAGGAATGATTGATGCCAAGCTGAAATCAAATCCTGATGCAAAAGGATTTATTTTTGATGGATTTCCACGCACAATTCCACAGGCTGAAGCATTAGATAAGCTTCTTCATTCCAAAAATACAGACATAAAAGTAATGCTTGCTTTGCAAGTGGAAGAAGAAGAGCTCACCAAGCGCTTGCTAAATCGCGGTAAAGATTCCGGACGAAGCGATGATCAGGATCCTGATGTAATCAAAAAAAGAATTCAGGAGTACAATAACAAAACTGCTCCACTGGCAGGCTATTATCAAACGCAAGGAAAATTTAGCGGAATCAATGGAATCGGAAGCATAGATGAGATCTTCGCTGCATTGAAACAGGCGATTGAGCAATAACAACCTGTTCAGTCTGCCCATAGTTTAACGTAAAGCCCATCAGGGTCGTACATTTCTGACTGTTTGCGAATATTAAAGTACCGGTCTTCACGTGGATCCGTGCCGATACCAGCCACATAATTCCAGTTGCACCAATTGCTGCTTACATCATAATCCATAAGCATTGACTCAAAATACCTTGCTCCCCACTGCCAATTTACTTTTAAATCATTAACCAGATAACTGGCCACATTCTGACGGCCGCGATTGCTCATGAAGCCTGAAAGACGCAATTCGTTCATATTGGCATTGACAAATGGCTCCTTAGTTTTACCCTCCACCCATTGCATAAACTTGGCCTTGTTATTTTCCATTCGCTTATTGATGTGGCCTTTAAGTCCAAACTTCAGAAAAATTCGATTACTATACTTCATCGCAATCATTCTGAAATAATCCCTCCAAAGCAATTCAAAAATCAACCAGTATGTTGATTGATTGGCAACGCGCTCCTTTTCATATTTTTTTACCTGTTTGTAAATATATCGTGGCGAAATGCAGCCCTGTGCCAGCCATGGGGAGAACTTCGAAGAATAATCGGCGCCAATCAAGCCATTGCGCGTTTCTTTATATACTTTAAGCAAGTCCTGCTGCCAGATGTAATTTTCTAATCGCAGCAAAGCTTCTTGTTCGCCACCCTTAAATGCAAGTACTGCATTTGGGTGCTGCGGAACAGTAATATCCCATTCAGGAACGTAATCATCGATTATATTGTGAGTAAGCTGCGATGGCAAAACATGTGGAGTAGGAATGGCTTCGGGAAAGGCAGCAAACTTTTCTGCTTTTTTCCTAAACTCTGTAAAAATATCCGGAAGGTTTTCAATTGCAAATGGTAAAGTATGTATGTCAATTAGAAAGTTATTGTGCATGCCATGCACCTGCTTGGCTTGCTTTTGAAGCTTATCCGTAAGCGCTTGAACCGTTTCCTGCTCATCATAACCCGGCTCGAAACTGCAATGCAATTCGCTGATATTCAGATTCTGCATCATTGCGGGAATCAATTCCATTGGGTCTCCGCGTTTGATTATCAAGTCGCTCCCTTTTTCGCGAAGAGCATCTTTAAGCGCATATACTGATTCCTTAATAAACTGGCGGCGAAACGGTCCAATACGCGAAAAGCCTAATTTATCGTCAGTATACTGCAAAGGATCTACAATGTAAATAAATAAAGTCGCATCGCTGTGATCAATGGCTTTTTGTAAGGCAGGGTGGTCGTGCAAACGAAGGTCGTTGCGAAACCAAAAGATAGATGTAGGCATACTGTTTTATTCAGCCTAATACAATACCAATCAGCCTTAAATGTTTAACACTTCATCAAAATCTCCGTGCTTGACAGTTTGAGAATGAAGTATTCACAGCAGACGTTTGAAAACAAAATAAACATGTCGGTAAAAATCTTGTTTTAAGATTCGTAATTAACGCCAAGTTTATTTCCAAGTTATGCCTTATCATTTGCTGATTTAACTTCATAATCAGGTTATAGCATGGAATAAAAAAATACGTAGGTTTGTCAAACTATATAAATCATCAATACATGTTTAACGAAAACGAATTCAGAAAGTATGCCATCAAACATCGTGGCATCAATAGCGCCACTTTCGACGCTTATACTTCAATCACCTCTGATTATATTTCACCCACAATTATCGAAGAGCGCCAGCTCAATATTGCGTCTATGGACGTTTTCTCGAGATTAATGATGGATCGAATAATATTTCTGGGTGTTGGCATCAATGATTATGTTGCCAATATTGTGCAAGCGCAACTTTTATTCTTAGAATCCGTTGATGCCCGGAAAGACATTCAGATTTATATGAATTCACCAGGTGGTTCGGTTTATGCCGGATTAGGCATTTATGATACCATGCAATACATTGCGCCAGATGTAGCCACTATTTGCACGGGAATGGCTGCTTCAATGGGAGCTGTTTTGCTATGTGCAGGTACCAAAGGCAAGCGCACCGCATTGAAACACAGCCGCGTGATGATTCATCAACCAATGGGAGGTGCACAGGGTCAGGCTACGGATATGGAAATCACCGTAAAAGAGATTCAAAAGCTGAAGAAAGAATTATATGACATCATTGCGAGTCACTCCGGGCAACCATTTGAAAAAGTAGAGAGAGACAGCGACCGCGACTACTGGATGACCGCCGATGAAGCCAAAGAATATGGCATGATTGACGAAGTGCTCACCAGAAAGAAAGACTAATTAAAATCAATGGAAAGAAGTAGGGAAAAATGCTCGTTTTGTGGTAAAACCAAAAAGGAAGTCAATATACTGATTGCCGGACTGGACGGTTTTATTTGCGATGGCTGTGTGGAACAAGCTCATGTGATCGTAAGCGAAGAGCTTACAGAAAAAGAACGCGTAAAACTCAACAACGAGCTGAAGCTTCTAAAACCTACCGAAATCAAAAAGCATCTCGACGAATACATTATTGGTCAGGATGATGCCAAAAAAACCCTTGCTGTTGCTGTTTACAATCATTACAAACGATTGATGCAAAAAAATCAATCTAAAGATGATGACACAGAAATTGAGAAATCAAACATCATCATGGTGGGTGAAACCGGCACCGGCAAAACATTGATTGCTCGCACGATTTCAAAAATCCTGAATGTACCTTTCTGCATTGCAGATGCCACTGTGCTAACAGAAGCCGGATATGTAGGCGAAGACGTGGAAAGTATTTTATCACGCTTATTGCAAGCGGCTGATTACAATGTAGAAGCGGCTCAAAGAGGTATTGTGTTTATTGACGAAATCGACAAAATTGCCCGTAAAAGCGATAACCCTTCCATAACGCGCGATGTGTCGGGTGAAGGTGTGCAACAGGGTTTACTTAAACTACTCGAAGGATCAGTTGTAAATGTTCCCCCCCAAGGTGGGCGTAAGCATCCGGAACAAAAAATGATTGCTCTGGATACGCGTAATATTCTTTTTGTGTGCGGTGGCGCCTTTGATGGCATTGAGAAAAAAATTGCATCGCGCTTACAAATGCAGTCGATCGGATACACCGGCAGCAAAGAACGTGAACACTTCGATAAAGAAAACCTGCTTAGTTACATCACTCCACAAGATTTAAAAAGCTTTGGACTAATCCCGGAATTGATCGGTCGTTTGCCGGTGCTCACGCATCTCAATCCATTGGATGGTGAAGCTCTAAAAGAAATATTGACGAAACCCAAAAATTCCCTGATTAAGCAATATACCAAGCTTTTTGCGATGGATGGGGTCATCTTAAAGGTGGATGATGATGCGCTAGACTTTATCGTAAGCAAAGCCATAGAATTTAAACTCGGCGCCAGAGGTCTTCGTTCGATTTGCGAAGCCATCATGACGGATATTATGTTTGAGCTGCCATCGGACAAAAACACGAAAGAGTTTCATCTCACGGCTGATTTTGCCCGTGAACACGCTGCTAAGATAAAATTGAACAAGCTGAAAGCTGCATAAGTATTAAATGGATACGGCCGCTGAAAGCGGCCGTATCCATTTAATACAAACACAAAAACTAAAAGGCTTAAGCCTTCACAAACTTTCCTCTTTTCACTCCCTGCGAAGTTTGCACTTCGATGAGATAAATGCCCGAAGCCAACTCTGGAATCGCGATTTGATAGATACCTTGGGCAGAAATCACTTCTTGCTTCATAACCTTTCCACTCAGGTCGAAAATCCGAACCTGACGAATAGCTTCATTCGCAGACTCGATAAAAAGCTGATTGCTAGCCGGATTGGGGTACCATAAAACATCTACAGCATTCGTGGCAACGTTTGCGACATTGGTCACATCCTGATATTCCCATTTCGATACGATTACATCAGCAGTGCCGTCAGGTCCATTGTTGCTATGTGCCCAGCCATTCACAGAGCGTGTTCTCCCCACAGTGTATAAAAATGCATTATTGGGCGTGAATGCCGTTGCGTGACCAAAATCGGCATTGCTGCCTCCTTTACGAATGGTATTAAGTGTGTCACCGTTAACGGCATTAATTTTTAAATACCAAGCGTCGAAACCTCCAAAAGCTTCAGCGACAGCTGTACCATTCGTGCTTCTTGTTACAGCGCTTATCCATAAATTACCTAATCCATCAACACTTAGGTCATAAGGATACTCCAAATCCGTGCCGCCATAAGATCTATCCCAAACTTTTGCACCATTAAAGTCAAACGCAGCCAGCCAGCAGTCGGCCATACCTCCGTTGTATTGTGTCACATCAAGCCCGGTGGCACCAACTCTGGAAGAAACATAGATTCGATTACCAATCAGGGCTAGCCCACCTGGAGCATCTTGTGTAGGGGAACCGGTTACTTTTTTCAACGTTTGTTCACCTGTGGCACTGTAGCGGCAAAGCAGAATATCATCTGTATTGAAGTCATTGAAATTGCCGCTTACACCCATTAGCCAGAATCCTTGATTGTTGGGTAGCTCCACTGCATTGAAAAAAGTTTCGATCCAATCATCATTGTTAACCACGCCGCTCGTGATGCCTTGCCACTGGATAGCCCCTGCTGCATTGGTTTTTACTACCCATGCTTCACTGGAGCCGGCATGGCTGCTGGTGTTAATGTCGCCATCAATACTGGCCGTTTCACCATACATCAGATAACCTCCGTCTGAAACAGGAATGATACCAAAGAAAGCATCAATTAAAGAACCTCCGTATGTTCTAAGCCATAATACTTCTCCGGTTTGGGAATTAATTTTTGCTGCAAATGCATCGAATAAACCTCTGTTTGAAGGAAAAGCGCCAGTGCTGCTTGCTGTTCTTCCAGTAATCAACAGATTGTTGTCACTATCAAATACAATCCTGAAAGCCCTATCTGAGTCGTCTCCACCAATCACACGCGTCCAAAGTGTATCTCCCTGTGGATTAAGTTTAAATACCCACACATCGTCCGATCCGGCATTGCTGGTTAGAAACCCGTCGTTTGACGCAGAATAAGTGCAGACATACAAATTAGCATTGGCATCGGCCACAGCTGAGACATGAGGTGCTCCGGGAAATCCGCTGCCAAATCCGGCAGGCTCATCGGCGCTTCCACCAAAACATCGTGTCCATAAACTATCGGTTTGGGCAGTTAAGCCAAGGTGGCTAAGTAACAAGATTGAAAAAACTATATGTCTCATAAGTGCGAAATTTTTATGCAAAGTTAAGCATATCAATACATCGCGCCAAAAGGTCAATTTGCATCCTTCTTATTGAAGCTGTTTAGCAAGATGTAAATAGGTGAAGTCCATAGGAACTGAAAAATATAACCTGAAAAAATCAACAGCTGTGTAACATTTAAAGTAGCAGACTATCTTACCTTTGTTTCGAATTCGATTATGGCGAAGCTTTACTATATTTTGGTGATTTTGATCAGCATCGTAAATATGAGTGAAATTTCAGCGCAATCTGAAACAAAAGCTGATGATTTCATCCTTCAGTTTTACGGTCATGAGGCCTATCCACGACCAAAGCCCATTATCGAAGATAAAAGACTTTCCTTGCCTTTTAAAAGGGCCGGAAATTTGATTTTTATTGAAGCATTTATTGATGGAACCTATGGCGATTTCATTCTCGATACCGGAGCACCTCATTTGGTGCTGAATAAAAAATATTTCCCCAATGCGCCATATTTGGCCAGCATTGAAGGGGCGGGAATTACGGGTGGCATCAGCAAGGTGATACAATCAAAGGTGAAAGAGATCGACTTTGGCGGATTGCGCTTTGTAAATGTTCATACCGACTTAATCGACCTTTCGCATTTAGAAGAGCGTAAAGGCGAAAATATTTTCGGGTTACTGGGAATTAGCCTGTTCAGTAAATTTGAAATGATTATTGATTATCAGGCTGCAGTGATTATCTTGCATCCGCTTGGCAAGAAGGGTGTTAGAATGCTGGAAGATAGTCTGACTAACCACATTGACCTGCAGCCCAAAATACCCCTTGAAATCAATCATAAAGTAATCATTGTGGAAGGTGAAATCAATCAGAAAAAACTTAGGTTTTGTCTCGATACCGGGGCAGAATCGAATGTAATCAATGCCAACCTTTCCAGAAAAGTACTCGATGGAGTAGAGATCATTCGAAAAGTAAATGTGAGCGGTGCGGGTGCAAAACGCTCAGAAGCACTTTTAGGCAACATTAAAACATTGCGATTAGGTAATCGACAGTTTGATGATATGCGAACTACGGTGATGAACCTCAGTGGTCTTTCACAAATCTATGGCACTTATATTGATGGAATGCTTGGCTACGACTTTCTTGTGCAATCTACGGTTTGTATAAACTTTTACAAAGAGGAGATGAGTATATGGTAGCAAGCATCAACATCAAATTCCTATCAGCTATCTTGTTCTTGCTCTGTGCCGGAAAAATTATCGGACAGCAGCAAAACAAAGTATTTGTGGAAGATGGTCGCATGTATTTGCGTGTAGATTTTGATATCAACAAAAAAAGCTTAGACTCGCTCATCATAGAGTTTGACCTGCAACAATCAGGAATTATTCAAGCATTGAAATATGGCGACACTGACAGCCTTAAAAACTCAGGATGGACACTCTTTAGCATAACACCACAGTATCTTATTGTAAGCCGAAAACTGGAAGAATTGTCGAATGTGGAAGCATTCGAAAAAAAATTCTGGCTAAGCGAAAATGTATGGCCCGACAAACCCGGCACAGTGAATGACTATTTTGTTAGATTTGGGTTCAACCGATTCAAAAATCGCACAGTATGGGATGGGAAAGGCAATGAGACTGTTTTTGTTTTGAAAGGAAATCAGCAGGCTAATCGGGTGTATCTCTCAGGAAGTTTTAACGAATGGAGCACACTGCGTAATGCAATGTCAAAGACCGATAGCGGATGGGTAGCGAAGGTGAATTTACAACCCGGCAAGCATCTGTATAAGTTTATCGTGGATGGGAAGTGGATCAATGACCCGATGAATGAACAAAAAGAGTCCGACGGATACATGGGTCGAAACTCTATTTTCTTTAAATGCAACCATGTATTTACCCTGCCGGGAAACCTGAATGCAAAAAGGGTATTAATAAGCGGGAGCTTCAATTATTGGAACGAAAAAGATGCCCGTCTTGATAAAATGGCTGATGGATGGTCGCTGCCCGTGTATTTGCAACAAGGAAGTTATGAGTATCGATTTATTGTCGATGGTCGTTGGATGACCGATCCCCTCAATCCCAAAACAGTGAAAAATGAATTTGGCGAAGACAATTCCTTTCTGAGTTTTGGCAAGAAAACCACTTTTTATTTAGATGGCTATCCGGATGCCAAACAGGTGTTTCTCGCTGGAGAATTCAACAATTGGCGCGCTAATATTGCCCTGCAACGACAAGGAAAAGGCTGGGCAGTGGATTATGCAATCAAACCAGGCAATTATCATTTCAAATATCTGGTGGACGGCAATTGGATTTTTGACCCATTGGCCGATGATGTGGTGCAATATGGCACAAACGACATTCAGTCCGTTAGATTCATTGAACCCAATTATACCTTCCGTTTAAATGACTATACTAATGCAAAAAAAGTGATCGTCACCGGCAGTTTTAATAATTGGAACGAAAAAGCCTTTAGCATGCAACGCGATGCCCAAGGTTGGTTTCTCAACGTGTTTTTACCCCCGGGAAAGATACTCTATAAGTTTATAGTAGATGGCCAATGGATTACCGACCCTAAAGCCGTGCAAAATGAGAAAAATGAGCATGGTACCTATAATTCAGTGTTGCTGATGAAGAGATGAGAAAGTTATTAAGACCCTGATAAAACCTTCTCAAACCCTTCCCATACAAAACGGTATGGCAATTGGGCATCGGCTCCGGCATAATCCACGCCTATACGGGGCAATCGGGTAATAGACAAATCAGCATAGTGAAATTCGCTCTCTTGCACTTGAATCCAGGTGGGATCAAGCAATGACTTTCCACTCATGGAGGTGTGAAAACCTAATGTCTGTGCTGCTGCACCCGGCCCGATTCCAATTCTATGCGTCATTTTGTTTTTACCCCTTCTTTCTAAAACGCTTTCATAGCCACTGACAGGAATCACGCCGCGCAAGAGCACCGCCTTAGGATCACCTTCTTCCGAGGTCACAAAATTGAACAAGTGGTGAATGCCATAACACAAATAAATGTAAGCCACACCTCCCTGCTGATACATCACTTCATTGCGTGGAGTGCGCTTACCTCCAAAAGCATGGCACGCTCTGTCGTGCACACCATTGTAGGCTTCGGTTTCTACGATAATGACTTCCACCACTCTGTCATCCACTATGCTAATGATTTTCTTGCCGATCAGCTCCTCGGCTATTTGGAGCACATCATTTCTTTGATAAAACGATTCAGGCAATGAATTATACGCGGACAAATCGATGTTTTTCATCTTCTTTAATCAGTTCCATATCAATTAATCTCCTGAGTGCCGGAAAGAGCAAAGCTTTGTCTATCCCGTTGATTTGCTTCAACTCATTCACTTCAAGGGCACGTTCTTTTAGGCTTTCCAATATAATCTCCATCGACTTGCTTACACGCTCATCGATTCCCTGCTTAGTTTGCTGCTCAATGCACACATCGCATTTGCCACAGGGTTTGGCATCATGCTCACCAAAATAGCTGACCAATTTCACACTTCGGCAGGTGCGCTGATCGTTCACATAATCTAACATCGCGCTTACCCTTTGCTGAAAAGCATCTATTCTTTTCTTATATCGTGCTGATGAGATTGGCAAACGATCGGGATGTTGCCGCTCCATATTGAAATAAATTTGAGGCTTCTCCACGGCGGGATAATAACGCGCCAAATCAATCTTGTGAAAATAAGCCAGCATCTGCTTCACTTTATCTTCGGTCAAGCCAAGTTTTTGCGCCAATTCACGCGGATGAATCACCGAAAAATCGGTAAATAATCCTGAATAAGACCTTAGCAATGTCTTAATCATGGGCTCAAAAGCGGGATTGAGCAATTCAAATTCATACACCTTCAAATGATCTAAGATGAACATAAACCGATGCTGACTTTCCGGATTCTCGATATAGGTAAACAGACCGTCCTGCTCAATAAATTTGAGTGCATGATGACACTCTAAGGGGTTTATTTTAAATTTTTTACAAAAATCAAGCAAATCAAAAGAGTAAACAGCATCTTTCCCGGCATTTACCGGTAGCTGCAAATAATTGCAAACAAAATTGTAAATAGCCTTGATGCGGTCAAATGGTGGAAACTGCATGTTTGCCCTTTTCTCTAATTCGAGCATATCGGCTTCGTCGGTTAAAAGCACAGCATAGGCTCTCTTTTCATCTCGGCCTCCCCTACCCGCTTCCTGAAAATAGGCTTCGGGGGCATCTGGCAAATCGAGATGAATCACCGTGCGCACATCAGGTTTATCTATGCCCATGCCAAAAGCATTGGTGCACACCACCACACGTATTTTATTGTCAATCCACCATTCCTGACGGAGCTTACGGGTGATATTGTCAAGTCCTGCATGGTAAAAAGTTGCCGTGATTCCATTCTTCTCAAGTATGGCTGCGGTTTCTTCGGTCTTTTTTCGAATGCGCACATACACAACTGATGAACCGGGTACTTTATTTAAAATTTCTACCAACTTTCTGGTTTTATCTGAACAATACCGAACTGCATAAGTCAGATTAGACCTAACAAAACTCTTCCGAAACACTTTAGCTTGGTGATATTGCAGTTTTTCAATCAAATCTTCAGCTACTATTGGCGTGGCCGTTGCTGTCAAGGCAATGTGTTTACTGTTTTTCAATAAGGGTTTAATTTCTGCTATTTTCAAATAGGCAGGTCTGAAATCGTATCCCCATTGCGAAATACAATGCGCTTCGTCTATTGCCAAAAGGCGAATATCCAAATTGGGCAGGTATTCTCTGAAATTTTCTGATGCAAGTCTTTCGGGCGATACATACAAAAACTGAATTTCTCCCTGAAGGCATTTTTCCATGGTATGTTCCACTTCATCGCGGCGCATCATAGACGAAATAGCTGCTGCCTTGACACCTCTTCGCTCGAGTTGATAAACCTGATCGTTCATTAATGCAATCAGCGGTGAAATCACAAGAGATATTCCACCCAATGCCAATCCGGGCACTTGAAAGCAAACCGATTTGCCACCTCCGGTAGGCAATAAGGCCAAGGTATCATGTCCATCTAGCACGGATTGAATAATATCCTGCTGCAAAGGCCTGAACTGATCATAGCCCCAGTATTGCTTTAAGATATGATGGATGTCTTGATTGGGCATAATATGATGCAAATATCCGCATAATATGCCCTTGAAGCCCGGACAAGTAGAGAAGAATTATAGATTAAACCCAAATTACGCATTAAAAAATGCGTAATCGACAAAGTGTTTAGTAATCAATTCCAAAGGATTGGAATTGAAACAATCACCAGATCGGGGTTACTCAAACTAAATCAAATAGTTCGGCTCATTGTTCACCTCCTATTGATTAATTTGGGTTAAAAATACCTAATGCCTTGAGCACATAATCTGCTCTTGACTCGATACTCATCTTAGGCAACAAGAGCAAAGTGTATCCATAACGGCCATAGCTCTCCATAATCGCATCATGCACTTTCACAGCATAGTCAAACGATTGTGGTCTCGCTTCATCATTCACATAAATCTCTTTCCAGGGTGGAGTTATAAAAACCACCGTATGATAGCTCCTTTCCAAACAGGCCTGATGAATATTATCAGGAATTGGTTTGCCGTCAGCTATAAGAAATGCAGCAATATCCGGAATGCCACGGTCAAAAAAACTCCATGCTCTCGGAAGGGCAATGTCGTAATGATCTGTGCGGCCTTCGAGCACCTGAAGACTAAAAATATCTACATCATTCCAGGGTGTAGCCTGAGCATCTGTAGCCAATGCCCGATCGATAATTTGACGTGCCACTTCATGAAATACCCTGTAACCGCGACGCTCTAGCTCATCTATGATGCTCGACTTCCCGAATCCGGGGCCTCCGGTTATAACTACTCTTCTATTCATGAATTTAGGATCGCAAAGTAAATTCAAAATCGCTACAAAATTGGAAGAACTTAATTGGTCTTGGCAAATGTTTGAGCGCTTTGATATAATCAGGGTTCTCAGGCTTTTACCTATTTTTACCGATCATGCAGCTGCTTCGATTCATTAATTTAGGTCTTTGGGTCATCGCTTTCATGGGCTCAACTTTGGTTTCAGCTCAGCAAGTCCTGTCCGATTGCAATCCGGTATATTTATCAAAAAACGGATGGCATCTGCCCACTGAAGGCACATTGAGGGTGCTCATTGTTTATTGCGAAATCAAATACGAAAACCCGGAAGAAGATCCAACCAAAGGTGGAAATGAAACATGGCCTGCCGGAAAGCTGCCCATATGGGCCAACGAACTGGCTGATCCACATCCCCCTTCATCGGCATTCGCTGCCAAAGGTTTAACCAATTATTTTTTACATGCATCATCGGGCAAGCTTATTATTCTAGGCGATTATCTAAAACATCCTATTGATGGACAAATCTTTTCAGCATCAAAATTTGATATCAGAGAACTAGTCAATAACATTAATGAAGCATTAGGCAGTCGCATCATTACACAATCCGGATTAAATGATATTCAACATTTTGACAACTGGACACTAGGCACACCGGAAACCGGCCCTGGATTGCCCAAAATAAGCCCAAGCACCGAAATTCCATCAAAATATGACCATGTGATGTTCATCTGGCGCAATCGCAAAGGAGCTGACAACACGGGAGCTTCCTACAATTCAGGCTTTGGTACAAAATTGCTAGGTCACGATGCAAATTCCTACAGCATCAATACTACTTATCGCGACCTGCCTTTTAAACTCATTCGACATGAATTCAGTCATTTGATTTTGGGCGGAAATAACTTTCACTGCGGTGGTGGCGGACATGCTGCACCGGGTTATTTTCCACATTTAATGGGTGGATGGAGTATTCTTGGACTGCACGATTCATCCTTACAGACCTGGAATGCCTGGGATCGTCAACGCCTTGGATGGAAAACTACAGATAGCGAATTTGAAATCACCGCCCGAAATGAAAGCAACACAAAATTCGTAAACGGCGATCTGGATGCCCTTAATGTAGCACAAGAAGGCATATACATCCTGCGCGATTTTGCCACGCACGGCGATGCCATTCGCATCAAATTGCCTAATCCGGAAGCAGAACAGAGCTTTGCGCAATTTCTGTGGCTTGAATTTCATCAAGGACATCGAAAAAATGGAATTGATTATGACCGCTGGCAATATGAGCATCCTGAACTGACTTGTGTATCGCCAATGATTTCGGGAATGATGGCTTATATGCAAATAGACCGCGAAAACCGATATGGATGCCGCTCTCAGGATGTTTTCGGCGGACATGCCGATTACCTCCGGCCTATGCCGGCGCATGGCTTCTGGGATCGTATGGTGAGCAACTTTGATGAAATGAACGATTGTGTGCAATATGATTATACCAAACCATTCAAGCTAATCGCTCCCAACCCGCTTTCAGGCAGCAGCGACCTCGATCGACTAATTGATGACCTCAATAGCAATGGAAAAATTGAATTTAACGAACTAAGCTCATTATTCAATTATGTGCAGCAAACCGGAATGGGGTTTAAAAAGAACTTATTCGCACTTGGTCATTCTCGACATGTGTTTACGCAGAAAACAAGCAAACGAATCAGTATATCCACAAACCCTTCATCGGCAAATATGCTTACGATGGTTCGCAATACAGATAGTTCGGTAAAAGGCGCTAAAAACAACCGCACGGTTTATCTCAATGGTATCAGTGTCACCATCATTGAGCAACAGGCAGATTTCATCAAATTAGATATTCGTTTTGCTGATTATCAAATAGATCAAAATGCGCGTTGGTGTGCAGATAAGATTGTTTTGCAAGCTTATGACAGCCTTAGTAACGTTGAACTAATAATATCAAAAGGTAAGACTTTGCAAATCGACAGAAGCCTATCCAACAAACGCTTAGATAATCCGGAAGTTATTAATGGCAAACCATATTTCAACTCTGCTACACACTTTGTGGTCAAAAGTGGAAATGCCATCAGGCTTCAAAATAAATCCAAATTAATCGTAGATAATGGAAGTACTTTGGAGCTGGAATTGGGTGCGTCTATCATTTTAGAAGGAAAATCCAAGATTATTTTACGCAATGGGGGACAACTCCGTCTTCCAAAAGAGGAGTGTATAAAGTTCAATAGCCGTAAAGCGCGACTTATTAAGAAATGAGTTAACTATTGTTTGATAATTCGTGCATGCGATACGCTATTGCCCGAAACAAAGCGAATGATATAAATTCCGGAAGCCAAGTCGATGAAATTAATTTGATGTTGCTGAAGACCAATGCCATTGAACAATTCTGCTTTCAGTTTTTTGCCCGAAATAGAATAGACTTCAAATAATAAATTCCCCGGACGGTCAAACTCCACAACCAAATTCAGGAAGTTTGAAACGGGATTGGGATATACTGCTATTTGTGCAATATTATCCAACTCTCCAATGCCAACAGCCGAAATTGAAACAATTTTGGTGATATCGTCGGTGCCACATAAATTGCTGGATGTAAGCGTAACATTGTAAATGCCGGTTGATGGGAAGGTGAATGATGGATTATTAGCTGAGCTTGTTCCCAATCCGGCAAAATCCCATAAAAAGGTATTCGCATTTTGTGTGGTATTGTTAAAGTTAGCTGTAAATCCGCCGGTCTGTAAATAATTAAAGTTGGAAATAGGGTTTTGACCAATGGATACACTAATGGGCGGTGAAACGCCATTGCAGCCACCAGGATCTACAGCTGTTACCGTGTAAATCCCGGGCTGACTAACCGTGATACTTGCTCCGACCTGTCCGTTAGACCATTCATAACTGGAAAATCCGGGAGCGGCGGTCAGGGTAACCGGCTGTCCGCTACAAATGGCAGGATTGGGTGGATTAACATTCAAAACTACTGTGTTACCCACCTGCGCATTCACAGGCTCAGATGTGCTTGTGCACCCGTCTGCATCGGTTCCTGTTACGGTATAATTGCCCGGTTCAGTGACAACGACAGATGAACCTGTTGCACCATTGCTCCACAGGTAATTTACAAATCCCGGAGTAGCGCTAAGCGTTAAATTTCCATTACAAATAATCACATCACCGGGCGGGGTTATGCTGATTGGCTGCGGGTTACCCGGTGTAACTGTTACGCAATTGGCCACTACGGGGCAACCGGAAACATCTGTTCCTTCACCGCAATACTGGCCCGGTTGACTTACTGTAATCGCATTACCTGTTTGCCCATTAGACCATGTAAAATTTGAAAAATTTCCGGTTACTGAAAGCTGTACTTGACCCGAACATAAACTACCCGAAGCCGGATTCATATTGATGTCGATCTGAATGGCATTGGCTATATTGATAATTACAGCGGCTGTTTCCACACTTCCACAAGCATTGCTGATCACAGCTCTAAAATGTGTGGTCTGCGTCAAAGGACCTGAAGTAAAAGTAGAATTGGTAGCACCGGGTATATTGTTGAAATTAACGCCATTATCCGATTGTTGCCATTGTATATTACCTGATTGACCGGTGATGCTTAGGCTGGTAGTGCCATTGGGACAAACTGTAAGCGGATTGGCTGTGATTGTACCTGCCACAGGTGGACCAAGTATGGTGAAGTTCACCCCATTATCCGTTCCGGTTACCGCAGGGTTATTACTCACCACCCTAATGCGATACTGTGTGCCCGCAGGGGTTCCCATTGGAATGGTCACGGTTATATTTCCTGCTGTGGTAGAAGCATTGGTGCCAATATTTACAGGCGCAGCAAATGATCCGGTGGCATCTGATAACTGAGCTGTGAAAACATTGCCGGCATTGAACGTTCCATTGATGGTGTAAGGCACTTGAAATGTTGCGCCCGGGCAATGTGGGCCGGGAGGAACGGTTCCGGTTGCAATCGTGTTATTCGATAACGGCGATGCCGTGATGCGAACATCGTCAATACTAAACCCCGGATCGCTTGCCGTAGATGTCGTGTTGTTCACAAAGCGAAAACCAAATCTTAATGTTGCCTGATTGGCAAAAGCAGGCAGGGAAATGGTTTGCTGCTGCCATTGCGAAGTTAAATTATACTGAGCTATAGGGGTAGTAATCAGGGTCCATGTTGTCCCGCCATTTGTACTATAATATACTTCACCAAAATTATTCGCGCTGCCATTGCACACCCACCAAAAGGTGAAGTTTACATTATCAAAACCCACAGTTGAAACTTGACTTGACATGCAAGCGAAGATGTTTTCAGGGTTTGTACACAAACCATCAGCCGCCTGAAAACTGGAATTGGTAATGCCCGCACCAATAGCAAGATTACTTGCTGTATGCAGGTACCCACTTGTGGGACCTCCCGTAATTCCGCCTGGTTGTGTGGGGGTATTGTTGATGGTAAAATTTACAGGTAAGGGTACGCCAAAACAAATTACGTTGCCCGATCCTGAACCACCGGTGTAAGAATTATTTATCACCCAGATATTCGAACCGGTGGCCGTTGAGCTTACATCGGAAGTATTTAAGGTGAAAGTAGATGTTGCTGCATTAAAATCTTCAAAATACAATTCTGTTTGCGCCTGATAAGCTTTGGGTATCAAGGTTGAAACTAATAGAAACAATAACCCTAATCTAGTGAAAATATGCATTTCGCTTACATGTTTTATTTGCACAAATTTAATAGAAAAGCCGACCCTTTAAAAGGCCTGTCTGATTATTTATTTGATTTTGTCATAAATCGAACCAATTCACTCTTAGCTTCTATCTGATAAAATGCCATCTTAAAGCAATTTAACAATCATGTCATAATCTGATGATTTATGAGATAATTGAAATTTTAATGCCAATTCCGGAAGAAAATCCAATAATAATGCATATCTTGCCAAACATATTTCGAAAGCATAAAAATGAGCGCAAACGAGAGCCACATCATTGGCCCCAATCACTTTCTCACCATACAAAAACTAGTTAAATTACTAGATAATTACCACCTCGAAAAATTCAAGCTACATCTTGAAGACAACAATGCAAACCTACCACTGAAGCTCGTCAGCCTGATTGGCAAAGACCTCATGAGCGACCTGAGCAGTGATAGAATTTGTTATCTGATATATGGGAACACAGAAAAGAAAACTAAGCAAAGTTTTAGTCAGCTCGCATCTTATACTTTTAAGCTTAGTTCCTTTTTGAGTAGAAACTTCCCATCTTATCTATTTCACAATATTAACCGTATTCAAATCCTCATCAATGAGGGACAGCTCCAGGAAGCAAATGCTTTGGCGGAAATGCTCCTAGATATTGCTGATAAAATTGAAGACTTTGTTATCCAGGCTTCTGTTTATAAATTTCTCGCTCATCAAGCGCTGCTCTACAAAGATTATCATGGCAACATCAGATATCACCGATTGGCAGATGAAGTACTGAGTTATGAGAAAACCCTGAACTTTATCTATTTGTATTTGAGAAGCAATTTTATCATCAATATCAAGGACGACTCCAAGCTTGCCGAACTTGACAAGCATATTGAAGAGTTCGAACACTATTACGATCATCCCAAAAAAACTATTCAAATTGCCAGCCGATATG
Organism: Flavobacteriales bacterium; assembly: GCA_046294625.1. Lineage (GTDB taxonomy): Bacteria > Bacteroidota > Bacteroidia > M30B66 > M30B66 > JBKBKN01. Next base: position 21,419 of record JBKBKN010000007.1, read on the forward strand.
CGGTTATTTTTATCTTATATTTTTATAAGTCGGCTGAATTTAAAACACCGGAAAATCGCGAAAAACTTGAGCTGCTGATGAATGAAATAGAACGAAGCAGTCAGGTGGTGTTTCCATTTCTCGATGATATACGAATCAAGACAAGCTATTTTATGCTTAACTTCCCGGGTATCAACCTCAACGATAAAGAAGTGAAAAAGCAATTTAAAGACCTGATCAACTATGGAAGTCAGGCTAACTTTTGGCAGAATTATGTAAATATTCCAGAGCTTCAAACCATTATCGTGAAGGCAACTCACTATATTTCAAAATATCACTATCACACATTCAAACAAAATTACGCTGAAATACTAGACCCCAACGACAAAAAAGATATAGAGCAAATTATAGCCCGTTGTAAAGTTCTTATACAAAAAGATATATGGGAGCCTAATCATGTAAATGATCTGGTATCGTTGCGGATGGTACTTTCTGCCCATCTTTTTTGTCTTGACTCATCTCACTATCAAGAAGGCATTAACAATCTGGAGAAGTTAATGATCACTTATCAGCAAGTTGCCTTTTCAGCGAGCATTGATTCTATAATTGCCATGTTAATGGTAGGCTATTTCGCTTTAAAGCAATATGAAAAATGTGTTGAAACCTTCAAACGATATATTAAGCTGGCAAGCGGCCGAGTGCTTAATGCCGACAATGATGCAACCATACACTTATACTACTATAGTGCACAATGGCTGATGTCGAAAAGAAATCAGTATATCGCTAAAATCAAAGAGCTGTACGACAAAATCAAGGACAATGAATCGACTATAGGCTCGCGTAAAATGATCGAATCAGTAGCAGAATACTTTCGATTCCCCGAAGGAACAGGTATAAAATACTGATCAATCAATGCAACAGTTTGTCGGCGCAAACCGATGATGCAAAAGCATCAGGTTTAGATTTGAAAATGTAACCCATCCCCTTGGTGTAGCCCATTGCATCGGCATAGGCCTGATGAGATTGAAATTTGGGATCAACATTGATATCAGCATGAATCTCTACTTCCACATTATAACTTTTGGTAACTTCTGAGATTTCATATGCTGTTTGAATAGATGCATTCACTTCGGCCATCATTCTTTCGCGCATGGCCATCCGCTGTTTTAACTTTTGTTTGTTCACATACATGAACCCCCCATTTCCAATTACAAGAAATAAAATCACCGTGACCATATCGATTGTGGTTCCCCGAACCTGCGAGTCTGTACCGATACATATTTTAATGGCTCGATTTTGCTCTCTAAAACTTTTCAAAACCTTTTCTACCGCCTCTGATATTGGAGCATCAATCATTGCTCCTGAATATGTTTTCCATGCCATACAAGTCTTTTAATTAAGTAAAAAATATGCAGGTTAATTTGTTTTGAAATCTACTCCCCAAAAACGGATTCCACTGCTATTTTCAAAACTAAGATAAACAGATTAAGAAATAGACATAAACCGTCGTCTAATTGTAAACAATTCATTAACAAATCATTGTAATTCCCATTGTGTAATATTCTTCCAGCAAGCAACTTCTTCCATACACAAGTGTTTATAGGCTTTAATTTCATTAGGTTTGCAGGTCAATTGAAGCTACATGCGTAAAAAAGTAGATTTTCTGGTGATTGGATCGGGCATTGCCGGTTTGAGTTTTGCACTCAAAATTGCCTCTTATGGCAAGGTCATCATTATCACGAAAAGTGATCAGGATGAGTCCAATACCAAGTATGCTCAAGGAGGCATAGCTGCGGTGACTTATGCCCCTGACACTTTTAAGAAACATGTTCAAGACACCTTAATCGCCGGCGACGGGCTATGTGACGAAAACATTGTACACAAAGTGATCACCGAAGGTCCTGAACGTATTCAGGAGCTCATCGACTGGGGCACTCAGTTCGACACCAAAGATGATGGTAGTTTTCATCTTGGCAAAGAAGGCGGGCATTCTGAACATCGCATTCTGCATCATAAAGATATTACAGGATATGAGATCGAAAGGGCACTCATTGCCCAGATCAAAGCCCACCCAAACATCGAAATTCTTGATCATCATTTTGCTATAGAAGTGATCACACAGCACCACCAAGGCATGTATGTCAACAGTAAAACACCGGGCATAAAATGCTATGGAGCGTATGTTTTGGATCTTAAAACAGGCAAAACAGAAGTGATTCTCTCCCGAATAACCTTGATGGCAAGTGGTGGAATCGGTCAGGTATATGCCGCTACTACCAACCCGACTATTGCCACTGGCGATGGTATTGCTATGGTTTATCGCGCCAAAGGAAGAGTGGAAGATATGGAGTTCATTCAGTTTCACCCAACGGCGCTCTATGAGCCCGGGAAACAGCCATCTTTTCTCATTACGGAAGCCATGCGAGGTGCAGGCGCGGTCTTACGCAATGTTGATGGCGTGGCTTTTATGTATAAATATGATTCGCGGAAAGAACTTGCTCCCCGCGATATCGTAGCCCGTGCGATTGACCACGAATTGAAGTCCCGAGGCGATGACTATGTTTTACTGGATTGCAGACATATCAGCGAATCGGAAATTAAGCATCATTTTCCCAATATTTATCAGAAGTGCAAAAGCATAGGCATTGAATTGCCCAAAAACATGATTCCCGTAGTACCGGCATGTCATTATTTGTGTGGTGGCATCAAAGTAGATGAGCACGGTCGAACCAGCATAGAAAATCTTCTTGCAGCAGGCGAATGCGCGCGAACAGGGCTTCATGGAGCCAACCGACTGGCATCTAACTCGCTGCTCGAAGCCCTATTTATATCACACAGGGCGTTTTTATTTGCAAAAGAAAATTTTAATAACATCCAAATCGAAGAGCAGATCCCTGAATGGAATATCGAAGGAACAGTGGACAATGAAGAAATGGTACTCATCACACAAAGCAGAAAAGAACTACAATCCATCATGAGCAATTATGTGGGAATTGTGCGAAGCAATGTGAGACTTCAGCGGGCGCATGACCGACTAATGATTTTAAACCGTGAAACTGAGGAGCTTTATCAGCGCAGCAAGCTCACTCCTGCACTTTGTGAACTACGAAATTTAATACTCACCGGCTATCTAATCATCAAAGCGGCGCGATTGAGAAAAGAAAACAAAGGGCTACACTACTCTATCGATTTACTATAAAATCAGCGTAATCTCAATACGGCGCCTTCCCTGATTTCAACCCCGTCGTTAATTTGGTTGTATTTTCTTAAGTGCTTTTGCTTAATGCCATAACGTTGCGAAATATCGCGAAGCGATTCTCCTTTTTGCACTTGATGTGTTTTATCTTCGGCCTTTCTGCGTTTGGGTTGTAAGTAAATGATTTCACCGGATTGTATGGGCTGACCTTTCTCCAAATCATTGTATTTCACAATTTGCCAGCTCATTACATCGAGCTCTTTTGCCAGACTCTCAGGGGTGTCGCCATCTTTTGCCACCACTGATTTAATGCGATTCCTAAGACTTATGGGTCTGACAACTTTGCCTTTAAACTCCAATTCTTTAGGTTCGGTAACAGGTTTTTCCGGACGGGTTTTTATTTGTGTAACAGGTGGAGTTGATATGATTACATCCGGTTTATCAAACCAATGCAATTCATTGTCTTCTATCGTTTTTATTAAGAGCTCTGCATATTTAGGATTTGTTGCATATCCGGCTTTTTTCAATCCATGCGCCCATGCTTTGTAATCGGTAATGTCGAGCTCAAATAAGAAAGCATAACGCTGATTCTGCTTTAAAAACATGGAGTGGTCTTCATAAGAATCCAGCACTTTCTCATACTTTCTGAAACACTCATCTTTAGCATCGTCGTCTTTATGGTAGGTTTTGCCGGTCCAGGTGCTCTTGCACTTAATGCCGAAGTGATTATTGGCATTTTTTGCCAACTCACTATTTCCTGAGCCTGATTCTAAGATACCCTGCCCCAACTTAATGCTTGCCGGTATCCCATAGCGTTGCATCTCGAGTATGGCAATGTCCTTATATTGTTCAATATATGCAGAAGTAGAAATCCTGTAATGCTGCTGAGCAGGAATATATGAACAAAGTGGCAACAAAAGCCATATCAAGGCAAAGATTCTGAGCATTTTACAAAATTAGCCGCAAAGCATGAGATAGTGCTTTTAAAATAACATCTACTTATAAACACATAAACGTTAATTGTTTGGGTTTATTCGATCATCAAGAACATCAGTAGGTTTTAATGTGAAACAAGCATCATAATTCAACTCCTAAGCCGGAAAGAATTCACCATCCCCACTATGTGGTATTGCACATACATTTAACCTGAATTAGATTTGTTAGTGTATTTAATTGAGTCATTGTTGATTGCTAGACAGATTTGCCAACATATCCTATTTTAACTCGTTGAATCTTAAACATTGAACATCAAAGGTGTCTTGCGCAACGATTCCAATTTTGTAATCGCGCACAGAATGCTCATTGATAGAAATGAATACCGATTGATCAAAAACAGGTTTAATTAGATCACCTAAGCACTGAATGTTTATTTAAAAACACAATGGAAAAAACAATACCCTTACTTTTACCTCATTATCACAATCATGCTCTTGTTAATTATGCTATTGGGCTTTGGTCCCAGGTTTTTTAAGGCCATTTTTTGAACAAACAAGCCATATTCAGATGGAAAGTTTACCACTGAAATTTATCCTGCATGGTAGCGTAATGACCTTATGGTATATACTGCTCGTTGTGCAATCGGCCTTGATAAATGTGCGCAAGGTACAATTGCATATGCGCTTGGGATGGCTCTTAGCCGGGTTGGCATTATTTGTCGTGATATCTGCCTGGCCTGTGATGATGGGTTTTGCTCCTCGTGTGCTTTCATTGGGTTTTATTGATTTGGAAAAACCTTCGACTTTGGTACATCAGGCATGGATGTGGTATAATGACCTTATGGCTCTTTTTGCATTTACCATTATGGTGTCCATCGCTATCTGGAAGCGAAAAAAAGTGGCTTTGCACCGAAGTATGGTACTCATCGCATCAATGATGTTTATGGCTTCTGCTATAGCCCGTATGCTTGAGTGGATGACAAATGGGTTTTCCTTTATTAGCTTTATCATTACAAGCCTAGCAATCATGTTTGCATATCCCATTGCTTTGGTGGTGATTATTGGATTTGCTACAAGATGTTTCCATACTATCCTTCTATCAGATTGGGTATTATGGCTATTGCAATTACCTTGAACTTTGTGATCCCCAATACAGAATGGGGAATGGCATTTTTTCTACAACACTTGAAATAATGAACTTAGCATCAATTAATCATAAACTCCGTACTGCGGTTCCGGGCTCTGCCTTCATTGGTATTATTGTCTGCTTCAGCTATTTTGGCTCCATTGCTCTTGTGATTCCTGCCTTGGTGTGCACTTTATGCTGGATTGCTCCTGAGTATGCACTTCCTGACAGCAGCCTTTTCTTTGTGTTCTTTTCTCTATCAGTTCTGGTGCATGATTGGCTGAGTGGAAAGGATTCCCGATTATACCATCATTGTTTTTAAGACCATGCTCAAGGTGCTTATAGCCATTTTGGTGTTTCTAGAAACAAAGGTCTGGACATCAATATTTTTAAAACACGTAAATGGATTTCAATATGAACGCTATTACACCCTCATACGGATCCGTGCCCGCAGGTCGCAACCAGACTATCGACATCCTGCGCGGTGTGGCACTCCTCTTGATTCTGGTTGTAAACTGCGCATTCGATTTCACCGGCTGGGACTGAACCGTTCCCGATGAGCATGTTCCAGAAAACACAATGGCGGCGCTCATTCCTTCGGTCAATGGCTTGGTTGACTTCTTCTTGCGGGACAAGGCTCGTGCCCTGTTCGTGCTGATGTTCGGAGTGTCCTTTGCCCTGCAGCTTGCCCGATCTGAGCAGAGCGGAAGATCCTTCAAACGCATATTCATGAAGCGCATAGCACTGCTTGCTATGATAGGATTGGTTCACGGCCACTTGATTTACTACATTAAGATTCTGCGTCTGTAAGCGATGGCCGGATTGCTGATGCTGCTATTGTGGCGTCTGCCGAACAAAGCGCTTTTACCCTTGGTCGGCTTTCTCACCGTACTAGCACCATTACTGGGCTTCGGAATAAGAAGCTTATTTCTTTCTGAAGATCCCTATGAGTAATTCCAAAGGCTCGTATTAGAAAATAAGTATCAAGAAGCTTTTAAATATTTTGATCAATATAAAGATTTAATACTTGCCACAGATAGGCTTGAAGAGATAAAGTATAAAGACATTTGGTTCTGTCCGACCTATGTTTCGCAATATGGAGTTTTAAGACTATTTAAAGAGAAAATGGAAGCTGATCCAAGAAATGAATACGTATCCGTTATTGAAAGATATCACGGTGGATCTTCTGTTGATTCTTGGTTGGAAATGCCGATGTATAATACATCCAAACCCAACAGTATCCAATTTCATGAAGATTAACTTTCTGTGTTTGAACAGGAAAACTACATAAAAATGTTGATCCAAACAGGAGCGAAAATATTGGCTGGAACAGATTACATCATTCCATGTGTCTATGCAGGATTTAGTTTGCAGAAAGAGCTACAAGTTTTTGTCAGGTTGGGAATGACTCCCTTGCAAGCTTTACAAACTGCTACCATCAACCCCGCTCACTTTATGAAAAATAACAAAATAGGGGAGGTAAAAGCAGGGAAATTGTCGAATTTATTAGTACTCAATTCCAATCCATTGGAAGATATCCATCATACGCAGGATATTTATGCGGTATTCTTAATAGGCAGGTATTTAGATCGGGATCATTTGGATGGTATGCTTCAAAAGGCAAAAAACTGGCGAATGCCGAACATATTCACGAATGGTTTGCACCTCGGATGTAAGCAGATAGTATAGAGCGTACCATACAGACATTTCTGAAAAATCGAGAAAGTATTGAAGAAGAATTTCCCGTGAGATGGAATATGTTGCTTTCTACGGGGTGGAATTTTTTCAACGAAAGTAAAAAAGAAGAAGCGAAAACAATGGCTGCTCTTATCATAGACTTATATCCTGACTTTGTTTATGCACTTGCTTTTGCAAGCGAGAACTTTAAATATTGTGGTGACAAATAACGGGCTAGAACTGCTTTTCAAAAAGCATTGAAGGTTTATACCTGCTATAATGTTTTAGAACGCTGGATCAAAGAACTGGATGAATCTTTGGCCTTTGGAAAAAAATACAAACAAAAGGAACCGATCTATTTGGCTGCCAGGATTCCATATATGTATCATCATCATTGATTGCCCTTAACAAGATGTTTTCATCTTTCTCTCTGGCATTAAAACTTATTTAAAAGCAGGTTGCGATTCGATATCAGTAGCCAAAGATATTATTTTCATATTTCGAACAAGGTTATTCTGACAAACAATAATAACCTAGCATTAATTAATCTTAAATTCTGTTCTTCGGTTTTTAGCTCTGCCTTCTTCTGTATTATTATCTGCTACCGGAAATTTAGCTCCATAACCTTTGGCGGTCATTCTTGATGTTGCAATACCTTTCTTCTGAAGATAGTCCACTACACTTCTTGCTCTCTGTTCGGACAGTTGCTGATTGCTTTCTGCACTACCTATATTGTCGGTGTGTCCGCTGATCTCCACCCTGATATCCGGATTTTTTTCAAGCAAAGCTTTCAATCGGTCAAGCTCAATGTAGGATTCGGGAAGTAAGGTAGAAGATGCTGTTTCGAAAAAGATATTGTTCAACACTATACTCTCTCCCTTTTCAATCGATTTCAGCTGAATGTCAAGTTCGAAAAACTTAGATGGATCCTGCTTGCCAGTCAAAGTAAAATTCTCTGAATGAAACAGATATCCATCAGCTTTGGCGTTAAAGGCAAATCTGCCTGATGAGGGTAAGCAGGAAAAATATACACCTGTGATATTGTCTGATGTCCCGCTGATTAAAATCTTGCCAGTTGCGAGGTCTACGAGTTCAAAAGTGGCGCCAATAGACTGATTGTTTTTTCCTCCTTTGATCATACCTTTGATATATGTTACCGGCAGTGGCATGATAGTTTCCGGTATCTCAAATGAATATATATCAATGCCTCCTAACCCATCTTTATAATTAGCTGAAATAAACCCGGTTTTGCCATTTGCATTGATAATCAAGTGTCGTTCATCATCTTTGGTATTGATTGGATATCCAAGATTAACAGGCTTTCCCCAGGTTGCGTCACCCTGGAGCTCCGACTTAAATAAATCAAACCCACCCAGTCCGGGATGACCTTTCGATGAGAAATAAAGTGTTCGTCCATCGGGATGCAAAAAAGGACTATTCTCATCATCTTCGGTGTTGATGGTTGCGCCAAGATTTTCGGCCGGTAACCACCTGCCCGAGGCATCTCTACGCGACATCCAAAGATCTGCCTTGCCCTGCCCTCCGGGTCTGGTGCTAGTAAAAATCAACATGTTGCCATCAGCAGAAAGCGTGGGTTGTGTTTCCCAACTTTTGGTGTTAATATTAGGCCCAAGATTTATTGGCTTCTGCCATTTACCACCCACATTTTCAGCTACATATAAATCGCAGGAACCAAATGAGTCATCTTTTTCGCATGCAGTAAATACAAAAGTTCTGCCATCGGGCGAAATGCTTTGCACGCCTTCATTGTAATGAGTATTTAAGGGTGGACCCAAGGGTCTAGCTTTTCCCCATTGACCATTATTTAATGTCGATACATAAAAGTCTTCTTCAAATGGGCTATTCGTCTGACTGAATGTGTCTGCTTTTCTCCTTCTGGTGAAATAGAGATTGTTGTTATCAACCGTCAAAGCCGGGTAGTATTCATCGAACTCTGAATTGACATTGTGCCCAAGGTTATTAGGATTAAATGCGACGGGATTGCGAACGGCTTCCGCACCAAATCTGGCGCACTCTAAGCGAAATTTTGCTTTTTTGACAAGCTCCGGCTTTTGATTAGGATAACTGAGAAATCGCTCAAGAAAGGGGATAGCTTCTTCATATTCTCCAGCCAGCAAGAGCGTGCCGGCTAGGTTGTTATAATATTGAGGATGCTTATCTGGTTTAATTTCAAGGGCTATTTTATAGTATTTGACCGCATCATCATACTCTTTTAAATCTGTCAATACATCTCCCAAAAGCATATTGGCTTCATAAAAATTCTTTTCGGCCTTAATGGCGTTTAACAAATGTTCTTTGGCCTTAGTCGGATTTTTATATTGGTAATTACGCAACCCTTCTTCAAATGCGGCAATCGCTTTTTTATTTTTGATGTCATAAGATCCAACTGGCTGCGCAACACAGCTAATGCCAAAGCACATTGTTAGAAACATCAAAACTTTGCGGAGCAACTGCCGCATCATGATACGATACTTAAATTGATTCATTACAGCAAGATTAAAACAAAAACGGCTGTCCGATGCAATTCGGTACAGCCGTCTGATTATTTTTTTACAATTTATTTTCTCACTACGGTGATGTCGCCATTAAAGGTGTCGCCATTGCTTAACTCCAAAATGTAAAAGTAAACTCCATCAGGTTGATCGGTTGCAGCCCAATCGTTTTGATAAGCGGTGGTTGAAAATACCACATTGCCCCAACGGTTGTAAACAGATAGCTTGGAATTGGGAAATGCTTCTAAACCTGCAATCACAAACAAATCGTTAAATCCATCACCGTTGGGAGTAAATGAATTAGGAATTGCAAACTCTCCGGCTATTAAATATTGCGCCGATGTTTGATCTGAACAACCATTCTCATCTATTACCAAAAGACTCACATTATAAGTTCCCGGAGTGGTAAAGGCAAAAGAAGGATTTTGACTTGCACTCGTGTTAAGATTGCCAAAGTTCCATGACCAGTTGTTGATTTGCCCATTGTTGGCCTGAGACTGATCTGTGAAGGCAATACTCACACCGGGCAAAGCAGTTGATGCCGGATTCGATGAAAACAGTGCAGTAGGTCCTGCGGAAATAATCGTGATGGTATCAGATGCTGTACATCCTGCAATAGTGCCTACAGTGATAATGTATGTTCCAGGGCCAACAGTGATGGCTTGCGTGTTAGCTCCATTCGACCATGAATAATTGAAAAAACCTGCACCGGCATCGATGGTGATGAGCGAATCGCTGCATACAATCTGATCGGCCGGAAGAGTAACCACCGGATTTTCATTTACAGTGATTCCTGTATTTATCACATCTGATAAACAATTCCCAATATTTCCAACCACGGTGTAGTTGCCGCTATTGCTTTCATCTATAGGGAAAATATTGATCGAGTTGCCTGTAGCTGCAAATCCTGCAGGCCCGGACCAAGTATACGTTACACCCGGTTGCTGGGCTACAGTGAGCGAAATGGATCCGCCTTCGCACACCACCGACTGACCCACAATAACCGGATTATCTGGAACTGGTGTAAATGTGATTGATACTGTGTCGCTTCTCGAACAACCAATGTCATTGCTTACGGTAACAGCAAATACTCCGGATGCAGTTACCGTGAATGTAGAATCTGTTGAATTATCTTGCCATAAGTAAACATTTCCGGGGCCACTATTTGGATTCAATACCACAGGCGTGTTTCCGCAAATCGTATCGTTTAATCCAAGATAAACTTCGGGAGATGGTTTGATTAAAATATCGATGGAGTCACTGAAGCTTTCGCAACCAGCCAAGATGTAGAAGCCATAATACCTGCCGGATTGAGCAGCTGTTAAACTAGAGAGATTTAGAGTTTGACCTGTAAATACCGTGTTGTTAGGCCCAAACCATCGGTATTGTGCGCCTTGCACTGTCGGACTCATAGTGAGCTGTACGTTTTCACCTTCACAAATTTCACTTGGCCCAGTAATAGATGGAGTCTCAGGTCTGGGGCTGGTTTCTACAATGATGGTATCTCGTGTTTTGCAACCCTGGAAGTCTGTAATTTCTACCCAATAGAGTCCGGCTTCTTCAACGAGAAATGAGTTGCCCGTAGAACCATCCTGCCATTCATATAAAAACACTCCTGGAGGCGCTAATAAAAGCGAAGAACCTTCACAAATCGTATCTCTCCCACCGAGATTGATTGGTGGCTCATAATAGCTAACATTGATCGTATCGGTTGCGAAACAGTCTGAACCGCTAAAAACCTGAACAAAGTACATTCCCGGTTGGAAAACGGTAATTCTCTGTGTGGTATCACCTGTGCTCCAGAGATAGCCTGTCTTTCCCGGACCTGCATCTAAGGTTACCGAATCTCCAATACACACCTGACGGTCGGTGCCAAGGTTCAAATAGCTAAAGTTTGAAAAGTATCCAAAATTAGCGCTAGCGCCGTTAGATCGTTGTGTAGTTCCAAGATGAAAAAGCTCTGTGCTGAAGTTTTGCAATAAACAAGTAGTTCCGGAAGGAATCTGCTGCGTATTAAATTGAATTCTTGCAAAAACATACTCCCCATTGCTTCCCGGAACTGGCTGGAATGCTGATGCCGGAACCAAATTAGGGTTTCCGTTTAATACAAAATTTCCTTCAGCTCCTGCTTTGATGGTAATGTTTAGATTAAAAGTATTACCAGAAGTCCTTACAAAGCCAACTTGATTAGATCCGGTACATTCCAATGAAGGGATTAAAGCTCCGGCGATTTGATCACCAATCCCTGAAATTTGCCATACATAAATATTTTTGCTCCCCTCAATAAAAGCTGCATCTGAAGTAAAATCATAAACATATTGCTCTCCGGCATTAAGTGTTACAGCTGGAGTCACTTCTCCATTCACAAAAATATCGGTGTTGTCTTCTGTGGCCAAAATGAAAGCCTTATCATTTAGAGTTAGTGCACTTCGCACAGCAATATGCTTCTTACCGGTATTGTCTAATGAAATTAATTGATCAGCCGCCAAGTCGGCTCCACCCCATGAGTTGTCATAATCAATCATGTCGTCCTTTATGGTTACTGTGATTGGTTTGGTGGATGTGATTTTAGTTCCCGGTGCTCGAGAGTTAGGACTAAATCCGGCAGCTTCGCAATAGTATGTCTGCCCTCTATTCAAAGAAATAGTGAAAGGAATTCCTGCGGGATGCCCCACAAGATCATTGGTGGGTGTGATGGTTACATCTGTAGTGTCGTCGGTAGCCATTACGATGAAGCCTGAACGAGGCGGTGGATTGTATAAACCTTCGCTACCGCCTTCTCCATTATCATTTCTCCAAAGTGTTTGAAAAGGAGTGAAGAAAAGAGTGCCATTGGCATTTTTCCCTTTCAAAGTCATAATGTCCGTATTATTTGGACTTCTCACTTCGTAATAAGCCGTAATTGGCGCAGAGGAGCGAACCAATAAACCGGTCGTTCTGATTGTGTTGACTGGTCTTGTTTCTATCCTGTCCAGAAAATTGGTCAAATTAATTTGTCTTGTGCTATTAGGAGGTATATTCTCCAATATAGGTGCAAAGCTTAAATCAGCCGGCTGAAGGATTACAACGGCAGCTGGCTCATCTAAAGTAGAGATGACTAGAAAAATAGGTCTGTCGCGGAAAGGACCGCTACCACCGGCAGTAACATCAGGTGCAGCAAACCAGAATTCTGTATCGATCTGCGCATTTAATTTGACTTGTGTCAAAGCAATCAGCACTGTGACAAGTAAAAGTAATTTCTTCATCATATTCATTTATGTTCAGGTTGATTTGTAGCAAAAGTATATGCAGCTGGATGCGAAAATGACACCAAAATGCATAACTTATTGATAATTGAATGTAGATAACTCTCGTGCAAGATTTAATCGTTTGGCTTAAATATAAAATCAAGCCATTGTACGCACGATTTTTTGAAAGGTTATAGATTTATCTTCCCGATTTATAGTCTCACCAATTCTAAGCTTTCCGTATTTAGTGATTCTATTTTGCTTAACTCCAGCTCAAGTAGGTCTGCCCATGCATTTAAATAGATGGCAACATCAGATGACTTGTTGTAATTGAGATTAACCCCATTGCCGATCGATCGGAGAATTTCTTTGTTTTCGAGACGTTCAAGCTCAATTAGTTCTGTCTGAGTAAATCCTTCGTCCAACATGAGATCTATAACGACATCCATCGCCATTCCGCTTTGCGGACAATACTCCCTTAGTTGATCACGCCAATCTCCAGGCTTTTCCATTGCGAGCTGATGGATTTCCGAGTCACTAAGTGTGGTGAGCTCTCTGGCGAGAAAACCACAATTACATCGGCCCATATGACCCCACTCATATTTTCCATCATTTAATAATTTGGCAGCAGCCCTTCTCAAAGCTCTGACATTTTCTGCACTTGCTTTTGCCATAAGTTTTTAATGATAGGAACGCTAATGAACTAAAAAATGTTTTTATTTTCAATGAGCTTAAAAAACATTCGAACAAAAAACCTGCTCTAACTGTTTGATAATCATGCAAAAAAAACATCAGCATATAGTCCCGATGTTTCCCCTCAATTCCATAGTCCTCCCGGGTGAAGAATTACCGCTTTATATTTTCGAACCAAGGTATAAACAGCTGCTAAACGAAGTACTTGATAAGGGTATTGTGTTTGGGATACCATTTGTTAGGTATGGCAGGGTGTCCAAATTTGGTACTTTGGTCATGTTAAAGAAGGTGTTTGATACCAAAGATACCGGAGAAATGAATATAGCAGTTATTGGACTAAATACGTTCAAAATAGCATCATTTTATGATGAATTTCCGGGTAAACTCTATCCGGGTGCTGAACTCATTCAAGATTTTCCGCATGATAGTCTTGCTGACCCAAAGGATTTAGAAAAAACCCAACTTGAACTGCTTAATTTTCAGCAAAAGCTCAATAAAGACTTGGAAAAAGACGCTCAAGTTGCTTTGAACAATAGCTTTGAGTTTGCCAAGCTTCTCGATTTATCAGTAGAGCATAAATACAACCTGATTATCAAACCAACAGAAGAAGAGAGACTTCGCTACATAAGAGAGTACCTTGTTTTAAATGCTGCCATAATTGCACAAGAAGAAAATCTGCAAAATAGATTTATCATGAATTAAAAAAAGTTTGCACAGTCAAAATATTTTTCATTCCTTTGCAGCCCTCAAAATTTAAGCATTCTTTAAGCCATGTCAAAAGTTTGTCAACTTACCGGAAAGAAAACCATGATTGGAAACAGCGTTTCCTTTTCAAATAAGAAAACCAAGCGTAAATTTTTACCGAATTTAGTAAAAAAACGTTTCTACATCCCTGAAGAAGATGCGTGGATTACCTTGAAAGTATCTACATCTGCAATTAAAACTGTTAACAAAATCGGTATTTCAGAAGCAATTAAGCGCATTGAGAAGCGCGGTAGAATCTAATCTACTTTATAATATTCACATTAAAGCCGCGCAAAGCGGCTTTTTTCGTTTTATAATGTCTCATTAAGGCAGGATATTTGCTCCTGAACAAAAATTATGCGCTTGCACAATCATCCTTTTCTGTTTGTTTTATTTTTAACGATTCTCAGCTCTCGTGGATTAGCTCAAAATCAAATCGTGAGCTACGACTTGCTGTTTGAGATTTTTCCTGAAGAAAAAAAAATCAAAGGTCATAATCGAATCACTTTCAAGGCCGCTCAAACTCAAAAAAAATTACAGCTTGCATTAAAGGAACCACTTGGAGTAGATTCAATTATCCTTTCAGGAATTAAAATTGATTTCAAAAGAAACAAAGACACGTTGCTAATTCCATTAGCAAAAATCGACAAAAGCAGGCCAAACTTGAATGTGGATATCTATTTTTCAGGCAAACCCCAAACGGCTGTGATGCCTCCTTGGTCCGGAGGCTTCATCTGGGAAAAAGACAGTCTTGGCAGGCATTGGGTTAATGTAGCCTGTCAAAATGAAGGTGCGCAGCTGTGGTGGCCAGTTGATCCGGATTTGAGCAATGAGCCGCAGAGCGCTTCCATTAGCATCATCGCTCCGGCAACGCTTGAAGCGATTTCAAATGGTCGTTTGGCAAAAAAACAATCATTGGCCGATGGGAAAACACTTAGCAAATGGGAAGTGAGTTACCCCATTAATACTTATAATATCAGCATTTATCTGGGTCATTATGTATTAATTACAGACACCCTGCAGCGAAATGGAAAAACACTCGACCTTCACTATTATGTTCTGGATTACGAAAAAGAAAAAGCCAAAAGATGGTTCGGTGAAGAAGTCAAGCCGATGCTGCGATGCTACGAATCGGCCTTTGGAACATATCCTTTTGAAAACGATGGCTTCAAAATTGTGCAAAGCACTTATGCAGGCATGGAGCATCAAAGTGCTATTGCTTATGGAAATGGTTTTGCCCCCGGCTATAAAGGGGAAGACTACAGCGGTATAGGAATAGATTTTGACTTCATTCTCGTGCATGAAAGCGGACATGAATGGTGGGGAAATAGTGTAAGCAAAAAATCACGAGAAGACTTTTGGATTCATGAAGCATTTTGCACCTATGCAGAGAAGGTGTATGTCAACTGCCACTACGGGAATGAAATTGCTGAGGCATACATGCGCAACAAAAGAAGTATGGTAAAAAACAAATACCCCATTGCCGGACGACTCCAGCCCCTTCTTGAAACCACCGATCTTTACACTAAGGGAGCACTTTTTATAAGCAATCTGGAACATATCATAAGAAGAAACACGTCTTGGGAAGTTTTTTTAAAGTCTTTTGCACAAGAAAACAAGCACAAAAATATCGAAACCCGAGATGTGATCACACAATTTAGTCAAGCAGCAGGATTTGACCTCAACCACATTTTTGAACAGTTTCTCTACTATACCAATCTTCCCATATTAGAGTATCATTTCGAAAGTTTTGAAAAAAACGAATGGATACTCCACTATCGCTGGAATGCCGATGTGGCCAAATTCAATATGCCTGTGACGGCACAAATCAATGATAGAAATGAATGGTTTTATCCTGGTGCCGAATGGAAAACCCAATTGATTTCGATTGAAAATCCTAAAGACTTTTCCTGGCGCGAAGATTTATTCTACGCCAAATTTAAAAAAGTCAGATAAGCTGCTTTGAAACGGCTAAACAAAGTTTATTTGTGGTGGTTATCTTGCTATGCTTCAAGATCATGAAATAGACCGCATCATCGAGATGGCCTGGGAAGATCGAACCCCTTTTGATGCTATTTACACCCAGTTTGGCCTTAAGGAAGATGATGTGAAAGCGCTAATGAAGCGGCATCTTCACCCTAACAATTGGCGAAAGTGGAGAGCACGCGTAGCCGGACGACACACCAAACATGCTAAACTTAGAAACGACGAAGTGGATCGATTTAAGTGCAGTCGTCAAAAAGCTACAGGAAACCGAATAGCCAAGAAAAAATACTAATTCTTTCTTTCAAGCTTCACATTCAACTTGAGTAGGCCATACACACCAATAGCAGCTATGGAGAGCACAGTGATTTCAACCATGGTATCCAGCCCCCTGAAATCAACCAAAATTACATTAACCACATTCTTGCCCTTGGCTAACAGATAAGCGTTTTGCGCATAATACTCAGCTGTTTCCTTATTCATGGTCTCGTTAAGTACTTCGAGCACCAGCACGGTGATCAAACTGCCAAAGAGCAATGCTACCAGCCCATCTCGGATTCTTTGAACCACATTGGAATAAGTAAGATATCGAGGCAAACGATAGATAATAAGCACAAACATTACCACAGTAAGGGTATCAATGGCAAACTGTGTCATAGCCAAATCGGGGGCGCTGTAAAACACAAATAACAAACATACTGAGAAACCTACCACCCCCATCGATGCGATTGCAGCTAATCTTGATTTGGAGAAAACGCTCATTATGATAGCTGCTAACATGATCACAATGATCATTGCTTCATACACAGTAATTTCCGACAAGGTACTGAAATCAACATTAAAACTTATATCTGTGAGTAATTTATAGGCCAGTAGAGCAGACATGAAAACAAGTATGGTAAGCACATAGATACGCAGATATCCGTTCTGAACAGTCCGCGTAAATGCTTTAGCAAATGCACGAAAACCATCGCCGAAAGCATAAAGTAAGCTAATAGGAGCTATATTGTCAAATTTAGCGATGAATTGCTCTTTTTGAGAATTGGGTTTAACCAATAAAAAAAGAGCGAACCCGGCTGCAAGCGTGAGCAAACTTAGCAATAGCACCGTATTGAAACCATGCCATAACTTGAGTGGAGCAAAAGCGCCTTGCACATTCAAAGAATGTGCCGCTTGATTCAAAACGCCAACATCAGCCAAACTAGGCATGATACCAAAAAGTAAGCTCAACAGGCCAAGAATAAGAGGCGGCACCCATAGAAGCGGGGATGGAAGGTGCAATGAAGAAAACCGATCGGGAAGTTTTCCAATAAATGGCTTTACGCCTGCTTGAAAACCTGCGTAAAGCAAGAGTAAATTAGTGATAAATGCCGCTGTAATTAACCACACCGAATAATCCGGATGATGAAGTCCGGCTTCGTAAATCAAATCTTTCCCCACGAAACCGAAAAAAGGCGGAAGGCCGGCATTAGACAAAGCGGCTAAAAACCCTGCTACGGCAACCGGCATCAACACTTTTCGTAAACCCGAAAGCAGACTAACATCTCTGGTTCCGGTTTCATGGTCGATTATTCCGGTGATTAGGAAAAGTGCAGCTTTGTAAAGTGCGTGAACCAATATGAAAGTGACTGCCGCCATCAGTGCATCAGCAGTGCCGGCGCCAATCAGGAAAACGAGTATGCCAAGCGCTGAAATGGTAGAATAGGCCAAAATACCTTTCAGATCGGTGCGAAACAGTGTGTGAAAAGCAGCAAAAACCATGGTGATGCCACCAACAATCATGAGCGTATTGTTCCATAAATGATGGTCGCCGAGCAATGGATTGAAGCGAGCCAGGAGATAAATACCAGCTTTCACCATGGTAGCTGAATGCAGATAGGTAGAAACCGGTGTAGGTGCCTTCATCGCGCCCGGCAGCCAAAAGTGAAAAGGAAACTGAGCTGATTTAGTAAATGCTCCGGAAAAGACAAACAAAAGAACAAGTCCAAACCAAGCACTTGACTTAATCGAAGCTCCGTTTTGAAGCATTTCCTGAAAGGAATAAGTATCACTGATTCCGCCCATCAATAGAAAACCGGCAAGCAACATCAGCCCACCTCCTCCGGTAATTGACAAGGCAAGGAGCGACGATTTCCTCGATTCCGGATCTTCGTTATTGAAGCCAATCAAAAAGAAAGAGCTAATACTTGTTAACTCCCAAAAAACAAATAAAATAATCAAGTTGTCAGAAAGCACCAAGCCAAGCATGGCCGCCATGAACAGGCCGAGATAAGCAAAGAATCGGTCGAGATAGGGATGACCTTTCAGATAGTATGAAGCATAGAAAAAAACAAGTGTGCCTATACCCGTGATAAGCAACGAAAACAAAAGCGCAAGACCATCGAGATGAAAATCGAAGTTGATGCCAGCCGAAGGAATCCAAGAATAATGAAAATGAAAAGCCTGCTCATTGACTTTACCAATAAACAGGGAAAAGTAAATGAATAGACTCAGCGGAACGAACCCTGCAATCCATGCATATTTGCTCTTGAGCAAAGGCCCAAAAGGAATCGCACTCAATGCAAAAAGTATTCCTGTGAAAACGGCTAAAAGCATATTTTGATGTGGGCTAAATTAGCATAATTGCCATTGTGAGCTGGCTATTTAACGAGAATTAATAAGTGATGAGAAAAATTAAACCATGCTATTCATCATCAAGGAACATTGCCATCTAACAAAATTGTTCCAAAAGGAATATTGCTGGTTTCTGTGCGAAACAATTCCTTATCGATATAAATGCTGGCCGTAGCACTTGAAAAATTACCTGTGGGGGTTACAGATAAAAAATAGGGACTTCCATGATCCACTCTGAAGTTTCGTCTCCAATTTCCAGTTCGGTTTTCATAGGAAGGGAAATTGCCATTCACCGCAAACACAATGTCGCAAAAGCCTGTGCAGCTGACGCTAAATCTAACCCTAACCCGATCGCTATTGCAATTCAAAAAAAGAAAACAAATGGAGACCAATAATAAACTTTTGAGCATGCCCAAAATTATAGAAATATCAAAAGGCCGTGATGAGAACCTTGCATGAGGATTTTATAAAATACGTTAATGGATAATTGGTTAAAATCTAAACTAAAATGGCCGCTGTTCAATCATGGCTTTTGCTAATTTTGC
The DNA here is from genome assembly GCA_046294625.1 of Flavobacteriales bacterium. Lineage (GTDB taxonomy): Bacteria > Bacteroidota > Bacteroidia > M30B66 > M30B66 > JBKBKN01. Next base: position 40,650 of record JBKBKN010000007.1, read on the forward strand.
ACCATGTATTTTAACAATATCCTTGAAACCATCGGTAACACACCGTTGGTTAAAATCAACACACTCGCCAAAGACATTCCGGCGCTCGTATTAGCTAAAATAGAAACCACTAATCCGGGTAATTCCATTAAAGACCGAATGGCACTTAAAATGATAGAAGATGCTGAAAAGTCGGGCGTTTTGAAACCAGGAGGCACCATCATTGAGGGAACGAGTGGCAATACCGGAATGGGTCTTGCCATTGCGGCCATCATCAAAGGCTACAAGTGCATTTTTACTACCACCGACAAGCAATCAAAAGAAAAGGTTGACGCACTTCGCGCATTTGGTGCCGAAGTGATCGTATGTCCAACAAATGTTGAACCGGAAGACCCAAGATCATACTATTCTGTTTCATCTCGGCTTGAAAAAGAAGTGCTAAACGCATGGAAACCCAATCAATATGACAACCCTTCGAATAGTAGTGCGCACTACGAACAAACAGGTCCTGAAATTTGGGAACAAACCAATGGCAAAATCACTCATCTTGTAGTGGGTGTAGGCACCGGCGGCACGATCTGTGGCACAGGTAAATTTCTAAAGGAAAAGAACCCCAACATTCAAATTTTAGGCGTTGACACTTATGGTTCTGTTTTCAAGAAATACAAAGAAACCGGGGTGTTCGATAAAAATGAAATTTATCCCTACATCACGGAGGGTATCGGAGAAGACTTTTTACCGAAGAATGTAGATTTTAATATTATCGACCATTTCGAAAAAGTGACGGATAAAGATGCGGCTATATTCACCCGAGAGCTGGCACGAAAAGAAGGTATTTTCGTTGGCAATTCAGCCGGTGCAGCTATGGCTGGGCTACTGCAAATGAAAGACCGATTTAAGGAAGGAGATTGTGTTGTCTTAATTTTTCACGATCATGGCAGCCGCTATTTGGGTAAAATGTTTAACGATGACTGGATGCGCGAACGTGGATTTTTGGAAGTAAGAAAACCTAAAGCCATTGACCTCATCGAAAAACATAAAAACCGTCCTTTAATCACACTTGATGCTGAAAGCACCCTTGCCGAAGCATTTGAATTGATGCAGAAATATGACATATCTCAAATTCCTGTTAAGTCAGGTGAAGATTTTGTTGGCTCCCTTTCGGACAATCACCTTTACGCCAAAATGATCGCTAACCCTGAATTGAAAGGTGAAAAAATCAGGGCTATTATGCAAACGCCTTTCCCTTTCGTGAGTGCTCAGGCTCCCTTAGAAGAGGTTACACGACTTATCAATAGAGAAAATTCAGCTGTGCTGGTCAAAGACATGCTTGGTGATGTTCACATCATCACCAAATTTGACATTATTGAGTCAATCGGATTATAAATAGTGAAAAAAATGAAAAAGGCTCCCGAAAAGGAGCCTTTTTTGTGGAGAATACCGGATTCGAACCGGTCACCTCTTGCCTGCCAGGCAAGCGCTCTAGCCAAATGAGCTAATTCCCCCTTTAGATATTTACCAATACTTTTGTTAAATGGCCTGCAAAATTAAAAAAAATGTAATTTGAGCCAATTAAAAAATTAATTGTGAACGATCCGGCAAAAGCAATACAATCCTTTCATGATCAATATCTTATGCATTTGGGCGATATCATCAACCTCATGCCGATAGGAGGTGGAAGCATTAATCAGACCTTCAAACTGGTTACCTTACATCAAACATTCTTTGTGAAAGTAAACGATGCGGAGCAATTTCCCGACTTGTTTGACTGTGAATTTCGTGGACTCCACGAAATTGCCGCAGTGATTCCCGATTATGTGCCCAATGTAATCTGTTTTGGAGAAGAAGATGATAGTCAGCTGTTGTTTATGGAGTGGATAGAACCGGGAGGCAGCACTGAGTATAGCAGTCAGGAAGCCGGAAGAGTATTGGCAACATTGCATCGGCACAGTAGAGAAAAATTCGGACTCGAGTACGATAACTATATGGGCTCACTAAGACAAATCAACAAAGAGTGTAACTCATTTGCAGAGTTCTACACCGAAAACAGAATTCTGCCGCAGGTGAAAATGTCGGTTGACAAGGGCCTGATAAACAAAGATAAGATCAAAGCCTTTGAAAAATTTTGTTCCAAAATTGATGAGCTTATCCCGAAAGAGCCTGCAAGCCTGATTCACGGCGATTTGTGGAGAGGCAATTTACTGCATAGCCGCGACGAAAAACCTTATTTGATCGACCCTGCTATTTCCTACTCACATCGTGAAACCGATCTTGCTATGCTCCGTCTTTTTGGAAGACCATCTGATGCGCTTTTTGAGATGTATGAGGATGAGTTCCCAACTGCTCCGGGGAGATTAGATCGTGAACGTTATTTTCAGCTCTATCCCCTTCTTATCCATCTCAATCTTTTTGGCATGGGCTATTACGACGATGTAATTAATATTGTGAAACCTTTCAATTGATAAATCATGTCCACCACGTTTAATTCCGAACGCGCACCCGAACCCGTTGGTTTATATCCACATGCCCGAAGAGTGGGTAACTTGCTTTTTCTATCAGGTGTTGGACCGCGGGAAAGAGGAATTAAAAAAATTCCGGGTGTAGAGCTTGATGATCAGGGCAATATCATTAGTTACGATATTGAAAAACAATGTCATTCTGTGTTTAACAACATTAAATTAATACTTGAGGATGCTGGCTCATCGTGGGATAAAATCGTAGATGTTACTGTTTTTCTCACCAACATGAAGGATGATTTTAAAACATACAATCGAATTTATGCTGAATATTTCAAGGAAAATCAGCCTTGCAGAACCACTATTGAAATCAACTGCCTCCCTACTCCCATTGCCATTGAGCTGAAAGTGATTGCGACGATTGATTAGCCAAACAAGTATCTGAACACCTCTTCAATTTTGCTCATACTAACTATCTCGGTCTGGAAAGATTTTGTATCCAGATTCTTAAGGTTGTAAGAAGAGATGATCACTTTATCAAATCCGAGCTTATCTGCTTCCGCAATGCGTGTATCAATTCTACTCACTGGCCTGATTTCGCCGGATAGACCCACTTCAGCTGCAAAGCAGATTTTGGAACTGATTGGGATATCCTCATTCGAAGAAAGAATTGCACAAACCACGCCTAAATCAACTGCCGGATCGTCTATTCTGATACCCCCTGTTATGTTAAGAAACACATCTTTAGCTCCCAACCGGAATCCACATCGCTTTTCAATAACTGCCAACAGCATATTGAGCCTACGAAGATCAAAACCGGTGGATGAACGTTGTGGTGTGCCATACACGGCAGAGCTCACCAATGCCTGAGATTCTACCAACATGGGCCTGGCTCCTTCAAGTGTAGCCGAAATGGTGATTCCACTATGCGCACCGTCTAGTTCGGACAAAAGCACTTCTGATGGATTATTCACTTCTCTCAAACCAGAACCTACCATTTCATAAATACCAATTTCGGAAGTGGAACCAAATCTGTTTTTAGTAGCCCTCACCAAGCGATAGACATGGTTTCGGTCGCCTTCGAACTGCAATACACAATCCACCATATGCTCCAATACTTTGGGTCCGGCTATCTGTCCGTCTTTTGTGATATGTCCAATTAAAATAACCGGCGTATTTGTTTCTTTAGCAAATCGCATCAACTCAGCTGTGCATTCTCTGATTTGCGAAACACTCCCGGGCGATGATTCGATCTTGTCGGTATAAAGTGTTTGAATGGAATCTATGATCAATAAAGCAGGCTCTACATCTGAAATATGGCGAAAAATATGATCGATTGATGTTTCTGCCATCACATAACACAGCTCATTACCGATGCCAATGCGTTGTGCGCGCATCTTAATCTGTTGTTCGCTTTCCTCACCCGAAACGTAAAGCACTTTATGATTTTTCAGCTTTGTAGCTAATTGCAAAAGCAAAGTGGATTTTCCAATACCTGGCTCTCCACCCAGTAAAATCAATGAGCCAGGCACCACGCCCCCGCCCAATACGCGATTGAATTCTTTTCCGGGCATAATAAGCCTGGAAAGTTGACTTTCTTCAACTTCGGTGAGTAAAACAGGTCGGTTCTCTTTTCTTTTAACCAATGTTTCTTTATCCCACGCAGGCTGTCTGTCTGCCTTCGTCACACGCTCTTCTGCAAATGAATTCCATGCATTGCACGATGGACACTTCCCTAACCACTTTGGACTCTGAAAGCCACAGGATTGGCAATAAAAAAGGGTTTTGTTCTTAACGGACATATTGGAAATTAAAAACCCTCATCGCTGAGGGTTCCAAAATTAAAATAGTTTCTTAAATTCCAGCAGGGTTTGACCCGCAGGTTTGTCGTCAATAATTCGCTTGAGCACGATGCGAAGCACACCTTTTCTCAGCACCACAATTTCCCATTCTCCATTATAATCTTGTTCAAACTTAATAATTTCGAATCGACCACTTTTAGTGAATGAATATTGTCCTTCAGTTCTTAGTTTGCGAATATTGTTCTCAGGAAGATCATAGCTTCTAATTTTATTATCCGCTGTGAATTCCCATTGTCTTCTTGGCAATGTCATCGGAAGACGATCCATGAAAGTCATTTCCCAAACACCTACAATATTAGATCGCTGAGCCCCGGTACAAGAAGGCATAACTAGCATGCTAATCGCTGCTATTATCAATAAAAAGACTGTAATAATTCTTGCCATCGGGGTAATTCTCACGCGCAAATATATGAAATAACATGTTTTGTCAACAAAATCATTGCATTTTATTCGATTTTTCGATAATGCCGGTGGTGGAATATCCATTCACAAAAGGAATGATGACCACCTGACCACCATGCGATTTCACAAAATCTGCACCAACGATTTCGTGTTCACTGTAGTCTCCACCCTTCACCAGAATATCGGGTTTGATTGCAGAAATCAAATCAGCAGGTGTATCTTCCTGAAACAAAACAATACCATCGGTTTGTAGTAAGGAAGCTAATAAGAAAGATCGATCTTTTTCTTTGTTGACAGGTCTTTCAGCTCCCTTGAGTCGTTTAACTGACAAGTCGCTGTTGAGACCAATGATGAGTCTGTTACCTAACGAACGGGCTTCTGCCAAGTACTTTGCATGGCCTAAATGCAGAATATCAAAACAACCATTGGTAAAAACAATTTTATCCCCTTTCAATCGCCATGCCGCAATCTGTTTGACCAAACGATCTAATTCATATATCTTATTCTCAATAAATTGGTCAAAAACTGGCATCATGATTTATTTTTAATGATGTAAAATCCAATAAGAGAGATTGTTCCAACAGCAAGCACCATGATAAACTGCGAAGTATGAACAATCGTGGCGAATACAAGTCCCGGACTGAATTTCTCTCCGGTCACATAATCTGTGATCGGCACAATATTGTAAAGCATCAATGCTTTTTCAACTAAAAAGTGAAAGGTTCCGAAACCGCCCTGCACCGGAGCCGACATGCCCAAACCACCAACCACTGTCATAAACAGACCATCGATTTTAGAAAGCAAAGCTGTGTGCTCATAGGAGAAAAAGCAAATCCAAGTCATCAGAAAATACATAGACCAAATAAGCAAAGTGTGACCTATGAATGCCCACTTTTTCTTCATTCTGAACAAAGCTCTGAAGCCAGAAGCGATTTCCTGAGCAAAGCTGCGTGTTTTAATCACAACCTTATTATCAGGATTCTTGCTGATGTATCTCCATGAAAAAAATAAAAGTGCAGACAAGATAACTACGGCAGAAAGTATAAACATAACACCACTTAGGCTATTGAAATTGAGCAAGGGTTTTAACTTTTCAGAGAAAAAATCAATGAAGAAACTTCCGAAAAAATTAATTTTGTAGAGAAACACAAACCCAATAAGCGAAAAGAGCATGACAAGATCTATCACTCTTTCAAGGATTACAGTGCCAATGAGTTTGGTGACCGGTGCGCCATTCATTCGATAAAGAATGGTGCATCTAACTATCTCGCCGATTCTCGGAAAAGCAATATTTGCAAAATAACCTAAATTTACTGCAATCATGCTATGCATGAGGTGCGTTTTATGACCGAGTGGTTCCAATACAATAAGCCATCTAGCAGCGCGACTCCACAATGCGATGATGCCAAAAATGATGGATAGTGCTATGTAGCGCATATCTGCTGCTTTTATTTCACTATACATTCTATTCAAGTCCACTTCTTTGAATACCATGAAAAGCAACACCGCACCGATGCCTAGGAAAAAAAGATATTTAACAAAAGAAATGAGCTTCTTTTTCACTTATCTAAGTCTATTGCTGATAGTATCAGGGAATACCAAAGATGGTTTAAATGATTTGGCCTCATCAAAATCCATCGATGCATAGGAAATAATAATGATTATATCTCCGACCTGAGCTTTGCGTGCTGCAGGACCATTCATGCAAATCACTCCAGACCCTCTTTCGCCTTTTATTACGTAAGTTTCCAAGCGTTCTCCATTGTTAATATTAACCACCTGCACCTTTTCGTTTTCTATAATATTGGCTGCATCCATCAAGTCTTCGTCTATGGTGATGCTTCCTATATAATTGATGTCAGCCTGTGTGATGGTGACTCTGTGAATTTTTGACTTAACTACCTGTATGTGCATTTTGGTTGCAAAATTAATGATATTAATTTAATTGCATATTATCAATTAAACGTATGCCTTCATGTCTAACTGCAATGAAAGCAATGGCACGAGTACCTTCTGCCATTTGATCTAAACTACGCAAGGTATCTTCCTCGGCTATTTCGAAATATTCCAGCTGAATATGATGAACCTGCAAGAGTTCGTTTACTTTTTCTGCAATTTTAGTTTTATCAGCACCTTCATTCCACTGTTGTCGGGCTTCTGTCAATGCCTTGTAAATCGATGATGCCTTAATTCTTCCTTGTGCAGAGAGCAAGCTGTTTCGTGAGCTTAGCGCCAGTCCGCTCGAATCCCTTGATGTGTCTTGGGCTACAATGGTAATTTTTTTAAAAAGTTGATTAGCCAAAAGTTTTATCACCATTAATTGCTGATAATCTTTTTTACCGAAATAGGCCTTATCCGGGCTAACCATTTGAAAAAGTATGCCTACAATATTGACCACTCCCTTGAAGTGACCAGGCCTCAACTTTCCTTCCATCACTTGGTCTAAATGACCCAAATCAATCTCATAAACATGCTGTCCTTCGAAATAAATATCATCTGTAGATGGCATGAAAACAATGTCAGCACCTTCTTTCTGTAGCAAAACTAAATCATTATCTGGTGTTTTGGGATAATTCTGAAAATCCTTTGCTTCATTGAACTGTTTCGGATTCACGAATATGCTGCATACTGTTACATCATTCTCTTTCTTTGCTCTTCTGATAAGGGAAAGATGACCTTCATGCAAAGCTCCCATCGTAGGGACAAATCCTATAGACTTGCCTTCGTCTTTTAAGGATGAGATGAGACTGCTAAGTTCGGAGGGTTTCCTGATTACTTTCATCGATTAGAGTGTATCAGAAAATAATTTCGCATTCAAATGCTTGAGAATTAGACATGTTACGCCAAAAGGGCTGCAAAGCTAAAAGATAATACTTGAAAAAGTTCATTTTTTTTTATTAATTTTGCAGACGGAATTCGATGGAAGATTTTTGTTCTAAACATATTCATCTGCAAACATTAACCCTGTTTGAATTACTCATAAATCAATCTCCGATTTTCAGTAATGAAAAAATTGGCCAAGAAGGCGCGTCACCCATAGCCCGAATGAATTCCATGAAATCAATACCATATCTAACTTAAAACAATAATTTATGAAAAAGACGAGAGTATTGTTCGTGTCTCAAGAAATTACCCCTTATTTACCGGAGTCGCACATATCCAAAATAGCCCGCGAGCTTCCTCAAGCTATTCAGGAAAAAGGGAAAGAAATAAGAACCTTCATGCCGCGTTTCGGCTGCATTAACGAGAGAAGAAATCAATTGCACGAAGTAATACGCTTGTCTGGAATGAACCTTATTATCGATGACAACGACCAGCCGCTCATCATTAAGGTTGCATCCATTCAACCGGCCAGAATGCAAGTTTATTTCATTGACAACGATGAATACTTTCAAAGAAAAGCAGTATTTGGCGACACGAAAACTGACTTTTTTGAAGACAACGACGAGCGCATGCTATTCTTCTGCAAGGGCGTTCTTGAAACCGTTAAGAAACTTGGTTGGTCTCCTGATGTGATTCATTGCCAAGGATGGATGACATCGTTGATTCCTTTACTCATCAAAACCAATTACAGAGACGAGCCGCTGTTTAGCGAAACAAAAATTGTTTATTCGCTTTACAACGACACTTTCAGTGAAACGCTCAACCACCGCCTACCGGAAAAACTAATTATGGATGGTGTAGATGCAAAAAATGTGGAGCTTATCAAGACCCCTACACACACTTCGCTTACCAAGCTTGCTGTTAAGTTTTCTGACGGTTTGGTTTATGGTGACCAAGCTTTGCCAAAAGAACTGGTTAAAATTGCTGAAGATTCGTCAAAACCATCTATCGTACTCGATCAGAATGAAGAAGGTTATGCGGAACGCTTTTCTGTCTTTTATGATGAAGTTGCTCTGGGGGAGCCCGTGGCCGAGCTAGCTAATTAATCTTATTAATTTTGTCTAAAAGGCCTTGAAAAAATTGCTGAACAATAAATGCCCGAAATGCTTTCGGGCATTTCATATTTTTGGAACCTTAATACTGGCTTTACTTTATTCCTGCACTAAGCCGGAGTTTACCCGCTCGCTACAGCCAGAATCTGATGATTTGATGCTCGGCAGCACCTTCGAAGTTGTTCCGGTCTGTATGACCGAACGAGTAGATTCGTTAGCGTCTTCTCAAGTCTTGCAAAACTGCGCCGGTTCATACATAGATCCGATACTCGGCAAGGTGAATGCTTCATTTGCAGCTCAACTTCGCCTTCAACTTAACAACATCAGCTTTGGAACAAATCCGGTAGTTGACTCCATCATTCTTGCATTACCTTATGCAGGTGCATATGGCGATGTACTCAAGTTGAATGGTCTTCAACGATTTGTAGTCTATGAGCTGGATAGCTCCTTAAACACACAACAGGTTTACTACACCAACAAAAATTTCCCTGTAAAACCAGATCCTATAGGGGTTTCGCCTTATCTAATACCACGCTTAAACACCAATGTACCAGTAGCAGGCACCAGCAGCTTTCCTCAGTTAAGAATCCGATTGAATCAAAGTCTGGGAGAAAGGTTTGTTGATCCGGAGAATCAAAGCAATTTTCAGAATACCGATGTCTTTCTTAACTTTTTCAAAGGGATCAAAATAGAAGCCGAACTATTCAGAGAACAAGCAGGAGATGGCAGCATCGTCTATTTTGACTTACTTAGAGGGGCGAGAATCGAATTATATTACAAGAACGACACCCAAGATTCACTCCGAGCTAATTTCGTGATTAATGAACTCAGTTCCAGAGTGAATACATTCTCTCATCAGTATTCTCCAGAAGTGCTCAATTCGTTAAACAATACAGAGGCAGGAAAGCAACGTTTGTTCAATCAATCAACCGCGGGCTTAAGAACAGTAATGCATTTTCCCGATCTTCAGCAATGGAAAGCCGGGCGACGAATTCTTGTAAATAAGGCGGAACTTGAAGTTTATGCCGATGAGAATACCATCGGAATATATAGTCCGCCATTGCGAATAGATGCAGTGACCCGAGATGCCGAAGGCAGATTGTTAAATTTGCCGGACTTTGCCATCAGGCAAGTAAGACCGCTGGGGGGAGATTTTTTATTGAACCAAAAATTATATAGATTTACAGTAACAAAATATATTCAGGAACTCTTGGATGGAGCAGAAGATAGAGGGCTGATTTTGGTTAACACTGCAGCAGTAATTTCTGCCAACAGGGTTGTTTTCCATGGACCGGAATCCCAAATAAATCCACTTAGACTTAAAATAATTTACAAAGAACTTTAACCCATTAAAAACAATGTGTGGAATCGTAGCATATATAGGAGAAAAGCAGGCATACCCCATTCTTATCAAAGGCCTCCAACGTTTAGAATATCGTGGTTATGATAGCGCTGGAGTTGCGCTACTCAATGAAAATACCCCAATCAGGCTCTTTAAACGAAAAGGCAAGGTGAGTGATTTGATTGAGTATACAAAAGACAAAGACACATCAGGAAAACTCGGAGTTGGTCACACCAGATGGGCAACTCATGGTGTTCCGAATGATGTAAATGCACACCCCCATTTCAGTGAATCAGAAGAACTTGTCATCATTCACAATGGCATCATTGAAAACTACGCATCGCTTAAGAAAGAGCTTCAGAATAGAGGTCACGTATTCAAAAGTGATACAGATACAGAAGTACTGATCTACTTAATTGAAAACATTATCAAGAATGAAAATGTTGATTTAATAAAGGCAATACAAATGGCATTAGGTCAGGTAGTAGGGGCTTATGCAATTGTCATTTTGTCGAAGCAAAATCCGGATTTACTTATTGGTGCCAAAAAGGGCAGCCCAATGGTGGTAGGCATCGGAGGCGATGATGAATACTTTATTGCGTCTGACGCCACACCAATAATTGAATACACAAAAAATGTTGTTTACCTTGATGATGAAGAGATTGTGATCTTAGAAAGAGGCAAACCACTAAAAATCAAAACCATAAAAGACCAGGATAAAACTCCTTACATCCAGGAACTTGAGATGCACCTTGAAGCAATTGAAAAGGGAGGTTTTGATCATTTTATGCTCAAGGAGATATACGAACAACCCAGATCGGTGCGTGACAACATGCGCGGGAGACTAAATTTAGAAAAGGGTGAGCTTACCTTAGGGGGCATTATTGATTACCATTCCAAAATGGTGAATGCCAATAGAATTATTATTGTAGCATGCGGAACATCGTGGCATGCAGGCTTGGTGGGTGAATATCTTTTCGAAGACCTTGCAAGAATCCCTGTAGAAGTTGAATATGCATCTGAATTTAGATACCGTAACCCGATCATTACAGAAAATGATATCGTAATCGGAATCAGTCAGTCGGGCGAAACGGCCGATACGCTTGCTGCAATAGAGCTAGCCAAATCTAAAGGAGCTACTATTTTTGGCATTTGTAACGTAGTGGGATCAAGCATTCCGCGCGTGACACATGCCGGATCTTACACTCATGCCGGCCCCGAAATAGGCGTTGCCTCCACAAAGGCGTTCACCGCTCAACTCACTGTTTTAACCTTGATGGCACTTGTGCTTGCTCACAAAAAAGGTACCATCACCGAGGTAAAATACCGTCAAATGTTATATGAACTCGATGCAATTCCGGCAAAAATTGAAGAAACCCTGAAGCTTGATGCGCAGATTAAATACATTTCTGGTATTTACAAAGATGCCAGAAACTTCTTGTACTTGGGTCGCAGCTATAACTTCCCGCTCGCACTCGAAGGCGCTTTGAAGCTTAAAGAAATCTCCTACATACATGCCGAAGGATATCCTGCTGCGGAAATGAAGCATGGGCCTATTGCATTGATAGACGAAGAAATGCCTGTGGTAGTAATTGCACCAAACAAAGGAAGCTATGAGAAAATTGTAAGCAATGTGCAAGAAGTAAAAGCCCGTGGCGGCAAAGTGATCTCCATCGTTACCCAGGGAGATATAGAAGTAAAAGCACTGTCGGACCATTGCATTGAAATTCCTGAAGTAGCTGAAGAATTGACACCTTTGATTTCAGTTATTCCACTGCAGCTGCTTGCTTACCATATAGCAATATTGCGAGGTTGTAATGTGGATCAACCTCGAAACCTAGCAAAATCGGTGACTGTAGAGTAATATTTTTTCCTGATAAACAAATTAATCAATAGTTCGTTTATAACCAATCAACAGTTCGTTTATATTAGACTAACAGATTTGCGGGGAAGCCAAATTATGAAAATAGGGCAGGGAAAATATTCAATCAAAGACCTGGAGAGGTTATCCGGAATTAAGGCGCATACAATCAGAATTTGGGAGCAACGCTATAACATATTAGCGCCTGAACGAACTAATACCAATATCCGTTTATACAACGATAGGGAATTAAAGCAGCTGCTCAATATTGCCTTGCTCATCAGTCAGGGATCTAAAATATCTCACATCAGCAAATTGTCTGAAGAAGAAATCTGCAACAAGATTCACCATATCAGTCTTAATCCAGAGCATCAAGACCAATTTTTTCAGGTGCAGATCAATGAGCTTGTACTGGCCATGATTGAATTTAAAGACAGTAAATTTGATAAAGTCATTTCTACTTGTACTTTGAAATATGGATTCGAGTCAACCATGATCAACGTATTGATTCCCTTTTTGCATAAGGTGGGTGTGATGTGGCGAACAGGTGAAGCCAATATCGTGCAGGAGCATTTTATCAGCAATTTGATAAGAAGAAAAATCATTGTAGCTATAGATGGTTATGTAGGAACAGAATCTGATGACTCTGATACCTATCTTCTTTTCCTCCCTGAGAACGAACTACATGAATTGGGATTGCTATTTGGAAAATATTTACTCAAAGTAAGAGGTAAAAATGTGATTTATCTTGGGCAGAATGTTCCCTTCGAAGATGTAGTTCATTTTTGCAAGAATTTCAATCCAATCTATTTATTAACCTTCTTCACTGCCGCATATTCTGCAGATAGCATTAAGAGTTATATCCAAAGCCTTTCCGAACAGGTTGGGAAGACCAAAATACTCATTGCAGGGCCTCAGATCTGCCAATTAGGCGAACACTACCCATCCAATGTTCAGCCTTTATTTTGTATTCAAGATCTAATTGACCTCGCAGAAGGCAAAACCAATCTGTTTAACATTTCAAAAAATTAATTTAACAATTATTCAAAACAGCCTTGCAAGTCTTGTCTGACAAAGGTTATGTGCAATTGAAATAGTTGTACATACAAATATTTTTTTGTTTAATGATAAATTAATTTGGTTAAACAGATTTTGTTTAACTATATTTGCTCCATCGTTAAACAAATTAAACTATGTCAACAATCGAATTTAATGAAAGTGTACTAAGCTACGAGAAGCCGCTTAAGTATTTTGCGCTCAATTTGACATCCAACGATGAGGAGGCAAAGGACCTGTTGCAGGAAACGCTCTTAAAAGCAATGAGCAATAAGCATCGCTTTGTAGAGAAAACTAATTTGAAGGCCTGGCTTTATACCATCATGAAGAATATCTTCATCAATAACTATCGCAGAGCCATCAAAACAAACACCATTCTTGACAATACTAAAGATTTGTATTTCATGAATATACCGCAACATGGTAATGGAAATGCGCCGGAGTCGAAATATTCCGAAAGAGAAATCATCAAGAAGATTGAGATTCTACAAGACGAATACAAAGTACCATTCACTATGTATTTTAATGGCTACAAGTACAAAGAAATAGCAGATTACTTGGATTTACCTATTGGCACTGTGAAAAGCCGTATTTTTCTTGCCCGCAGACAGCTGATGGCCATGTTGAAAGATTATCGCAGATAATCAAGCAACAAACACTCAAATCCGCTACAACTTATGATACGAGGAAATAACCTTTACGACGAAACTTGCCTAAAGTGCAGTAAAATCACTACAGTGAATTACAGTACGTCTTTTTCACTGGGAATAAAAACACTCGCCAAACAATATCATAAGCCTATTTATGCAATTTACGGTTTTGTGCGCTTTGCTGACGAAATTGTTGACACCTTCCACCATCAGGATAAAAAAATGATGCTGGAATCATTCAAGCAACAAACACACGAATCGATTACCAATAAACATTCTCTCAATCCAATCTTGCACGCTTTTCAATTGGTTGTAAATGAATACAATATTGAAATTGAATTGATAGACACTTTTCTGCATAGTATGGAGATGGACTTGCATGACATCAAATACGATCAGGCAGCCTATGAAACTTATATTCTTGGATCAGCCGAAGTCGTAGGACTAATGTGTCTTAGAGTGTTTTGTCAGAAGAATGATGAACAATATGAAAAATTGAAACCATACGCCATGAAGCTTGGTTCTGCTTTTCAAAAAATTAATTTTTTGAGAGACTTAAACAACGATTATTTTAATCTTGGGAGGGTTTATTTTCCGCACCTTGATATTCAAAAATTCGATTTACAATCGAAGCAAGCAATTGAAGCAGATATCGAAAAAGATTTCGCTGCCGGACTTGAAGGAATCAAGATGCTTCCCGATGGCGCTCGTTTTGGGGTGTATGTGGCTTATGTTTACTATTATGCCCTCTTCAAAAAAATCATCAATACCCCACCAAAGGTTATTCTGAAAGAAAGGGTAAGAATACCTAATTTCAGAAAGTATATGCTTATTTTAAGCTCATACCTTAAACACTCTTTTGGTCTGATTTAAACAAATCGGCATCTAAAAAGTTAAACAAAATAAACCCATTATCGATGCTCAATTTAAAAGTAACGATTGATCAAAACTCCGGATTTTGCTTCGGTGTTGTATATGCTATTGAAATGGCAGAAGAAGTGCTCCACGAGCAGGGTTATCTTTATTGTCTTGGCGATATTGTTCACAACGATGAAGAGGTTAATCGATTAAAGTCTATGGGATTAATCATTATTGACCATGCCCAATTCAACGAATTGAAAAACGAGAAAGTTCTTATTAGGGCACATGGTGAGCCCCCATCAACTTATCAGAAAGCAATTGAAAATAACATCACCCTAATAGACGCCACCTGTCCGGTAGTGTTGAAACTTCAAAATAGAATTAGAAACTCTTACGACAAAAAAGAAACCATCTTTCTGATGGGGAAAAAGGGTCATGCCGAAGTGACCGGCTTAATGGGTCAAATTAACAATGAAGGAGTGGTATTTACTGATATTGAAGAGTTAGAAGGATCCAATTTGCCTGCAGAAGTTACGCTTTACACGCAAACCACTAAGAGTAAGCAGAAATTTCACGAAACAAAGCGTGCGTTGGAAAGTAAGGGAATAAAGGTAAATGCTCATGATACCATTTGTAGTCAGGTATCTGACCGAGATGTAGAGCTCAGGGAATTTTCTAAAGCTTTCGACAAAATTGTTTTTGTGTCAGGTACAAAATCTTCGAACGGCAAAGTGCTTTATAACGTTTGCAAAGAGCAAAACCCGAACACCTATTTTATTAGTACCCCCGAAGAGCTAAATAAGGAATGGTTCAAAGCCAATGACTCCGTTGGTATTTGCGGTGCTACTTCCACACCAATGTGGCTGATGGAGAATGTCCAAAAGGCGATTGAAAACTTCTGAATCCTACTTCGGCTTGAAAATCAAAATTAAAACAGCCATTGATGGAAAATCTCCGGAAGCAGCACTAAGTGCATTTGATAAAAATCTTTTTTCTGCTCTAGCGCCAATCTTTCCTAAGCTTGAGATTAATAGATTCGATGGTAGTGAGCCGGGATGTACAGTTGACATTACACTCAATGCCGGACTGTTTAAACAAAGATGGGTAAGCAAAATCACAGAACGTGAAACCACACCGCAAGATGCCTGGTTTGTAGATGAAGGTGTTAAACTTCCTTTTTTTCTAAAATTCTGGCGGCATAAGCATCACATCATGCTAGATAAGGATCAGCTTTATATTATCGATGATATTTATTTCAAATCGCATACACTCCTCTTTTCACTATTGCTCTATCCCATTTTGTATTTACAGTTTAGGGCAAGAAAACCGATTTATAAGCGGTGGTTCAAAAGTCTATAAAATCAATAATTAACAAATAAAATAGGGGGATCGCAGTAAGCTATCCCCCTATTTTGTATTGTTAACTACCCAGTAAACGATATCTATTTTAAGTCACCGTTCCATATTGGTATCGGATTTATTGCAAAATTAGTTTTTTGCTGAGTCTCGCTTTATGGCTGCTTAAGCTAATATTGTAGATGCCCTTTGCCAATCCTGAAACGGAAATTGTTTTTGTCCAGGCGCCAAATACGTTGAAACTTTCTCTACTAATTACTTGACCCAGCATGTTTTGAATTTCTAATACATACAACTCCGGTTTAGTTGTTTCGCCTTGAAGCATGGTGATATCGTTTGCAGGGTTAGGGAACATATAAACCCTTGCCAATTCAGGGTCGATTTCAAAGATGCTCAACTTTTCTACCACCACATTAATGGTAATTTGATTGGTGCCGCAGGCATTGGTTACGGTGAGAGTTACAGGGTAAGTGCCATCGAATGGGAAGGTGAATGATGGATTCTCTTGGGTACTCGTGTTTCCTCCTCCAAAGTTCCATAGAAAACTTGCACCATCCTGAGAAGTGTTGGTAAATGACACAGTGTATGAATCATTCACCTGGCTGTAAGAGAAATTAGCAACCGGAACACTGATTTCATTTACAATTATTGGCTCTGAACTTGCAGTTCCGCAGCCATCGCTTGACTGTGCGGTTACGCTGTAGGTTCCGGCTGCACTTACCGTAATGGATGTTCCGGTGGCGCCTGTTGACCACACATAATTGGTAAAGCCTGTTGCAGCGGTCAAGGTAACAGAAGTGCCTTCGCAGAAAGATACCGGCGACGGAGGAGTAACCCCAATCGTCTGCGCCTGACCATCAGTGATGGTGATGTTGGCTGTGTTTTGTTCTCCAATGGTGGCAGGGTCTGAACTGATTACACGAATTCTGTAGCCCGTACCCGTAGGAGTTCCTGTTGGGATTGTTCCTGAAATTGTTCCACTGGTGGTAGAAGCCAAAGTACCTATGTTAACCGGATTGGCAAAACTACCTGCGGCATTTGATAATTGGGCCGTAAACACATTGCCGGCGGTGTAGTTTCCGGTGGCAGTAAATGGAATATTCACTGTTTGTCCTGTGCAATAGGATAGCGGGCTGATATTTCCCGTGTTAATCGCATTTGGTTGAGCAGATGATGAACCAATAATGCTGATATCATCTATACTGTATCCGATGCTAGGACCAGGGAAAGCAGTATTATTGGCGCCGTTGGCTAATCTAAAACCAAAACGAAGATTGGCTTGATTGGCAAATTCAGGTCTGGTCACAGTTTCCTCTACCCATTGTGCATTCTGGGTAAAGTGCGTAGCTGTTGCAAATTGAACCTGCGTCCATGTTGCACCTTGATTGGTGCTAAAAAATAACTGCATGAAAGAATTATTGGCTCCGGTGCCCATCCACCAAAACTTAAGACTTACTTCATCAAATCCAGTTGTGCTAACATCGCTGCTCATTCGTGTGAAGTGGTTCATAGCCGCAACACACAATCCATCTGGACCTAAATAGCCGGCATTCATTGGGCCATCAGTAGCAGTAATGTGTAAGTAATTACTCGTTGGCCCTCCAGCTATTGCTGCTGGCTGTGTGGGCGTATTTGCAAAAGTATAATTACCAGGAAGCGGAAGTCCAAATACCGTACAATTGATAGTGCCTTGACCGCCCTGATAGATATTGTTCACTATCCAATAGTTAAATATATTCTGTGGAACATTAGGACCCACCGTTGACTGAGCGTCGGTGGTGTTTAATGTCCAGGTGTTGGTTGCTCCGTTAAAATTTTCGCTGTAAAGGATTGTTTGTGCCGAAAGAGCGCATGGTCCAATGATACAGAGTAAATAAAGAAGGGATTTAATCCTTGAGTAAATTGTTTGCATAGTTGTTTGTGTAGTTTTTTCAATCTAACAAATTTACAAATAGAATCGAATGTTTATGCAATATCTGAAATCCAACAAATCATGCTGTTAAAAAGGATGAAAATAATGGATTAAAGCAAAAGGTTTCTGGAAACAAGTTAAGCATTCAACGAACGATTTTACCCACATCGGGTATGTTTGTTAAGATGAGATTGGGATAGCATCGATGCGCTTTTTGCGAAGCCGATTAGATCAATTCTTTTCATACTAACATCGTTAAGTCGGTTTCATGTTATTTTGTTTCTTGCGAATTGGCTGAATTCGGCAAGTTTCATTGCCATTATGGGCGATCATAATTCGATAGGCTTTATCTGAAAAACACATGATACTGATGAAAAAAATCTTCAGAAGTTCACATATTCAGATTACATCGCCATTTATTAACCTGAACTATGCAACAATTTCTAAATCAGTCTTATTTTTGCTTAGCATTGCGAAATAATTAAAACACATACTTAATCAAAACAAATGAACAAAATGAAAAAACTGTTTGTACTTTTTTTATTTTACCTTGGCATTCAGCTTCATCAGCTGGGTGCCCAACAGCCAGGTGACATAGATAACACTTTTAACTCAATTGACCAAGGATTTTCCTTCGGAGAAGGTTTCAACGGAGCTATTCACAACATAGTAGTTGAGCCGGATGGCAAATACATAGTTGCGGGAGATTTTACCATTTATAATGGCCAGTCAAGAAACAGAATCATCCGATTGAACGCTGATGGCTCAATCGACAACACTTTCAATCCCGGGTCAGGTTTCAATAGCTCGGTTTTCGCTTTAGCATTACAGAGTGATGGTAAAATTGTAGCAGGAGGGTCCTTCACTTCTTACAATGGAACAGCACGAAACAGAATAGCAAGACTTAACAGCAATGGGACAATCGACACTGACTTCAACCCGGGTACAGGATTTAACAGCACGGTGAATGCGATTGCTATCCAAGCGGATCAAAAAATCTTAGTTGGAGGG
Source organism: Flavobacteriales bacterium (assembly GCA_046294625.1). Classification (GTDB taxonomy): domain Bacteria; phylum Bacteroidota; class Bacteroidia; order M30B66; family M30B66; genus JBKBKN01. The sequence continues at coordinate 59,333 of JBKBKN010000007.1, forward strand.
CAATTTGCAACCTTCAATGGCGGCGCAAGAGCATTTATCGCCCGACTTGAATCCAATGGAACATTAGACAACTCTATCGATTTTGGAACAGGGTTTAGCGCTTCTGCCAACATTCGTACTATTGCCATTCAATCGGACAATAAAATATTAATAGGTGGAGCTTTTACTACATATAATAGCACAACTTCCAATAGAATCGTGCGTATCGAAGCGAATGGTACCATTGATGGAGCATTTAATATTGGAACAGGTGCACAAAATACAGTTGAAGACATCAAAATTCTTCAAGATGGTAAGATTTACTTGGCTGGATCATTTACCAACTACAATGGAATTGGCAGAAACAGAATTGTAAGAATTGAAGCCAATGGCGCAATTGACAACACATTCAACCCGGGTTCAGGTTTCTCTACTACAGTAAACAGCATTGCCATTCAGGCTGATGGGAAAATTGTAGCCGGTGGCGGGTTTACTTCATTTAATGGTGTGAATGCCAGCAGAATTGCCAGAATCCTTCCTTCAGGAGCATTGGATACTGAATTCAACATTGGAACAGGCTTCAATTCAACAATAAACATTATTCGCTTTCAAGCTGATGGAAAAATCATGACCGGAGGTAATCAGACCAACTATAATAGTAATTCGATGGCCTATCTCGGTCGTTTAAATGCTGACGGTACAAGAGATTTCAGCTTCAATTCAGGAAGCGGATTTAATGGTCCAGTGCAAACAATCAAAGTTGCTTCTGACTCAAGAATTTGGGTAGGAGGGACTTTTACCCGTTATTTTAATGACAATACAAATAATATTGTAAGACTTAACACAGATGGTAGCCGTGATGCAACGTTTAACGCGGCAGGAACTGGTTTCAATAATAATGTTTTTGCAATTGAAGAGTTGAATGACGGAATCACGCTTATTGGAGGGCAATTTTCGACATACAATGGTGCTACGCATAACAGAATTGTTGCTTTAAACCAGAATGGTACAATAAACACTTCCATCAATTTTGGCTCTGGATTTAACGGCGTAGTAAGGGCTATTGTGAAGCAGCCTGATGGAAAGATTCTGATTGGTGGTTCTTTTAATACCTACAGCGGCAACACCATAAACCGCATTGTTCGCTTAAATACTGACGGGTCAATTGATGCAGGGTTCAATATTGGCACCGGTTTTTCAGGCACAGTTAGATGCATTGCTTTACAATCTGATGGGAAAATAATTGTGGGCGGAGAGTTCACATCCTACGACGGGAACACCGCTAGAAACAGAATAGTAAGATTGAATACCGATGGTACATTAGACAATGGCTTTCAAGTTGGAACAGCATTCAGTAATTCCGTGACTAAAATTGTCATAGATAATAATGACAGAATTTATGCGGTTGGTGAGTTTATCACTTTCAACTCTGTAAACAGAAACAGAATTGTTCGCTTAAACAATGATGGATCATTAGATGGCAACTTTAACCCGGGCACCGGATTTAATAATTCTACCAATGACATTGCTCTCCAACAAGATGGTAAAGTGATTGTGGGTGGCTTATTTACTTCTTATGGTGGTCAAACCAGGAACTTCATCGCCCGTTTGAACAATGATGGTCTCCTAGACCTTGCCTACAACGTGGGTACCGGATTTAATAATACTGTAAATACAGTTGCTATCCAAAGCGATGGCAAAGCGCTTGTAGGAGGTTTATTTGTTTCTTATCGTGAAGTGGGACGAAACCGTATTGCCAGATTGCTGAATCCGTCGGAAGATATTGTGATTACATCTGTAAACCCGAATCCGGTATGTCGTGGCAATGAAGTGACCGTAAACTTCAACGCAACTTTATTCATCCCTACCGGAAATCTGGTGCTCGAGTTGAGCAACTCGAATGGCAACTTCTCAAATCCTGTAGTATTGTCAACTATTTCAGCGGTGACATCAGGGTCATTTACGGCTACTATTCCTGAAAGCACACCAATAGGTGAAGGTTACCGTTTTAGAATTGTAAGTTCTGCTCCTGCCCTAACTGGTTCTGACAATGGCAACGATGTAAGTGTAGTAGAAAATATTTCGGTAACCATCAATGGACCGGCTACTACTAATGTGAATACTGCAACTACTTTCCAAGCGAGTGTAGTTGGTACTGCTACAACAATTAGCTGGGATATGGGTGATGGAACAACTTATGAAAACCAAGCTACCGTACAACATACGTTCACGGCCACAGGTAGCTATACTGTGACACTCACAGTGGATAACGGCGTTTGTTCTTCTACTATTAGTCAAGCAATCGAAGTTGGGACAACCAGCGTCTCGAATTTTGACAGCGATACTTTTATAAAAGTTTTCACTGCCGGCGACCAACTACAAATCATCAACGAAGGACAAGTGGACAAAGCTGAAGTAGCTATTTTCAACTTAGCAGGACAAATGGTGAAACAGTGGAATCAAATTTCACTAAACGCCGGAAGCATGTTGAGCTTGCCAACAGATTTAAAAGAAGGTGTTTACATTGTAAAGCTTCAAAGTCAACAAGGTTTGATTTCGAAGCGCATTTACATTTCGAAATAACCTAACAGAATAGATAATAACTATAAGGGCGGAGCGCATAGCGCTCCGCCCTTATTATTTTTTAGAGCATCTTTACAGCTCTAGCTCTTTCATCGGATCCCAAAAATGTTTTTCGAAATCCACCACACAATCGTTCACCACTTTCACACCTTCCTGTTCAAGCAGCAACTGCATGGTTTCAGGGGTTTCAAAATGAAACTTTCCGGTGAGCATGCCATTTCGATTTACTACACGTTGCGCGGGAACAGGCGGATTTACCTTGTGCGATAAATTCATGGCCCAACCTACCGTTCGCCCGCTGCCACCTGAGCCGATATATTTAGCTATAGCTCCATAAGATGTGACCCTTCCCTTGGGAATGAGTCTTACGACCTGAAAAACCATATCAAAAAAATCCTGCTTTGGATGACGTTCACTCATGGCTTAAAATTAAGATACTTAATTGGAATTCCCTTTTTTCGAAATTTACTTTCGTAATAGGTCTCAATCGCCAAAAGTTCATCGTTAGGAAAATCTTTGTTGATGTCAAAGCTGTGGCGAAGTAGCTCAAGTTTGTTCTCCCTGATGATTTCCAACGTGTACATAAAAAAATCATGGTTGTCTGTTTTCAGATGAATAAGACCATCGGGTTTCAAAACTCGACGATATCGATAAAGAAAGTTGGGCGATGTCAACCTTTTACGTTCCCTTGTTTTTTGGGACTGGGGATCAGGAAATGTAATCCAGATTTCACTTACTTCATTGGGACTGAAAAAATTATATATGCGATCAACCTGAGTTCTTATGAAAGCTACATTTTGAAGATTTTCTTCAAGCGCTGTTTTTGCTCCACGCCAAATCCTTGCGCCTTTAATGTCTATTCCGATGAAATTTTTTTCCGGATATTTTCTTGCCAAACCGACCGTGTATTCTCCTTTACCGCAACCAAGTTCCAACACAATCGGATTGTTATTTTCAAAATAATCATGCCACTTACCTTTTCGCGGATGATCGAAGTCTTCTGCCTGAAACACTCGCTGTATCACATTGGAGAAGGTCTCCAACTCCTCAAAGCTTTTTAATTTTCTTTTTGCCATTCTGGTTGGTTTAAATACCTTTTCGCATTGGGCGCAAAGTTATTTTTTCCATCCATGTTTCCTTACTCATTTGCAAAGCATTTTGCACCACTAAGGCAATATCCTCAGGCTGCACAAAAAAGTCTTTTTGTGCATCTTCTTCATCCCAACTGGGTGTGTTGACAGAACCCGGTGCAATTAAAGTCATTCTCACACCCAATTCACGCAATTCATCTGCCATCAGCCTACAATAATTTTCCTGAGCCGCTTTGGCGATGCTATAATGAGCTGCTGATGGCCTTAAATGCGTGGAAGCTACGCTACCAATTACAATGACCATATTTCCTTCATATTTTGTCAATGCAGGCAAGAGCCCATTTAAGAGTTGATGCAATGCGAAAACCTGCGATTGCATTTGTTTTTCCAATAAACCATCATGCCCTTCAAGCAATGAACCGATATCATAATCAGCAGCTGCATGCACAAGAATGTTAACCTTGTAGGCTTTAAAGCGGATAATTTGGATGGCATTTTCTACTTCTTCAACAGAATAGAGATCTGCTGAAATGGCATTAACTTGTGCAGCCGGAAATTCCTTTGTTATTTCCTTTTTGGTACTTTCGAGCTTGTTTAGATCACGTGCTATAAGATGCAAATGATAGCCGGCTTCGGCAAGTTTGCGTGCAATAGCTTTTCCAATTCCTGAAGATCCACCGGTGATAACTGCTTCCATAACACAAATATATTTGATTTGATGATGGACGTCGCCCGGCATTAAGGTTGTTTCATTATTTATTACATAATTTGGCAAATTAAATGAGCAGCCCCGGAATCAGGAAAATTTTGTTGTGCCCGCTTGATTGGGGCCTGGGTCACACCACCCGATTGTGGGCGCTATCCATGAAAATAAGAAAAGTTGAAAATGTACGATTTTTTTGGGCCGTTAATGGGAAACCCAAACAATGGCTGCTTGCACAACAAAAGGATTTCCCTACCAACGATTTACTCATTGACATTCCTTTTGATGCAGTGAAACATGATGGGAGTTTTTGGGGCTTTGCAAAGCAAATGCCCGGATTTATTATTCGGTCACACCGTCTCAGAAAGTTTATTGGAAAACTGGTAACGGAGCATGATATACACGGAATCATCTCCGATCATCAGTTAGGGGCTTGGCATAAGGATATTCCCTGCATTCTTATTGCCCATCAATTGCGGCTGCCTGTGTTTCAGAAATTTACTTGGCTTTCAAGTATTATTGATCGATTTCATTCAGGCTACATCAACCAGTTTAAGGAAGTTTGGATTCCGGATGTGGAGGGTAAACACAACCTAAGTGGAAAATTGTCAAATGCGTCGCTGCTTAAAATACCTCATCGCCATATTGGCTGGTTAAGTCATTTGGCTGAAGTGAAATTAGAACAGCCAACATCTGAAAATAAATATGAGTTGTTGGGAATGGTTTCCGGGCCTGAACCTTTTCGAAACATTCTTGCGAAAGAATTAATGAATATCCTTAAGAAACAAGGGAAAAAGAATGCCTTGATTAGTGGAGACTATTTGAATGAAAGCAACAAAAACAACAATAGTAATCTCACTTATTATTACGCAGTTAACAGCGAAGAAATAAAACATCTTATACGAGAATCATCTTTAATCATAGCGACGGGTGGTTACAGCACTTTGATGGACTTAATGATAATGAGAAAACCTGCCATTTTAATTCCCACACCCGGACAACCCGAACAAGCCTATTTGGCAAAGTATTTACAAGATTACACTATGTTTCATTTTACTACGTTGGAAGAACTAAAGCAATTGGATTTTGACAAAATCAAGTCAAAACTCACAGACCCACTTGAAATTGATGAGACAAAACCAATTGAAAAAGAAGCACTATTAGGCGTATTCAATAAGCTTATGGCTGTTTGAGCCACGATGCATACATCACATAATTATCTGCAATTCGATCAATCTGGCCTTTAGTAAGCTCCGCACTTACTTTTTTGACTGGTTTTGCAGGAATACCTGCCCAAATCCAGCCTGCTTCAACATGCGAGTTTTCCAGAACCACAGATCCGGCAGCAATAATGCTTCCACTTTCCACCACTGCATGATCCATGATAATGGCTCCCATGCCGACAAGCACATTGTCGTGCAAAGTGCAGCCATGCACAATAGCTCTGTGACCAATGGAAACACGGTTACCGATATTAAGAGGAGCCTTCTGATAAGTGCAATGCAAAACAGCAGCATCCTGAATATTAACCTTATTGCCCATGCGGATGTAATGCACATCGCCGCGAATCACAGCATTGAACCAAATGCTGCAATCATCACCAGTAACAACATCCCCTACAATCGTAGCATTTTCGGCTATAAAACAATTATTTCCAAATTGCGGAGTGTGATTATGAACCGACAGGATCGTAGGCATATTAAATTATTTAATTTTGCTAAGATAAAATTTGTTTGCACATCCTATAGGACGAAATCAAATGGATGTAGGTTAATACAGCTTTAGAGACAAATTGATTGAAATATTTGTATTGGCAGCATAAATTTAACGCAATGTAGGCTTGGCATAGCCTCTGCACCACCCGCACTTTGCATTAGAAATTGTGCAACACATCTTGTCAAATATTTTTATTTTAATAAAAAATCTATAAACAGATTTATCAACCTTTTTTAGACCACCACATTCACAATCCTTCCCGGAACAACGATCACTTTTTTAGGTGCTTTACCATCGAGCCATTTGGCGGCATCTTTATGTGCAAGTGCAAGTTGCTCCACTTCGGCGGGAGGAAGTTCTGCTGCAGCTTCGATGTTGAAACGGGTTTTTCCATTGAATGAAACCGGATAATTCACAGTGCTTGCTTTCAGGTAGGCTTCATTAAATGCAGGCCAGTTGGCTTGCACCACAAAACCTTCAAAACCGCAACGATGCCAAAGCTCTTCGCAAATGTGAGGAGCATATGGTGAAAGCACAATCAATAAGTCATGTAAAATTGCTCGCTTGTTACATTTCAATTCACTTAGCTCATTGACACATATCATAAAACTGCTCACCGAAGTATTGAAGGAGTAGTTAGCCATATCTTCTTCCACCTTCTTTATGAGCTTGTGCAGCGCGCGTAGATCTTTCTCTCCAGGGGCATCGTCGCTGAGAGTAACTTCACCTTGCACAGTGTGAAACAAACGCCACAGCTTGAGCAAGAAACGATGCACCCCTTCTATACCATTGGTATTCCAGGGTTTGGCCTGTTCCAGAGGTCCAAGAAACATTTCGTAAAGTCGCAGGGTATCCGCTCCGTATTGCGCCACAATATCATCCGGATTCACGACATTGTACTTGGACTTGGACATTTTTTCTATTTCTACTCCACAGACATACTGTCCCTGTTCGTTTAACTCAAATTCTGCAAGGTTATACTCGCTACGCCATGCCTTGAAACGCTTTATGTCTAAAACATCATTATTCACCAAGTTTACATCCACATGAAGTGCAGTATAGTTTTGTTGCTTATCTAATTTGTCAAACGACACAAAGTTGTTTGTACCAGGCTTACGATACACAAAATTGCTTCTACCCAAGATCATCCCCTGATTAATCAGCTTCTTAAAGGGTTCATTTTTTGAAACATAGCCTAGGTCGAACAAAACTTTTTGCCAAAAACGGGCATACATCAAATGGCCTACGGCATGTTCCGTGCCACCGATATACACATCCACATCCTGCCAATATTGTTCGGCGTCCTTTCCTACAAAACGCTCTTGATTTTTCGGATCCATGTAGCGTAGGAAATACCACGAAGATCCGGCATATCCGGGCATGGTATCGGTTTCGCGCACTGCACCTTCGGCCAGATTCACCCAATCCGTTACTCCGGCTAATGGCGACGCCCCAGCTCCTGTTGGCTGATAGCTTTTCACTTCAGGCAATGCTAGCGGCAATTCTTTTTCATCCAAAGGATAAGCAACGCCATCTTTGTAAACTATCGGAAATGGTTCTCCCCAATAACGCTGACGGCTGAATCCTGCATCGCGCAGACGATATTGTGTGCGCCCTTTACCAATGCCTTTCTCTTCAATCGCTTTTATGGCAACCACTATGGCTTCGCGTCCGGTCAAGCCATTTAAAAACCCGGAATTAATCATTTTGGCATCCTTGGTAGGGTCGGCCTTTTCGCTGATGTCCACCCCTTCATTGATGGCAGGAATGGGCAAATTAAAATGCTTGGCAAAATCATAGTCGCGCTGATCGCCTGCAGGAACAGCCATCACTGCGCCGGTGCCATAGCCTGCGAGCACATAATCGCCAATCCAAACAGGGATAGGTTCACCTGTAAATGGGTGCTTGGCATAAGCTCCGGTAAACACACCTGAAATTCTTTTCACATCGGCCTGACGTTCACGTTCACTTCGGTTTCGGGCCACTTCCACATAAGCATCCACAGCTTCCTTCTGCTCCGGCGTGGTGATTTGAGAAACCAACTCATGCTCTGGAGCTAATACAAGGAAACTCACTCCGAAGATGGTATCGGGGCGTGTGGTGAAGACTTCTATAAGGCCTCCTTGTCCCAGTTTCGAAAAAGTATGGGTAATGATGTCTTCGACTATTTTGTTTGAAGCCTCACCCCCTAGCCCCCTCTCCAGGGGAGAGGAGGGATTCACAACTTCAATCTTAGCGCTTTTACAAGTGCTAATAATCCTATCAAGCACTTCACCAAGATTATTTTCAACCTCAGTATTAGTAAATCTTATAACCGTATATCCAAATTTTGAAAGCTCTTCGTCTCTTCCTGAGTCATATTCTTTGGATTGCTCGTGTATATCTCCATCCAATTCAATAACTACTTTTGCTTCTAAACAAACAAAATCGGCTATGTAATTCAGAATTACATGTTGTCTTCTAAAGTTAAATCCCAGCTTACAGCCCCTAATTGCTTGCCAAATTTCATTTTCGGCCTTGGTTGGATTCTTCCGCATTTCACGAGCAAACTCTTTTACCTTATTGTAATTGGGCGCATTGGCTGTTTTGTACAACGGAGATTTCCCTTCAATTTGAACCTGCACACCACCACTTTTCGTGGGTGTTCTCCTCTCCCCCGGAGAGGGGTTAGGGGTGAGGCTTGATTCTGTGGATTTGTCTAAGCCTGATTTATGAATTTGTGCACCAAAATCATCCGAGGGGCTCTTGTAATCAATGACGTCAAACCTCACACTCGCTCCCTCACTTTTCCCAATCCAGTTGCGCTGCATGTCTTTCATGGCATCGCTCCAATCTAGGGTGTCGAGATCGTTGAGCAGGCGCTCTGCATAAGCAGTGATGCGCAAAAACCATTGACGCATCTGTTTCTTTTCAACTGGGTGGCCGCCGCGTTCGCTTAGGCCGTCTTTTACTTCGTCATTAGCTAATACTGTGCCCAAAGCTTCACACCAATTCACGGTGGCATAATCCTGATAAGCTAAACGATAATGCATCAATACATCCATCTTTTGCTTTTCTGGCATGATTTTCCATTCATCGGCAGCAAAAGTGAAAGACAATGGCGTGAACCCACGAACAGCATGACTACCTCCACTTTCAAAAGCTGCGATGAGCGATTCAATGGGTTCAGCTTTATCGGTATCGAGATTGTACCATGAATTGAATAACTTTATAAATATCCATTGTGTCCAGCGGTAGTATTCTGGGTCGCTGGTGTTCACTTCGCGATCCCAATCATAATTAAAACCTAACAATTTTAGCTGCTTTTTATAGGTTTCTATATTTTTTGCGGTGGTCACCGCCGGATGCTGACCTGTTTGGATGGCATATTGTTCAGCAGGCAAGCCAAATGCATCAAATCCCATGGGATGTAGTACATTAAAGCCTTTCAGGGTTTTGTATCGGGCAATAATATCGCTGGCGATATAGCCAAGCGGATGGCCCACATGAAGGCCAGCACCAGAGGGATAAGGAAACATATCCAAAACATAAAATTTAGGCTTGTCCTTTTTTTCTGTGGTTTTATATACTTGATTGTCAGCCCATATTTGCTGCCATTTCTGCTCTATTTCTCGGAAATTCCATTCCATCATTTGATCTATGTTTTTGGCTTGCAAAGCTAATGAATACCTTATGATTGCCAAAGCATCAAACTGCTAGTGGGTATTGGATGGCATTTGCCTTTTTGTTGAGTTAGGCTTATTGATTAAATCTAAATGATGTGAATTGCTTTAATATTGTGGTGGATGGGTCTTGCGCTGAACCCTATCCTTGTTTATCGCTTCGGTGTAACTGTCCCCAAAAATCATTCAACAAATTTGCTATATGCCCTAATTAGGCTACTGAGTCAATCTAATGCGGGTAGGCATGTATTGATCTGCGCTATAAAGCCATTTAAAATTAGAATTGTTTACTTACTTTTACACACCTAAGCAAAACGCATTGAAGAAAGCTGTTCTGACTTATTTAATCCTGCTAATTACACTACCGGGCAATTCGCAATTCTTCAACGGCTCGCAAATGGATTTTGGGAAAAACCGCATTCAGCATCAGCAGTTCGACTGGTCGTTTTACCGCTATCCGAGATATGATACTTATTTTTATGTAGGTGGAAAAGACCTTGCGAATTTCACCGCCAAAGTCGCCAATCAATTCATTAGCAAACTAGAAGACCGCTTCGACTATCAGCTCGAAAACCGAATTGCATTTTTGGTTTTCAATCGCTTGTCGGATTTGAAACAAAGCAATATCGGCATGGAGAGTGGCGGCAAGTTCAATCTTGGCGGAGTAACCAAACTTGTAGGCAGCAAAGTGCTCCTGCATTATGAAAACTCACTCGAAGCCTTTGAAATGGACATAAGAAAAGGAATAGCGCGTGTAATGATAGATGAAATGCTTTACGGCGCTGACCTTGCTGACAAAATTCGCACCGGAATATTCATGAATACCCCTCCTTGGTTTATCGAAGGCTTAGTAGAATACATTGGCTCCAACTGGAATACGGACATTGACAACCACCTTCGTGATGCAATTGTGCAAGGGCGATTCCTGAAATTCAATCGAGTGAAAGCCGAAGAAATGACCCAGGCCGGCCACGCCATCTGGCATTACATTGCAAGCGTGTATGGTGAAAAGGTAATCCCGTCCATTATTGATATCTATCGCATTACCCGAAGCCTCGACAATGCCTTTAGCATGATTCTGGGAATTGATGTGAATGAACTCACACAGGAATGGTTGAATTATTACGATAAGCGGTATTACTATCAAGACACACTCCATCAGCAAGCTGAAGGACGAATAGTTATTAAAAAAAATCGTCTCCCTATTCAGTTTACTCAGCCGCGCCTGAGTCCCGATGGTTCGCTATTGGCATTTGTACGCAATGACAAGGGAAAAGCTGTGGTGTTCCTTTATGATCTGAAAAGCCGAAAGAGAAAACGTTTGTTTAAAACCGGTTTCAAACTTCAAAACATTACCGATTACAGTTTTCCGCTCTTGGAGTGGCATCCGCAGGGAGAGATTCTGAGCATGATTGATGAACATAAAGGACGTATCAGGCTGCATTTTTTCAACACGAGCAATGGCGATTATGATGTTAAGTTTATCAACAACCTCACTAAAGTGGTGGACTATTCCTATGCTCCCGATGGTAAAAAGCTTGTCTTCTCAGCCATGCATGGTGGACAGTCTGATATTTACGTTTTCAATAATATTGCCAATACCCTCGAACGCATTACCAACGACTTGTTTGACGACCGATTCCCGGTGTTTTTTGACAATGGCAAAAAAATTATTTTCTCTTCCAATCGCGATTCAGATAGCCTAAAACCTGTGATTCCTTTTAAGTCGCCTGATTTTAGCCGTGGGTTGGATTTGTTTATTTATGACTACGACAAAGAGTCTAAACTCCTGTTTCGCGTGAGCAATACCTATGGTGTAAATGAAAAAATGCCCAGAGATGCCGGTAACAAACGTTTTCATTACCTCTCCGATGCCAATGGCATATATAACATTTATCAGGCTTATGTAGATAGCGCTATTGCTTACATCGACACCATTGAGCATTACCGCTACTTAACGCGTAGTCAACTACTTAGCAACAGGGGAAGAAATTTTTTAGAATACCATTTCAGTAATGATGGTAATCGTTTAGCTGATGTGAGCTTTGACCGTGGCCGTTACCATATCCGTCTTCAAGAGCAGTTTTCGGCTCAAAATCTTCCCGCTACCTTACCACAAACTTATTTTTCAAAAGAAAACAGGCTCACCGTTAAGCCCGAAAACAAAGAAAAAGAAAAAGCTACGGGCGACCCAACATCGCCTGTCAACAAAATAAGGCGCATCGTGGTTTTTGGCGAAGACAAGCAAAAAGAAGAGCGGGAGCGCATTGACATCAACAACTATCGCTTCGAAGGAGAACCTTCTCCGACCAAAGACACGTCTGCAAAAGCGCAAAAAGAAGTTAATCCTTCGAAACCATTACGCGCTGAAGATGATTTTAGGATTGGTAAACAGCGGATTTACGAAACTTCCTATTACTCCGACTATCTCGTAACGCAACTCGACCGTAGTTTTATAAACTTCGGATATCAACCCTTTACCGGGACTGTAGGCTACCTTAACCCTTCGCTCAATGGAATGTTTAGGGTTGGTATTGCCGACTTGTTTGAAGACCGAAAAATCGTTGGTGCCATCCGCTTAGCAGGAATTCTGTCAGGCAATGAATACTTATTGGGCTATCAGAATTTCAAAAAACGACTCGATAAGTCTATCTTCTTTCACCGTCAAGGCTTTCAGGGACAAGGTTTGGGCGCACAAAGATTGATGGTGCACCACTTGGTGTATCAAATGGCATATCCCATCAATGAAGTATTGCGGCTTGGCGTCTCTGCACTATATCGCAACGAACGATTCTTGTTTATCTCCAGCGATTTGCAAAACCTACAAAGGCCATCGGTTAACAATCACTGGGGCATCATGCGTGGCGAAATGGTTTTTGACAATGCATTCGATATCGGAGTGAACCTAATGACTGGAACCCGATTTAAGCTATTTGCCGAATTTTATAAGCAAGTAAACAAACGCAATACGCATGTGAGCATTGTAGGCTTTGACTTTAGGCGTTATCAGGCTTTGCATCGAAACATTATTTATGCCGGGCGTGTAGCAGGTTCCACTTCATTTGGGCCGCGCAAGCTCATGTACTATATGGGCGGGGTGGACAATTGGTTTAATCCCCGATTCGACAACAGCACCGCCATAGATCTAGAGCAGAATTATATCTTTCAAACCATTGCCACCAACATGCGTGGTTTTTTGCAAAATGCCCGAAATGGAAATAGCTTTGCGGTGATTAACAATGAAGTGCGAATTCCATTATTTCAATACCTTATCAAAAGACCTATCCGCTCCGATTTTCTGAAAAACTTTCAGATCGTGCCTTTCAACGACATTGGAACGGCATTCACCGGCAGATCTCCCTATAGCAGAGACAATACCTTCAATCAGCAGACCATCAGCAGTGGCCCTATCACCATCATTCTCGAAAATCAGCGCGAACCCATCATCTGGTCTTATGGGCTGGGCCTGAGAGCGCGTGTGCTTGGATATTTTGTCAGATTAGATTATGCTCGCGGCATAGAAGACGGATTGGTGCAACGAGCTGTTTGGCACTTTTCATTATCCTTAGATTTTTAACCAGCTTATGCAGAAAAAAATGGATATACAAACATTACTCATTCTATTCCTTATCGGGATTTGTGCCGGCTTTGCCAGTGGTTTGGTTGGCGTTGGCGGCGGTATTATCATTGTGCCGGGATTGGTTTTTTTTCTGGGGCTCTCGCAGCATCAGGCACAAGGAATCAGCATTGGCATGCTGATGATGCCGGTGGGCTTTCTGGCGGCTTACAATTATTACAAAACCGGCAATCTGAACATTGGCTATTCTGTGTTGATCGGACTCACCTTTGTGGCAGGGGCTTTTTTTGGCTCCAAGGTAGCACTCAATTTCGACCAAAACCTTATGAAAAGAATCTTTGGGGTGTTTATCATGCTTATTGCTCTGAAAATGATTTTTGGGAAGTAGATTTATTGTCAGAGAGAATTGATGCTTGTTTTTACAAAGTATTTTTTTCGATAGCTAATTAGAAACATTGAGCGAAATAGTTTTAATTAGACTATTACACTCATTAATTGAGCTATTTTGTTTGCCAATCTTTTTCATAAACTACAAATTATTAACATATATTTGCTTTTATAATTTAGGTGGGTAGCTTTTTTGAATATAAATATATGAAAAATTTATTTATTATATTAATTATTGTGTTGTTATTCGGGTGAAGTAAAGAAGAAACAATACAAGTCCTTCCTGACGAAATAATAGAGATTGATGGTACACAAAAAAGACCAAAGAAAGGAGGATTTATAGCATGTCAGATCAGAGACATTCAAGGAGATGTCGTTTGTGCAGGTATTCGATGTGGAACACCTGTTGGAGATTGTGGGCCGCTTTCAGCTTGTAGATGTATCGAAAGCAGCTATCAATCAAATGATCTGCTATCAAACGGAATGACTTACGAAGAATTTTTATCTAATTGGGAAAATGAAGTTTCAAGACAAAAGTTAATTAATCAAGATGGATTCAGGGAAGTGGATGTTTATTAAGAGTTGTGCAATTTTTTGTTGTATATTAATTGCAATAAGTTGCGAAAACCCTAAGAAAACAAGATTAAAAATAGCAGAGGTTTCTTCTGCTAAGATTGATTCACTGGATTTGCGCAGTTTCCCGAAATTCGGTAATGTACCAACATCAATCCAACCACATGGGAAAGAATATGTTTATTTCTACATGTTTGAAAACGGCACATTGTTTAAGTTTGACTTAAATACATTCAAGCTTAACGAGATAAATGTATTTTACAATCCATACACTGTAAATTTTGATGTACAGGACAGTTTAAAATTAATTACATTATTTACAGATGATTCTCTCTTTACTTTTGATTTTAGTGGGAATCTACTTATAAGTAAAGAAATTCCTTCAACAAATGATGGATATTTATATTCTGCATCGACAGATTTCAAACCAAAATTAATTGATCGAGACAATTATTCGTTCTATTTCTTTCCGGATTACATCGATAGCTATAAAGATAAAAGATATTTTACATATCCATTAGAATGTCATTGGAATGTCTCTTCCAATAAAATCAAAATGATAAATGTTTATTATCCTCATAATTACAAGGTAAATTTCGTTGGCAGTAAATTCGTCCCCGAGAGAATCCGAGTTGGAGAAAAAGCATTTTGCACATTTGCTTACAATGACTCCATAATCATTTATGATTATATAAACCAGAAGTCAAAATTGAATTTTTTTGGTACCAATCGGGAACTTGAATTTTTAGCCATCAATTTTGACTCACTTGGAATTTACAATGAATCAATTGCCGATAAATTATATTCAGGTAATCCAAACTATTTTGGCACTCAGTACTTATCAAACAAAAAAATATTCACCAGGCGCTTGTTATCCAAAAATCCCGATGAAAAAAATATTATTAGAGAATGGAAGTTGATTTTCTACAATAACGAATTCAAATATTTAGGCGAAACAGAAAAGATTAATTTTGGACTTCTTTTGTTTGATACTAAAACCAAAATTTACAGCGTTAAATTAAATCCTAATACGAATCACTTGATATGGTAAGAGGTTTCTATCCCTTTTTAGTGATTATGTGTTTTATTGCTTGTGGTGAAAAATCAAATCCGTATAGGAACGAACTAGACGATTACAAACAAGCCAACTACAATAAAATCGTTTTAGATTTTCTAAAGTCCACGGGTATTGATATTGGTGAAAGAGATACTGTGATTATCTATGAACCTTCAAATTGCATCATGTGCACTAAACATGGAATAGAAGAAAAATTTAATGATTTAAATGTGTCACACAATCAATTGATTGTTTTTTCTCAATCCGACTCAATATCTTTAAGTGAAGCATTAGTTTCACCACTTAAAATCTCTGTAAAAAGTGATGAAATATTTAAAAACAACAATATCAAACACACTGTTGTCTATCGTTATTATCTTGATAAACATACAAAAAAATTAGTGGGACATCCATTGTAATCTACTTTTTTGGAAGAGCATTCAATAAATGATTCTATCTCAATTTTTCTGAAGCCCAATCTTATAAGCCGAAAGTATAAAATCTATTTTTTAAAAGCAAAAGCTTGCCAAGCCATATGTCCCATACCTGTTTTCAAAGCTTGGGCATCGATATCAAAGAATGCATTATGTACACCTGTCTTGTTGCTTCCATCGGGCGATGCAGTACCCAAACGATAAAAACAAACCGGGTAGTGCTGTGCAAACCAGGCAAAATCTTCAGCTGTCATGCGAATGTCTAAATCAAAAACCTGCTTTTCACCAAGATAGACTTGTGCTTGTTGTATGGCTTTTAGGGTACTTTCAGGATCATTTTCTAAGGCCGGATAACCTTTTTCAATGTTTACTTCTGCTTCTGTGCCAAAAGCTTTGCAAGTATGCTCTGCAATCTGGCGGATGAGCTCATGTGCGCGCATTCTCCATGCTTCGTCCATCGTTCTGAAGGTGCCTTCGAGCTTCACCTCATCAGGAATCACGTTGGTGGCTCCGTTGGCAATCACTTTTCCAAAACTCAGCACACTGGGCGTGTTGGGCTTGGCGTGTCTTGAAACAAGCTGCTGAAGGGCTATGATAAGTTGCGCCGCCGCTATCACAGGGTCTTGATTCATATTTGGCAGTGCGCCATGTCCACCTTTGCCTTTCACTGTAATGTATATCTCATCGGTTGATGCCATGTAGGGTCCGGGACGAAAGCCCAATTGTCCGGCCTGCAGCTCGGGAAAAACATGTTGCGCAAAAATCACATCCGGTTTGCGTTTTTCGAAAATACCGGCTTCCAACATCAGCTTGGCTCCGCCGGGGAGCAGTTCTTCGCCCGGCTGAAAAATCCCCCATACGGTTCCTTCCAGTTCTTCTCTTAGGGTATGAATAATTTTAAGCGCCCCCATCAAACAGGCCGAATGCACATCATGTCCGCAGGCATGCATAACGCCTTCATACTGCGATGCATAAGCCACCTGATTCTTTTCTTGTATCGGCAGCGCATCCATATCTGCCCGAAGCACAACCAATTGTTTTTCGGGGTTTGTACCCTTGATTTCGGCTATGATGCCCGTACCTGCAATACCCGTGCGGTGCTTAATGCCTTCTTTCGTTAAAAATATACTGATTTTTTGAGCTGTTTCAAACTCCTTAAACGATAATTCTGGATAAGCATGTAAATCTTCTCTAATCTTTTTGATTTCTTCGAAGTTTGCTTCCGCAAGAGATTTAATGCGTTCAAGAATAGTTGCAGCCATGATAAATACCCTAAAATGCCTGCAAGTTAGGCAAAATTAAAATGTTTGGGGAGATTGTTGAATATCTTAAGACCATGTGTTTATCCATCATCGCTGTGAAAGTAACAAAACAGCGACTTGGAAATCAACTTTAACATATCATGCTTTTAATGCATGCTATTCAGCCCAAGAAGGGTTTCCATTTGGTTCAAGTCCATGCCATCAAAATTACCAGAACTCATCATCAGCAAAACCGTATTTGTATAATCTTTTGCTTTCAAAGCATCAAGAATTGCATTACTGCTGTCGTACACCATTAGATTCTCTCCTCCGAAAGCTTGTGCAATGGCTTGTGCATCAATATTATTCAGTTTTTTGTGTGCAACGGTATGCGGATTGAAATAAACCAAAGCCTCGTCTGCTTTTTCCATTGCACCGCGATACTCCTTAAGAAAATCTGCATTCAGACTGCTGAAGGTGTGCAACTCCATACATGCAATGAGTTTTCGCTCAGGAAATTGTTCTTTCACGGCTTCTATCGTGGCTTTGAGCTTTGAAGGGGAATGTGCAAAGTCCTTAAAAATGGCATACTTTTCATTTAAGGCCACCCGCTCCAATCGCCGCGCTGCACCTTCGAAACTGCTGATAGCTTGGTAAAAGTCATTTTCACTGATGCCAGCCTTTAAACACACTTTCAAAGCCGCATTGAGATTCTGCAAATTATGCCGGCCAAATATTTTTAATGGGGTTTCTCCTTTTTTGTGCAACAAATATGTAAGTCCATTTACTATTTTATGTGAATGTGTTGAATATACTATCTTTTCAATATCTGATCTGTGATTTTCCGCAAGCCTTTTCACCTGCTCGTCTTCCAGATTATAAATTAGACTGCCGCCTTTTTCAATTTTATCGATGAAAATTCGGAACTGCTCCACATAATTTTCGAAAGTAGGAAACACATTGATATGGTCCCAGGCAATGCCACTCATCACCGCCACATGCGGCCGATAAATATGAAACTTAGGGATGCGCTGTAAGGGGCTGGACAGGTATTCATCCCCTTCGATCACCATCATATCAGCTTCATCACGGAGACGTACCATCGTATCAAATCCTTTAAGCTGCGCACCCACCAAAAAGTCGGGCTGCAAACCACACTGGTGCATCACGTGAAGAATCATGGCCGTTATGCTTGTTTTTCCGTGGCTTCCACCAATTACAATCCGCTTTTTATGTTTGGCATGCTCATAGATAAAATCAGGGTAAGAATAAACCGGAATGCCTGCTTGAATAGCCTCCTGCAGCTCAGGGTTATCTTCGCGTGCGTGCATACCGAGAATCACGGCATCAATGCCTATGTGAATCTTTTCGGGAAACCAGCCTTCTTTGTCCGGTAGCAGACCTTTTTGAAGCAAGCGTGTGCGCGATGGTTCGAAAATCTCATCGTCGGAGCCGCTCACCTGATGCCCGTTTTCGTGTAAAGCAAGGGCAAGGTTGTGCATAGCGCTTCCGCCAATAGCTATTAAATGGATTCGCATGGAATTTTGTTTTTATGCAAACTTAAGCTTAGCTGAGGTTGTTAATGATTTTCTTCATCCGAAATATCAAACACTCCGTGTTCATTAATCAACTGATCATTTTCCCTTCCAACTCGGCCTTTCGGCGCATGTCCGACTTCACATGTCGGCTTAGAATCCTTTGGCTTTCCTGCTTCGCAGCCGTAGATTTCATGGTTGACCAGATTTCTTCTCTTGCCCTTCTTCCGGAATACTCCAAATCAATGATAGGTAGTGGATAATCTTTGCCCGGAGAAAAATTGTAAAACATGGCTTCCATAGGGGTTACTCGCCAAGGTTCGTGAATGAGCTCATTAGGCAGTTCGCGGAGTTCGGGCAGCCATTTTCGGAGAAATATCCCTTCCGGATCATGGTCTTGCGATTGCTTCACCGGATTGTAAATTCTCACTGTGTTGATTCCAGTGCAGCCGGCTTGCATCTGAAACTGCGGATAATGAATGCCCGGCTCAAAATCCAGAAACTGTTGTGCCAGCCAATCTACCCCGTGTCGCCAGTCTTGCCAAAGGTGATGGCACAGGAAGGAAACCAACATGGCGCGCATTCTGAAATTGAGATAGCCCGTGGCTATCACACAACGCATGGCTGCGTCTACCAACGGGAAACCGGTCAATCCCTGTTTCCAGGCTTCTATTTTCTGAGCATCTTTATCTGTTCGAATGGCATCAAAAGCACGGTTAAAATTTTCTTTTTCGATTCGCTCTTCGTTTTCAAATTTTTGAATAAAATGACAATGCCACATCAATCGTGAGCGAAACTGCTGCAAATTCCTTTTGTTTTTTACTTTAGGATAAGCCTGCTCCATTTCCTGGATGAGCTGCCGCATGCTGATGTTGCCCCAAGCAAGATAGGGCGACAGCCTGCTGCATGCTTCACGGCTGGCTTCGGGTTTCGAAATGCTTTTCATATACGAGCTTTGCCGCGTTGTCAAAAAGCTTTTCATCAATTCTTTGGCAGGTCTTGTGCCACCGCTTTGAAAGGCTGCATCAGGCTTCATAATTGAAGGAGACAGAAACATAGCAGCATTGGCTAAACCTTCGATGTGAGTGGTTTCCGTATTCCCCCAATGTATCGGCTCAACGGGCATTTGCATAAACTGCTCCCAACGCTTTGCCCAGTCTTGCCGGTTTTTTAATCTGCGAATCACACCGTTGCATTGATACTCTATGAATTCAATATCTTGTTCATTACAAAATTGAGCCACTTTTTTGTCCCGTTCGTAAGTGATGGCAATGCCTGTTTCTTCATGGGCATATATGTGGCGGATGGAGTATTTCTCGTGAATTTCTCGGAATATTTTCAAGGCTTCTCCATGCACAATTTGAAGGCTTTTACCTTTGGCCATCAACTCGCTTTGCATCCCCATAAGACTTTCATACACAAATCGCCAGTGCCGCTCGCTGTATTGAGGTGCTTGCATCAATGATGGTTCAAAAACATAAAGAATTAATACCGGCAAGCGACTCTTAAAAGCTTCATGCAAAGGCGCATGGTCTTCTAAGCGCAGATCGCGCTTTAACCAAACCACATTTATGGATTGCTTAGTCATCGATTTAAAAAACCGCATGCTGTGGGTTTTGTTGATGGTTTTTGGTCTTTATTCCAAAACAGCTCCCACACGTTTTATCTTTTCCACTTCCGGCGCAATGACCTGCGAAAGTTCATTCACCGAAGCATAAATGGCCGATGATTTCTTGATGTCTTCGTTGAAGAGTTGAACATTGTAATAATTCACCAATCCCATGAAAATGCTAATAAGCACAAAGTATTTCAGCATGCCGAAAATGCCTCCTGAAAAGCGGTTTACAAAACCCAGCATCACCAGGCTAATGGCCTTCGACATGGATTTTCCTAAGAAGAAAAAACCTACATACACGCTGGTGAAAATTAGCAAAAAGGCTAAAAATTCTGAAAATTTCAAACCGAAGTGAATGTAGCCCGAAAGCTTTTCTCCTGCCTGACCCATGTATTTTAAGGCAAATACACCTCCCAGTATCACACCGGCCAGCGCGCACAATATCATGATCAAGCCCCTGCGATAGCCTGCTATAAAGCCCCATAACAATAATCCAAGAATGAGATAATCCAAAAAGTTCATCAGCAGGGATTTGATTTACAACATTAACTTTGCCCGAAGATATTTACATCTTGATGTTACATTAACCCCGTACCGAATCGATTTATTATCAAATGCCTGTTTATTTTCACAAATCGCTTGACTTTCAAGGAGCGGTACTTCGGCTTATTTGCCTTGTGGGGGCGATGTGCATGGGCCTGTCCTGCAAAAGAATAAATCCCGAGCCGCCTGACTATAAGCTCTTTAACAAGCAGGTAGAAAAGAAATCTTCCTTCATCAGCATACCTGTAGAGTTGCCGGTAAAGCTCATCGAAGATTATCTGAATCAAAATTTCAAAGGCGAAATCTATACCGACGACAGCTACACCCAACCCGTGGCTGATGATCTGAAGCTTAAAGTCTGGATTAGAGAGCGCATTGTACTCACCGCAAAAGATGCCGGAATCCATTACACTATTCCCTTAAAAATCTGGGGACAGGGACGCTGGAGAGCATGCGAATTTTGTCCCGAACTGGAGAAACAAACCGCGTTTGATGTGGATGTATTCCTGAAAACATCTATCGAAGTGCTGAAGAATTATAAAATTCAATCCTCCACGCAGTCTGATGGATTTGTATGGAAGAGCACCCCGAAAATTTCCTTTGGTCCTTTCAACATCAGCATTGCGCCTATCGTGGAGCGAGCCATTTCCGATCAGTTAGGCGAAATCAGCAAGGAGATTGACAAGAATATTAACCGACAGGCCGATTTGCGCAGTCATGTCAATGACCTATGGGCCATTGCGCAGCAACCTTACCTGATCGACGAAGAGAGCAATTCCTGGATGAGCATTCAGCCTTCCGCCATCTACCTGTCGCCGATAGAATCAAGAAATCAGGCGATTTTTATCAATCTCGGGCTGGAATGCATTATCGATGCCCGCTATGGCAGTAAACCCTTGCCCAAGTCTGTGAGCTCGCTTCCCGACCTGAAATTTACCCAAAGAAAAAGCGATGCCTTCACAGTGAATATCACGTCTTCCCTCTCCTTTTACGATGCAGGCGTGATGGCAGGCATGGCTGTAAAAGGCATGGAAATGGCCTATAAGCAGCGAAAAATTGTGGTCAGAGATCTGGAGATTTTCGGTAAAGGAGAGCTGGCCTATGTGCGTGTGGCCTTTGATGGAAGTGCAAAGGGGAATATTTATCTATATGGCAAGCCACGCTATGAAAGTGAGAAAAACCTGTTTTACTTCGAGAATCTGGATTATGACATCAAAACACGCAACATCTTGCTCAGATCGGCAGATTGGTTGGCCAATGACCTGATCAGGAAGAAACTTGGTGAAAGTCTTCGCTTTTCCTTCGAAGATGAAGTAAAAACCATGCGAACGGGCATTGCAGAGCTATTGAAGGAATACAAATACGAAGACCTGTTTGTGCTTCGCGGTAAACTAAAATCCTTTAAGGTGGATGATATCATCGTGGCCGAAGACCGCTTCGATATCTTGCTCTATGCAGATGGCCATGCCAAGCTTATCTTTACAAATATAAAGTTTTAAGAAAAGCTTTTTTTCACGGAAGAAGATTTCAGCAGTCAACAGTAATTTTTTGTTTGAGCAAAACAAGTATCTTTAATAGTATCAAATGATAGTATCACATGAAGCCGCCTTATGAAATAAACAGCAAAATACTCAAATTGATCGGTGCCGTTTCTGAGAAAATTGGAAAAGTCAGTGCCAATCTTTTGGATAGGCCTTCACCACAACTGCGGAAACAAAACAAGATTAAAACCATTCACTCCTCCTTGAAAATTGAAGGCAACACCCTTACGGAGGAACAAATTACCGCGATCGTAGCACATAAGCGTGTGATAGGCCCCCAAAAAGATATTACAGAAGTGCTAAATGCCATTAAAGTGTATGATGCCTTGTAGTCATTTAAAGCACAATCTTCAAAATCCTTCCTCCATGCACATAAACTCTTGATGAATGACTTGATTGAAAATCCAGGGAAGTATCGAAGTCAGGGAGTTGGAATCTATCATGGCGCTCAGGTTGCACACATTGCACCGTCTGCCCAAAATGTACCCACCTTAATGGAAAACCTTTTCAATTACCTGAGAAATGACGATGAACATGTTTTGATTAAAAGCTGCGTGTTTCATTATGAGCTGGAATTTATCCACCCATTTGCCGATGGCAACGGGCGAATGGGGAGATTGTGGCAAACCATCATATTAATGCAGGAATATCTTGTTTTTGAGTTTCTTCCATTTGAAACCTTCATCAACAGGACACAAGCACAGTATTACAAAGCATTGTCGCAAAGCGATAAAGAAGGAAAATCTACTTTGTTTATCGAATACATGCTTGATGTGATTGATAATTCATTACATGAACTGCTAAACTTCAACAACAGAATTCTCAAAGACACCGACAGGTTGAATTATTTTCTAAGCAATGGAAAAAGAGAATTTACACGCAAAGATTACATGAATGTATTTAAGGATATTTCTTCCGCGACAGCCAGCAGAGACCTAAGAAAGGGCATAGAATTGAATTTGTTTCATAAAACAGGGGATAAAAACAAAACCGTTTACAAATTAACCCAAATGTAATTTCGATGCATAGCGCATCAATCTGTTTGCGTTTACTAGGGAAATAGTTATAGCGCTAACAGTCAATTACCAATTCTATGGCCAAGAAAGCGTTAATGATGCTATTAATTGACTTTGCATAGCTGAAAATTAATAAGCCATTTTGTGTTGAAAGCGGAAAAACAATTTCTGCTAAAAAAAGAGTTTAATGAAGTATTTGATTTAACGTTCCGCCATATTCAAAGCCCCGGCAAAATCTGTGTGATGAAAGGATAAATACCTGCAACCTGAATATTTTCCGCTATGGGATAAATTTCTGATTCCGGAATGATGATATAATTGTTTTTAGTTTGCAAATCTTCAATGCCTTGTCGCAAGCCTTTGGTAAGTCTAGGCGAAGAAGTAAATTTCACCTCTATCGAGCAAACAGGTTTCGCACTTCGTGTAAGCACAAAATCAATCTCTGTTCCGGCATGTGTTCTGTAAAAGTAAATATCTAGCTCTGATGATTTTTGAGCGAGTAATTGTTGCAAAACATATGCTTCGAATGACCCGCCCAGAACGGGCATTCCTATGAGTTGATCATAATTCTCAATTCTAAGAATTCTGTGCAATATGCCTGTGTCTGTAAAATACACTTTGGGGCTTTTTACAAGTCTTTTATTAAGATTGGCATGAAATGGCATAATCGTTTTCAGCATGAATGCACCTTCAATAAAGTCAATGTACTTCCTGATTGTGTGGTGAGTGAGTCCGAGAGAGTTTCCAAGCATGGAACTGTTCAGAAGATTTCCATTCTGCCAGGCAAGCATTTCCCATAGCCTTCTTGTGAGGTTAGGAGAAGCAGATAAGCCCAACAATGGAAGGTCCCGTTCAATGAAGGTTATAATAAAGTCGTCTAACCATCTTTTTGAAACTTTGTCATTAGGGGCCAGATAGCTTTCGGGGAATCCGCCTCTGAAATGGTGTTTTATTCGGTCTTTATTATTTAGCTCTGATAAGGAGAATGGATGGATAAAAACATAACTAACCCTGCCCGCTAATGATTGAGAAGTTTGTTGGATGATTTCAGGACTTGCCGAGCCTAATATAATGAACCTTAATGGCACTCTAAATTCATCGACCAATGACCTTATTACAGCAAGCAGCTCAGGCTTTAATTGAACTTCATCTATGATGATACAATATTCCTTATTCAGATTGAAGTACATCTCGGGTTCAGTAAGCTTAGCAAGGTCAGAGGGCTTTTCCAGATCAAGGTAGATGACTTTCTTTTTGAGCATTGTCATCATTTCCTTCGCAAGCGTGGTTTTGCCTACTTGCCGCGCACCCAATATGCCAATAACCGGGAAATATTCCGCTAATTGATGGATCTCTTCGATGTATCCCTGTCTGATTATCATAGATATTTGGAAATTAGAATTCCAATTTTCAAGGTAAAATTACTTATAATCCTCCAAAGAAGCAAATATAAGCTTGCTTAAAGCGCTTTATTCATGTATATTTATTAGACCAGATATTTATCCCCGTCTTTGTGGCGGGGGAATGTCCTAATATTCATTCTCGGTTGGTTTGAGCTTGCTCTAATGGACATTTCATGTGTATATAATTTTAAGGTCACATGGAATATTCATCCATGTTGTTGTGCTCATTATTCTTATTGTGCTTATGAATATTTCATACTAATATTTTTTTGACAATCTTCCGGCCCCTATTGAGCTACCGAAGAGTGTTTAGTGTGCACAATTGGCGGATTCTCCTGAGTTCCCTTGAATAAAAATTCATTTATCTCCCTTTACAAAGGCTCTAAGTCAAACATATCTTTGGATTTATTAAAATTTTGGACCGTGACAAAGATGTATTTCCAGCAATTAATAAATCAATTTCCCATAAGATAGTAGCGCCATAAAGATAAAGTATTTATCAGCTTATGACTCACCTGGCATGCTGTGCTTTTGCTGCAACAGCAATAGCGGCTTAATGATCATAAGTCCAATACATTTAGTATCGTGCCAACATACCATTTACCCACCACGACAGTCATAAGAGTAAAGATTTAACATTATATATTTAAATATGTAAATTTTTTGCTTTTAATTTAAGTAATAATTTTAACATTAAAGCAAGGGGCGCAGTTGGGTCCAATAAAGATTTAAATACTTTCACAAATAACGCTGATTCTCATGTAATGACAAAGAAAAGCGGTCAATTGGTCTTGAACTTATCAAACCTGCCTTTTGAGATTCCTGCCAATATAGATGTAAGCATGTTAAACAATGGCATCTATTTCATTCAAATCAAAACCCTTAAAAATCAATACCATGAAAAATTTATTAAAGTTAATTAGTTTGATTCTTGCGCATAACATTCCTTCATATTGCAATTAAAAAACCGAAAAGTTACTCGAATTGCCTATTAAAAATTTAAAGCGAGAAAACCGATAATCATTTAACCCAAATTAATCAATAGGGCGTGAAGAATGAGCCGAACTATTTGATTTAGTTGGGGTAACCCCGATCTAGTGATAGTAATCAATTCCAAAGGATTGGAATTGATTACTATCACTTTGTCGATTACGCATTTTTTAATGCGTAATTTGGGTTTAAGCTTAAACTCTTTCTCATCCCCACTCATATCTCATTCTCAGAGCAATTTCAGATGCATGTTTGCTAAAAAGCGCTAATTTCTATTTCTTTACAAAAACAAAAAAGCTCAGTTCAATTCAACATGCGGTCATTATCACTCATCCCTATTTTTTTATGCTTCATACAGGTCAACTTGCTCCATGCGCAGCAAAAATCCATTATGCAAGCTCCCCTGAAAGCCAAAACTTATCCGAGAAGCATTCGGGCAGACTGGAATCCGGCCTTGCAAAATCTGGAAATGCCTAAGCCGGGCACCGAGTCGCTTAGAGGAAAACTCCTGGAAATGAAAATGGAAAACGAACAACGCTTTCCGCGCAAGGAGAAAAAACAGGCAGATTTTCAATCGAAGAATGTACAAATCAGCGCACCCGAATTGCTCCGCAACTTCAACGGGAATGCCTACATGAACCGCGTGCCCAACGACAATGATGTGGCCATCAGCAATGCAGGACAAGTGGTTTCGGTGATCAATTCCAGCTTTTTCATCTACGATACAGCAGCCGACTCCCTGCAACTCACCTTTAGTTTTGATGCCTTTGCCGCCCCCTTGGAACTTCCTGAGATTAAATATGACCCAAGAGTGATTTATGACCCCAATGCAGATCGTTTTATTGCCGTGATATTAAATGGTTTTCTGGATTCCACTTCGCAAATCATCGTGGCTTTCACCACCACCAACGATGCAACTGGCGAATGGAATTTATATACCTTGCCGGGCAATCCCAACAATAATGGCACCTGGTCCGATTATCCTACAATTGGTATTTCAGCTTCTGAATTATTCATTGGCATCAATACCTTTACCAATGGTTCGGTAAACAACTCCGGTTTTGTTGAATCAGTTTTTTGGCAAGTTGACCTTGCCAATGGCTACAATGGAGAAGCATTATCCACTGCTTATTATTCAAATATTCTTCCCCCCAATAATCGGCCCATCTTTAATATCACGCCAGTGCGCGACGGGCTCACTATCGCCGGGGATGAAATGTATCTGCTCTCCAACCGAAATCTCAGCACAGAAAATGATACCTTTTTCTTGCTTAAAGTGAGCGGAAGGATTCCCAATGCGAACTTAAGCGTTCAAACATTGAAAGCAGAAGGAAACTATTACATGGCACCACGCGCACGACAAGCATCGAATCGCACCTTCGACACCATGGATAACCGTGTGACCTTTGCTTTTAAGCAAAATGGCATCATACAGTTTGTTCAAAACACACTTGATACCACCCGTGGAACTGCAGGTATATATCATGGCTTTATTTTGGATTATGAAAACAACCCAAGTATCAGACACAATATCCTAAGCGATACCGTTGATTTAGGTTATGCCACGCTTAACTATTTAGGAAACGGAGCGGGCGACAACCGCGCCATCATTACCGTAAATCATTCATCGCCAACGGTATTTTCAGGGTGCTCGGCCTATTCTTTCGACGGCACCAGCAATTACTCACAGCGGTTGCAAGTGAAAGAAGGTGAAAATTTTGTTTCGGTAGGTTTTGGAACTTTCAATCGATGGGGCGACTACTCCGGTGCGCAAAGAAAATATAATGAAGATGGCGTGGTGTGGATGGCAGGGTCTTATGGTCGATCAAACCGAACCAATGGTACTTGGATTGCGGAACTCAAATGGCTCGATGATTCGTTTGTGGGAATCTCTGAAAATCAATCTGAGCACAAAACACCTAAGGTATTCCCCAATCCAAGCATGGATCAAATCAGCGTGTCATTCGTGGCCGAGAAGTCAGAATTGATGAGTTTTAAACTGTATGATATTCAGGGTAGGCTCGTAAAAATAATTCTAAAAGATTTGACCAAGAAGGGAGAAAATCTGTTTTCCTTTTCCACACAACCATTGCCTGCAGGAACCTATATCCTTCGCATAGAAAGCGCTTCAGGAATGGTACATCAGCAAAAAATTATCCGCCAATAAAATCAGCTGCACCATGCTCGGTGATAAATTCGCAAGATTTGCGCATATCTTCATGCAAAATTCTGTCTTGGTCAATAAAAGAAACATGTTGACGATAAGCAGTCAGGAGTTTTTCAATAATTGGTGAACTCCTAACCGGTCGGCGAAATTCAATCGCCTGCGAAGCGGTAAGCAATTCTATGCCAAGAATCTTTTCAAGATTGTCCACTACGCGCATCAACTTTGTCGCGGCATTGGCGCCCATGCTCACATGATCTTCCTGTCCGGCTGATGACTCGATAGAGTCTGTAGAACAAGGGTTAGCCAAGTGCTTGTTTTGGTTCACCAGCGAAGCAGCTGTGTATTGTGGAATCATTATGCCACTTTGCAAGCCGGGGTTGGCGCTCAAAAACATCGGAAGCTCCCTTTTCCCGGAAACCAGTTGATAGATGCGTCGCTCTGCGATATTTCCCGCTTCGTGCACCGCCATTGCCAAATAATCCATTGCTAATGCTAATGGTTGCCCATGAAAATTTCCTCCTGATAGAATTTCTTGCTCATCGGGGAAGATATTCGGATTGTCAGTCACGCTATTGATTTCTGTTTCAAACACCCTTTTAGCATGCTTTAAAACGTCATAGCTCGCCCCCAACACTTGTGGTATGCAGCGAAAGGAATATGGATCCTGCACATGCATTTTGAGTCTTTGTGCAATCGTGCTGTTTTGCAAAATAGCCCTTAGCTTTTCGGCCACTAATTGCTGCCCTTTATGCGGCCTGATTTTATGAATTAAAGGGTTAAATGGCTCTGTTTTGCAGTCAAATGCTTCACAGCTAAGAGCACTGATCAAAACCGACCATTCGAAAAGTTCCTGAGCACGATGAATAGCCCAAACCCCATGTGCTGCCATAAATTGGGTACCATTGAGTAAAGCCAATCCTTCTTTCTCTGCAAGTTGCAATGGTTTGATGCCGAACATGACTTCCAATTGCGATGCATCCATTATTTCACCTTTTACACGCACTTTTCCTTCTCCAAAAAGTGGCAGTGAGAGGTGCGCCAAAGGTGCCAAATCGCCCGAAGCGCCTAAAGAGCCTTGCTCATACACTATGGGTAATATCTCATGGTTGAAGAAAAAAATGAGTCGCTCGATTGTTTCCAATTTCACTCCGCTGTGGCCATAGGCAAGGGAACGTATTTTAAGCAAGAGCAAAAGCCTGACCAAATCATCGTTTAAAGCTGCCCCCATACCACAAGCATGAGAGCGAACCAGGTTATGCTGAAGTTCCGAAAGCTGATGGTCAGCAATCTTCACGTTGCACAAAGCACCAAAGCCGGTATTGATCCCATAAATGCTGCGATTGCTTCTGCTCATCTCTTCTTCGAGAAAAGCTCTGCAGCGAAGCACTTTTTGCTTAAAGTCTTCAGAGATATCAATTCTATTTCTGCGCTGGATGATCGCTATCGTTTCATCGATACTAATATCGGCATCATGTAGTGTGATGGTATTCATGCGGGGTAATCTGCAGCAAAGGTAACATTACTTTGATACCCTACTCAATGGTCGTTTGGGTATGACAGCTCAGCTTAAATAAAAAAATCGGCAAGCACAAAAGCTGCGAAAAGCACACTGGCTATGCCATTCGTGGTAAAAAACGCAAGATTTACCTTAGAAAGATCGTTGGGGCGCACCAGACTTTGCTGATAAACCAGCAGGGCTGCAAAAATGGCTGTACCTGTCCAGTACAAAACACCTAAATCACCGTAAAACCCTGCGGCTGCGATAAACAAAACTGCACACAGGTGCATAAACCGCGATAAGGTTAAAGCACTTGTTCGGCCTAACAATACGGGAATAGAATTGAGCTCTTGTGAACGATCAAATTCATCGTCTTGCAAAGCATAGATAATATCGAATCCACTCACCCAAAAAAGTACGGCAAAAGAAATAAGCAATGGCATAGCATCGAACTTGCCTGTCACTGCCAGGTAGGCGCCTATCGGAGCGAGTGAAAGGCCAAGGCCGAGCACAAAATGACACAATGCCGTGAAGCGCTTGGTAAAACTGTATCCTAAAATTACTGTAAGTGCAATAGGTGAAAGTGCAAAACACAAGGCATTGATAAAATACGTCACAGTAATAAAGGCTGCCGAGTTGGCTATCACAAAAAGCAAAGCCGAGTCAGGCGATATTTTCCCGGATGGAATTTCACGAATAGCTGTACGCTTGTTTTTCGCATCGATATCCCTGTCTAAATAACGATTAAATGCCATAGCCGCACTACGCGCAAACACCATACATAAAATCACCTTCAACAAGAGCATCCATTCGAGTTGCGTCTCATTGAAATGCACAGCCATGAAAAAACCTACCATTGCAAAGGGCAAGGCAAAAATGGTATGGCTAAATTTAATTAATGAAAAATAACGCTGTATGCCGGAAATTGTCGCGCTCATCGCTTAATCACTAAAGTAGTTTCTAAAGGTTGACGGTGCAGGATAGAACGACCAAGTGTTACCTCATCGGCGTATTCTAACTCGGCTCCAACTGAAATTCCACGAGCAATAGTGGAGATGTGCACATCAAAATCCTGTAAGCGACGATAAATAAAAAAATTGGTCGTGTCGCCTTCCATGTTTGATGGAAGGGCCATGATCACTTCTTTAATCTCACCTTTTGCCATACGTTCGACCAACAAGTCGATTTTCAAATCTGCTGGACCTATACCATCCATAGGAGAAATGATCCCCCCTAGCACATGATACAAGCCACGATATTGCTGCGTATGCTCTATGGCAATCAGATCGCGAATGTCTTCTACCACACACACCTGTGTTTGATCTCTTTTCGCATCGTTGCAAATGCTGCAAGTCAACGACTCAGAAATATTGTTGCAAGTAACACAGTAACGTATCTCGCTTCTCAGTTGGCTAAATGATTGTGAAAAACGCTGCACTTCCGGAAGTTCTCTTTTAAGCAAATGCAATACAAGGCGTAGTGCTGTTTTCTTGCCTATACCCGGCAAAGACGACATTTCGTCCACTGCTTGTTGTAGAAGTTTTGAAGGAAGCTGATCCAAAAGGCTAATAATTTACAGTGCAAAATTAGAAACAAAGCATACGTCTGCTTGTTCGACATGGCCAAACTTATCAACCTTTTTCGCATGGAATAGGCTCCGGTCGATTAATAATCCAAAATACGGATTTCGGTTCTTCTGTTGAGTTGGTGTTCGGCTTCACTACATTTAACGCCGTTGCCGCAACGGTTCTTGAGTTGTGTTTCTCCATAGCCCTTTCCGGTGATGCGATCGGGGGAGATACCACGGCCAATGATGTATTCGGCTGCTGCCTTGGCCCGATTTTCAGATAAAACAAGGTTGTCCTGATCACTACCTCTGCTGTCGGTGTGTGAACCAAGCTCAATTTTCATGGTAGGATTCTCTTCCATCACTTGCACCACATAATCGAGCACACGAGCCGCATCGGGGCGAATATTGAATTTACCCAAATCATAGAAGATACCTTCCAGCGCAATAATACCTCCTTCTTTTAGGCGTAAAAGCTTAAGTTCGCGTGTGATTTTTCGGTCTCTCGACGTTGTTTTAATCTCGGCTTTGCTCTTTGAAGTGGAGAAAAATCCAACCTTTTGGGCCTGAAGGTTGATGGTTTGGTTTTCTTTCACCACAGTTTCGTATTTTCCATCTTCATCGGCAAGCATCTCATTCAGAGAGCCATCTGTGCTATTAAACAATTTGATTTTGGCGCCTGCAATAGGCTCCCCGGTTTGTTCCTCGGTCACGAAAATGTTGATAATAACTCCTTTTTCGGGTTGAACGCCCATTAACAAATTAATGTAGGAGTCTTCCGCTTTATCGCATGCAGACTTAAAGGTTTTCTCCACTTGTGGCAGTTTGCCGGAACGCGATACAACTTTGTATTCTTTGCAGGGCAACAAGGGGAATACAAAATTGCCTTCACCGTCAGATTTGATGGTGCCAATCACTTTATTGCTTTCCACTTCGGTGATTTCAACTTCTGCATCCGCAATGTTTTTGTTTAAATATCGGTCATACACATTCCCTTTCAACTCGAGCTTAGACATGAGCACCACAAGTGGCTCCTTTGCCGGTAATGGGCACACGGTTTGCACGGTTTTGATTTCCGTTGGATAATTTTTCAATTCCGAAACGATCCGATATTCCGCGCAACCTTTCAGAAAAAATTCCCCATAGCCTTCCCCGTCGGTTTTTCCTTTGGCCACCAGGCGATCTTCTTCATAGATTTCAAGTGCAGCTCCCGGGAGGGGTTTATTGGTTTTCTTATCAGCCACGAGAATTTTCATTGGCTTCGGTGAATAACGGAAGCGGTAAATATCATCTCCCCCTGAACCGCCCTCGCGATTTGATGTGAAAAATCCTGTTTTGGTTGCAGAGTTATAGATATAGCCAAAATCGTCGGAATAGCTGTTGATGGGATAGCCAACATTGGTGGGAAGTGGAAAATCACCTTCTTTTACAATCTCGCTGTAAAACACATCCAAACCGCCTAAACCACCAAGCCCATTTGATGAAAAATAAAGTAAGCTATCGTTGAGCACAAAGGGGAACATTTCATTGCCTTCCGAATTGACATTAGGTCCAAGATTTACCGGTCTTGTCCACTTTCCTTCCACTAGCTTAGATACATACAAATCAGTGCCTCCATAACCACCTGGCATATCCGATACGAAATACATGGTTTTGCCATCCGAAGTCAAGGCCGGATGTCCCATAGAATACTGGTTGTTATTAAATTCAAATGGCCTTACATTAGACCATCTTCCATTTTTATGGTCGGCAAAAAAGATATTGATTTTGTTAATCCCGTCAATGCTTCTTCTTATTCTTCCCTTGTGAAAATTGTTGCGGCTAAACGCCATTAAAGTCTCTTCCTTATTTAAGCTTGCCGGGCCTTCATTGTATTTTGAATTAATAATATTCGGCAAACGATCATGCATGCCAAAAACTGAATCTCCGGCGGTAAATGGCACATGATAAAGATTCAGATAAGGTAAGCCATTCCAGTTATAGGGAGAGCGATTGTAAGACTTCAAATAGGCATCAGATACCACAAGCAAGCCTTTATTGAAGAAAATCGGTGAGAAGTGATTTCTGTCGGTGTTGAATGCCACGGGTTCAAACGAATAGCTTGATTCATTCACATAATACGCTCTAAAATTCTTGATAGACTCTACAAAACGCTGCCCTCTGCGGTCGCCTGCCTTTATTTCGGCATACTTTTTAAACCACTCAATAGCTTGCTCTCTTCGACCATTGCTAAACATGGCCTGAGCGTAATACAAATAATCGTCATTTTCCTGAATTTCATAATCAAACACGCGCATGTAAGCCTTCTCAGCATTCTTTGAATCGTTGAGCTTTCGGTAGCTCTCTGCCAGGTATTTTACGGTGAGCGTGCTTCCCGGGTCCCGCTCCAGAGCCATTTCAAACAATTCAGCGGCACGTTTGTAGGCCATATTATCAAATGCCTTTTTGGCCTTTTGCTCTACGATTGTTTGGGCGCTGGCAGTATTCAGCGCAACGAAACAAAACAACGACAACAGAATCTTAAGCTTCTGCGACCATGTTGAGTATTTTTTATGCATATCTTCAGATTTGTGCATGTTCTTATCAGAAATATCTTGGTGTTAAGTTTTTATCCTTACTGAAACCCCAGTTGTAGCGTAACATCACTTCATGCGTGCCACCGGAGTATCGACTGAGCGCATTAACGGTCTGGTCGAAGGCGTAGCCTAAGCGAAGGCTTCTAGTAAGCTGTAATTCTCCCATCACAGTAATGGCATCCATTGTGCGATAGCTCACTCCCAGGCCAATATTTTCGTAAAAATAAATCTGCATGTTCAGGTCAATCTGCAAGGGCGCTCCACTGGCATATTTCATGAGCATGCTAGGTTTGAGTTTGGTAGTAGGTCCGATATCGATGACATAACCCCCGGTAAGGAATGCGTGCGTTCTTCGGCGCGCCACAAACACACTATTGAGCTGCTGATCGCTGATGATGTTGTTTCGAATATGCGGCACACTGAAGCCCACAAAAAAGCGGTCGTTATACCAAAATGCTCCTGCTCCGTAATTGAAGCTCCATTGACTGATGTTCGATGCAAATGCCTGATCGAATTCCTGATTGGGGCTCAAGGATGCCTGGGTGAGGTTGGCCGCAAAATTTTCTAATCCGGCTTGCAGTCCAAGACTTAATCTTGATTTTGGAAAACTCAAGTGATACGCATAAGATGTCATTAAGCCATTGGTGTTAATGAGCCCATGCTGATCGTTTACAAAACTCAAACCAAGCGCTACATTTTCGTTACGCATAGGGCCATGCACATTGAAACCCGCTGTCTGCGGTGCACCCGGCAGGTTCAACCACTGTCTTCTGAAAATCAATTGAGCCTGCGCCTGATCAAATACGCCACTGTAGGCCGGATTGAGCGCCAATTGATTGAACATGTACATGCTATACTGCGCATCCTGCTGGGCTTTTGACACCCCTAGCACGAGCGTGCAGATGATTGCGATGAAGGTTAATTTAATCTTGTTCATGTTATTCGCAGTATTTTATCGCCATAGCGTGAGATAACCCACCCTCGGACTGAATTCAAAATCAAATTGAAGGATATAATAATAAGTACTTTCAGGCAATGCATCACCTGCGAGCACCAAACTTGTGTTCACATTGCAAGTTCCGTCCCAGTCATTCTTGTAATCATTGCTTTCATAAACCTTCACACCCCATCGATTGAAAACCTGAAGCCTTACTCTTGCACCATCCGGCAAATTGTAAATCACAAACTTATCGTGAACGCCATCGCCGTTTGGAGAGAACCCATCAGGAATAAAAATAGGTTGCGTAGTATCGCAGGCACTAAAAAGAATAGGTAAGATAACAAGGTCAAAAAATGAGCTAGAGCTGCAGCCTTCAGAGCTTGCGGTGAGCGTGAAGCGAATGGTTGCTCCGGAAGGTAAATTGCTTACCGGTATGCCATTATTTGTTGGTTGCCCAAATACTACATTAGTATTATTGCTTGTCCATACATAATCGAAGCCGGTACCTATAGGAATTGGTAATACATAGTCTTGTCCTACACAGATGGATGTGTCTGCCGGGACAGGTGGTGGTGGAATATCAATAAATACCACATTTACCGTATCGCTTGATGAGCAAGGGCCATTCACAATCGTCCAAACAAACTGATTTAATCCGGGAGAGATTCCATTCAGCGGCGTGTTGTTTTGTGAGGCGGAGATAAAATTACCACTTCCACTGATTACCGACCAAGTTCCTACACCATCAACGGCCACATTAGCTGCAAGCACAGTCGAATCGCGGCAAATGACTTGGTCGGGTCCAGCATTGGCTACCGTAGCCGGCGGATTGACTAAAATATTCACCGTGTCACTTACCGTAAAGCCTTGTGAAGTGACAGACCAAACAAATTGATTGTTGCCAAGGCTTAGATTTTCAACCAGAGTGATGTTCTCATTAGGATTCAGAATGTTGCCCGATCCACTGATTTGTGTCCAAACACCGCTATCCGGCGGTGTGAGTGAATTGCCACTGAGCAAGGCACTATTTCCGCATATTGATTGATCCGAACCTGCGTTCACTTCAATATTTGGCATCATGATGGTGATAATGAGCGTGTCAAACGCACAGGCCGGTGGAAGCGGGATTCCATTATCGCAGACCAGAATGATTACCGTGTCATTTCCGGCAAAGCCTGTATTGGGCGTATAAGTGTAATTGCCCAAAGAATCTATTACGAAGCTGCCGTTTGAAGGGCCTGCAATAACTCCATTCACTACCAAATCTGTTCCCTCGGGGTCGAAGTTATTGTCATTCATATTGCCCGAAATCGGCTGATTGAATGGGCCTGATACAACGTCGTTTACAGTAACAGGCGGATCATTGACTGCATTCACCACAATGATGATGGTATCATTTGCACATAATACCGGCTCAATCACACTATCGCACACCAATACAACGATGGTGTCAATACCAGACCAGTTTGCATTTGGAATATAGGTAAATGTGCCATCAGGAGTGATAGTAAAGCTGCCGTTTGACGGGCCATTAACCGGAATAGTATCCACTACCATGGGGTTTCCATTCGGGTTAGAATTATTCGCCATGATATTGCCTCCTAAAGGTACATCTTCGCTGGTAGTAAAGTTATCATTCTCGGTTTGTGGCGGTAATTGTTGAAGTATCGAATCATTCACAAACACAAACAAGGTGTCGAACACACAAATTGGTGGTAGTGGAATACCTGAGTCGCACACCAAAACCACAATGGTATCAATACCTAAGAAATTGTCATTAGGGGTATAGGTGAAGTTTCCATTGCTGTTAATGACAATAGAGCCATTTCTTGGACCAAACACTGGTACAGTATCCAAGGTCAATGCTGTTCCATCCGGATCGAAATTATTATCCATCATATTTCCGCTTACCGGTGTGTTTCTCGTTGTGAAGGCAGTGTCATTAATTGCCACCGGCGGATTGTTCAACGGATTCACCGTGATGATAATGGTATCAAGTGCACAAGCAGGCGGAAGCGGAAT
Organism: Flavobacteriales bacterium; assembly: GCA_046294625.1. Taxonomy (GTDB): domain Bacteria; phylum Bacteroidota; class Bacteroidia; order M30B66; family M30B66; genus JBKBKN01. The sequence continues at coordinate 95,749 of JBKBKN010000007.1, forward strand.
GCCATTATCACAAACGTTCACCACAATGGTATCCTGACCATTAAACAACGGATTAGGGGTGTATGTAAAAGAGCCATCAGGATTGATGATCACCGTTCCGTTTGATGGGCCGACTACAGGCGTTGTATCTGCCGTGAGCTCAGTACCATCCGGGTCAAAATTATTGGTTATAAAATTGCCCGACACAGAAACGTCTTCATCTGTAATGAAGAAATCATTTACTGTTGTAGGCGGTGTATTGCACGAGAAGTTGATAACAATGTTCGCGCTTGATGGAGGACAGTCGCCCAAAGTGAGTGTCCATGAAAGTACATTCGCACCTTCCTGCAAATTGCTGATTACCGCATTTGGATTGTTCACATCATCTATTGTACCGCTACCACTCAGAATAGCCCAGGTGCCGCTTGCCCCTGCAGGGAGATTGGCATTAAGCTGTAAAGTGTTGCTGCAAAGAAACGTATCTGCACCGGCATTGGCAACAGGTGGCGTAAGTCTTGTAATGCTTACTTGATCAAATACCTGACAATCGCCAAAGGTCACCGTGTAAACGAATGTATTTACACCAAATGCCAGATTATTGACAAAAGGATTGGGAATAGCTGTATTGTCAAAGTTACCTAAGCCACTCAATACCATCCATGAACCTGTTCCTTGTACCGGGGACATAGCATTGAGTGTGATATTGTCTATGCAAATGGTTTGATCTTCACCTGCATCGGCAGTAAGTGGATTTTCATCCACCTGAATTGCAACGGTATCACTAACCGACAGGCAAACCCCATTGCTTACATTCCAAATAAACTGGTTGATGCCCGGCAACAAGTCTGTGGCAAGGCTCTGCGGATTGTTTACATCGGAGAAAGTAGCATTACCCGTTAAAACAGACCAGGTACCGTTGCCAATTGTAGGAGCACTTGCCTGCAACTGAACGCTTGTGCCGCAGCTTGTTTGATCAGCCCCTGCGAAAGCTGTGGTAGGCTGCTCAAAGCTGTTCACTGTAGCCAAAGCGCTTACCGGGTCACAATCGGCAAAAATTAAAGTCCAAAGGAAAGTATTGGTTCCAAAGCTTAGGCCAGAAACGGTGGTTGTTGGGCTAGATGGGTCTTGTATGCTACCTGAACCACTCACCAAAGTCCATGTACCTGTGGCTCCGTTTGGCAAATTGCCCGTAAGTTGGGCATCCGTTCCGCAAACATCCACCACAGCTGTTACCGCCGCTTCTACATTTTCTATACGATTAATCGTGAATAATGCCCCGCTTGGTGGACAAACACCATTGCTTACCCTCCATTCAAATACATTATTACCAATCTCTAAACCTGTAACCAGTGAATTAGGATTTGATGGATCCGACACGATGGAATTGCCGGAAAATACCTGCCAGATCCCGACTCCAACGGCGGGCAAAACTGCCGACAAGTTGGCTTGTGGCTGACAGGTGGTTAAATCTTCACCAACTATTGCATCGGACGGAGGGGCGAAACGTGTTATTACTACATCATCATCTGTTGGTGGACAAGAACCGCCAGGTGTATTTACCGTCCAACGGAAAATATTTGCTCCTATGCCAAGGCCGCTAACTGGAGAAATCGGATTGCTCGCATCGGCAATCACACCACTACCTGAAACCAAAGTCCACTCACCTGTACCATTTTGTGGTGTAGCTGCTGCAAATTGAGTACTTTCTGCACAGATTTGCTGGTCAGGTCCGGCATTGGCAGGGCTGGCATTCTTTTCGCGTTCTATTAAAACTGTGTCTACGCTTGGCGGACAAACACCATTTGATACGGTCCAAACAAACTGATTTGCACCCACTTGCAGGTTGTTGACCAAGCTTATGTTGGATGTATTGTTTTGGATGTTTCCCGAACCCGCAATTAAAGTCCAGATTCCAGTTCCAATGGCAGGCTCAGCGGCATTAAGCGTAGCATTGGCTCCACACACGATTTGATCTGCACCGGCAAAAGCTGATGATGGTGGTAAATTACGTGTAATAGTCACTTCATCGCTCACCGGAGGACAAGAACCACTGCTCACAGTCCATCTAAAAACATTTGTACCGGGGCTTAAGCCGTTTACAGCCGAATTAATATTGTTGGGGTCTTGAACGTTTGCTCCACCGGACACCACTGACCAAACACCGACTCCAAACGGAGGTGTTATAGCTGCAAGATTAGCTGTTTCGGCACATACACTAAAATCTGCGCCTGCGTTCGCTTCAAGATTAATTTCTTCTCTGATAATCACGACCTGATCGGTTGATGGCGGGCATGCACCATTGGTGATGGTCCACTGCAATACGTTTACTCCTACTGCGAGTCCACTTACAGTGGTATTAAACTGATTGGCATTAGAAAAATTTCCGCTTCCTGTAATCACTGACCAAGTACCTGACCCGACTTCAGGATTGTTTGCATCAAGTGCGGTCTGATCGGAGCAAATCGTTTGATCTGCGCCGGCATTTGCTGCATCGGGAAAAGACGAGAAAGTGATGGTAACCTGAGCCGAATCTGAACAAGCACCGCGCATTACCTTCCATTGCAACACTACCGTTCCTATGGATAATTCCTGTAAAACGGTATTCGGATTGGTAATATCGTTGATGGTGCCCGAACCGGATATAAAACTCCAAACACCAGTGCTGCCTTCCGGCAAAATTGCTGCCATTTGCGTTTGTGTTTCACAAATGATTTGATCTGGACCAGCATTAGCTGTGAGATTATTCTCATCTACCACAATACTTACCTCGTCAAAAGACGGAGGACAATTTCCTAAACTAATTGTCCAGCGAAACACATTGATGCCGGGCAAAAGGTTATTTACTTCTGTAACCGGCGAATTAGGACTCAGAATATTACCCTGTCCGGTAATTAATGTCCAAACTCCTGTTCCATTTACTGGGCTATTACCATTTAAACCAGTGGAAGTGACACATATTTGCTGATCAGCTCCAGCCTGAGCCACATCGGGGGCTTGATTCACTGTGATACTTACCTGATCGGTCGAAATGCACACTCCTGCTGTGATGGTCCAACTTAAAACAGTTGTTCCAATAGGCAGTGCGCTAATTGTTGCATTGGGATTGTTTACATCACTTAAATCACCCCCTCCGGAGATAATTGTCCATACACCGGTTCCATTGTTAGATGCATTGCCTTGTAATACAAAACTGTTGTCGCAGATGCTGACATCATCACCGGCATTGGCTGGCTGCGAAATTTCATCGACACTGATGATGACTTGGGCAACAGAAGGCGGACAAGCACCATTACTCACTGTCCAGCTAAATATGTTGTTGCCCGGCTGAAGGTCGGTTACTGATGATGTTGGATTGGCAGGATCTGTAATGACTCCTGACCCACTAATCAATGTCCATAAACCACTGCCTATTGCAGGGGTGTTGGCATTTAAAGTTGCAGTATTTGCGCAAATTTGTTGGTCGGTTCCGGCTACTGCTGTAGATGGCAATTCATCGCGTGTAATCGTCACTTCGTCGAAGGTCTCACAAGCACCATTAACTATCGTCCAACGGAACACATTTGCCCCACTACTTAATCCGCTAACAGATGAATTCGGATTATTAATATTACCTACTGTAGCGCCGCCCGAAATAACCGTCCAAGTGCCTATACCTGCAGAAGGTGTATTTCCTAAAAGATTGGCTGTGGTGGCACATATTGAGAAGTCTGCACCAGCATTGGCCTGAACCGGAATTTCATCTACTGTAACCGTTACTTGCGCGGTGGAAGGCGGACAAGCTCCATTGCTGATTGTCCATGCAAAAACATTGTTTCCCGGTTGCAGATTGTTCACCACGGTGCTTGCCGAACCGGCATTATCAATGTTGCCAGCTCCGCTAATCAGCGTCCAAATACCTGTTCCAACAGAAGGTACATTTCCGTTTAGCTGCACCGCTGTACCACAAACCTGTTGATCAGTGCCTGCATTTGCAGGTGTTGGCAATTGGTCGCGGGTAATAACAACCTCGTCTTGTGTAACACAAGTTCCGTTGGTTACTGTCCAGCGGAAGGTGTTGACGCCAAATCCGAGATTGTTAACAAGCGTGTTCGGTTGGTTGGGATTGCTAATATTGCCAGATCCGCTCACCAACGTCCATGTGCCTGAGCCTGAAGATGGGTTCACCGCATTCAGATTCACACTTTCACTACAAACCTGTTGATCAGATCCGGCATTTGCCTGAATCAATTCATCTACCTGAATCACCAGCTGTGCTGTGGATGGCGGACAAACACCATTGCTCACAGCCCACTGAAACACATTGGCTCCCGGCAATAGATTGTTCACTGTCGTGTTGTTGGTATTGGGATTTAGAATATTTCCTGAACCTTCGAGTAGAGTCCACACGCCCACGCCTACGTTTGGTATCTGAGCATTTAGCTGAGTCGTATTCTCACAAATTTGTTGATTAGGCGAAACCACCGCTTGTGAAGGAACAGCATCGCGAAGTATTACCACATCATCAAATGATGTACAAGAACCATTCACCAAAGTCCAGCGAAAGACATTTGCACCAATGCCTAAACCGTCAACTTGTGAAGTTGGGCTTGATGGATTGATAATATTTCCGGAACCGCTCACTAATGTCCACGTGCCAATGCCTGCTGCAGGGACACTCGCATTGAGTTGAGCAGTAACTGAGCACACTTGCTGATCGGCTCCTGCATTCGCTACGATAGTAGAATCGGAAACCGTGATGGTGGTCGATGCAGTATTAGGTGGACAATTGCCATTGGTCACCGTATATATAAATGTATTCACCCCCGGGCTTAAATTGCTAACCGGCGTGGTTGGAGATGCAGGGTTTAATATGTTTCCGCTTCCGGTTGACTGCGTCCAGAGACCAGTACCAATATTAGGAGCAGTAGCTGTTAAAGTCGCAACTGTTCCACAAATCTCTTGCGCCGATCCGGGAACAGATGGTGAAGGCGGTAAAAATCTTGTGATGGTAACCTGTGAAACATTCGGTGGGCAAATCCCATTGGAAATGGTCCATTGAAAAACGTTGTTGCCGGGCGACAAATTGCTCACCGTAGCTGTTGGCGCATTAATATCAGAAAACACTCCTGTCCCTGAAATGACTGACCAAGTTCCGGTGCCGATTAACGGGAAATTGGCATTGAGATTAGCTGATGTTGCACATACTTGTTGATTGTTCCCAGCCACAGATTGATCTGGAAAAGGAATACGGGTCACCGACACTGTATCTCTCGACACGCAATTGGATCCATTTGTGATGGTCCACACAAATCGGTTTACACCAATGCCTACATTGTTCACAGCTGATGTTGGCGATGCTGGGTTCACTATGTTTCCGGAACCCGACAAAAGAGTCCATAACCCGGAGCCTACTGATGGAGTATTTCCCTGTAAGTTAAATGTTTCTGCACAAATGGCAATGTTGTTTCCTGCATTGGCGGTAGTTGGCAGCGGCACAAGTGTTACCTGTATGGTCGTATCTACGCTACACAAGCTATTATCGGTTACAGTAACCTGATAATTGCCTCCTTGCGTAATGACTAAATTCTCTCCTGTTACATTCCCTCCGGCTGGAAGAGTCCATTGAATATTCGATGCGGCTATTCCTGCACTGCTGCTGGCTTCAACAGACAATGTAATGGAGCTTCCGGCACAAATTTCGAGTACGGACGGTCCAATGGCATCAATACTTAAATCGCCAAATTCGCAACAATCTACACTGGATATACTCACCACATTATTGGTGTAGTCACACTCCGGATAAGTAGTGATGGGGAATGTGATTGGCGACGGTTGTGTCCCATTGTCATTGAGCACTACAAAAAGGTTGAATGGCTTAGGGAGTAATGAAATATCTATCGACACAGCAACAATCACTGAATCGCCCGGAGTTAATATTTGATTGAGTTTAATAGGCGATGGAGTTGTGTTGATCAGTGTGGCACCGGACTGAAACGGGCTTCCGTTGTAGAAACTCACTACTGCACCTGTATCTGCATTTACATCACCCACATTCTTAATAACCAGATTCAAGTTATATGTTTCGGAGCCATCGCATTCCTGTTGACCAACCAAAGTAAGCTGAAGGTCTGTTGCCAGATAAACCGGACAACCATCTTGAGTGTAAGTGGTTGCCTGTTGCAAGAAGGTGTTGAACGGACGATTTTCATTGCACTGCGAAAAGGGACACTGCACATTGGAAAGCAAAATTTGATGAGGTTGCTGTTGAATGGGAACCGTTAAGTCGTTGTTGATGTTTACATTGTGATAAGAATACTGATTCCAAATTCTACGGCATGGAGCCCAAACCTGATTCAATGGACCAAATAATGCCACATGACCCACATTGATGCTATTATTACCGCAGGTCACACAAATCTCTGCTTGTCCATCACCGTCTACATCAGCCACTACGGGCATTTCTGCTCCTGTGCCTGAAATACATTCAAATGTGGCAATATCAACTGCAGAAGTTCCACTACCATTGATAATTCTAAGGTTCGTTTCATCGCGATAAACCAACTCACTGATCCCGTCCTGATTGAAGTCAAACATGGTGATTCCCGTGAAACCGGATACGTCTGAAGTAACCAAAGTCCACTTCAAGGCAAGTGTTGGCGTGCCGTTGTACTTTAATGCATAAACTCTTCTAGAACGCGTTACCCCAATTTCAGGTGTACAATCATTGTCCATATCACCAATAAAAGGCAGTCCTGTCCAATTGCCTCCGGTATTTGGCAATGAGCGGCTTGCAATCACAGAAGGGGTTCCGCGCGGGTTCCAAACATATAAATCTGCTGTGCCTCCGCGAGTAGCTACAATCACATCGAGTTGACCATCTAAGTCTATATCAGCAATGGATGTGAAACCATCGTTACGCCCTTCAATGGTGATGGCATTCATAGTGTTGCCGGAGATGCCATTGGGGTTGGTGATGATAATTTCATATACGGTATTGCCACAGGCAAGCTCTAGACCCGGATGGGAAGTAAGGTCAGCAGCTACAGGATTAGCCATTGCTCCAAAAGATTCGGTAGACATGATTGCCAATCCGCTTTCATTACCTCCTTCAACTAACTTCACTCCGGTTCGTGCATTAAAAATCTGATTATACACGTAAATTTCGGGGATACCATCCTGATTGAAATCTGCTAAACCCAATGACGAACCAAATCTGGCATTAGGAAAATAGCCGTATTGCTCATTTGATTTCCAGCGCAAAGTGCCATCATGATTGTAACAATACAAAAAGCGGCGATCGCCTACAGGATTTGACGTATGATCGACCGAAGCAACAAATATTTCTGCAAAACCATCACCATCCACATCGGCTATGGCAATAGGCGTAGGTCCTACCCATGCCAGAAATGGCGTATTAATGGTAAGTTGGTTTAAACCGGTCAAGCCATTTAATACCCGAAGATTTTTTGTTCGACGTGGTTCATTGACCTGAATATCGTCTGTGGACATAATTACTACATCCGGAATTCCATCGCGATTAATATCTCCTACCAAAGGCGATTGATAAACGGGAACTTCTTCAATGCTTTGCCATTGAACAGAAAAATTCAAGGCATCGCCCGGAACGGAAAATTCGCAACTTGGCTCACAAATCAAGAGCACATCGTCGCAAGGGCAATCCGGATCGAAGGCATCGACGAAACCGTCTCCATCGTCATCAATTCCATTGTCGCAAATTTCAACTTGTGCTTGCGCCATAAGCACAGTGCAGGTGAAAAAAGCAAGTAAGATTCCTTTGATCAAACTCAGCATAGCAGTATTTTTATCTTCACCACTTCTGTTCATGGTTCGGTAATTTTTCTTTTTGTGCGGATTTATTGCAATTATCCGATTTTAATTCAAAAGTGCTCAGACTTGTTAATAAGTATTAATTGAACGGGCGCAAGTTGTTAAAAAAACGATGTTAATAAGCAAAGATTCAGGAATTAACTCATCTGCTCTCTTTCAAGTGAAACGCCTTGCGCTATTGCCTTCAGCAAAACCAACTTCAACTAATACTTTGTAATTCAGCACATTGAATAATTACCGTAGATTTCTCTGCATGGCGCTCTGTTTAGTTCAATCGAAGGGATTATGGAATTATCCCTTTATCGTAATGCTATTGCTTACGTACAATTTTATATAAAGTTTTACTTTTCATGTTCATGGGCATTTTCATCCCCATCATATTTATGGATGCTCTCATGTCGGTGAGTGATTCTGAATCTAAAATTTCTCCTGTTTTCAGGTTTATGGTGAAGAATCCTTCACTATCGCCATCTATTTCCATCATAGATCCTAGCAAACCGGTGATGTCTTTGCTTTTAGACTTTGCTGTTTTCACGAGCCCTTTCATCGTTATTCGCGCTTCATCGCCAGCGACACTTTCGAGTTTGTATTCATTTTCTGACTCAAAGGTGATGAACATATCCAAAGTGAAATTATTCTTCCAGCTTTCGCCGATTTTAACCGGTTTGTCTGGAAAAATCTGATACTGTGCAAATGAAGACTTAATGCTTTCATCTGTAAATTTGTTGAGCATGAGTCGAACAGCCGGATTGGGCCGCAAATCTTCGTCCATTATTTCACTCATCATTTCCTGTAATCCTTTAATATCTCTAACAGAGCCATTATTGGAAATTTTCATATCTATTGACTTACCCACCAAGTAAAATTGCGGCATATTTGCAGCAGAAACATCTTCCATAGGCTGATCACTATCAAACGTCATGCTTGAATCATCGGATCTGATGTCAGAAATAATTCTTTTGTAGATGGTTTGCACATCATACACTGAATCTTTATCCACCCCGGAGATTTCCCAATCAATCCAAGTTTGCTGAATATTTTCGGTGTTGATTTTCATCCCCATGGTTTCCTGACTCATGGTGGATGAAGTATGAGAATATACTTCGTAAACCTGACCGGGTTCAAAACGATAAGCTAAATTGTAGCGGGTTGATTGATCGCAGGAAGCGAATAAAAATATTGATGCAATAAACATCAAAATGTTGAATTTTTTCATGTAGGGTTGGGTTTGATTGTAGAGTTAGAATGGTAAGAAAGTGATGTGAAATGGTGGGTTAAACAAAATGTTCTCCTATGCCTGCTTTTACATCAATCACAATTTGTTTGATGGCTTGTTCTTTATCTTTTCTACATATCAATAAAACATCTTTTGTATCAACTACAATATAATCCTTTAAGCCTTCAATCACAACAAGTTTATTTTTAGGAGCGCTAATAATGCACTCTTTGGCATCGTAAAACAAGACATTTCTCGAAAGTGCGGCATTTTGGTTTTCGTCTTTCCCTGCATTCTCGTAGAGTGAGCCCCAAGTGCCTAAGTCAGACCAGCCAAAATCGGATGGAATCACATACACATTCTTGGCTTTTTCCATGATGCCATAATCGAAAGAAATGCTCGTGCAGCGAGCATATGCCGCGTCGATAAATTCTGCTTCTCGTTTGGTGAAATAGATGCTGTTGCCTTGCAGAAAGAGCTCAATCATATCGGGTAGAAACATTTTGAAAGTGGTGATCAGTGTGGTTGCCGAACTGATAAAAATTCCTGAATTCCAAAGAAACTCTCCGCTTTTAACAAAAGTGCGGGCAAGCTCAAGATTGGGTTTCTCTGTAAATGTCTTAACCTTTTTCACACGATCATTCAATGCATTGGGTTCCTGAATGAATTGAATATATCCATAGCCCGTATCGGGTCTATTGGGCTTTATACCCAAGGTTAGCAAAGCCGGATGCGATGCCGCAAATTCTGATGCAGTGTTTACACAACGGATAAACTCTTCTGTCCGGATAATCAAATGGTCAGCCGGCGCAATCACTACCACTGCCTTATCATCTTTTGCATAGATCTTCGATGTAGCATAGGCAATGCATGGGGCTGTGTTTCTTCGCACCGGCTCAAGCAATATTTGATCTCCGCCTATAAGTGGTATTTGCTCCTTTACAATCGGTGCATATTGTTTGTTGGTAACGATGTAAATATTTTCAAGAGGGCAAAAGTCGCTAAAGCGCTCAACTGTTTCCTGTAGTAGCGTTTTTCCGGTTCCTAAAATATCCAGAAACTGCTTAGGATATCCTTGTCTGCTCATGGGCCAAAATCTGCTCCCGATACCTCCGGCCATGATGATGCAGTAATAATTTTGCTTTTGCATACTTAGTCTTTTATGGCCTTCAAGGCGTTTTCAAGGGATTTGATGATCATGGCTACTTCGTCCCTTTTGCACGTGCCCACCGATACTCTAAACCATGAAGATGTTTTTGAAGCACCGAAAGCATTGAAAGGCACAATGGCAATGCCTGCCTGCTCCAAGAGATAGGACGTTGTTTGCGCTGTGCTTTCTATAATGGTGCCATCAGCAAGTTTTTTGCCTTTCAAGTCAATCTTAACTGTCAGATATAGCGCTGCCGCCGGCTCTACAGCATCTACCGGCATCCCTTGTGCTTTGAGCAATTGTATACCATCATACAAGCCCTTTAGTCTGAAGTGCAATTCTTCTTTTAATTGATCGAGATAAGCTGAAGTCGCATGAGAATCAGAAAGATATTCTGCTGTTGCTACTTGTTCTGCTTTGGGCGCCCATGCACCAATATGGCCAAGGATACTTTTCATTTTCGCGATTATATGCGAAGGTCCAAATGCCCAGCCAATGCGAACGCCCGTTGCGGCAAAAGCTTTTGACAAGCCATCAATGAAAATGGTATAAGGTCTTGCATCCGGATTGAGTTCTACAGGATTGTAATGCTTTGCATCACCATAAGTCAAGGTCCAATAAATTTGATCATAAAGCAGGTACAATGGCTTCTGACCCGGCCCTCTTCTCAAATTTTCTGCAACCACCTCATCTGTGATTTCTTTCAATTGTTGTTTGCCAAAAATTGTCCCGGTGGGATTGAGCGGTGAACAAAGGGCAAGTAGCGTAGCATCCTTTAATAATGGCCTGATCTCATCCACTACCGGCATAAAGTTATTTTCCGAACTGGTTTCCACAAAAACCTGCTGTGCATGAGCCAAATGTGTGTAGTGATTGTTGTTCCACGATGGTACCGGAAAAACGACTTTATCATCGGCATCGAGCAGTGTTTGATAGAGTGCATAAATGAGTGGCCTCGCACCTCCGGTAATTAAATAGTCATCGACTGGATAGTCTAAACCGAGATTGGACTTGATAAACGAAGCTACAGATTGTCGCAAGGCAAGAATTCCATTGGCCGGAGGATAATTAGTCTGATTGGCATCGTATGCTTTCTTGATGAGTAGTTTCAGTTCATCGGGTATAGGGAAAATTGCGGGGTCAAAATCTCCAATGGTCAGGTTGTAAATCTTCTTACCTTTTTTGATAAGCTCATTGATTTCGCCTGCTAGTTTAATGATTTCAGAGCCCTGAAGGTTTGCTGCCATTTTTGAAACAGGCAATGCTTTTGCTACTGTAGATGTTTCCATTTTTAAAATATTTTTACGCCGTTAAAGTGCTTTTCTAAGACTTCCACTTCGGCTAATTCATTCACTAAATATTTTTTTCCTGAATGCAGTTCGATGCAGGTATAAAACTTTCTTCGTTTTTCTTTGCGAATAAACATTCTCCCTGTACTGATGCGAAACACTGTATCTTCTTCAAGGTCGCAAAGATAGTGCTTTTGCACTTGGTCAAACGATCGCAGTGCAAGCACCAACGATTTGTCGGCACAACTTGATGCTGCGGGATTTGACATATATTTTTCGAGCGCCTTCAGCAAATCTTGTGGAAAAACATGCTCATTCATCAGCGGTTGCATCAGGCTTTTAAATTCATGTTTCCACTCTGAACCATGCGGCTTTACTTTGTTTTTAAATTTATTCCAATTGAGCAGATGGGCATATTCATGTATCAAGGTGATCAAGAAAGCATATGGATTCAAGTTATGATTGACACTGATGCGGTGCAAACGACCATCAGCCGAAGGCCTGAAATCGCCAAGCTTAGTATTGCGTTGTGAAGAAATATGCACATGAGCAGGATATGTCTTTACTACAAATACCACATAATCATGGCTTTGAGCAGGAAGATATTTTAATAATGTTTGAATACCAGACATAACAAATACGGAAGGCTAAATTGCACAAAATCCAAAAGCGATGAATTTAAAACAAGTTAATTCATCAATGCAAATACATAAAAAGATTTTTCGACCAAAATAACAGTATTCTTGCTTGTTCTGTTTAATTAGAATGAACGCATCTTCAATTGGCAAATCCATTTTCAACTATACCATTACGGCTTTGAAAAGCGCTGTTGAATGTAAGGGCTTATGATGTTAAAATGCCCAATTTTGCATTTACAGCGCGTGGAAAAGCTTTTTATTCACAATAATTTGATATTTTTGGGCAATAAATCACACACATAATCATATAATGCTTAATTTTTCTAAGAAGTTTTTCTTTGCCATCTCACTGGCATTCGCATTTCTATTCAGCCAGAAAACTTACGCTCAGCTTGAAGTTACGCAAGAAGCTGTTCAGGATTTGGTTCAGAACGTATTGCTTGGGCAGGGTGTAACTGCTACAAATATCACTTTTCGCGGGAATGTATCGCAGTTCGGCTCGTTTAATGGAGCAAACTCCAATATTGGCCTTAACAGAGGAGTAATCATGGCCACAGGAGGTATCACTGTTGCTCTTGGCCCCAATAATAATGCTGGTGCCTCTGTGGCGACCGGCGGAAGCGAAACAGGCGATCCTGACTTAGCTGCTGTTGCTGGAGCTACCAATGCCAATATTCGAGATGTAGCGATCATTGAATTTGACTTTATACCCGTAGGAGATACCATTAGCTTTAGATATGTTTTTGGATCTGAGGAATATCCTGAGTATGTGTGTTCTCAGTTTAATGATGTATTCGCATTTTTCCTTTCAGGTCCCGGTATTAATGGGCCATTCAGTTTAGGAGCGCAAAATATTGCTCTTGTCCCCAATACCAATATCCCCGTTGCCATCAATACGGTAAATCCGGGTGTGCCGGGAACCAGCGGCAATCCGGGAGGCTGTCCGCCGGGAGGTTTAAACAATGCTCAATTTTATGTAAATAACAATGGTGGACAAACTGTGCAGTTTGATGGTTTCACCAGACCTCTTATAGCCAAATCGGCTGTTCAGTGCGGCCAAACATATCATATCAAAATTGCTATTGCCGACGTGTTCGACGCAGTGTTTGATTCGGGCGTGTTTCTAGAAGCCGAAAGTTTTATTTCAGCCGGTATTCAAATCAACATTGTTGGTGCATTAGCTGATTCTTCCATCATTGAGGGTTGCACCACTGCAGAGATCGTTTTTACACGCCCCGATACGACAGAGTCGCAAACTGTATTTTTTAACATTTCAGGAACAGCCATAAATGGAGTAGACTACACATTTATTCCTGACAGTGTCGTATTTCAGCCCGGACAAAGTACTGTTTCTATTTTAATCAACCCAACAGCCGACAATGAGTTTGAATCAGAACCGGAGTCTATCATTATTGAAATTTTCAACATCACAGCATGTGGCGACACCATCGTAGAGCAAGCTGTCCTATTTATCAAAGAAGATTATGAGATCATTTTAACATCTCAAGATGTGGAACTACTCTGCCCTAGCGAAACAATTTCCATTTCTTCTGTAGCATCAGGCGGTGTTCCGCCCTACACCTACAATTGGAACACATCGCAAACCGGCAGCAGTATAGAAGTTACTGGAGCTGAATCGGGCACTTACATCGTCACAGTAAGTGACTTTTGCAATCTGTTCACTGTGCAGGATACCATCACCGTGACATTGAACACCCCTCCACCGCTCACGCTGCTCACATCAAACGACACCATTGTGAATTGCCCGGGCGATTTTGTAACATTAGAAGCTGTGGCTGTGGCAGGAACCCCGCCATATAATTTCTTTTGGTCTAACGGTTCCACCGCTGAATCCATTACTGTAGAAATTCAAACGAACACCTTTTTTACCATTACACTCACCGATGCTTGTCAGTTTCCGATACTCACCGACACGATTTTCGTTAATTTAATTAATGGACCATTGGTGGCTCCTGCTATTGATACTACGGTGTTTTGCCCGGGCGATGAAATCACACTCATCGGACAGGCTTCGGGAGGTTTCCCTCCTTATCAGTACAGCTGGTCGACCAGTGAAGAGACAGAATCTATCACCATTGTGGTTGATGAAAACACTACCATATCTTATACCGTAACTGATGGTTGTGAATCTGTGCAAAATGGTCAATTTAACATAGCTGTTCCGGTATATGAACCCGTTTTAGTGACTCTCGATCGCGACACACTCACCGTTTGCCGAAATAGTCCCATTGCGCTCAATGCACGAGCTGAAGGTGGCACAGGTGAATATACTTTTGTGTGGGGAGGTGCAGGTACGCTGCAGGTTATTAACGATACCACGCTCACAGTTACCCCTCCATCTTCAGGTGTTTACTTTGTGATCGCAACTGATCAATGTCAGGTATCAGATACTGTTTCGGCCGAAGTGAATGTGCAGAACTGCGAAATTCAAGTGTTCAACGTATTTACTCCCGACGGCGATGGTATCAACGATTTCTGGGTGATTCCTAATATTGAATTTTATCCCAATAATAGTGTGGTAATTTTTAACCGATGGGGTAGAAAAGTGTTTGAAGCCGAACCATATCAGAACAACTGGGACGGCGGCAACAACCCTTCAGGTGTCTATTTTTACGTAGTAGATACCAAAGACGATACAGAACCAAAAAAAGGAACAGTGACCATCATCAGGAACAAACAATAAACAATAGGCCGCTTCGAAAAAGCGGCCTGTTTTCTTTCTTAATATGCAAACAAAAGAAAAAATTTGTTTTTTTCATAAGCTTGAGTAATTTTGTTACTCAATGTTAGATGCGCTCATCACATCCAAGACACGTATCAGGCTGCTTGTCAAGTTTTTTCTCAATCCTGCGATGAGTGCCTATTTGCGTGAACTAGCCGAAGAATTTGGAGAAAGCACCAATGCCGTGCGGGTGGAATTGAACAGGTTGAGCGATGCCGGTATTCTCGAAAGCGAATCGAAAGGCAATGTAGTGCTTTACAAAGCCAAGACATCTCACCCATTGTTTCCCGAAATCAAAAGTATAGTGAACAAATACACAGGTGTGGATCGCGTAATTGAAGATGTGGTGCAAAGGCTGGGTAAGGTAGAACGAGCTTATTTGGTAGGCGATTATGCCGCAGGACGCGACACCGGAATTATTGACCTGATACTATTGGGTGAAGTAGATAAGAGCTATCTTGACCTGCTGATTGAAAAAGCGGAGAAAATCGTGAGCCGTCGCATTCGCTATTTAATCATGAATCGCGATGAATTGAAGCGGTATCTGGAACATTACAACGGACAACTCGTGGTAATGTGGAGCAATGAAAATTGAAAACGCCAAAAGCTAATTGCTAAGCGCCAAAAGCAAAAAGTAATTAGCAGTTGAGCAAAAACATAACAAACTGACTATCAGCGCCTTCTTGGATCAAAATGTGACCGAGGGGGCGAAGCCTTGAAAACCAAAAAAAATCTTTATTGACACAAATGCACGAATTGATTGCTGTGAGTCAAAGAGCGAAAATAATATAACACCATTACAACTAATTTTTATTTATGCTCAATCATAAATCTATTCTTATTACCGGCGGCACCGGCTCGCTAGGCAAAGCGCTCACCGTGAACATTTTAAAAAAATACCCGGATGTAAAGCGCCTTGTGATTTTTTCTCGCGACGAACAAAAACAATTTCAAATGGAGCAGGAGTTTCCGGCTGCTAAATATCCGGCTATTCGCTATTTCATTGGCGATGTGCGCGATGCAGAGCGTTTGAAAAGAGCTTTTCAAGGCATTGACTATGTGATTCATGCCGCTGCGATGAAGCATGTGCATATTGCGGAATACAATCCGGATGAATGTGTGAAAACAAATATCGGCGGAGCAGAAAATGTGATTCATGCTGCTTTGGAGACCAAAGTAGAGCGCGTGGTAGCGCTCTCTACTGATAAGGCATGTGCCCCCATCAATCTTTATGGTGCAACTAAGCTAACATCCGACAAGCTATTCATTGCAGCCAATAACATTAAAGGCAAAAACCCCATTCGCTTTTCGGTGGTGCGCTATGGCAATGTGATGGGCTCCAATGGTTCGGTGATGCCTTTTTTCCTAAAAAAACGCGCATCTGGCGTACTTCCCATTACCGAACCTACAATGACACGATTCAACATCTCTTTACAAGAAGGGGTTGACATGGTTTTGCATGCATTGGAACATGCCTGGGGTGGAGAACTGTTTGTGCCCAAAATTCCTTCCTACAAAATCACCGATGTGGCGAAAGCCATAGGACCTGAATGTAAAATTGAAATTGTGGGTATTCGTCCGGGTGAAAAAATTCACGAAGAAATGATTACACCATCCGACTCCTACACCACTTATGATTTAGGCAAATATTATGTAATACTGCCGCTTAAACCTACTTGGGAACTCAATGATTACATTGTTGCTCATAAGGCCGTGAAAGTTCCAGAAGGTTTTCATTATCACTCTAACAATAATACCGAATGGGAAACAGTTGAAAGCTTGAAGGAAAAGGTGGGGATGTATGTGGAAGGTGAGATGTGAAGCGTGAGAAGTGAAATGTAAGGAGTGAAATATTATAAGTTATGCATTTAAAGTATGGATGCTCCACATAAAAAACTAAATGTTTGTATTCTATCAATGAATTTAGTTGAGTTAATTTATAAAATTACAAAAGATTACCCTACTCAGGAAATGTATGGTCTATGTTCACAAATGAGAAGAGCTTCTATATCGGTTCCATCAAATATTGCAGAAGGTGATTTGGGAAGAACAAATAGAGATTTTAAGCATTATCTGCTAATTTCATTAGGTTCTTTGTCTGAACTTGATACACAAATTGAACTGTCGTTCAGACTAGGTTATATAACAGAAAATCAAACTCAAGAAGTTCAAAAAAATGATAAATCAAACAAAAGCATTAATCATTGGACTTCGAAGATCTCTTGACATCAAATTATAAATTAAAACAACTTACCTCTTACTTTTCACCTCTATCCTCTTTCACCTTTCACAAAAATCTTAATGCAAAACATCTCACATCTCACATCTCACCCTCCCATCCCCTACGGCCGTCAACACATCACCGAAGAAGATATTCAAGCAGTGGTGGAAACCTTAAAGTCTGATTACCTGACCCAAGGACCTAAAATTGCGGAGTTTGAAAAAGCTTTTGCCGAATACATCGGATCGAAGTATGCTGTGGCGGTGGCCAATGGCACAGCCGCCTTGCATCTGTGCGCTCTGGCATTGGATGTGAATCCCGGCCAAAAAGTTATCACTAGTCCGATAACCTTTGCGGCTTCCGCAAATTGCATCCGCTATTGCGGAGGCGATGTGGTTTTTGTCGATATCAATCCAGAAACCTATCTGCTCGATCTCAACGAAGTGCGCAGAATACTCGAAGCTGCCCCCAAAGGCACTTATCAAGGTATAATCCCTGTTGATTTTGCAGGACGAGCAATTGATATGCAAGCCTTTCGAAAATTAGCCGATGAGCACGATTGCTGGATTATTGAAGATTCATGCCACGCCCCGGGTGGTTTTTTCATTGATGGACAAGGCAAACAACAAAACTGCGGCAACGGAAACTTTGCAGATTTAGCTATATTTTCTTTTCATCCGGTGAAACATATTGCTTGTGGTGAAGGCGGCATGATCACTACTAACAATGAACGCCTCTATAAACGTTTGCTCACCCTACGCACCCACGGTATTACGAAAGATCAAGATATGTATCTTAACTCTGTTGAATTTGCTATTGGAGTGGAAAGTGAGAGATCAAAAGTGAAAGGTCAGATGTCAGAGATAAGAAAAGAGAAGAATGAAGTAGGAAGTGAAAAGTCGGATGATGTTGAAAACTTATCTCTAAAACAACCTCTAACAGCTCACCTTTCACGTCTAACCGCTTACCCCCTATGGTATATGGAAATGCAAGAACTAGGCTACAATTACCGTCTTACCGATTTTCAGGCAGCACTCGGATTAAGCCAATTGAAACGCGCTGATGCAGGCATTCAACGCCGCCGCCAAATCGCTGCTAAATACGATAAAGCCTTTGCGGAACTACCATCCGTAGAATACAGAAAAACCAATGACAACATCGGCCATGCCTACCATCTCTACATCATAGAAGTGGAAGACCGCTTAGGCTTATATAATTACTTGCGTGAACATAAAATATTTGCTCAAATCCACTATATCCCATGTCATTTAATGCCATACTACCGAGAACAAGGATGGAAAGAAGGCGACTTGCCGCATGCCGAACAATATTACAAACGTTGCATCAGCTTGCCCTTGTATCCGACATTAAGTGAAGAAGAGCAAGATTATGTGATAGAGAAAGTGAAGGAGTTTGTGAGATAAGGCGATTAGCAAATAGAAGCCAAAAACCAGCCAATAAAAGCCAACCGCCAAAAGCCGAAAGCCGAAAGCCAATAACCAGTAACCAACCGCTAAACGCCAATCACCAACAGCCAAAGCTAATCGCTAAATGCCAACAAAAAATATAGCCATTATAACCGCTCGTGGAGGAAGCAAACGTATTCCAAGGAAAAACATACGCCCATTTCTCGGAAAGCCCATAATTGCTTATTCTATTGAAGCAGCTTTAAAAAGTGGACTCTTTGATGAAGTAATGGTTTCGACTGATGATGCTGAAATAGCTGCTATTGCTAAGGAATATGGTGCAACTGTGCCATTTATGCGCTCGGATGAAAATGCTAATGATTATGCCGGCACAGTGGATGTTTTACTTGAAGTGCTTGATTCATACAAAGCAATAGACCAGCGTTTTGATTGCGCGTGTTGTATATATCCTACAGCTCCTTTCGTAACATCAGAATTATTGATTAAGGCTTTTGAAAAGATAAAAAATGAAAAATTGGATTGCGTGTTTCCTGTTTTGCCATTTTCTTTTCCTATACAGCGAGCTTTAAAACTCGATAAACTGCAAAAAATGAGCATGTTCTACCCTGAATATTTAACCGCTCGTTCTCAGGATTTAGAAAAAGCCTATCACGACAGTGGTCAGTTTTATTTTTTCCGACCTGCAGCTTTGCAATTGCACAAGCGATTATATACCGAAAACACTGCTGTGATTGTGCTCAACGAAATGCAAGCGCATGATATTGACAATGAAGAAGATTGGAAAGTGGCTGAAATTAAATATCAATTGATGCATGGACAGGGCTAAAATCCACTTCCGTTGTGATGGTGGACCAGCTATCGGTTTAGGACATTTGACGCGCTCGCTTGCGCTCGCGCAAATGCTCGATTCCCTCTTTGAAGTGCATTTTCATTGCATCGAAGCACCTGATTCATTCAGGAAAGAACTTCGCTCACTGGGCTATTATTTTCATGCCCTTCAGCACAATGATGAATTCACAGATGCCATTGCACAAGGCGACAAAGTGGTGATTGACCATTATGGCATTGGCATAGATCTACACCGCCGCATTCGTGCGAAAGGTGCTTTTCTGGCTTGCATTGACGACCTCCACGATAAGCCCTTCGATGCCGACCTCATCATCAATCATGCACCCGGTGTAAAAGCAGCGGATTATCAGGCACAGCCCAATACACAATTTGCCCTTGGTCCGGGATATGCCTTGTTGCGTCCTGAATTTCTGGAAGCAGCAAGGCAACAAGCGCTGCGCGAAGCTAACAAAAATCTGCTCATCTGCTTTGGTGGTGCTGATTTCAACAACCTAAGTTGCCAAGCACTTCAAAGCTTGCGGAACAATGATTTTTTCGCGCAAATCCGCATCATCACCGGTTCAGCATTCCCCTTCAGGAATGAACTGGCACAGCAAGTGAAAAAAGACCCGCGTGTGCAATGGTACGAAAACCAAAGTGCAACAGAAATGCTCGCACACATGCAAGCCTGCACCTTTGCACTTGCTCCTGCAAGCAGTATTGCCTATGAGTTATTGGCGGCTGGTTGCGTTTGGCTGGGAGGATATTATGTGGACAATCAACGCAATATCTATGAAGGATTCAAGGCATTAGGGGCAATGATCGATATGGGCGATTTGAATGAAATCCAGAAAAATTATATCAATCTTGAGAAAAAACTTAAAAGTGATGCTGAACCTTCATTTAAATTAAAAGCAGGCTCAGAGAAAAAACTCTTAAAATCATTTATCAAGAAAAGTGAACTGCATTTCAGAAAAGCAAAATTGGATGATGCCTTGCTTTTATTCAAATGGGCAAATGATAATGATGTACGCAAAAATTCTTTAAACCCCAATCCAATTATCTGGGAAGAGCATCTTAAATGGTATTCAAATAAGATAAACTCAGCACTTACTGTAATTTATATACTTGAATACAATCAAGTGCCTTTAGGTCAAATCCGACTCGACATGGTTGACGATTTCTGGCAAATTGACTATTCAATAGATAGTAGATTCAGAGGTATTAGCTTAGGCACATTAATGATAGATTTTGTAAAATCGCAAGCTGACATTTTTAATAAACTTTCAGCGTTGGTGAAGAAAGATAACTATGCATCTTTATATGTTTTCATTAACAATGGATTTCAAAAAATATCAGAGGAAGAGACAGATAAAGCCAATTTAATAAGATTTGAATACAAATTATGACCATAAGAGAAATTATAAACAATCAAAACAAGCCCTTTATCATAGCAGAGATGTCGGGCAATCATAACCAATCGCTCGACCGAGCCTTAGATATTGTAGATGCTGCTGCAAAAGCTGGAGCACATGCAATTAAACTGCAAACCTACACTGCTGATACAATGACTTTGCCAGGCGTCCACCGTATAGAAGATAAAAATTCATTATGGTATGGACGGGAGTTGCATGAATTGTATCAGGAGGCATATACCCCTTGGGAATGGCACAAACCTTTATTCGAAAGAGCTAAGGGACATGGCATTTTTGCTTTCAGTACTCCATTTGATGAAACAGCTGTAGATTTTTTGGAGAGTCTTGCAATGCCTTTTTATAAAATTGCATCATTTGAGAATACAGATTGGCCCTTATTGAAAAAAGTAGCACAAACAAAAAAACCTGTAATTATGTCAACTGGTGCTGCTACAATTGCTTCAATTGATGAAGCTGTAAGCATACTAAGAGAAAATGGATGCAAGGAACTTATTTTACTAAAATGCACTAGCACTTATCCATCAAGTCCTGAAAATACTAATCTGTTAACAATTCCACATATGTCACAACTATTTAATTGTGAAGTAGGCTTGTCTGACCATACTATGGGCATTGGAACAGCTCTAGCAGCTGTCGCTCTAGGTGCAAGAGTGATTGAAAAACACTTCACCCTAAGAAGAGCAGACGGTGGTGTAGATTCTGCATTTTCAATAGAACCAGAAGAGTTGAAAAGCTTAGTAATTGAAAGTGAACGCGCATATTTAGCTTTAGGCAAAATACAATATGGTGTTCAAAAAGCAGAAGAGAAAAGCTTGTTATACAAACGATCATTATTTGCTTCGCAGAATATTGTAAAGGGGGAAAAACTCACTAAGGAAAATATCAGAGTGATAAGACCTGGCACAGGTTTACAACCTAAATATTACGACTTAGTGATTGGCAAAACTGCTCAGGTAGATATTGCCCGCGGCACACCTTTAAGCTGGGATTTGATATGACCTTGCCTGTTTATCTTTTGCTGAGCGAAAAAAGCTGGCATGATGAGTTATTTGCCAATCTGCAGACGCGTGTTCCGGCACAATGGCATCGTATTCGGCAACGCGATGAATTCAACGAGTCGAAACTGCAATCAATAAATCCTGAATTGATTTTCATTCCCCATTGGTCTTATATTATTCCTGCTGAGATCTATGATCATTTCACTTGTGTGGTATTTCACATGACCGATTTGCCTTATGGGCGCGGTGGAAGTCCCTTGCAAAATCTAATAGTTCGTGGACATAAGGAAACCCAAATTTCAGCAATCAGAGTAGGCAAAGGAATTGATACAGGTCCTGTTTATTTGAAAAAACCACTGAGTTTGCACGGTACAGCCGAAGAGATTTTTATTCGTTCCACCAAAGTGATTGAAGAAATAATTGTGGAAATAGTGGAACAAAAACCCGAACCACAAGAACAAAAAGGTGAAGCGGTACTTTTTGAGCGGCGAAAACCCGAAGATGGCAACCTCAACCAATGTCAATCTATTGAGCAGGCTTATGACTACATTCGCATGCTTGATGCCGAGGGCTATCCTGCTGCCTTTATCGAAACAGAGCGCTTTCGCTTTGAGTTCAGTCGAGCAAGTCTTAAAAACGGAAAAAAGATACTAGCCGATGTTCGAATCATTGAAAAATAAACGCATCATGCTCGTGGTGGCTCACCCCGACGATGAATTATTGGGCCTTGGAGCTACTATGCACCGCTTGATTCATCAGGCCAAATGCATCACACATGTAGTTATTCTTGGCGAAGGCATTACCTCACGCTCCGACCAACGCAATGTGGAGCAGTGGAAAAAAGAGCTTGACATTCATCGCAAAAATATACATCAAGCACAGGCTAGCATTGGCTATCACAGCGTGAGCATTTACGATTTTCCTGACAATCGTTTCGACACGGTAGCCCTGCTCGACATCATCAAAGTTGTTGAGAAAGAAAAAGCAGCTTTTCAACCCGATGTGATTTTCACACATCATGGCGGCGATGTGAATATTGACCATCAGCGCACCTTCGAAGCCGTGCTCACGGCATGCCGACCCATGGCTCATGAAAAAGTGAAAACCATAATCACTTTCGAAACCCCATCAGGCACTGAATGGCGTCTGCCCAGCGACCCGCGGCATTTTTTGCCAAACTTGTATTTCAGTGTAAGTGCCGAAGATGTGGAAGCTAAAATCAAAGGTATGGAGAGCTACGAATTTGAGCGCAGGCACTATCCGCACCCTCGCTCCCCCGAAGCCCTTCGCATTCAAGCCCAACGCTGGGGCGTGGCTATTGGTTGCGATTATGCCGAAGCCTTCTGCTTGCTCAGAAACATTGTCGTGCTATCGTGATGCGGAGCCCGCTAATCGCTTCATGCAAAATGCCAATTGCCAATTGCCAAAAGCCAATCGTCAAAAGCCAACAGCTAATTGACAAAAGCCAATTGCCAACCGCCTAGAAAACAATGAAAATACTCTTTTTCGACACCTGGGGCACATGCCCGCAAATGGAAACTTCACTAGAGATTGCCGAAAAGCATCAGGCTGCAGGTGATCAAGTGCAGATTGTCAACATTGCGCTGCATTTGCCTTTTTTGGAATGGCTACCCGATTCAGGACCAGAGACTCGGGCCAAGATGAAAATCAGGTTTAAAAAATATGGCGATTGGGTTCGCCAAACAGGCATAGCCTTTCACACTGATTTAAAATGTAACAGAGCAGCGCTTCAAACTAAGGTTCCCAAGTTTGAAAACATCGAAGCTCTCAAGAAGCACAAAGTTGATGACATTGACATAGGTATGGCAGTGGCATCTTCTTTGATTTCTCACACCTGCGACGATCAGTGCAATTTGAATACCCACCGCACACTGCTCGAAAACATTTATAAAAGTGCATTGCTCGTGATGGACTCCTTTACAGCATGGCATGCGCATGTAAAACCCGATCTGGTGTACATTCGCAATGCCCGCACGGCTACCAACAGGCCCATTTTGAGAATATGTCGCAAACACAATTACAGAATATTGATTCATGAGCGCGCCGGCGTGCTATCTCGCTACACCATCAACCCCAACTACTTCCACGACAGGCAGCTGCAATTGCAGCTCATGTGCGAACATTGGAAAAAGAGCACATTGAGTGAAGCTGAAAAAGAGCAAATTGGCGCTTCATTCTTTGATCAAAGAATGAAGGGAAAGAATGACGGTTACGTGTTCATTGGTGGACAAAAGAAAGAACTGCTCCCGGAAGATTGGGATCCGACCAAAAGAAACATCACCTTTTTTACCGGCTCCATCACCGAATTCGCAGCAATTGATGAAGAAAATCTTCCCGATTTGATTTTCAATAGCCAGATGGACGCGATTGCTCACATTGCCGATTTTCTGTCCAAAAAACCTGACTTTCGCTTTTATGTACGGCTGCATCCAAATACTTCGCTGAGCTATAAACAAGAATATGAGCGTTGGTTGCACTTTGCCGAAGAAAACAAACACAGCATCCGCTTTATTGACGGAAAATCGCCGGTAGATACCTATGCGCTGGTGCGCAATAGCGAAAAAGTGATCGCACATATGAGCACCGTAGGCATCGAAGCAGTATATCTTGGCAAGCCAAGCATCATTGTAGGCAATAGCTATTATTACAGATTGGGGGCTAACTATGTGCCGCAAAACGAAGATGAGCTTTATGAGCTGATATTGAATCCGGATTTACCTCCCAAAGACAAAAAAGGAGCACTCATCTATGGCTATTATTGGCAAACTTATGGGGAATCTTATCGGTTTTACAAGCCGGAAAATATTTACATAGGCACCTACAAAGGTATAGATTTTCATCACATCGAGTTTGGCGACACTTTGAATCCAATGATCAACTCTGAAATCATTAAAAAAATGATGAAAAAAGAAGGAGTGTTGAACGCATCAAAGCATATTTCTAAGACTTTAGTCAAAAAACTGATAAAAAAATAATCCCTTGCAAGTTAAAATATATGGCTCCAAAGAGCATCAAAAAACAGGCCCACTAGCGCACTTTCGCGAAATGCTTGCCGATCTGCGTCAGGCTCAATACCTGGCCGTGCGCTTTGCCATACGTGATATCAAGGGTATGTACCGGCAATCGGTGCTCGGCATATTGTGGGCTTTTATCATCCCTGCAGTGAATACCCTTGTATGGATCATGCTGCGCAGCTCCGGTATTGTAAGCTTTGAGCACGAAGGCTTGCCATATGTGGTGTATGTGTTTTCGGGCACCATGCTTTGGGCAGTATTTACCGAAAGTCTCTTGGCGCCGCTCGTGGAAACCACTGCCAACAAATCTATTCTATCTAAAATCAATTTTCCGAAAGAAGGGCTCATCATCGCAGGATTTTACAAACTGCTGTTCAACACCGGCATCAAAATTCTTTTGATTCTTGTTATGATGCTGGCACATGGCATCTATCCAAACAGCAACATCATTTTATTTCCATTGGCTCTGATGGTGATGATAGTTACGGGGTTTGCGCTGGGATTGCTGCTGGCGCCGGTTGGACTGCTCTACACGGACATCGGAAAAGGATTGCCCATCTTCATGCAATTGTTTATGTATCTGAGTCCGGTCATTTATCTGGTACCACCAGAAGGCACACTACGCACCATCATGACACTTAACCCGGTGACTCCTTTACTATCCAACTGTAGAAATTGGCTGATGGGCTTGCCGGGCGAATTTCTGCCATACTTTATTGCTATTAGCATGATTATGTTTGTTTTTCTGCTGATTGGTTGGTTTTTCTACCGGCTTTCTATTCCGGTGATTGTAGAACGCGCCAGCCAATAGCCAACTGTAAAAAGCCAGCCACCAATAGCCAATAGCCAACCACCAACAAATAAAAATGACCGAAGAAGTATTAGTCAGAGCCGAGCACGTTCGCAAAAAATTCTGTAAAGACCTCAAGCGCAGCCTATGGTATGGCATGCAGGACATATTCTCCTCTGGCAGCTCTGCACAACAAAATCTGCGTGAGCATGAGTTTTGGGCAGTACAGGATGTGAGTTTTGAATTGCGCCGAGGTGAATGTCTGGGTTTAATTGGCCACAATGGTGCCGGCAAAAGCACGCTGCTCAAAATGCTCAATGGCCTGATCCGTCCGGACGGGGGCTACATCGAAATGAAAGGTAAAGTAGGTGCATTGATTGAATTAGGAGCCGGATTCAACCCAATACTCACCGGGCGGGAAAATATTTTTAACAATGCAGCCGTATTGGGCTTTTCGAAAAAAGATACCTTGGCAAAAATAGACGAGATCATCGCCTTTTCTGAGATAGAAGAGTTTCTCGATATGCCGGTACAGAATTACAGTTCGGGAATGAAAGTGCGGCTCGGCTTTGCCATCGCCGCACAAATGGAACCTGATATTTTGCTCATTGACGAAGTGCTGGCTGTAGGCGATCTGGGTTTTGCGCTCAAATGCTTCAAGCGCATGGATGAGTTGCTGAAGAACACTGCCATGATTTTCGTATCGCACAGTATGCCACAAGTGGCTCGCATGAGCACCAAAATATTGATGATGGATCACGGAAAGCCTATTTATTACGATGATGATGTTTCGACCGGCATCACCAAATATTATGAACTACACAAAAACGAAGCAGCAAGTTATATTGGCGATCACAGCGCTTCTTTAGACAATGTAATATTGTCTGATGGAACACATATTTCCAGTGATGGAGAACCCTTCACCATCAATTACGGAGACGATCTGCAAATAAGCTTCCAAATCAATTGTCCGAAGGCAATTGTCAATCCTTTACTCACCGTGGCTATTTACGATGTGGCGCAACGTAACTTCGCCGAAATACCTGATTTCTCTAAACAGGTGCAGTTATCTGAAGTTAGTGGACATGTTACATTCAAGGTAACCATTCCCAAAACACAATTTGCACAAGGAAAGTATTCCATTGCAGTAAATTTTTATGAGAGAAAGGGGAAAGATGCACATCGCATTTTTAGAGTGCAATCAGCAGCCTTTTTTCATGTGCACAACCAAAGCCATGGCTGGGCGCCGATGCAATTGATGACGCAATGGGAGTATTCAACCCAAAAAACAAACGTATGATTCCGGTAACCAAAACCTTTTTACCCCCAATAGATGCATATCAGACCATAGTACGTCGAGCCTGGGACAATGCCTGGATTACCAATCGGGGCGAACTGATTAAGGAGTTGGAAGATAAGCTTAAAACCCATCTTGGTGTGCCGCATCTTACCATCACCACCAACGGCACCTTGCCGCTGCAGATTGCCATCAAAGCACTTGGACTCACAGGCGAAATCATTACCACTCCCTTCAGCTATGTGGCCACCACAGCATCTATCGTGTGGGAAGCTTGCACCCCCGTGTTTGTCGATATTCATCCCGAATACCTTACCATCGATGAGTCACTCATTGAAGCCGCCATCACCCCAAACACTTCGGCTATTTTGGCTACCCATGTGTTTGGCAACCCCTGCCATATAGAAGCGATTGAAGCCATTGCACAAAAACACCAACTCAAAGTGATTTACGATGCCGCGCATTGTTTTGGTGTTAACTACAAAGGCACTTCTATTTTCAATTATGGCGATGTGAGCACATGTAGCTTTCATGCCACCAAGATTTTTCACACCGGCGAAGGTGGCGCCATGTTTAGCCCCAACGCCGAACTGCATCATAAGCTATACTACCATCATAACTTTGGACACAATGGCCCCTTGGATTTCTACGGGCTTGGTATCAATGCCAAAACATCTGAACTGCAAGCCGCTATGGGGCTTGCCGTATTTCCCTATATCGAAGAAATATTTGCAGCACGACAGAGCATCACCGATCTGTATCAAACACAATTGCAACATCCCGATATTCAACAGATGTTGTTGCGGGAACACACCCAATGGAATTACAGCTATTTCCCAGTCATTTTCCGTGATGAGAAAATATGCCTGAAAATAGAAGCCGCCTTGAAAGCCTGCAACATCGTTCCGCGGCGTTATTTCTATCCATCGTTGAACAGCTTGCCTTATGTGACTTATCGCCCTATGCCGGTGGCTGAAAAAGTGGCTGCTTCTATACTCTGCCTGCCACTCTATCATGGATTGAATGAGAAAGATGTGCAACAAATCATTGAGATTATTCTGAAAAATGTCTGAAAAAAAAACAACCTATAACATCGGCATCACTAGTATTGGTAGTGGAGTTGGCCAAAGTGCAGTAAACAGTTGTCGGTTTTCTGACTTGCCCTTTCGACTCATTGGCATGGGTGCCAATCCTATGGCATTCGGCGCTTTTGATTGCGACCTTAGTTTGCAATTGCCAGGCATCTATCACCCTGAATACATTGATCGGCTTTTGGAACTGTGCAAAGAGCATCAAGTGCAAATGCTCATTCCGGGATTAGACGACGAACTGCTCATGATAGCCGCTGCTAAACATCGCTTCGATGCCATCGGATGTCAAACATTGGTTGCATCGGCTGAAATATTAGAATATTGCCGAAATAAGGAAAAAATGAGTCTTGAGCTCAACGCGATTGCCGATGTATTTGTAAAAAGTTATGAAAAACAAACATTATTTGATGCTTTTGCAAAGGGCTTAGTGGAATTTCCACTTATTGCAAAACCTCGTAGCGGTTTTGCATCAAGGGGAATATTTATTCTTCACTCCGAGAAAGATTTTGATAAGCTCACCGACGATTTGGTGATTCAGGAAATTGCCATACCACACCCCGAAGACCCCAATCACAAAGCCTATTTGAAAGGCTTGAATGATGGGAAAATCGTGCAGGTTTCGGAAATCTCCATTCAATATGTGGTGGGCAAAAATGGTAA
The DNA here is from genome assembly GCA_046294625.1 of Flavobacteriales bacterium. Taxonomy (GTDB): domain Bacteria; phylum Bacteroidota; class Bacteroidia; order M30B66; family M30B66; genus JBKBKN01. The sequence continues at coordinate 124,374 of JBKBKN010000007.1, forward strand.
ATTGCTTGGGAAATGTGCAACCTACAACAAGCTAAACAATGGGGTTCCTATCGAAATGATACCCTACGAAGACCCTGTGATGTGGCAGCAACTCGACCCCTTAGTTGATTTCTTTATCTCCAAAGGACTTGTAGGACCTATTAACATACAAGGTAGAAAAACACCACGCGGCTATCGTTATTTCGAGATGAATGCCCGATTTACGGGTATTACAGGATTGCGCGCCTTGATGGGATTCAACGAAGTGGAAGCACTCATCAAAGATTTTTTAAACATTACTCCCCCTACCCAACTTCAGCTTAACGAGCATCGCTTTGGTATTCGACAAGTGGCCGACCGGATTGTACAGGCAGGCAAATATCCCGAACTCGACGAGCATGCATATAGACATGGATACCCAAACTCATATCAAGCCCGCAAAAACATTTTGCTCACCGGCTTTAGCGGTTTCTTAGGCAATTGTATTGCCAAAGAACTGTTAAGCAATAAGTTGTATAATCTTCTTGCATTGACAAGAGAAGACGCCCCACCACATCTAGATTTGATTGAAGCATTTCCGCAAATCACCTTCTGCAAACGCTCCGATTTTGAAAACGGATTATTCAACTTCGGGCACATGGATGCATTGATTCACTGCGCATTTGGCCGAACCAAAGACGGCGAAAAGGCCATTGCAGAAAGCATGGAATTAACTGCCTGGCTATTTTCAAAAGCAATAAAGCACCAAATTCCGAGCATCATCAACATGAGCTCCCAGGCGGTGTATGGATTAAAGCAAACTCCTTTGTGGACTGAACAAAATCCGGCAGCACCCGAAACACCCTACGCTGCATCGAAATATGCATCGGAACTCTTGCTGCAACAATTGGCTGCACAAAGTAAACAAACACGATTTACATCCCTGCGCCTGTCTGCATTAATAGGCCCTGGGCATGCCATGAAAACACAAGAAATTACAGGAGTGTTTTTGAAAAAGGCCCTTGTGGGACAAAGTATCAACATCACCGGCGGTAGTCAGAAATTTGATCTGCTCGATGTGCGCGATGCCGCAAAAGCCGTAATCAACTTGCTCGAGCATCCTTCATCATTCAAACCCATTTACAATGTTGGCTCAGGAAAACAAACCAATATCGTTGAACTGGCTCAAGAAGCTTTAGTTTCAACAGGTATTCAACAGTCCAACATTGAACTCACCGAAAATGCAGATCTCAAAATGGATTTTGGCATGGACATTTCGCTCATTTCGCAAGATATTGGATGGAAACCACAAATCTCCCTAAGCCAAAGTCTTGCCGATATGGCAAAGCAAATAAGTGCAAACGTATTGAAATAAGCATTTGCACACGCTTAAACCCATCAATCAAGTGAAGTATTTTGATCAACAGCTTTTCGAAGCGACTTATCGTAAAAAAATCGTTGAAGAATACCCCAATCGTGCTCCTGAAACACCATTGGTGAGTGTGTGCGTGCAAACTTATCAGCATCATAAATACATTGCCCAATGTCTTCAAAGCATTGTGGATCAAGTAACCGACTTTGCCTATGAAATCATCGTTGGAGATGATGAATCAAGTGATGGCACACGCGAAATTTGTTTGGAATTTGCACGGAAATACCCTGAGAAAATTCGCCTGATGTTGCACCATAGGGTCAACAACATCATCATTAACGGTGCATTCACCGGGCGCTATAACCTGATTCATAACTACTTCCATGCCCGAGGCAAATACATTGCCTGGTGCGAAGGCGACGACTACTGGACCGATCCGCTTAAATTGCAAAAACAAATCCGTTTGCATGAGCAATACCCCGACTGTGTGGCGAGCATTCATAATGCCTTTGTCGATGATGAACAGAATGGTCGTAGTTTGTTTTATGAGTGGAATAAAGAAAAGAAAGTAGACCCTGAATTTTTATTGGTAGAAGCTATTGCAGGCTTTCCGACTGCGGCAGTTGTTTTCAATAAAATCATAGCCCCCATACCAGAATGTTTGTTTCAAATTCGGTCCGCTGATGTGGGAATATCATTTCTATTGCTCAATGTGGGCAGTTTCTATTATCTGCCTGATAACATGTGTGTATATCGCATTCACAGTGGTGGTATCTATTCTGCAAGCCGAGAAAATGCATTGAAATTGAATAAATATGAACAGGAGAATATTCTTTTTGGACAATGCATTTCATCAATAGCGAAGCCAAAAGTGATAGCGTTGCTTCAGAAGATGCAATTAAAATCCTGCGAAAAAATGCTTTATAGGGCATTTAGCTTAAAGAATAGGGAAGCATTTATTGATGCTGCTCAGTTTTATGCTCATCAATTCCCTTGGTGGAAACATCCTAAAAAGTTTCTTTATCTGATTAAAACAAAATTGAAGTTCCAACTAAATAAAAATTGATTGATGAAACGCATGAACTATACACTCCAATGGATATGATAGTCTTTGTACCAATTCTCATTTCGCCAAAAACTAACAGCCAACTTCATTAAATCTAATCCCCTCTGTCACCCTTTTTCTCCATCATTATACCGGTGTATAATAGGGGCTATATTTTGGCCAAAGCAATAGAGTCGTGCCTAGCACAAAGCTTCACCGATTTTGAGCTGATTGTGGTGGACGATTGCTCCACAGACCACTCCGTGGATGTAGTCCGCTCGTTCAGCGACCCGCGTATCAAGGTGATGGTGAATCCACAAAACCAGGAGCGATGCGCCACTCGCAACAATGGCATCAAAGCTGCCCGAGGGCAATACATTTGCTTTCTCGATTCCGACGATTATTTCTTCGACTACCATCTTAGTGGCATTTATCAAGAACTCGAAAAAAGAAATTTCCCTGAAAAGCTCTTTTTTGTAGATGCCTGGAATCATGACTTTGACGGCAAGATCTCCGAACGGTTCAGCCCTAAAATCAAGGAAATGAACCCCTATGCCTATTTCATGATTTATACGGTGAACCCTCCCCGATGGGCTGTTCATCGTTCGGTATTTGATAAGCAGCTTTTCGATGAGCAAGTCACCATTGCCGAAGACATGGATTTTTGTCTACGTGCTTTAGCCAAAGGCATTGAAATTGAGCAACTCCCCCTGCGGTCAGTGGTCTATGTGGCTTCGCCCGACAATTTCATGCACAGCGACCCGAAAAAAGGATTGAAGTTGCTGCACTTCCAACATATCATCTTCGCCAAACCCGAAATCAAACCACACATTCCGGGAAAAGTAAAGCGTCGTTTGTTGGCCGTATCACATTATCATGCAGCAGTATATTGCCATCAGCAAAAACAATATGGCCCCTTTTTTAAACATGCTTTGAACTCGCTTTGGCTTAACTTCAAAGGTCATGATAAAAACACCCGCAAAGATTTGTTTGTACTCATGGCCAAAGCAATTTTCAAGCGATAATTCCATTCATTTCGACAAAAAGCAATGTCATCAACGGTAACACAGGAAGCATTTTATGAAGCCCTTCAAGAGCATTTGCATAAGCAAAATGTAGGTAAAGGAGCAGAATATGACCGCGAAGATTATATCGAATTTCACAAAAATCGCTATTGGCTGAGCTATCGGCACATTCTGCCACTTTTACAACCGGGTGTTAAAGTTCTGGAATTGGGCGAGCCGGGGCCTTTCACTTATGTGTTGGGCAAGTTTCATCCAAAACTTCAGCTTGCTTACGCAGAAGAAGATCTGCGCTATGGTATTTCGTTCGGCGAAAACACCTTCGATTTGGTACTCAACATGGAGGTGATTGAACACATCAAAGACCTCAACGAAGCGCCTATGGATTGGGTAGACATGTCTGGCTTGAAAAATTTTATTCGTGAGATTCAAAGAGTATTGAAGCCCAATGGGAAAATGTTTATCTCTACCCCCAACTCATTGAGCTACAACAACATGAATCTATTCTTCAACCAAGAAGCCGCCTGGATGTGGTATGGACATTTCAAAGAATTTACCGTACCAGACCTATGCCGCCATATAGCTGATGGTGGTTTAAAAATAGACATGGTAAAAACACTCAATGTGTGGCCGCAGCGCTATGAGCATCGCTACACGCAACTCATTATCTTAATCGACCGCATCAAAAAGTGGCTTCGTTTCAAAAGCATGAAAAACCACTGGCGCGGTGATTCTATCTTTATGATTTGTTCAAAATAATAGTATGACCTAATCTTAGATTTGACTAAGAATAAGATGCCGCTGAATTGAGTAATACAACAAACGAGATTTTTAGTCATAAAACAAACTTAGTCTTTCACGCTCATACATGTCACTCTACTTCCACGGCAAAGCCGATATTAAATTTCAGCATCAATACTTTGTTACACGCGATTACATCATCCCCTTCATCGAAAAGGTATATCCACTCACACGCGAAACCGAAGTACTAGAAATCGGCTGTGGCGAAGGAGGGGTGCTTATGGCTTTTGCAGAGCGCGGATGCTACTGTCACGGCATTGACCTTTCGAACTCCAAAATCGAAGCCGGCAAACAAATTTTTGTTGACAATCAATTGCAAACCCATGTAAAATTAGATGTAGCCAATATCTACGACGATGATTTTCATGTATTTGCCGCCGGCAGATTTGACTTGATTGTGCTCAAAGACACCATTGAGCACATTCCTAATCAAGAGCAAGCAATGATAAGACTCAAGGAATTTCTTAAACCCGGTGGTGCCATATTTTTTGCTTTTCCTCCATGGCGCATGCCGTTTGGTGGTCATCAGCAGATTTGCAATACCAAATTAGGGAAGCTTCCGTGGATTCATTTGCTACCAAGAAACCTATACAAATCCTTGATGAAAAAAGCAGGAGAGTCCGATGCCACCATCAAAGAATTATTAGAGATTTACGATACCCGCATTTCCATTGGCCGTTTCGAGTCCATTGCACGCAAGCTCGGCTACAATCCCCTTCGCCGTCGGCACTATTTGATGAACCCCATTTACCGTTACAAATTCAAAAGAACTCCAAGAGAGCAAAACAAGATTTTGTCCAATATTCCTTGGCTGCGCGATTTCTTTACCACTTCCGTTTACTATTTATTGCAGCCCAAATAAATCCTTCCCCTCCACAGCTATACACACCAATTCACACCCATTCACCAAATAGCAAACGAAACACATAGGGGGTGAAATGAGTATAAGAAATCATAACATACCATCTGAACCCCTTAGGGGTGCTACATCGGTAGAAGGTGAAACATCGGTAAAAAACCATCCAATATTCCATTTAAAACCCGAAGGGGTGACAGGATTCTAAAATATAGTGAATATCATTTTTACAATCCCATCGTGTAATCGTCCATCATTTCTCCAGAACCCTTTTCTTTTCCCCTCGAACGGTTGTCAGATAAATCCCAGCAAAAACCAAAATCGCCGAAATCAGCTTCTCCAAATCCAAACGATCCTTTCCCCAACCAATAGCTACTAAGGATGCAAATAAAGGCTGCAGATAAATATAAACACTCACCACTGAAGGGCTTAACTTCGACAGCCCGTAAGAATTAAATAAATAGGCGAGATACGTGGTTCCCACCACAATAAATACCACTGCAAGCCAAATCTCCACTGGCATTCCCCCCCAATTGACCATTTGCATTTCTGACCAACCAAAAGGAAGCACATAAAGCAATCCAAAAGAAAACACAATCAGCATAACTGTACCGGGTTTATACTTTTGCATGAGCGGCTGCACAATCACGAGATAAACAGCATAAGAAGCTGCATTGATCAAAATAAAGAGATTGCCAATCGTGTGCGATTCGCTAATCGAAAAATCCTTTTGTTGTAAAATAAGAATCAAAGCCCCCGAAAGCGCAAGAAAAATCCCAGCGAGTTTATTCCAGCTGATTTTTTGCCCTGCAATGACAGCTGCTGCAATGAGCACCATCACCGGATTGGCGGTGAGGATAATAGCCGCTTCAATAGGTGAAGTCATACTAAGACCCTTGAAAAACATCAATTGATTGATGGCTACGCCTGTCAGGCCGCAAAGGGCGAAAAGCTTTAAATCTTCACGGTGAATCTTTTCACGTTTCCAGATCGAAAAAATCACCGCAAAAAGAAACAATGCGCCAAGCACCCGAATCAGAATAAATCCAAATGGCTGGATATAATCCGGCATCACCTCTTTGGCGATAGAATAGTTGGCTCCATAAATCAAATTAGCCGCAAATAAAGAAAGATGCGCCTTTAAATTGTCCGACATGCAGATGCAAAATTAGGAGAGAACTACATTGCTGGTCTGTCGATTACTGAGGATTTTTACCTTTGCTAAATGAATGTACTCTTACTAGGTTCAGGTGGGCGAGAGCATGCCCTTGCCTGGAAAATCAGCCAAAGTGACTTGCTTACCCATCTTTACATTGCACCGGGCAATGCCGGAACGGCCTACACCGGCGAAAATATTGATCTGGATATCACTGATTTTGAGCAGGTAGCTCAGGCTAGTTTGCGCTTACAAATCGATCTGTTGGTGGTAGGACCTGAAGAACCTTTGGTTAACGGCATCACAGATTTTTTTGAGTCGGATGCACGTCTAATGCATATTCAGGTGATAGGGCCAATGAAAACAGGCGCTTTGCTCGAAGGCAGTAAAGATTTTGCCAAGGCCTTCATGCAAAGGCATCAAATCCCTACCGCTGCCTATAAAACCATAACTCTGGCAAATATTCAAGAAGCGGATTCCTTTATCGAGACTTTACCTTCACCTTATGTATTAAAGGCCGATGGCTTGGCCGCCGGCAAGGGGGTATTAATCATACCGCAAGCTGAAAAGGCAAAGGCTGCACTTAGAGAAATTCTGGATGGAAAATTTGGTAAGGCCGGCGATAAGGTGGTGATTGAAGAGTTTATACAAGGCATTGAAGTTTCCGTGTTTGTTCTCACGGATGGTAAAAACTATATTCTATTGCCCGAGGCCAAAGACTATAAAAGAGTAGGCGAAGGCGATGCCGGACTGAATACCGGAGGCATGGGTGCCGTATCGCCAGTTCCCTTTATGAGTCCCGAACTCATGCTTCAGATTGAAAAAAGCATTATTCAACCTACAATCAAAGGGCTCAAGGAAGAAAACATCAGCTATAGGGGTTTCATCTTTTTCGGGTTGATGATTTCCGAAGATAAGCCTTTTGTGATTGAATACAACTGCCGCATGGGCGACCCGGAAACCGAAGTGGTGATGCCTCGATTAGAAAACGATTTGCTCGAACTTTTCCGCGCTGTGCATGATGGCACGCTGGCTCATCACACGGCTCATATTGATGAATATGCGGCTGCAACGGTGATGGTTGTTTCTGGTGGTTATCCAGAAGAATATGAGAAAGGAAAGGAAATTGCAGGTCTTAATGAAGATTTCGAAGGACTTGTTTTTCATGCCGGAACCAAAATCGATGAAGATGGAAAAGTAATCACCAACGGAGGTCGTGTGATGGCATTTACTGGAATGGGAGAACACCTAGAAGAAGCAGTAAAAGTCTGCTACAGAGATATACACCGCATTTGTTATGACAATATCTATTATCGAAGAGATATTGGCAAAGACCTGATGGCTATGTGAACCAGCCTAACCATCCACGCTTTCGTTTGGGAATGCCAATATAAATTTTGTCATTTTCGACTTTTGCAGCAAATATTTTCAATACATCGCACATGCCATTGCGCTCGCGTCCGTTGCTCAAGTGAAAAGCATAGCGGTGCCAAGGACAAATAAAGTATCCATCTTCACACTTCCCTTTATGAAGCGGAACACCCTGATGCGGACATTTGTCTTCAAAGGCATAAAATGTTGATCCCTGCCGGGTGAGACAAACCACTTGATCTTCCACCTCCACCCTAATTGCTCGTCCTTCAGGAATAAGCGCAATAGCTTTTTCTGTTGATGAAAATACCAAGTACCAGTTATATTCGATTGATGTACTCATCCTTAATCGCTCAATATATGAATGGCTAATGGTTTGATTTTGATTTCAACAGGAAGAAAACCGGCTTCTTCCCCATCAAGCTGAATAGGCACTTGTTCATTGGATTCCAATCTGATTTCTTTTGTAATAACTTGCGAAGATTCCCTTATTTTGAGTATGTTTCCTGTGTAGAGTTTTTGAATGTTTAGCAGCACTTTCCATGGATTAATCTTTTTGATGAGTGTGATATGCAAAAGACCATCCTGTGGTTGAGCTCCCGGCACCAATTCCATTCCACCTCCGGCATAGCCGCCATTGCCGCATAAAATGGAGAGATAAGTGTCTTTCTTTTCAAAACCGGTAGTTTTCAAATGAATGTTTACAGAACGGTAGCGAAAAAGATGCTTTAGCAGATATTTTAAGTAAATCCCAAGCCCTCCTTTGCCCTTTGCTTTTGAGAGATTTACGTCTCTTGCTACCAGCGCATCAAATCCCACTCCTGCCATATTGAGGAAATAGCGTTTTTGTCCGTCAGCATATTTTACTTCGCCAATATCGGTTGCAACACTTTTCCCGGTTTTGAGTCTTTGCACCGCGTTGTCATGATTGGATGAGAGCTTAATCGACTTCAGAAAATCGTTTCCTGTGCCTACGGGTAGAATGCCAATAGTAATTGCTTTGCGTTTGCTTTCATCTTCCTGCATGATGGCATTCAGAAAATGATGTAGTGTGCCATCTCCACCAAAAACCGCAAAGTGTCTGTACCCTTCTTCAATCGCTTGCTTTACTTTTTGATTTGACTCGTCAATATGATTGGTGATGGCGGCATAGTAGCAGATTTTGTTCCGCTCTAAACCCATGCTAAACTCAGACCATTGCTTCATGGCTTTGCCAGAATTAGCATTTGGGTTGACCACAACAAACCAGTCATATTGAATTGCCTTCATAATAAAATGCTAAGAAATCGGATTCGGTGCACAAATCAAAACTTTTGCCATTATCAAGAAATTAAATCCCCGGTGATCAACCGATTCGTTCACTGCCTTTGGTACAGTTAACAATACATTTCGCGAGCTTTTAAACAAAAATTTCGCGATTGGCAACAACAACAATCCGAAAGACAGCACATGATAGAATAAGCAGCATGTCTCTCTTGTGATCACCAAAAATTGCAAGCGCATATTTGTAATGCGCATGTTTTGTTTCGCTCCTTGGCATGTTGCCGACTCTTTTAGAGGCAATTTGGTAAACAATGCCAAATTGATCCAAGAAACTGGCCACTGTTTCAAAATAAAAAACGCACTGACCCATACACTCCGACTGAAATTGAGCCCATTGTCAAAGTTGGTGGAATGAGCCTTGCTCAGTTTCAACACATCCAAGACAATGATGAAACAATCAGACGATTTGTTGCGCAAAAAGTAAACTATACCACATGCCGCTGGAATGTTGCATGCACTTTTAATTTGATATCGGCATTAAAATGAAATAGTATGATGCAATAGCAATTTGAAGAAGCCTCGGCGCTTGTTTGTGTTTCAGTTCAACTTCAACAATCGCATTTTATATTGATTTATCGAGCGAGAATGATATTTTTGTGCGATTATTAATAGACTTCTCAAATTGCAAATCAAAATCAGGCCGGAATGAAGTGGTTCTTTCAACAGTATTATGCGCTCAAAGTCAGGTTTATCCATTCTTATCATTATCGCTTTAAGAACAAAAAAAACAGCCTGAAAGAACTGCTTAAAAAAGAAAATAAGCTCCGCTGGCTCGATTTGGGTTCATCCATTAATTACAATGATGGGTTTCATTTTGCCGATATTTATCCGGCATCAGAAGCTGCTCCTGAAATAAAGGATCGCTATGTGGAATTCAATGCCACAAAAAACTTTTCAGATGCAGAACTTGAATCTATGGGCAAATTCGATTTCATTCGCATGCAGCATGTGTTTGAGCATTTTACACCGGAAGATTCGCTCACAGTGCTAAAAAACTGCCACAGACTCATGAATGATGGAGCTTATTTGCTCATTACTGTGCCTGATCTAAAAGTGCATATCAATCGATACAGAAGAAAGTGCATGGATATGTCTTGGGTTTTTGCTGATTGGGCACACACACGCATTCCCAAAGGGGCTCCGCAATCCTATTACTTTTCTATTTTTACACACAGCGTGTTGTACCAATCCCATTTGTGGTGCTACGACGAAGAAGGTTTGATTTACAATCTTGAGCAAAGTGGACTATTCAAAGATATTCGCAAAGTATCTGTTTTTGACAAGATTGCAGACATCCCCTTCACCCACAATCGTCCGCATGAAGATCTTTGTGTCATAGCGAGAAAAAAATAAGCGGATTACACTGTCTTTTTTAACAAAAAAGTAATTGTTGACATCAAACTACTTCATATTTTCGCCATCGAATGTCTTCTACTATCTGGCATAGTCAATTTTCAATTCAAGAGTTGCAACATCTACGTGATGGCACCTTGGTAGAACATTTGGGGATTGAACTAACAGAGATTGGCCCCAATTATCTAAAAGGAAAAATGCCGGTTGATGATCGCACCAAGCAGAGCTTGGGTATTTTGCATGGTGGCGCATCAGTCGTGCTGGCCGAAACACTTGGAAGTATTGCAGCTAATCTGGCAATCGATCCTAACAAATTTTATTGTGTCGGGCTTGAAATCAATGCCAATCATCTCAGATCGGTGAGCAATGGATATGTGGAAGGCATAGCGTCTCCTATTCACATTGGACGAAAAACTCAAGTTTGGTCAATCGAAATCTTCAATGAGCTTGGCAAAAAAACCTGTGTGAGCCGACTTACAATGGCTGTGCAACAAATTGGGATTTAAAATCCCGGTTATTGTCTTCAATAAATGCAAGTATTTCATCTCTACCAAGGCCGGACTCTGCCGATGAAATGTAATACGAAGGCATCGATTCCCAATATTTCAAAAGGTCTCTTTTAAATGCAGCAATATTTTGCTGCAAGGTGCTTGAGCCAAGTTTATCAGACTTGGTAAACACCAATACAAACGGCACTCCATTCTCTCCCAACCAGTTGATAAAGTTTAAATCGTTGCTTTGCAAGGGCAAACGAACATCAATCAAAACAAAAAGATTAATAAGATTGGTACGGGTAGCGATGTAGTTGGTAATCAGTTTGGAAAAATCACTCCTTTGCGACTTAGAAACTTTTGCATAACCATATCCTGGCAAATCAACGAGATACCACTCTTCATTCACTAAAAAATGATTGATCAGTTGGGTTTTTCCCGGCCTTCCCGATGTCTTGGCAAGACCTTTTCGATTCACTAATTTATTGATCAGCGACGACTTACCCACATTAGATCGACCGATAAAGGCATACTCCGGCTTATCCGGCTTGGGACATCTTTTCGGATCGGAGTTGCTCACCAGAAATTCGGCAGTTTTTATAATCATGGAATAAACTCCTTTCCTATTTCACTCTTTGGAATTGCTGCGATCAGCTTTTGCGTGTAGGCAGATTGAGGATGGTTATAAATTTCATCCGCATCGCCAAGTTCTTCGATTTTTCCTTTGTTCATTACCATCATACGATCAGCCATAAATTTCACTACCGAAAGATCATGGGATATAAAAATGTAGGTGAAACCAAATTCTCGCTTCAGTTCGTTTAACAAATTAAGCACCTGTGCCTGCACCGATACATCAAGTGCCGATACTGTTTCGTCGCAGACGATAAACTTAGGATTTAAAGCCAATGCGCGTGCAATACAAACTCTTTGCCTTTGTCCGCCGGAGAATTCATGTGGATAGCGATAGAAATGCTCTGGTAGTAAACTTACTTTTTCCAACAAATTCATCACAAGGTCTTTTCTGTCAGAGTCCTTTTTCCCAATACCATGTACCCGAAGAGGTTCCATAATTGCTTCACCAACCATCATGCGTGGGTTGAGCGATGAATACGGATCTTGAAAAATCAGTTGTATATCTTTTCTAATCGGGCGCATTTGCCCCGGAGAAAAATGCGTAATGTCTTTCCCTTGAAAAAATATTTTCCCGGAATGGGGTTCTATAAGCTTTAAAATAGTTCGTCCTAGGGTCGTCTTTCCGCACCCGGACTCTCCAACAAGTCCCAGTGTTTCTCCTTCAAAAACATCGAAGCTGACGTCATCCACCGCTTTCATATATTCCTTCTTGAAAGAAAACAAACCTTGGTTCTTTTCAAACCAGGTGCAAAGATTTTCCACCTTTAAAATCGGGGGTCCGGCATACAGCTTTTGGTGTTGCTTTTTACGTTCAGCTTCGTCCACTATATTTTCTTTCAAACTGATCATTGAAGCCTTTTCAATAATGCGTCCATCGGCCTGCACTTCCATAAAATCAGCGACCACCGGAAGACGCTTCAGACGCACATCCAAAGGGGGTCTACAAGCTAATAAACCTTTCGTGTATGGATGCTGAGGTTTGTGAAATATTTCACTGACTGTGCCTTGCTCCACAATCACACCCATATGCATCACCAGCACCCGATCAGCAATCTCTGCCACCACTCCAAGATCATGAGTGATAAAGATAACACCCATTCCATGAATGCTTTGTATCTTTTTAATGAGCTCAAGAATATTCTTTTGCACGGTCACATCCAGGGCGGTTGTGGGCTCATCGGCGATGAGTATCGATGGATTGCAAGCAATGGCCATGGCAATCATCACACGTTGCTTTTGCCCACCCGACAGTTGATGAGGATAAGCCCTGTACATCTCTTCCACCCTTGGGAGTTGCACTTCCGTAAAGAGCTCGATGGTTCTGTTTTTGGCTTCTCTTTGATTCATTCCAAGATGAAGCCGAAGTGATTCTGCCACCTGCTCACCACAAGTTAACACCGGGTTGAGCGATGTCATCGGTTCTTGAAAAATCATCGAAATCTCTTTCCCTCTGATTTTTCTAACATCCTGTTCTTTTAGCTTTAGTATTTCAACGTCTAAATCCTTGTGGGTGTATTTCAGTTTTTCGGCTTCAATACGTGATTGCGCCGAAGAAAGCAGACGCATGATCGCTAAGGATGTTACCGACTTCCCTGATCCGGACTCTCCAACTATTCCTAAAGTTTCTCCTCTATGCAGATTAAAAGAAATGCCTTTTACTGCTTCCTGCCAACCTGAGTCATTTTTGAAAGAAACTTTTAATTGATCTATATCCAGAAGTACCGACATGCTTTGATGCTATTTTAATAAGGCAAGGGAATAGTCATAAATAATAAATGACCAGTTTCCCATCGTTTCAAATTCACTTTCTTCAGACATTTCAATGGTCATCATTGTTTTGCGAACCGGATGTTCTGTTTTCCAAACACAGAACCCTCCCTCTACTTCATGTGATCCAAATTTCTTATCATAATACTTGATAAAGTTCCGAATAATCTTCGTCGCCGTTTCTATCTTTTCCACATACAGCTCCATGCTGATTTCATAAAGCGTGTCGTTTTCAAACCCATAATTCACTACCATAAATCCGTCATCAGCTAGCGGAATTTCATACGACAATTGTTTAGGTTCGTTGATAAAGGGGTCGAAACTTTCCGAGCGGCGAACAAAGTCGCGGGTATCGCCGGGCTGGAGTCCTCTGAATAAACCATTTTCGTTCTTCATTAGCCCTGAAAAGGTTGCTCCGTAGGGCTCAAGCCCATTGCTACATGATGAAATCAACAGCAGCAAGAATATTGTTCGTGCAATACGCATAAATACAAGCATATAATCGGCTAAAATTATGTAATAATGTGGAACGCTATGGTTTAAATCGAAAAATTAAATCATACGAGCACGATGCCCTTCTGCTTCACTGATCATTCGTTGAGATATGTTATGGCCTTTTCTTCAACCAGTGGAAGTCCTTTGTAACGCAACATGAGTTGCGCCAGAGTAATCACATCTTTTTCGCAATATTTTCTGATTCTTTCCAAGTCATTTTCTTCCCAATAGGTCTGATAAATCATGCTTCCGTCAAGATCTGATTTCGGACTTGGTATTTTAAAAAGATAAGCCAGCAGGTCAAGTGATGTGTAGTGCTTAAAATCTCCAAACTTCCAGAGCTCGAGTGTGTCAAGGTGCTTCACCTCCCAAGGCTTTTTCCCTGCAATTTGCAATGGATCCGGAAGCATAATGCCATGTATAAGCATTCTCCGACCAAGATACGGAAAATCAAATTCTTTTCCGTTATGCGCACAGAGTAGCTTGTTCTTCAATGCGCTGCTGCTCAACAGTTGAGCAAAATCAAGTAAAAGCTGATGCTCGTTGTCGCCATAAAAGGATTTAATTTTGAACGCTCGCTTACCGTTTTGTACATAGAAAAATCCGGTAGAAATGCATATAATTTTTCCAAACTCTGCATAAATACCCGCACGTGAATAAAGCTCTTCAGGGCGCTCATCATTACGGGCTAGAAACTTTGCCTTTCGCTCCCAAAAATGCTTCATTTCATCAGGCAATTGTGCATAATTCTGATACTGTGGAACAGTCTCCACATCAAGAAATAAAATCTGACTTACCTTGATTTCGTTTAGCATTTGTGAATTATCTAATCATCACCCCCTTTTTCTCAACTAAAGGTATGTTAATCAAATGTGACTCAATAATTGTTTCAGGAGCGAAGATGAATTTTTTGTCGTAAATCACTTTGTCCACATAGAACGAAAGCCAGTATTCATTGAACAAACCAAAAACATTCTCCATGATGGGTTCGATCCGTGCAAAAGATTTCGGAGGCAACACATCCAGAAAATGCCTCAGCATTGATGTTTTAACTTCTGCTCCATTTATTTCGCCATATCCCTTTGAACTCACCAATACTCCTTCAATGGAAACGCTCTTCTGATTCACTAAATATACATTCCAAACCGACTCATCTAATTCGTTTAACTCCTTCACCACCGCCACGAAAACATCTTCAACTTCTGGCCTATGAATATCTTTAATCATTCTTTAAATTGGATTGTTTGAAACAGTTTCTGCCACCTGCATATTTTCAGCAGATTGATAGCACTACAAAGATAAGTTAATTTCCAAATCACAGCATTTCATTGGGTTACTGCGCAGTATGAAGTCCGCGAATAGAACCCTGATGTAAGTTTTACTTGTGATTGTGAAATAATTGTTAATAACTTTGTTAATTATTTGGCGTATAAAGCTTTAGTAAGCCAAAGCTTAAAAAATTGCTTATGAAAAGATTCTACACCCTGATTATCACCGTTTTAATGGCTTTTTCCGGCCTAAAAATATCGGCTCAGGAAGCCATTTTAGACCAAATGGGCAAGCTGTTCAAAAAAGAAGAGCGAAAGCCTATGCCCAAAATTAAATCGAAATATTTTTTTGAGATTAGTGAAAATACCGGAAGAGAGTACTTAAAGCAACAAGATTTGTTTGATGCCAAAGGTGGTATCAAGTCTAGCGGCCTCTTTGCTGACGATGGTAATAAGATTAGAGACATCCGTTATATTTATACCCCAGAAGGTATCGTTCAGCAAAAAACCGAAAAAATTCTCGGTGGCGGAGACCGAATAGTCTCTACCTACTCTGCTAAAGGTCTTATAGAAAGAACAGAAATATTTAACGACAAAGGTGATAGCTTAAAATCAAAAATCGTTTTCACCTACAATGCAGATGGTGCGATTTCCGAAGAAGCCATTTCAGATGCATCGGGCAATATTCAAGAAAAAAAGGTGTATGAAAACACTTTTAACAAGTCCGGCAAACCCGTTCAGATATTAGTATATAATGTTGATAAAAGTGGCAATAGGGTTCCACACAACGCACCATTAACCATCAACGAATATGATGAATACGACCGAATTATTCAAACCACGGTTTATTCCAATAAGGAACGCCGCAAAATGTTATCTTGGATTTATTACAAATATCAGGTTGACAATAGCTACCGTGTAATTAAACGCTATGGCTATGACGAAGAACAAAGGGAAATAGCAAGGGTGGAGATCGAATACCGTGCTAATGGACTCGAATACCAATTTTACGAAATGTGCGATTGCCCCGAGAGAAAACTCGAATTCAAAGGAAAGCTTATACAAGAGTATAACACCTTTGGGGAGTTGGTAAAAGAACAATCATTTACTGCTAATGGTGATTTAAAGGAAACCATCACCTTCGCCTATGATGAGTATGGTAATCTTATCGAAAAACTTTGTACCGATGGCAAAGATCCATCAAAGATCAAAAAAGATCGTTTTATCTTCGAATTCTTTACGGAACAAGCAAAGAAATAAATACTAAGAAAAGGCAAACTCCGTCAACACCGGACAGTGGTCGGAGTGCTTAGCATCGGGCAGAATTATTGATCGTTTGATGTTTTCTTTCAAATTTTCGCTTGCAGCAATATAATCAATCCGCCATCCCAGATTTTTAGCCCTTGCGTTGGCACGATAGCTCCACCAAGTGTAGTGATGCGGGTCGGGATTAAAGTGCCTAAAAGTGTCCACAAAACCACTCTGAAAAAAAGACTCCATCCATGCCCGTTCTTCTGGAAGGAAACCGCTGCTCTTTGCATTGCTTACCGGATTATGAATATCAATCGGACGATGACATATGTTGTAATCCCCACAGATAATCAACGACGATTTTTCGCGCTTCAAATCATTCACATATCCTTGAAAATCATCCAAAAACTTAAACTTAAAACCCTGGCGTTCTTCGCCACTGGAGCCGGATGGAAAATAAGCACTCATCACAGAAACATCACCAAAATCTGCTCTCAATATTCGACCTTCTGAATCATATACATCCATGCCTATTCCAATTTCCACATGATTAGGCTTTGTTTTACTGAACAATGCAACTCCACTGTAGCCTTTTTTTTGCGCCGGAAAAAGGTAGGTTTCATATCCCAAGTCGTGAAATAAACTCAACTCCAACTGATCGGCTGTTGATTTGATTTCTTGTAAACATACTACATCGGGATTTACTGCTTTGAGCCAATCCAACCAATTTTTAGAAAGCGCTGAACGGAGTCCATTAACATTATAGGTGATTATTTTCATGAGTATATTATTTTATTTCTTCAGACAGATGCAATACTCTAATATACAATCTCGGATGGGTCGCGCTTGACTTTGTAATCATTTCATGTGTGCTTAAATAACCTGGGCAACGAAGATCAGGCTGATTATTGAAATAAAAAAGCCGAGCGTGAAATTTACTCGGCTTTTTTAAAGAAAGATGAAGGTTAAGTTATCATCGGAAGAATTTCAAGCTGCGCTGATCGTTGTACTTTTTAACTCTTACTAAATAAAGTCCACGGGAGTGCTCATGGAGCGCTACCGCGTAGGAGCTTGTTCCATCTTGAAGCATAATACTTGCCTGATAAATCAATCGACCCGATGCATCGAAGATTTCTAAAATGGCAGGCTCTCTCGAATTATTTTGAACAGCTATATCCACTGTGTTGTATCCATGAGATGATGCATAGAGCAAATCAAATGAGTAAGCATGGTTATGCAAACAATCTTTAACAATGACATCTGAGAATGCTACATCACCATTCAAGTCAACTTGCTTTAATCTAAAATATTTCAACTGATTATTGCTTGCAGGCCAGATGTGAGAGTAATTGATTACATGATTGCTATTTCCGGCAGCCATCAAAACGCCTAAAGTATGCCATACTACCAATTCTTCTGACCCTTCTAATTGAAAATAATGACTATTGGTTTCACTGGCCGTGGCCCATTCAAAAGTAATATTCGCCTGAGCACATTTTCCGTTAAAATAAAGCAACTCCACAGGAAGTGGAACGATATTGTTTCCATGAATCCAAAATTCTGAGAAACTACCCGTCGAAAACTCCACAAATAAACCATTCAAATCGGCACCAAATAAATCAGGGATAATTACGCTAATGTCTGTTGCATCACTCATGTCGTATATTCCATCTTCGGTAGGTCCTTGATATTTTGTAATTATCAAATCTCCTATGGCAACAATATCATCAAATGGTGACGGGCTCAAACTACTTTGGGTAATCAGATTATCCAATTCATCTTGCGAAAAATACAGCCGCACACGTACAGGATTAACAGGCTGTACAGCTGTATTAATCAAATAATGTCGGCCTAAGAACTCGTTATTGCCATCGAATCGATTGTTAAGCTGTTGTGTTACAAATACAGTAGCATCTACTCCTTGTAAGGCATTTGCATTGTTTTGAATTGCTGCAATGGCTTTTCCATTCACATCTACTAAATAGTTCCAGGCATTGACTGAGCCAATTTCACAGTATGTGGTTTGTGTATTGGGGCTAATCAGTGTCGGAACAGGCATGATGGAAACAGTTACCTCACTCAAACCGTCACTCCAGCAATTTTCAGATGAAATTGTGCGAAGATAATATGTGCCTGATGTGTTGGCAATAAAGGGAACATTGCCTGGATAATTGGTATCAAACCCATTCGGATTGGTCCCTTGCCAATAATATTGATTAGGGGACGGATTACCCACTGCTACCAATTCTACCGGGCCACACGATAATCCGGCAGGATCAGCAATAGGCAGCGGTGGGTCGGGAGGTAGGGGATGAACGGTTACGTCAATTTCGAGCGAAGCCGCCGAACAGGAGAAGATATTAAACGTTTCTACAGTGTAGATACCACTCTGCGTCACCACCAGCGAATCTAAAGTTCCGCCAGGAATAGGCACACCATCTTTATACCATGTGTAAAGTACGGCTTGCGATGCCTTTAGCTTTACTGAATCGCCAAAGCAGAACGTGGTGGCACCGAGAATGTAAACCGTGCTCTGGTCGAGCGTTACAAATGTGCAGGAGCGCGCATTGGCATGTCCATCGGCTATTCCGCCAAAGTAAAAATTGTAGCTGGGAGCAGGTGTAGCCGTAAAGGCATTGGATGGAAGCAGCGGACAGCCCGTGTTCAGCAAGGCCGTTAAGCGATAAGTGTAGTCTGTGCCTCCCACAACATTGTGCTGAAAAAATAAGACAGTGGAGTTGGCCAGAGTATTCCAAGTCAATCCGCCATCGGTAGAAACTTCCAAGAGATAGGAAAAAGCTCCCGGCACTTGTGGCCAACTTACGTAAACAAAATCCTGCGATGGGTAGGCAGTTGGCACAGGACTTTGAGCAGCATCGGGCAATCCGCTTAGCAAAATCGGACAAGTGGTTGCCCGAGCATGACCATCTGCTTCTCCACCACCATACCAGCTATATTGCGGCACGCCAACACCTGTCACAGCCAAAGATGGATTGAGCGGACAGCCACCAGTTAAGTTGGCTCTTACTCTATAGAAGTAGGTAGTGCCAACCACCAGCGATGCCGGCTGGTGAACAAAACTCAAAGCTGTGGTATTGCTCAAGATATTCCAAGGTCCTGCAGCAGCTGTAGCAAACTCTACCGTGTAATCTATCGCTCCGGTTTGCTGCGGCCAGGCAATTAGGTTTTGCTCCATGGAGCTATACACCGATATGGGCTGCGAAAGCGGCGAATCAAACACACCGTCTAAAAACATCGGACAGGTGCGCAAGGCGGCGTGACCGTCGGCAATACCTCCTCCACAGTTCAAATTATTATAGGTAGGCAAGCCAAACATGGCAACTGGCACAGATGGGTTTAACGGACACCCTGTGGTAAGATTAGCCGTAACGCGGTAAAAATATTGGGTTCCGACAACCATGGCAGGAGGTGTGTGTGTAGCGGCCAAAGCAGCAGTAGTGATTAATAAACTCCAAGGGCCGCCGGCGCTGGTAGCAAACTCAACAGTGTAATCAACTGCCCCACTTTGTTGCGGCCAGGCGATGTAGTTTTGCTCAGTACTCATGTAAACCGATATGGCCTGCGAATTGGGCGAGTTGAAAGTGCCATCAAGAAACATGGGGCAAGTGCGTAAGGCAGCGTGACCATCTCCTACACCTCCGCCTACTGCCACTCCCGTAGCTTCAATTAAAGGCCTGGGAACACCGCTAAAAGTATTGCTCCAGGCGAAGGGGCAACCGCTGGTCGGATTGGCTCGCAAGCGATAAAAATAAGTTTGACCGGCCACCAAACTGGTATGGGTAAAATTGGTGCCCACAAAATTGGTAGCCAAAGGCGCCCAAGGACCGGTGGCTGAAGTGGTAGAAAATTCCAAATTGTAGCTGGCTGCCCCTGCTACCGGCGACCAGAAAATAAACAACTCCTGTATGCCTTCATACACCACGAAGTCGGGTGTGGGAGGTGGCGCCGGCGTGCCATCGAGCAATGAAGAACATATGAGCAAATTGGCATGCCCATCGGCCGCACCGCCAGAGTGACTATTGTTATTGGGAATAACAATAGCTTCTACTTCGGCGCTGGGATTGACAGCACAACCCGATGCGCCTAACGGGGTTACCCGGTAATAAAAAGCGGTGTTACCGATGAGGTTGGTATGCTCAAAGAACAAGTTGGCCGTATTGGCCAAAGTACTCCATGGCCCCGCTGCGGTATTGCTCACTTCCACCAAATAGCTCGTTGCTCCGGGATATTGCAGCCAGGCAATGCGGTTATGCTCTGCGCTGCGGTACACCAACACATTGTCGAAAGTAGGGATAGCCGGGGTGCCATTGAGCAAACTGTTGCACAAAAATGTACTGCTGTGTCCATCGCCTACTCCACCACCATACCATTCCGTAGGAGTTATTGGCACGGTAACTGCCACTTCGTTAGATAGCAGCGTCCAGTTCGAAAACGCATCCAAGGCACGGATTCGGTAATAATAGGTGGCACCGCTGGTGAGGCCTACATGGTTGTAGCCCAAGGTGCTGGCGCTACCTATGGGTATCATCGTAGAAGTTAAATCTACTCCCGGAGAAGAACTCCAATATATTTGATACTGTTGCGCTCCGGAAAAAGGAGGCCAGTTTAGATACACCATTTCAATACTCACCTGCACGGGCGTATTGAACTGGGGCGTGATTTGCGCAGCCGATTGCTTAACCCCAAGCAAGAGGCATAAACCGATTAAATAACCGGCCAGGCGCAGCGATAGCCTTTTCATTGCCGGATGCAGGATTAGTTAAACACCGAACGAACAGCTCGGAAGCCATTAACATTTGCACGTGTATTGGCAACATTTTCAACCGCACCTTCGCTAAATGGCAATGATGTGCAGTTGCTTGTTAGGTATCCATTTCGTACAGAAACAGCCCAGGCACCTGAAAATGCTCCACCTCGATGTCCAACGACTGTAGTTTGAAAACTCGAACTAGGATTGCCATTATTGAACCATGTTGTAATATCACAAATTCCATTAGGAATATTTCCATCACCATGAATATCATGCTGAAATCGAGAGCCATAAGCTTGGTTACCATAGCATGATGATCTTTGATGGCCGCTGAGGATGACAAACTCTCGCACATTTCCGGTCATTTCCATTACTCCATAAAAGGAAGCACCTGCCTGCCGACGCTGCTCCGTCGTAAAATTCTTTGCTGCAAATATGCCACAGCGCACAGGACCTTGTTGGTTACCACTAACTGCTGAAGAATTTAAATTTACATTACTTGAATGGCAATTGGCTTGATTGGTAGCTGGCGTGGTGAGTCCTTCACTGATGCTGTTATCCGCAGCTGCTACTAATCCATTAGCTGGTATATTATTAATGGATGTATTGCCCCAGGCAAATTCATTTCTGATAGGATAGATAGGTCCATAAGTTACATCATGACCACGGCATATTTTTTCATACTCAAACTCGCTCATAGGGCGCAAGCCGGCCCAATCTGCAAAGGCAATAGCGTCCTGCCAATTGATATTATTTTGCGCACGGTCGCCTGAGCCTAATGCAGGAGGAGTAGCACCAAAACGATTCAATTGTGCATCATCTAAATTATTGCCAGACCAGTTGAAG
>JBKBKN010000008.1:0-61083 GCA_046294625.1 Flavobacteriales bacterium
GATTGGAATTGAAACAATCACTAGATCGGGGTTACCCCAACTAAATCAAATAGTTCGGCACATTCTTCACCTCCTATTGATTAATTTGGGTTAAAGCAGCGATGAAAAAAACCAAAGGCAAAGCATTGCATTAGATTTATCCTGTTGATACGATTCCGTTGGCAAAACGTGATCAATCTCACCCGACAGCTTTCAACCTTAGAATAAAAGCTACTGCTTATTGAAAACTCTTGGTGGTGATATAAACCACGCCTGATGTAGTATCGCCAAACTCGGCCGGTATGCCCCCGGTAATAACAACTACTTCTTGTATGCCCATTTGCGGAACAAAGGCTTCACCTATCACCTTCACCCCATCGATCATATAAAGGGAGGCATCGCCTCGACTTCCACTAAAATTAAGCGGCCCTCCCGGCCTTGTTTGCACCACACGAGGCACAAATGTGGCTATGGCTTCAATAGGCCCACGCTCCATGGCTGTAGTCATGATTTCTTTGGCTTCTATGGTCACCAGGGTGCTGGGGGTGTGCGGCCCAATTGGATTTCGAAATTGCTCGTAGTATTTTGGACGTATCAACACTTCTTTAAGCGTGCTCGGCACAATACTGATGTTGATGTAAGAAATTTGCTCGTTGTTGATCACGACATTTTTCACAATTTGGGTGTGATAACCGGTGCGTTGAAAAATCGCTTCGTATTTTCCGGGAGGAACGCGTTTGATAATATATTCCCCTTTATCATCGGTAAATGCTTGGAATTGTGCCACTCCGGATTGTAGCGTTACGGAAACCATTTCAAGCGGTTCGTTTGAAAGTGAATCTTTCACCTGCCCACGAAGTTCTCCGTTAGCGGCATGGCCGATACTTATCCCGAATAGCAGCAGTCCAATAATTTGCAAAATGGTCTTCATGAATTTTAGTTTTTAGTTGAACAATCAATCGCTTCTTCAAAATTATCCCACTCTTTTGCCAACTAAAAGTACAAATAAAGCGGCTTATCGCCGCTTTATTGATTCGCATTCTTTAAATTTTTTGTGAGTTGATTTTCCCTACATCATGGCTTTGGGCATGATAAGTTTAGTTCTGTTGAGCACTGCTGAGCTTAATCTTTTTGAGCCAATACCACTTTAGCAGTATATAAGCCTCCACCGATGGATTCTATGGTTTCAATTACCTCTTCGGGATTGGTAACTCTTTCGTCATAAGCCACCTCAGCGGTAGCATTTTCGAAGTCTATCTGAATGGATTGAATACCTTCCATTTTGGCAACTTTCTTCTCTATAGCATTTTTGCAACCCACTTCGCAGGTCATTCCTTCAATTTCCATAACCACTGTTTTAACATCCGGTTCATTGCTTGCAGCATCATTTTTAGCTGTATTGCTGCATGATGTTGCAATAATCATGATAACTAAACAGACTATGGCTACTTGTGATTTCATTAATATATTCTTCATAAACATGTTTTTTTAATGTGACAAATTTAAGTATTAAAATGTTCATGTGGTCAAATTGAACCTGCAGTAAACAAAATTCCGTCAAATCGCTTAATTTTGCCGCAAAATCATCAGAAAAGCATGGCCGTATTCGAACTTATCATGCCCAAAATGGGAGAAAGCGTGGCAGAAGCCACTATCATTAAATGGTTAAAAAAACCAGGAGATCAAATAGAAGAAGATGAACCGGTTCTGGAAATTGCCACCGATAAGGTAGATTCAGAAATTCCATCGCCAGTAGCCGGTGTGCTCACAGAAATTCTTTTTGAAGAAGGCCAAACCATACAGGTGAACCATGTGATTGCTAAAATCAATACCTCGGGCGAAGCGCCAGTAGTGATTGCAAGTCCGGCTGCGGGTGCGGTGAAGGCAGAAGCTGAAGTGAAAAGCCCTGCGCAAGAAGCCGAAGCGCTGATGAGCGCAGGTGCAGAAATTGTGAATCAGCCCGGAGGACGTTTTTATTCTCCGCTGGTGAAAAGCATTGCCAAGCAAGAAAATATTTCTTTCGAAGAACTGGAAAGTATTCCGGGAACAGGTAAGGACGGACGCCTGACCAAGGAAGACCTGATGGCCTATTTGCCCAACAGAAATGGTAAAGGCGAACAAAAACCTGCAGTGCAGCCAACACCTGCACCAAGCCCAAGTGCAGCTCCTAAAATGCAAGCTCCGGCAGTATCTGTTTCAGGCGGGGACGAAATCATCGAAATGGACCGCATGCGCAAGCTCATTGCAGACCATATGGTGATGTCGAAACAAGTGTCACCGCATGTGACTTCGTTTGTTGAAGCCGATGTAACCAATATGGTGCTTTGGAGAGAGAAAGTGAAATCGGCCTTCGAAAAGAAAGAAGGAGAAAAAATCACCTTCACCCCCATCATTATGGAAGCTGTGGCAAAAGCCATTCGTGATTTCCCAATGATTAATATTTCGGTGAGCGGAACCAATATCATCAAACGCAAAAACATTAACATTGGAATGGCTACTGCCCTACCTTCGGGAAATCTGATTGTGCCTGTGATTAAAGATGCTGATCAAATGAACCTTGTTGGCTTAACCAAAAAAGTGAATGATCTCGCCGCACGTGCACGCAATAATAAGCTCTCACCGGATGAAATCCAGGGAGGCACATTCACCATCACCAATGTAGGTTCTTTTGGTAATGTGATGGGCACACCCATCATCAACCAACCTCAAGTGGCTATCATGGCAGTTGGGGTGATTAAGAAAAAACCTGCTGTACTCGAAACCCCACAAGGAGATGTGATTGCGATTCGCCACATGATGTTCTGCTCTTTGTCCTACGATCACCGCGTGGTGGACGGATCACTTGGCGGTAGTTTTCTACGCAGGGTGGCTGATTATCTCGAATCTTTTGACATCAATCGTGCCTTATGAGTATCACGCTCAACCTGAAAAAGCCAATTATCTTCTTCGATCTTGAGGCCACCGGCACTAACGTGTCCACCGACCGTATAGTAGAGATTTGCGCTTTGAAAATCAATCCTGATCAAACACAGGAAATGCGCACCAAACGCATTAATCCTACCATTCCAATCCCATTAGAAGCTTCTTTAGTACATGGAATCTATGATGAGGACGTGAAAGATGCCCCTACTTTCAAAGCAATTTCCCGCGCACTATTGGACTTTATAGGCAATGCAGATTTGGCAGGATATAATTCTAACAAATATGATGTTCCGATGCTGATCGAAGAATTTGCTCGTGCGGGAATTGATTTTTCGATGGAAAACCGTCGTTTGGTCGATGTCCAAAACATTTTTCATCAAATGGAGCAACGCACCTTGTCTGCTGCCTACAAGTTTTATTGTGGCAAAGATCATGTCGGAGCGCATGGAGCCGAAGCAGATGTAATCGCTACCTACGAAGTACTACTCGCTCAGGTAGAAAAGTATAAGAACGCAGAATACAAAGACAAAAGCGGCAAGGTTTCAAAGCCGGTGCAAAACGATATTCAGGCCTTATCCGATTTCACCACTAATTCCGACTGGGCCGATTTAGCAGGTCGTATTGCCTTTGATAAAGATGGAAAAGAAATTTTCAATTTCGGCAAACACAAAGGCAAACGTGTCGAAGACGTTTTCAAAGTGGAGCCCAGTTATTATGACTGGATGATGAATGGCGACTTTACCACATCTACCAAGCGTGTGATCGAAAAAATCAAAACACGCGGACTCGTCGAGAAATTTAATAAGGGGAGTTGATGAAAATTGGCGATTGCCTTTTGGCTTGATGCTATTATCTACTGGCAAAATACGATTTGCGGTTCGATAAAGTTTAACCACAAAGAACACCAAGTTAAGAACAGAGAACATAGAACATTAATCAAGCTGATCGCCTGACGAAATTGACTGTTAGTTTGACTTCAGAATGAAATGGAGATTTGTTGATAAATGCTTGATGATGCCACCCCTCCGGGGTTTTGATTGGTAATCGCATCGTTTGGCTATAATAATTTCACCCCTTCGATATTGGAGTATTTTGTGAGTATTGAGTTATTGCAATTTTTTGAAGGAAAAAGCCTTTGCGCGATTTGCGAACTTAGCGGTAAGGTAAAGTTTTACTACAACAAAAGTCGCGAAAAAGCCTAAAACACGAGCGTACAATTTATCTTACCTGCCTTAACAAAATTTTGCATTTCAACTTTGCTTTGTACCTTGCGTGAAAATATCGATGTGTATGACCAAATCTTTACCCATTCATTTTAGCCTGTTGTTGTGTTTATGGGCTATTGCGGCAGCTGCACAAAATGGAACGCTTAGCGGAAAAGTAAAAGACGCCAAAACAGGTGAAACGCTAATCGGTGCTTCGGTGATCCTGAAAAGCGACCCTTCAAAAGGTGCGGGTTCCGATGTAAATGGTGATTATCAATTCAGTTTACCATCAGGTGCCCATATAATTGTTGCCAAATCTGTTGGTTATGCCGACAAAGAGCTGAATGTGAATATCAAAGCAGGAGAAACAACTACGATAAACATCAATCTCGAAAGTAAAATGCAAGAGCTAAAGACTTTTGTAACCTCAGCATCGAAATTCGAACAGGAAGTAGAGCGCATTACCGTGAGCTTAGAAGTGCTCAAGCCTAATATTATCGAAAACAAAAATACCACCGCCATGGATGAAGCGTTGATGCAAGTACCGGGTGTGCAAATTGTGGATAATGAGCCCCAAATTCGAAGTGGAAGTGGTTTTAGTTTTGGAGCCGGCAGCCGTGTGCTTATCATGGTGGATGATTTGCCTTTGCTTTCGGGCGATGCAGGCCGTCCAAGCTGGGGTTTTCTTCCGGTGGAAAATGTGGAACAGGTCGAAGTGATTAAAGGTGCATCTTCGGTGCTTTATGGTTCGGCTGCCACAAGCGGCGTAATCAATATTCGCACTGCCTATCCAAAAGCCGAACCGAGAACTAAGTTTCAGGTATTCAACGGCATTTACATGAACCCGCAAAACAAAGAAGCAATTTATTGGGGCAAGAGAAATCCCTTTTACAATGGCATCAACTTCATGCACTCACGAAGAATCGGTCAACTCGACCTAGTGATTGGAGGCAATGTGTTTAACGACAACAGCTACATCGGACCGCCACCGATTGACACCACAGGGCCTAATTTTAATCCGCTTGCGGAACAAAGGGGACAATATGAAAACCGCGCTCGACTGAATGCCAACCTGCGCTATAGAAGCAAAAAAGTTTCCGGACTGAATTATGGCGTTAATATTAATGGCATGCGTTCAAATTTTGCAGGCACGCTGGTTTGGCTTAATACAGGTGAAGGATTGTATCGTTCATTCCCCGGCGCCATCACCCAAACCCTGCAATCGGTATATAATATTGACCCGTTCATTAATTACTACCATGGCAACAGTAAACACAGCTTACGCACTCGATATTTTTATTTGAATAACGACAATGACAACAATCAATCTAACAGATCATCGCTTATCTACACAGAATATCAATTTCAGCACAGTTTCGACGAAAATGCCGGTCTGCTTAGTAAAGCTACGATCACCGCAGGCATTGTGAACATCTACACTGATGCTTCGTCAAATCTTTACAAGGGCAACCTCGACCAGTCGATGGATTTGGAAGGAAGAAGTACTTCAGGCAATCAAGCCGCTTATGTGCAATTTGACAAAACCTTTTTTGACCGTCTAAACTTCTCTGTCGGTGCTCGATATGAACAATTTGCCATCACCTCACCGGTTTTTAACAAAGGCGATAGTACAGATATTTCCAGAGAAGGTAAACCTGTTTTTCGCACTGGAATGAACTACAAATTGCTAGAATACACCTTTCTTCGTGCTTCATTCGGGCAAGGCTATCGCTTCCCGACCATCGCTGAGAAGTATATCCGCACTGCAGTAGGGCCGCTAAACATTTATCCCAGCGAAGAGCTTCGCTCCGAATTTTCTTGGAATGCCGAAGTGGGCGTGAAGCAAGGATTCAAAATCGGCGAATTCAAAGGTTTTCTCGACTTAGTTTATTTTCGTCAGGAGTTCACCAATAATATTGAGTTTAATTTCGGTCAATGGGGCACCTTTGCCGATCCTTTCTTTGGGCTTGGCTTTCGCTCGCTCAATGTTGGTCGCACAAGAGTTTCCGGCACCGAAGTCAGCATCATGGGACAGGGCAAGATTGGCAATGTGAGCATTATGACCCTAGCAGGATACACTTATACCTTGCCGGTGGCATTGGAGCCCGATTTGGTCTATGCCATACCCACCTCAAGCTTATTTAAACCGGTTACCTATAACAACTCCAGTTCCGACACCACCAACAATATTTTGAAGTATCGCTTTCAACATCTGGTTAAGGCAGATATTGAATTGGGCTATAAGGCGCTTAGTTTTGGTTTGAGTTTCCGCTACAACAGCTTTATGCAAAATATTGACCGCATTTTCGAAGACCTCGACAACCCCAATGCTATCCCTTCTTTGCCTACCGGAATCAGGCAATATCGTCAAGACAATAACAAAGGTGATTATGTGTTCGATTTAAGGTTTTCAGTGCAGATGAACACAATCAATCGGGTAGCCGTGGTGGTAAACAACCTCTTGAACAGAGAATATACCATCCGCCCCTTAGTGATTGAAGCACCCAGAACTTTTGCCATCACCTACACGGCTGATTTTTAGCACATTAACACATCTATTAAAATGCTTTAAAAATAGGCTGCAGGGCTTTGATGATTCAGAAAAATTATTCTACGTTTGTCCACATTAAAAATCATCATAAAGCATCCCAATATGGCAGATATTACAGAAAAACGAGAAGGTGACTTTTTTAGCGACGTTCTCAAGTATTTCGACCGTGCAGCAAAATTTGTTGATGTTGCTCCGGGCATTTTAGAGCAAATTAAATACTGTAACAGTGTTTACCGCATGCGTTTCCCGGTGAAAATCGGTAACGACTATCAAGTGATTGAAGCCTATCGTGTGGAACACAGCCATCACAAACTTCCAACTAAAGGTGGTATTCGTTTTTCTACGGCTGTGAATCAAGATGAAGTTATGGCCTTGGCTGCCTTGATGACTTATAAATGTGCGATTGTGGATGTGCCGTTTGGTGGCGCAAAAGGGGGAATCAAAGTTAGCCCGCGTAAGTTGTCTGCAGAAGAGATGGAGCGTATCACACGCCGCTACACTGCTGAGTTGATTAAGAAAAACTTCATTGGCGCGGGCATTGATGTGCCGGCACCCGACTATGGTTCAGGCGAGCGCGAAATGGCTTGGATTGTTGATACTTACGGAGCTTTTAATCCTAACGATATTAATGCATTGGCTTGCGTAACCGGAAAACCGGTGAGCCAGGGCGGCATCAGAGGTAGAAAAGAAGCCACCGGCCTAGGCGTGTTCTATGGTGTGAGAGAAGCTTTATCTATCAAAGAAGATTGCGATAAAATGGGCCTGACTACAGGCATTCAAGGAAAAAGAATTGTGATTCAGGGTTTTGGTAATGTGGGTTACCACTCCGCCAAATTTTTCTACGAAGCGGGAGCAAAAATTATTGCCATTGCTGAATGGGATGGTGCAATCTATAATCCTGATGGACTTGACATTCCAGCATTGCTGGAGCACAGAAACCAGACTGGTAGCATCACCAATTTTTCTGGTGCTACTGCGTTGAAAGACAAATATGACGCACTGGAGTTAGAATGTGATGTGTTGGTGCCAGCTGCACTCGAAAATCAGGTTAACAAAGACAATGTAGATCGAATCAAATGCAAAATCATTGCTGAAGCAGCCAATGGACCTGTTACACCGGAAGCAGAAGAAGTGCTCAACAAAAAAGGTGTTATCGTTATCCCTGATATTTTCTTGAATGCGGGTGGTGTTACTGTTTCCTATTTCGAATGGCTTAAGAATCTTTCGCATGTGCGTTTTGGCCGCTTGGGTAAGCGATACGAAGACGGCATGAACCGCAATGTGATAGGCCTGATGGAAGAAATGACCGGAAAAACGGCTACTAACGTACAGAGAAACTTAATTGAGCGCGGTGCCGATGAGCAAGACTTGGTTTACTCCGGCCTGGAAGAAACCATGATCAATGCCTATCATGCCATCAGAAACGAATTGGTGAATAATCCTGAAATACCCGATTTAAGAACAGCAGCGTTCGTGGTAGCCATTAAAAAGATTGCCACATCATACAATACTTTGGGTGTGTTCCCATAATTTTGGTTTAGGTTAGGTTAAAAAAGCCCTGCACATCTATGCTGCAGGGCTTTTTTTTAGAGGCTTAACCAAGTGTGTTGGAACCTTCACCTTTATCCCCTGATTCAATCCTTCAATCAAAATGCAGATGTAACTTGCCGATGCTTTGGTGCTAAAGCGTCCCTTGATACCTTTCAAAGGTCCTCCGACCAATTGTACATCTTCGCCTTCTTCAAAACTGTAATCTGAAAGCTCCACTGCATAACCCGAATTGGCTGTAGCTTTAATGGTTTCTATTTCTTTTTCGGTGACAATGGCATATTCATCGCCCAAGCGCACCGGACCAACTATACCAAAGGTTTCGCTGACCTTAGAGACCTGCATGATGCTTGTTTTGACAAAAATATAGCTTCTGAAAAGCGGCTCTTTCACCTTCTTCTTTCTATCGCTCCATTGTTTGATGGTTTCAACTAGCGGAAGATAGGAAGTGTAACCGGCTTCGATCAAGGCTGCATCGGCTTTTTTCTCATGTCTGGAGTGGGTGTAAAACACCATCCACCGGGCTTCTTCTTTGTTCATTTAGCGCAAATTAAATGATTCCAGATATGCTTTTCCGTATCGCAGAAAATACTTGCCCAAAATATCAAATTCGAGATTAACTTCCGTGCCTTCTTGTATCAAATGAAAGGTGGTGTGCTCATAAGTATAGGGTATTATCGCCACGGAAAACGAACCTGTAAGAGAATCAACCACTGTAAGGCTCACGCCATTTACACAAATTGAACCTTTGGGTACCGTAAGCCGGTCTTCGCTTGGTTCATAGGCAAAATGAAATTCCCAACTTCCCTGTTTTACAATAGATTTTGTACAAGTTGCCGTGCAATCCACATGCCCTTGAACAATGTGGCCATCAAGCCGACCACCAGCCAGCATTGCGCGCTCAAGATTCACTTCTTCGCCTTTTTTCAATCGAGAAAGATTGGTTTTTTTCAAGGTTTCATCAATGGCGACTACCTGATGCACGTCTCCTTGAGTGCCCACTACTGTTAAACAAACACCATTGTGTGCCAGGCTCTGATCTATTTTTAGCTCCTTGCTAATGGAGCTTCGAACTGATAAAACAAGATTCCCATCGTGGACTTCAGTGTTTTCTACTACGCCTAAACATTCGACTATTCCTGTAAACATACTTTAATTTATTTTTCCTGAACGGCTGTCTATGATTTGAATATTACCCTTCAATACTCTTTTCTTAATGCCTTCGAGCCTGATTTCGTTCACCTCGCAAATGTAGAAGTAAACACCATCGGGGCAAAGCGTTCCATCCGGAGCTTGTCCATTCCAGCCAATTTCCGGATTGTTGGTTTCAAACATCAGTTGACCCCATCGGTTGAAAATCTGTATGTTGATGCTTTCGATATAGCGATAAGGAAATGGCCTAAAACTGTCATTAAATCCATCGCCATTAGGGGTAAACACATTCGGCAGTTCATATTCCGGACAATTGTCCACGCAAATTACCGTCTTTTCGCTTTCGTTGCCTACCGAGTCAATAGCTGTTACGGCATAGCAACCGGCCACCGAATTGGGGCGTATGTGAGCGAAAAAGGTGTCCGCCAAATTGTTGATACTTGCCAATAAACTTAGTTCTGCATCCAGATTGGGCTTAAAATAAATGCGATAACTTACGGCATCTTCTTCACAAAAGTCGTTGGGTTTAGTCCATGAAAGGTCATTAACCCCCGCAATACAATCGCTGTTAAGGCTGAGCACGGGAGGGCAAGGCGGCTCATTGTCAACAGCTTCGGCACAGACTTCCTGCGAGAAATTCAATATGGGTGACACCAAACCATCTTCGGTGTAGTCGCCTACGGACTCTATTTTGTAACAATAAGTTACTCCATTGGCCAAACCTTGATCCACATAAAAAGCTTCAGTTGTTTCACCTATCTGCGAAAACTGTTGTATTTGTTCATCAAATCTGAACACACGATAACTTTCATTGCTCCAGGGAACTTGTTCCTGCCAACTTATTCGAATGCGGTTATCCAAGCCTTCGGCATTCACAAACACCGAAGCTGCCCATTGCGAGAATCCAATTAAAAACCGATTGCCGGGTGTATTGTTGATGAGTTCAATTCGATAATTGAAGGGGAAGTTTTGGGTATTGAGTCCCAGTGTTTGGTCAGAATAAATGGTATCATTTAAGTTGAAAAGCGAATCAAGAAGCTGCGGATCGTTGTTTGCAAAACCTTGATTTCGGTAAATCTTATAGATATACGGTCCAGGGGCTTGCAGTGTATCTAACTCCGTGGGCTTCGACCAGGCAATAAAAATTCTTCCTGAAAACTCATCAGTTTCTTCAACGCTCACATTGGTGATGATGGGAACATCCCTTCTCAGTGTACCACAAATTTCGTCAGATACATAGCTTTCCGCCCCATCGGCAAAGAAGGCCACCACGCGATAGCAATATTTCACCCCAGGCCAAAGCCCCTGACCATTGTTACTGTCCAGAAACGATGTGTTGTTGATACCGTTGATTGTGGCAATCTGCGTGTAGCCCGCTGAAGCAGGTAAGCCGGTTTGACAGGTGTCAGGGATGAAAGATGATGTGCCCACTCTTCGGTAGAGCTTATAACCAATAGCTTGAGAACATGGGTTGGGTGTCCAGCTTACATCGATGCTATTGCCTTGCGGTGATGCATTGAGCATTTGCGAAGGTGGAGCAATCACCGTGATGAGCACAGTGCGAAAATTCACTAAAGCCTGCGCTGTGTTGAAGGGCAAATCGCGTGCTTTGAAATAGACCTGATAGGGCTGCCTGCGAACCTGAGCGCAATCCGTCTGCCACGAAAAATTGCGCGTGAGCGGACTCACACCTGAGCTTAATGGAAAAAAGGCCTGATTAGGCGGCTCGAAAAAGAATGGGCCACCATTGGCAGAAAGTTCCACAGCATTGTTGTTAGGGCTGATGGCCGTTACCGGAAATTGAACCAGATCCCCCGCCAGTACGCAAATATTCTGTAATTCAGAAAATTGGGGTGGCTGCTGATTGGTGCAGGGAATTACATTAATCTGCATGTCGCGCACTACAGAGCCAATTAACTGCCCATTTCTCCATTCGTCAATTGCAAATGCCACATTATATTCTCCAACGCCATTCAGTGGGGGTGTGTCCCACACCAAATCGCCGGTTATGGGATTGATGCTAAAACTGTTGGTGGCCTGCGGAATGCCAAAACCCGGTATGGGCAATCCCCCTTCTCCTCTGCAATCGACCAGTCGATAAGAAAGAGAGTCTCCATCAGGGTCGAATGCACCGGCATTGTGAATAAACACTTGCCCGGCACAGGCATTGTCAATGGGAGGGTTGAGCAGTTGCACGGAATTGTTGATCCCCAAAAATGGATTGAGAATGAGCTGAGTGCTCACAAAAAAAGGCACATTGATGGAGTTGGGAATGTTCACCACGCCACCATTTCGGTTAGGATCTTCGAACGAAATGGTATAAACTGATGGGCCGGGATAAGTATGTATGCCTCGATACACATTCTTTTTGATGTTGGGCGCAACTTCTTCACCGAAACCACCTCCATTAATCCTTGGAATAGTATCTAATGTGCCATCGCCCCAACTGATGATGACCTCAGGTCTGTCAGCCGGACTGTCTTGCTTGGTGTAGGTGGTGATGGTGGCTTCGAAAGTAAATCCGCTAATGTGACGATAGGTGATTTCACCCGCACGATTGTGCGTGGCATGAAGGGTTCCAAAGCCCATAAAAGACAAAATGAAGATCAGGATCAGTTTTTGTATAATGCTTTGGAAACTCATGAAATTTGATGTAAATGTAGTTGATTTTGGGCTAAATTCAGCTTTATGAACAAAGCAAAACGAAGAATTCAGCCGAATAGTTTTGGCTAAGCATTTTTGATTTTCGACTAATAACAATCTTACGTGAATAGTTTGCATGGGGATTGTCCTTTGATATGTTGAAATACCTTAAGTTTGAAGCGATATTCCAATGAAGAAATTTTTCGCTCAATTTGGCGCCTATTATATTTTCATCCTTACGGTTTTTAGCCGCCCGCAGCGCATGTCGTGGTTCAGACGTCAGCTTGTGCATGAAATGATGTCTTTGGGCATTAACTCGCTTACCATCGTCACTATCATCTCCCTATTTATGGGGGCGGTGATCACGATTCAAACCGCCTATAACATCGACAGCCCTTTTATTCCAATTTATGCTGTGGGACTGGCGACTAGAGATTCTATTATTCTGGAGTTTAGTCCAACTATCATCAGTTTGATTCTAGCAGGAAAAGTGGGTTCTAATATCGCATCTGAGATTGGCACCATGCGGGTGACCGAACAAATTGATGCACTGGAGATTATGGGAATTAATTCGGCATCCTATTTAGTTCTTCCAAAGATTGTTGCAGCACTTCTCATCAATCCTTTTCTGGTCTTGCTGAGCATGTTTCTAGGTATTTTTGGTGGATGGATTTTCGGTGTGTTTGCTGGTTCGGTTACAACCACAGAATATGAAATCGGCATTCAATATGCATTCAAGGTGTTTTATGTAACCTATGCCTTGATTAAAACGGTGTTTTTCGCTTTCATCATCACCTCTGTTCCTGCATTTTATGGTTATTTTACCCAAGGAGGCGCTTTGGAAGTCGGCACATCCAGCACTAAAGCAGTGGTTGTTTCTAGCATATTTATTCTGATTGTGAATTACATTCTCACCCAATTGCTCCTCGCATGATCGAAGTGAAACATATCAACAAATCATTTGGCGACAATCATGTGTTGAGAGACTTGAGTGTGACCTTCGACCCGGGTAAAACAAACCTGGTGATAGGTGGCAGCGGCAGTGGCAAAACCGTACTCATCAAATGTATGGTAGGCTTATATCAAATCGACTCCGGAGAGATTCTTTACGATGGAAGAGATTTTTCGTCGATGGTAGAGTCCACCAAGCGCGAAATTCGAAAGGAAATCGGCATGGTATTTCAAGGCGGAGCATTATTTGATTCGCAGACAGTGGAAGAAAATGTGCGTTTCCCCTTAGAAATGTTCTCTGAAATGAATCCCGAAGAAATGCAAGAGCGGGTTAACTTTTGTCTCAACCGTGTGAATTTACCCAACGCGCATAAGCTCTATCCTTCGCAAATCAGCGGTGGAATGAAAAAGCGTGTTTCTATTGCCCGTGCTATCGCACTCAATCCAAAATATCTGTTTTGCGATGAGCCGAATTCGGGGCTTGACCCTAAAACATCTATTGTAATTGACAACCTGATCAGAGAAATTACCCAAGAATTTGACATCACAACGGTGATTAACACCCACGATATGAATTCCGTTTTGGAAATCGGCGACAAAATTGTTTTTCTTAATCAGGGTACCGTATCATGGGAAGGTGATAAGGTAGAAATACTTAACTCCGGTCATGATGACATTGACAATTTTGTCTATGCTTCAGAGTTGTTTAAACGAATCAAAAAAGCTTCGAACGAAACGCTTTAGCTATGAAGGAGCTTAAAATTTCAGACTTTGATTACCAGCTGCCCGAATCATCTATTGCTTATTACCCATTAGCAGACCGCAGTCAATCAAAACTACTGCAATACCAAGCCGGAAAAATCAGCGATCATCGTTTTATTGAGCTTCCTGATTTGGTCACTTCCAATGATGTTTTGGTATTTAACAATACCAAAGTGGTGAAAGCAAGACTTATTTTGCAGAATGCCAATGGAGCAAGAATTGAAATTTTCTGTCTCGAACCACACGAGCAAAGCATTGAACAGGCCATGCAGCATCAGGGGGAGTCGGTTTGGAAATGCTTGATTGGCAATGCAAAAAGGTGGAAAAACCAGGAAATACTTCACTTAAGTTTTGAAGCGGGCGGGCTTGATATTGCGCTGCAATGTGAACGAATTGGAGATGTAGGCAGCGAAAGCCTAATTCACTTTTCATGGAATCAACCACACATTTCATTCTCCATGATTCTTGATTATTTGGGAAAAATCCCTTTGCCGCCATACATTAAACGTGATGCGGATGCTTCAGATGTGAACAGCTATCAAACCTGCTATGCGCAAGTAGAGGGCTCTGTGGCTGCTCCCACTGCCGGACTTCATTTTACGCCAGAACTGCTCCACCGATTAAAAGAAAATGGCGTAGAACAAATTGAACTCACCTTGCATGTGGGTGCAGGCACCTTCAAGCCAGTGAAAACAGAAGGAGTAAACGCACATGAAATGCATGCCGAACAATATGCCATTTCGCAAAAAGCGATCGAGCGCTTAATAGATGCTTTCAAACTCGGAAAAAGAGTAATCGCCGTAGGTACCACCTCATGCCGAACGCTTGAGTCGTTATATTGGTTAGGTCTGAAAGCTTTGAACGGAAAACTCATTCGTCAGGAAGATTGCTACACTTATCAATGGGAGCCTTACGATATACCGAAACATCATGCCGGGGTAGCAGAAGCTTTCACCGCGCTGCTCAACTTTATGAATGTGCAACAAACTACTCGACTCGAAGGGAAAACCGGTATAATGCTCATGCCAGGCTATTCTTACAGGGTTATTCAAGGACTAATAACCAACTTTCATCAGCCAAAAAGCACACTCATGCTGCTGGTAGCAGCGTTTGTGGGAAAGGACTGGGAAAAAATTTATAATCATGCTCTGAGCAATCAATACCGCTTTTTGAGCTATGGTGACGGTTCGTTGCTAATTCCTTAACTAGCAAAAACCTTAGTACCCTCTGAACAATTGCGACAAATGTCTATTTCTTTTCTGGATTTAAGCAAGCTCTTTCGAAAAGCCATGTACTCAGGTGTGTTGATGATTTTCCTAAAATCATCAACTTGGTTAATATTTCCTACCTTATATTTTGCATCCTTATCGAAACAACAAGGCACCACGTGACCATCCCATGTGATTACGCAACTACTCCACATCCGCCAGCATTGATTGAGCAACTTATTTCGAATTTTCAATTTACCATCTTGATCTAATTCATATCGGCTTAGCGAAGGATTGTTAGGAAGCAGGTCTTTGGCATTTGTTTCATGATATATTTGGGCCGTTTTCACTTGCATGCGATCTGCCCCATATAATTTAAGCAACTGATAGGCTTGTTTGAGTTCATGCTCATTGTGCTTGAATACGATAAACTGAGCCACTATCTGAGGGAGCCTTTTCTTAGACTTCTTTTTAAAATCTGAGAGCAGTTTCATTCCATTTAAAACCACCATCAGCTCGCCGTCAATTCTGTATGTAGAATATGTTTCTTGTGTAAGCCCATCAATAGAAACAATAAGTTTATCTAAACCTGATTGAATTATTTGTTCACAGTTTTTTGCATTGAGAAAATGACCATTGGTCGATGTGATGGTGAAAAGCCTTCTGTCCTTAGCCATCCGAACATAATCAAACAATTGCCTATTGATAAAGGGTTCGCCCTGAAAATAAAAGGTTATGGCCATGGCCTTAAACGCGAGTAAGTCAAGTGATTTTTGAAAAGTTTCTTTTTGAAGGTTGCCGGTATTTCGGGTAAACGACCTTAAGCCGCTTGGACATTCCGGACAGCGAAGGTTGCAGGCTGTGGTGGGTTCAATGGAAAAACTCAGCGGGTAAGCCAACCAAACCGGTGTGCCTAGCCATTTAGATAAATAATAGCCCGTGAAGGATTTTAATGCGTTGTAAATCCTTGCTAATAAAACTTTTTTCAGTATTTCAACAAAATCCCGCATCGCATTGTTCCAAATTTTTTTAGTGGCATACAAAGCTACATGTAAATTAGTATTTTTGGTTCCAAACAACATCAACAAACCTTAGACAAATTATATGAATAGAATTATTACGCTTGCTGCATTGATTTTAGGCATGTTGAGCATCGTTCCATTAGTTAAAATGGATTATGCTCACTCCAATTCTTCCGGTGGCCCAGCAGGCCATACCGGTTCTCCCGGCGATGGCAGGTCTTGTGCCTCTTCGGGCTGCCATATCGGTTTGCCCGTACAAAATCAAACTGGATTAATTACTTCCAATATCCCATCTACAGGCTATGTGCCGGGTGAAACATACACCATCACCGCGAGTGCGAGTGCCGCAGGCATTTCAAGATGGGGCTTTCAGGTTTCGCCACAAAAAATAAACGGCCAATTGGTAGGCTCATTGATTAATACATCTGCTAATGAAACACAAATAGTAGGCTCCGGAAAATATATTACCCATCGCTTTGGAGGCACATCGGGTACAGGACAACGCACTTGGACTTTTGACTGGGTTGCACCAATATCCGGAACAGGCGATTTTGTTTTTTATGGCGCCTTTAATGCATCCAACAATTTAGGAAACTCCAGTGGAGACCAAATCATTCTATCTTCCTTAGCCATAAGTGAAGATGTGACGGCTGGTTTTAGCGCCCTCAGCCGAAATGATAGATTCAAAGTATATCCGATTCCAGCTTCATCAGATTTGTATATCGAATCTCGTTTCTCGCTTACAGAAGAAGCAGATATCCAGCTCATTCATTTGAGTGGAAGAAAAGCGGTCGAAACAAGAATTACTCCTATTCAAGGCAAGTACCACATCAGGTTAGACCAGTTCCGACAACTCGAGTCTGGAGTATATATCCTTCGTGTTGACAACGGAAAAGATCAACTTATTCAGCGGGTTATCATTCGATAGTGCTAAAGTTGTTTGAGCCTTTGTCAACAACTCATTTTTTGCTACAATGGGCAATTGACGTCTTGGCTTAATTTTGAAAAATATTTAATTAGTATTTGCAAACTCAAGCCTTCGATACATTAACTACGATGCCCGATAGCTCCCTTGCTTTGGGTAACAGCACTTTGCTCGACTCTTTGTCAGCATTTTCGTTGTCAGATGTATCGCCATCAGCACAGGCTGCATTGCCTGATACAGCAGTGGCATATCCCAATTTTTTTCATAGCGTATTCGAATTATCTATGCAGGCAGAACCAAGCCTGATAGGCATCAACATTGCGCAGTTTTTATTAATGCTCACCACCGTACTGCTTTTAGGTTTTGTGAATATTCTTTATAGTCGCGAAACCGGAATGATCCTTACCACACCTTTTCGTAGAGATGGGTATCGTAAGCTGATGGAGGACGAAAATCTCATTATTCGCAGAGCCCAGAATATTTTATCAATTTTGTTTGTATTTGTTTTGAGCGCTTTCGTGTATGACATTTTCAATTACCTCGATGTTCGGTTCTATGTCATTCCCTATGTTCCTTTTTATCTAAATGTATTTATTCTAGTGAGCGCCTTAAGCCTGTTTCGCCTTTCTGCGGCGTGGATTACAGGCTACATTTTTGAACTGCGGGAGCTCACCGAGCAATATAACCACCGACAGGTGGTTGTCAATTGCATAACCGGCCTGGTGATGCTGCCTTTTATGATTGGATTGCGCCTTTCACCTGACACATTGCAGCCCGTTTTTGCTTGGTCTGGTATTGGTGTGATACTGCTATTTTATAGTCTTGGCCTGGCAACTTGCGCTGATTTGGCCTGGCATTCTGAACGCATTTCTAAGTATCATATTTTTTTGTATTTTTGCACCCTTGAAATCGCACCTTTCATCATCTTATTTAAAGCATTGTCATCGCTTAACTGATTAAAAAATGGGGTCAACAACAGTTACCAACGAGGATCAAAAAAACAACATGGAAACTGCAAGTGCAGAAAAAGATTTAAGGGTAAAAACCATCTTAGTCTCTCAACCAAAGCCGGAAACTGATAAATCGCCATATTTCGATTTGGCAAAGAAATGGAACGTGAAAATTGATTTTCGCCCATTCATTCATGTGGAAGGGATAGATGCAAAGGATTTCAGAAAAGAAAAGATAAATATTCTTGATCACTCTGCAATCATACTCACCAGTCGCAACGCGGTTGACAACCTGTTTCGCATCTGCACCGAAATGCGCATTACGATGCCTGAAACCATGAAATACTTTTGCATTAGTGAGTCAACAGCCTTCTATCTTCAAAAATACGTGCAGTATCGCAAGCGAAAGATTTTCTATGGCAAAACCAAGTTCATCGACTTGATGGATACGATCAAAAAACACAAAACAGAAAAATTTCTGTTGCTATGCTCCGACATTCATAAAGACGAGATTCCTGAAATATTGGATCAGCATAACATCAATTACACCAAAGCGGTGATTTACCGCACAGTTTGTAGCGACCTTTCCGATCTAGCCAATGTGAACTACGATATGCTTGTGTTTTTTTCCCCATCAGGAATTAAATCTTTGTTTCAAAATTTTCCGGACTTCAAACAGAACAAAACCAGAATAGCCGCTTTTGGACCTACCACTGCGGCTGCGGTGAACGAACACGGACTCAGGCTCGATGTGCATGCACCCCAGCCCAACGCACCCTCCATGACCATGGCCATTGAGTTGTATCTAAAGCAAGTCAACAAGCGATAAAACCAAAAGGCTTTTATGCCTGAATTTAAAAAAAGCGAGCGCCTTTGCGGCAAAAAATCTTTCGAAAAGCTATTCAGCAAAGGGAAAAAATTTTTTGTACATCCATTCAAGGTTCAATATTTATATCAGGACAATGAAACTTCGGCCAAACGAATAGGAGTAGTCGTATCTAAAAAAATTGTCAAAAGGGCAAATAAACGCAACCGTCTGAAGAGACAGATCAGAGAAGCCTATCGCCTTGAAAAAGAGTCCTTTCTAATCAACCCAGCTCTTTTAAACAAGGGCATTGATTTTGCTGTTATTTACATTGGTGAGGAAAAGACCAGTTTGGCCTTTCTTCGAGAGAAAATAAACTTAATTTTAGCACGTTTAAGCAGAGATTGTGTTCAATAGGGCTTTCGCTTGGGTTTTTATCGGAATCGTCAAGTTTTACAAGGCCGTTATTTCACCGGTGCTTCCCATGTCATGCAGGTATTATCCCACCTGCTCTGAATATGGAATAGAAGCACTCAGAAAATACGGACCGTGGAAAGGCGGGTGGTTAACCATAAAACGCATTGGCAGCTGCCACCCCTGGGGTGGGCATGGACACGATCCTGTACCATAAATTTTGAGAACAATGAACCGAATGAATAATTTCATAAAAGCCACTATCCTGAGTGCCTTGCTCGGCTTTACAGCCATCGCAACCTGGAGCTTCAAAACAGATCATTTTGAGATATCAAAACACCTCGACATTTTCGCAACGCTCTTCAGGGAAGTGAACATGTATTATGTGGATGAGATTCAGCCGGGCGACCTGATCAAAACTGGGATTGATGCCATGTTGGAAAAGCTTGATCCTTACACCAATTTTATCCCTGAGACCGACATTGAAGATCACCGCTTCATGACCACCGGGCAATATGGAGGTATTGGTGCCTTAATTCGACAGCGCGATGAGCATATTGTTATCGCTGAGCCTTACGAAAATTCGCCTTCGGCAAAGGCTGGTTTAATGGCAGGTGATATCCTGTTGGAAGTGGATGGGAAGAACATCAAAGGGAAAAACACTTCTGATGTAGTTAAACTGCTTAAAGGCCAACCCAAAACGCCGGTGAAGGTGACCATTAAACGCATCGGCGAAGTGAAGCCGCTTGAAAAAGAAATCATTCGCGAAGAAATCAAAATTAACAATGTGCCATATTTCGGCATGATTGATTCAGAAATCGGATACATTCGCTTAAGTGGATTCACAGAAGATGCCGGACGCGAAGTGAAAGAGTCACTGATCAAGCTGAAAGAAGACCTATCGTTGAAAGGCATTGTACTTGATCTACGCGGCAATCCCGGTGGTTTGTTAAGAGAAGCAATTAATATTGTTAACATTTTTGTAGATCGTGGACTAGACATTGTCAGCACCCAAGGC
Organism: Flavobacteriales bacterium; assembly: GCA_046294625.1. GTDB lineage: Bacteria > Bacteroidota > Bacteroidia > M30B66 > M30B66 > JBKBKN01. The sequence goes on from JBKBKN010000008.1 coordinate 20,056, forward strand.
AAAGTGAAAGAATGGGACAAGGTGTATAAATCCCTCAACAATCCTGTGGATTTGAATATCCCTGTGGTAGTGCTGATTAATCGCGGTTCGGCATCGGCAAGTGAGATTGTGAGTGGATCGCTTCAAGACCTCGACCGTGGAGTGGTGATTGGTCAACGCTCATTCGGCAAAGGATTGGTGCAAACATCAAGGCCACTTTCTTACAACACCCAATTGAAAGTAACCACTTCAAAATACTATATCCCCAGCGGAAGGTGCATCCAAGCGAAGGATTACTCCAACCGAAATGAAGACGGTAGCGTTGGCAATGTTCCCGACTCATTGATTAAAGAATTCCGCACCAGAAATGGTCGTGTGGTATATGATGGCGGTGGCGTAAATCCTGATTTAAGTTTGCCCTTGCGAGAATACTCCAACATCACTCGAAGCTTGATGCTAAACAATCATATCTTCGACTTTGCCACAGAATTCAGAAGAGAAAATCCGAGCATCCCTCCTGCAGGGCAATTTAAGGTAGATGACAAAATATTTGCCGATTTTAAAAAGTTTCTCGACAACAAGTCCTATGAATATGAAACCGAGAGCGAAAAGATCCTGAAATCACTGCGCGAAGCCGCGGAAAAGGAAAAATATTTTGACGCTTTTGCTGCTGAATTTGAAGCAATGAAAAAGAAAATGATGCATGACAAAAACGAAGATTTGAACCGTGCTAAAGATGAAATTTGTCAATTGCTAACTGATGAAATTGTGGCGCGATATTACTATCAGCGTGGAAAAATCGAAGCATCATTTCAATTTGATCCTGAAGTAAAAAAGGCGGTAGAAGTGCTCAAAAACAAGAAATTTTATGATGATATTCTTGCCGGTCGCTATGTGGAAGAAGTGGTGAAAAAGGGTAAATAACTTTTCATCTCTTCATGTCTACTCGCCACTCAGAATGAGATGGTCGATTGAGCAAGAAAAAGTTTTTTACTCAAAAACTTTGTAAGTTTGTGCGAATTGACAATTGCATGATAAAGCGATTTTCACTTACAAAACTTGTTAATGCTGCTTGGTTTCTTTTCATTTTGTTGATGATTGCTTCCTGCAAAAAAGATCAAGAGCCCAGCAATCAGGAGCCACAATTCAGTTTTTCTGCAGCAGACAGCATCGTGTTTATTCATGGAGGTATAGTAGAATACGCTGTAAGCGTGCAGGCTGATGCTGGAAAAGAGCTCGGTGCACGACTTGTGAATTTACCATCGGGATTTAGCGTTTCCCAATCGGAAGTTTTGATTCCGGCGAATGAAAGCAGAACATTCAACGTAAGCATGAATCAGGCCCAGGTGCAGCCAGGTGCATATCCTTGCGACTTGAATGTTACGATTTACAACACGAACATTACACCCAAGCGAAAAACCATTCAATTGGTGTATGCGCCAAATTGCGCATATGGATTCAGAAACCATGTGAATGGCCGCATCACTTATGTGAGCAATGGAATACCACAAAACAGAAGCATTACTTGTACATACACTGCGCAGGGCCAATTGGCTGTGAGCGGATTGAGTCCTTACACGATGATTTTTAATGTGGATTGCGCAGCACAAACCATTACTATGCAGCCTTTGACCAACAATGGATTTTACATGACCGCCAACGGTCAGATCAACGGATCGGAGATCAATTTTGAACTGTACAGCGATGGTGAGCTTTTTGCTAATGGTTTAATTCGTCCTTAAGAAACCAACAATGTAGCTGGCTTAACCGCTTTTTTTAGCATCATCAAAAACCCGCTTTAGATAAGTCTATCTGATAAGGCTCAGATAGTCAGTATATTTAATGAACGGAGAAACCGGCAATTTTGAATAATTTTGACCATAATGCCAAAGCATGCAAACAATCCATCTACTTTCATTTGGAGCGCAATAGCCTGTTGCTGCATATTTTTTACATGCATAAATGAAGTGCTTGCACAAGTTGAATCCGGTTGTAATAATCCAATAAATCTGAATCTTCCGTTTAACGTTAGCAATATCAATAGTTGCAATTTTCAAAATAACTATACCGGACAAAATGGATGTTTACCCCCGGCGGCCATCAATCCTTATGCCGGATCGGATGTGTTCTTAACTTTCACCCCTAATGCTACGGGCTATATCAATCTTCAGTTGTTTAACGTGACCGGCGATGGCAATATCAGGCCAAGACTTTATCTGTTTGCCGGTTGTCCCACTTCGGGAGGAATATGCGTAAATACGCTAATTGGTAATACCAATCCAAATGGCGCTAACGTTATCCTGACCGTGTTCGAAGATGTGACTTATTATATTGTGGTGGATGCCGCCATGAATAATGCTGCCAACTCCGCATCCAGCTTCACTTTCAATTTGCAAGGCAGTTTACAGCCCGTGCCGGTTGACCCCGGCTGCACCAACATGGACTTCAACACCGGCGACTTTACAGGCTGAAACGGTACCACAGGGCGTTCTGTTGCCACACCTCCGGGCTCCCCCACCCCTGATTATGTGATTCAAAATCTGGGATTTGTAAACAATCGGCATACCATCATGGCAGACGGTGTTGACCCTTGCGGCGGTTTTCAAAGTGTAAATCCTTTAGGAGCACCCTTTTCGCTACGACTAGGAAACAATAGCGTAGGCGCGCAAGGCGAATCCATTTCTCAAACCTTTGTAGTGACCGAACAAAACTCCAGCCTCACTTATCGATATGCTGTAGTGTTCCAAGGTCCCAATCATCCATCGCATCAGCAGCCATTTTTTAGAGCTATAGTAAAAGATCAAAATGGCAACACGGTTCCCTGCTCCGATTTTATCGTTTCTGCATCAGCCAATCTTCCCGGATTTTTTAATTCAACCATTTGCAACAATGTGCGCTACAAGCCTTGGTCAACCGTGAATGTGGATTTGTCAATCCTGGCCGGGCAGAATGTTACTGTTGAATTTACCACCGGCGATTGCACACCCGCGGGTCATTATGGCTATGCCTACATTGATACATTTTGCTCCCCATCTACACTCAATGCATTGGGTGACACCATTTGCATCGGAGAATCTGTTTCCATGGCTGCACCTGATGGCTACTCATCGTATCTATGGTTGCCGATGAACGACAGCTCGCAGGCTATCACCATCACGCCAACCGAATCGATGATGGTTACACTTGTACTTACCGCTTTCAATGGCTGTGTCAGCACCTATGACATCCCCATTATTGTCACTTTTCCGCCCGATGTAAGCTTTGATTATGTACCCGGCAATTGCGATACGCCTGTTCAGTTTCAAAATACCAGCACCGTGAATATCGGGAGCATGCAGTCTTTCTGGGATTTCGGGCCGGGTGCGCAGCCTCAAACTTCAACACAAACCAATCCGACGGTAATTTTTCCCGAGCCGGGCAATTATCCGGTCAAGCTGATCCAAACCACTGCCGGAGGATGTGTAGATTCCGTTACACAAATCATTACCGTTCCGGAATGTTTTTTCGAAGTGCGTGTGCAGCCCGATACCATTTGCGCGAATACTTGCACCATTCTGGCAGCTGAAGTGTTTCATGGTGTCGCACCTTTTCAATTTAGTTGGTCAACAGGAGCTGTCGATTCGGTTATTACAGTCTGCCCTGCAAGCAATACGACCTATCATATCACGGTGACCGATGCCTTTGGCGGAAGCTTTACCGATACAGTGGAAGTAGTAATTTCTCCATTGCCAATTTTTGCTGCTACCATCAGCCATATAACATGCTTTGGCAATCAAGGTGGGGAAATTCTTGCACAACCCGAAGGGTTTGGTCCATTCTCCTTTCATTGGCCAAACGGCAGCAACGAGAATCAAATTGATAGTCTAGGAGCAGGAAACTATTTGCTAAGTGTGACCGACGTCTTTGGCTGTGTATCAGATACCACATTTCAAATCATTGAACCGGACACCCTGTCTTTTCAATTTGCTACGGTAGAGCCCACCTGCAACGCCAACACGGGCGAAATCTATATTATGACCGTTCAGGGCGGAACGCCCGGATACAGCTACAGCAATGGAAACGGAATTTTTCAAACATCGCCAGTCTTTTCTCAATTGCCAGAAGGAAATTATTTGGTGACCATTCGCGACACAAACCTTTGTGAGACAAACATGCCGCTGGCTTTGTTCAACAATAGCTCCCCAAAAGGCTTAACGCTTTCACTCACCAATGCCACCTGCGGCGAATCGAATGGAAGCATAGAGATTTCAGGTGTGAGCAATGGCCTTGCCCCATTTCGATACAGTCTGCAAGGTGACCCGGAAGTCCCCATTGCATCCTTTCCGGTGCAAATTGATAATTTGGCTGGAATTACCTATCAACTAGTACTGTGGGATGCCAACGACTGTTTTCTGGACTCCACTTTTTCGTTACTTCAGGAAGGTGCTCCCGAAACATTACAGGCCGCCCTTGACGAAAACACTTGTGGCGAAAACAATGGTCGCATTCAGGTTAATCTAATTGGTGGCGTAGCCCCTATTGAATACCGCATTAATGGTGGACCATATCAAAGCAGTCCTTTATTTGAAAATTTGGCAGCAGGTATCTACCTCATCGAAATCAAGGATGCTAACGGCTGCACGCTCGACCGCGAAGTGGAAATTGGCGATTCTGAAGGCGTAAGTGCAGCCATTTCCGTGCTTTCGGGGATTGTTTGTCACAATGAAGTCACCGGCTCTCTCACCGTGAACATTGCCGGCGAAGCTGCACCCTATGATGTGGAATGGAGCAATGATGATGATGGAATGCAAATTGTCCAACTGAGTGCCGGAATTTACAGCGTAACCGTAACCGAAGATAATGGCTGTGAAGCACTTGATCAGGTGGAGCTGCTCAATCCCGAATTGCTTAGTTTGAATATTTTAGGAGATTCATCCTATTGTCATGGACAGCAATTTATAATGCAGGCCGATGTGCAAGGCGCGCAGGGAGATGTGTTGTATAATTGGAACAATGGCTATGCTACAACAGCTTCGGCACAATTCACCGCCGACTCCACTTTTCTGATTCAGCTTTCCATTACAGATGCAAATCAATGCGCCGCAATTGATGAAATATTCGTTACCATATTCGAAAATCCGGCAGCTTCTATTTTCTCAGATATCACCGAGAATTGTGGGCCTGAGTGTGCAAATTATGCCCTGAACATTGCCAGCACCGCACCAATTGTCGCCTATTTGTGGAATGCAGACAATCACCAGCCGGGCATGCAGCAAGATTTTAAAATCTGTTACAATGAAAGCGGTAATTATGGTGTAGATGTCTTGCTCACCAATGTGCATGGCTGCTCTACTTTAGTATCAGGCCAAAATCTGGTTCAAATTCATCCTCTTCCGATAGCTGATTTCTCAGCAGATCCGGTCAAAACTACCATCATTCAGCCGGAGATTCAGTTTTATGAACAAAGCCAGCAAACGGACTTCTTTATTTGGACTTTTGGCGACGGAAATATGAGCGAAGAGGCCAATCCGCTACATGCCTATCAGGATACCGGCTGGTTTAATGTTTGCCTGAAAACACTCACCCAATTTGCCTGTGTTGATAGTATTTGCAAAAATGTATATATCGAAGCGGTGCCCACCTTTTATGCCCCTAATAGCTTTTCGCCCAATAATGATGGTGTGAATGATGTGTTTAAGCTATACTTCACTTATGTGAAATATTTTCGCATCGAAATCTTTAACCGTTGGGGTGAATTGGTATATATGAGCGAAGACCCGGAGAAAGGTTGGGACGGAACCTTTAAAGGCAAAAGAGCCCAAAGCGATGTGTATGTCTGGAAAGCAGTATTCACCAACAGTTTGCGAGAAACGCAAAGCGTGATTGGTTGGGTTACCTTGTTCAAGTAATTTTGGTAAGAAAAGTGAAGCCGGAATTACTTCATATTAATTAGTGCTTGCATAGCCTGCACTACCTTTTCGAAGCTAAATTGCTCAAATCCCGATTCGAACTTTTGTCTGATTTCCTTTAAACACAGATTGCCTATGCTGCCCTGCAAAGTGTGATGGAGCTCTTTTTCAGGCTGAAACTGTCCCGTGGCAATTTGCTGTGCTACAGCTTGGTATGCTTCTCTGAACGACATTCCCTTCAACACCAGGCGGTTCACATTTTCCACGCTAAATATATGCGCATATTTTGGGGCATCGAGAATATTGGGTTTAACTTGAATGTGCTTTACGGCAAGTGCACACATCTCCAAACAAGAGAGCAATTCTTCAAGGGCAGGGAAGAGCAGTTCTTTCAACAGCTGATAATCGCGAAAATATCCCGAAGGAAGATTCGCCGTCAGCAAAGTAATTTGCTCCGGTAAGGCTTGAATCTTATTGCATCGGGCACGCAGCAACTCAAACAAATCGGGATTCTTCTTATGCGGCATAATGCTCGAACCGGTAGTAAAAGCATCGGGCAGCTCGATGAAGCCAAAATTTTGACTCATATACAAACAGGCATCTGTCGCAAATTTTGATAAGGTTTGTGCCAAGGCAGCCATAGCAACAGCTATTGCCTTTTCAGTCTTTCCGCGGGTCATCTGAGCATATACGACGTTGAAGGAAAGGGTATCGAAGCCCATCATGCGCGTAGTCATGTCCCTGTCTAAAGGGAAAGAACTACCATAGCCCGCAGCAGAACCCAAGGGATTCTGATTGGCAATTTTCCAAGCGGCATGCAACTGATGCAGGTCATCGGACAGGCTTTCGGCATAAGCCGAAAACCAAAGGCCAAACGAGGATGGCATAGCCACCTGCAAATGGGTGTAACCCGGAAGCAAATCGTGCTGATGTTGCTCGGCTTTGTTGATGAACACTTCGAACAAATGTGCTGTCTTTTTTGCGATACTGTGAATTTGGTCACGAACAAAGAGTTTGATATCTAACAAAACCTGATCATTGCGCGAGCGACCGCTGTGAATCTTTTTTCCGGCTTCGCCTACTTTGCGGGCAAGCATCAATTCTACCTGAGAGTGGATATCTTCAACGCCCTGTTCAATGAACAAGTTCTGCTCCAGTGCGCGTTGATACAAATGGTTGAGTTCAGGCAAAAGCTTAGTCAACTCATCTTTACTCAGCAAATCACAATGCTGAAGCATGATGATGTGTGCCTTGGTTCCTAGAATATCGTAAGGAGCCAAACGTAAATCGAGTTCTTGATCATTCCCTACAGTGAAAGCCTCAAGATGAGCATCGGTTTCTGTTCCTTTTTCCCAAAGTTTGGTATTCATGGTTTGCATTTGTTAAAGAATTAATCCGTTTAATATGTCCAGATAAAGCCTTTGTCCTTCTTCAAGCTCATCGAGATAGATGAACTCATCGGCTGTATGTGATCGTGCAGATTGGCCGGGGCCAATTTTGAGTGTTGGAAAAGGCATCACCGCTTGGTCTGAAAGCGTAGGAGAACCGAATGGATTCAATCCGAGCGATAGGCAGCGTTTCACAAGCGGGTGAGTAAACTGAATTTTAGACGCGTTGAGTCTGAACGAACGGGCTTTTATCTCCATATAAGAATCATGCCCTTGAAGCGCGTTTTTGATGATGCCAAAAACTTCATGATTGGTATAACATTCATTAACCCTAATATCTAGTGTGAGGGTGCAGGTGTCCGGCACTACATTGTGCTGCCTTCCTGCTTTGATTTGGGTGATGCTTAGTTTCACCGGACCTATCAACGGCGACTCCTTGTCAAACTTTATATTTTTCAAAAGCTCTATTACAGGCAAAGCTTTATAGATGGCATTATCACCTTCATTTCGTGCTGCATGCCCGGCTTTTCCCTTCACGTCAATATCTATCACCAACAGCCCTTTTTCGGCTATAGCTGGTTGCATGGCCGCTGGTTCGCCAACTATTCCAAGCGCTATTTTCCCTAATTCGGGGAGAATATCGGCTACATTTTTTTCGCCCGAAATTTCTTCTTCGGCAGTGGCAGCAAGAATGAGATTATATGCTTGTTTGGACTGCTCCAATTGCCTAAATGCAGCGATGAGACATACCAAAGCTCCGCCTGCATCATTGCTGCCGAGCCCATACAACTTCCCGTCAATCACTTCCGGTTGAAAGGGATTTCGCGAATAATGCACCGAAGGCTTCACGGTATCGTGGTGTGAGTTGAGCAAAATGGTGGGTTTCGATAGATCAAAATTTGCAGACTTCACCCATACATTATTATGCTTTCTTTGCGGTTGGTATCCGTGATTCTTGAAAAATTGCTCAATCAAATCGGCAACTTTCTCCTCTTCGCGGCTAAATGAAGGGGTAGCAATAAGCGCTTTGAGAAGTTGAATGGACTGTTGGAGTAGCTGACTGTCGGCTTTCATGTGAATATAATTTTAATTTTCAACGGCACATGGAATATTCATCCCCAGTTGCTGTGCTCCATAAATATTTCATTCGGGCTCAGCGTTGTTTTAAAAGCGTGCCTCCACCCTTAAAATGATAGATGTCTGTAATGCGTATTTCGCCAACTCCTTTGGCGAGGGCTTTAAATCCGTTCTCAAGTTTCGGAAGCATTCCGCCGTTCACCGCACCTGCATTGGCCAGCTCTTTAAAACGCTCCGCTTTCATTTCGCTGATGAGCGTTTCCGCTTGATGAATATCGGTAAAAACGCCGGGCAGCTCGAAACACAGTAGAAGTTTGGTGTAATATTTTTCACTCATGGCAATCGCAACGGCAGATGCAATGTTGTCAGCATTGGTGTTGAGCAAATTGCCTTGGCCATCATGGGTGATGGGTGCAAGCACTGGCACCACACCGGCAAGGAGCAATACATCCAATGCTTTGACATTCACTTTTTTAATATCGCCTACATAACCAAAATCTATTTCTGCATGCTCTCTTTTGGTGGCTAAAATGCTGTTCATATCAGCGCCGGTCAAACCTAAGGCTGAAATACTTGATTGTTGAAGTTTCGCCACAAGGTTTTTATTGATGAGCCCCGCATACACCATCACCGCCACGTCGAGCATGGGTTTGCTTGTAATTCTTCGGCCATTGACCATACGCGACTCTATCCCCTGGCTTTCGGCCATGGCCGTGGCCTTTTTGCCACCACCGTGCACCACGATGCACTTGCCTTCTACTTCCTTCAACGCGACAACAAAGTCATTCAACAATACATCGTTTTCGACAATGTTGCCTCCTATTTTTATAATGTTGAGTGCTTCCTTTTTCATTTAGCAAAAGTGTTTTGGAGTGTATTCGATTGTGTCTCTTGCAAAGCATGTTTCAATACCATTTGTGCTGACACCACGCGGTTTGATGCCTGGGCAATCACAATAGAATTGGGGCTGTCGAGCACGTCATCGCTCACCACCACATTGCGCCTAACGGGAAGGCAATGCATGAAGTAGGCCTGATTGGTTCGCTTCATTTTGTCTTCCGTTATCATCCAGCTTGCATCTTGTAAAAGAATTTTGCCATACTGATCTACTGATGACCAGTTTTTGGCGTACACAAAGTCGGCGCCTTCCAGCGCCTTATCCTGATTGGCTTCAAATCTAGCATAATGCATAAACTCATCGGCTAAACGATATCCACTCGGATGGGTAATCACCAGCTCCACATTAGCACAAGCCATCCATTCTAAGAAAGAGTTTGGAACTGCCTGAGGCAATGCTTTCACATGTGGCGCCCAGCTGAGCACCACTTTTGGGCGTGTCTGCTTTTTAAACTGTTCTATCGTAATTAAATCTGCCAAGCCCTGCAGCGGATGTCTGATGGCTGATTCCATATTCACCACAGGCACTCCGGCATACTCAATAAACTGATCTAAAACCTGCTCTTCATAATCAGCCTTTCGGTTGGTGAGTTTGGCAAAGGAACGCACGGCGATGATATCGCAATAGGTGCCCATCACCGGTATCGATTCTTTGAGATGCTCCGCCTTGTCACCATCCATCACCACACCGTATTCTGTTTCTAGTTTCCAACTGTCTTTCGTTACATCAAGCACCATCACGTTCATGCCCAGTTGCATAGCAGCCTTTTGGGTGCTTAGTCGGGTGCGAAGACTTGCATTGAAAAATACCATCAGCAAAGTTTTATTTTTACCCAAATGCTGGAACAGCAGCGGATGCCTGCGAAGTATTTCAGCTTCTGCGATGATTTCCTCGTAGCTTCCAAGATCTGCCGGACGAAGAATGGTTGATGTTGGCGTTTTAAGCTTAAGCGTTTGCATGGTTCTTTTTAAGATTAGCCGTGTTTTCTATTTGCTTATTTTCATTCAGCATATTCAATGATGCCTTTAAGGCATGAATAAAGCTGTCAGCCATTGGTTTGGTAAGAGATAATGGCGGTAACAGCCGTATCACATTTTTGCCCGAAGCACCTGTAAAAATTTGATGCTTTTTGAGCAGATGGTCGCGAAGTTCGGCCACCGAAAAGTCAAACTCCAGCCCAATCATCAACCCTTTTCCACGAACTTCTCGAATGGCCGGAATGGTTTGTAATTGCGTTATCAAATATTCGCCTAGCAATTCCGCATTTTTGATTAAATTTTCCGAGTGTATCACATCCAGGACGGCAAGTGCCGCCTCGCATGCTAAATGATTGCCACCAAAAGTGGTTCCCAACAATCCGTGCGAAGCCTTAAACTGCGGCCCGATTAAAACGCCCGCCACAGGAAAACCATTGCCCATTCCTTTGGCCACCGTAATCAGATCGGCTTGTATGCCGGCATGCTGGTGAGCAAAAAAGCGACCTGTGCGACCATAGCCTGACTGGATTTCATCGGCAATTAAAATAATGTGATGCTCATCACACAGCTTTCTCACTGCATTTAAAAATTCTGTATCCGGGACATGAACACCACCTACTCCCTGAATGCCTTCGAAAATAATGGCTGCGGGCACATTTTCTTGAATGGCTTCTTTAAGCGCTTTCAAATCGTTGAGCGGCACAAAGGTGACCTGATGGCCTTTGTTGGCTTCGGATTGGATGGCCGGATTGTCGGTGATGGCAACAGCAGCTGATGTTCGTCCATGAAAAGCCTTGTTGAATGCTATGATTCCCTTTCTTCCCGTATGAAAGGAGGCAAGCTTAATGGCATTCTCTATGGATTCGGCACCGGAATTGCACAGAAAAAGTCGGTGATTAGCGTAGCCACAGCTCAGGCCCAATAAATCAGCCAATTGCTCCTGGGCCGGAATAACTACAGAGTTGGAGTAAAAACCAATCTTTTTGAGCTGATCGCTCAATCGTTTCACATACACCGGATGGCTATGGCCAATAGAAATGACCGCATGACCGCCATATAGGTCAAGGTATTTTTTCCCTGTTTCATCAAATACATAACAGCCTTCGGCTTTTATCGGCGTGATTCTGGTAAGTGGATATACATCAAATAAATTCATAGACTTGGTTTAAAATGCAATGGGTTTTAAGTTTAATCCTGTTTTTTCGTCAAGCCCGAACATCAGGTTCATGTTCTGAATAGCTTGTCCTGAGGCGCCTTTGAGCAAATTGTCGAGCACGGCTACTATGTGCACTTGGCCTTTCACCACATGGGCGTGCAGCAGGCATTTATTGGTATTCACCACTTGCTTGAGTTCGGGCGCATACGACAAGAAAAGTGTGAAGGGGCGGTCACTGTAATAGTCGCTAAAAAGCTGATTGACCCCTTTTTGAGAAAGCGCACATTTGGTGTAAACTGAAGCGAAAATGCCACGAGTAAAATTCCCTTTTATGGGAATGAAATTGATGGGTTCATCAAAGCCGGGCATCAATTGATCGACACTCTGATGTATTTCATCTAAATGCTGGTGCTCAAATGCCTTATAAACACTCAGGTTGTTGGTTCTTCGGCTAAAGTGTAAGGACTCTTGCATAGATTGTCCGGCACCGGTTGAACCGGTGATGGCGTGCACGTGCACTTCATGGAGCAGGCCGGCCTTAGCGAGCGGCAAAAGTGCAAGTTGAATGGCGGTGGCAAAGCAGCCGGGATTGGCAACAAATTGCGCTTGGACTATGGCGTCTTTATTCAGCTCCGGCAAACCGTAAACAAATCCCTGATGGTTGTTTAGCCTGAAGTCCTGACTCAGGTCAATGATTTTTTTGTTCAATGCTTGCGGATAATCCTGAACAAAGGCAGCGGACTGTCCATGTCCATTGCAAAGAAACAATACATCAACAGCATCGAAATCGAAGGTGTCGCAAAATAGCAATTGGCTCTCTCCTTCAAGGTCTGCATGAGCGCTTGCAATGGGTTTTCCTGCGTGGCTTTTACTGTGCACCCAAACGATTTTTGCCTCAGAATGATAAATTAAAATGCGGATAAGCTCTCCGGCTGTGTAGCCGGCTCCGCCTACAATGCCAATACGTATCATATCCAGTCAATAGTTTTATGATTAACCGCTGCATACGCCCTAAGCGAATTGGAAAGAATGGTGGTGAAGCCTTTCACGTCTTCACCTGTCCACGAATTATTCATTTCGCCATAATGCCCCATGCCGCTTTTCATCAGGTCGTGCGGTGAATCCACACCAATGGTGGTGAATCGGTATTGCTTTAGTTTGATGAAAACTTTGCCGCTCACGTTTCTTTGCGTGCTTTCCAAAAAATGTTCGATGTCGCGCATCACCGGTTCAAAATACATGGCTTCGTGCAGCATCATTCCATACCAATTGGCCAATTGCTCTTTCCAGTGCATTTGCCATTTGGTGAGTGTGTGCTTTTCGAGCAGCTGATGTGCTTTGATGATGATGAGCGAAGCAGCGGCTTCGAAACCCACTCTGCCTTTGATTCCAATAATGGTGTCACCTACATGAATATCTCTGCCAATGGCAAAGGGTGCGGCAATTTTTTCAATAGCCAAGATAGCTTCGTGTTTTTGTGCAAACGACTGTCCGTTTACTTTAAGCAACTCTCCCTGCTCAAATTCTAGCGTAAGCGTTTCTTCTTGAGTTTTGGTGAGTGGTGTGGGGAATGCTTCTTCAGGCAAGTCGAGATGCGAAGTGAGCGTTTCCTTTCCTCCCACACTTGTACCCCACAATCCTTTATTCACAGAGTATTCCATTTTTTTCCAGTCGCGCTGCACACCTTCGGCTTGGAGATAAGCAATTTCTTCCGCTCTGCTCAAACTATTGTCGCGAATGGGGGTCAGGATTTTGACATCAGGGAGCAAAAGTTTAAAAACAAGATCGAAACGCACTTGATCATTGCCGGCACCCGTGCTCCCATGTGCAATGTACTGCACGCCCAATTCTCTGGCGTGGCGCGCAATGGCTATTGCTTGAAAAACACGTTCTGATGAAACAGATAATGGATATACATTATTTCGCAGCACATTTCCATACACCATGTAGCGAATACACTTCTCGTAATATTCGCCGGTCACATCATGATTTTGATGATGTTTCACGCCAAGTTCATAAGCTGTTTGTTCTATTTGGTCTAGCTCTTCCTGAGAAAATCCTCCCGTGTTGGCTGTTGCCGTATAAACTTCAAGATTTAGTTCTTTCGACAGATACTTTGCACAATAAGACGTGTCGAGTCCGCCACTGTAGGCAAGCAATACTTTTTCGTTCATTATTAAAGAGTGCTGTTAGTCTGTTTTAACATTGATGTTTTCTTTTTTCTGTCTTGAAAATGAGCTGGTGAACTTCTTTTGCAAACTTTTGGTAATTTCTCCCGCCTTGCTCTTTTTGCCCATCAGGAACACATGCTGTTTCAATCTTAGCCAACGCTCGTAGATTTTCAACATTTTGCGGCTAAGCGGCTCCGGTTTTTTCTTCGCCATCGACTTGGGATCGTAAAGCATGCCTGCACACAAGCAATGTTTTCTTTGGGTTCGTGTGAGAATATCGAAATTGACACAACTCTGACAGCCTTTCCAGAATTCTTCATCGTCGGTTAGTTCAGAAAACGTAACCGGCTTGTAACCCAATTCGGAGTTAATTTTCATTACAGCCAAGCTTGTCGTGATGCCGAATATTTTTGCTTCGGGATAATTTTTCTGCGAAAGCTCAAAAGCCTTCTTTTTAATTTGCTTGGCCACCCCGTGGCTTCTATATTTTTCAATCACAATGAGCCCTGAATTGGCAACATATTTTCCATGCCCCCACGATTCGATGTAGCAAAATCCTACAAACTCATCGCCTTTTGTGGCAATAATAGCCTTGCCTTCTTCTATTTTTTTTGCAATATATTCCGGTTTTCGTCTCGCGATTCCGGTGCCGCGGATGGCTGCGGCTTCTGCCATTTTTTCGATGATGATATCTACAAAGTGAATATGCTCTAATGAAGCAACCTTCACTTCAATTTTCTTTTCCATTTTTGGAGCGGATTGGATTATAGCGGATTATGCGTTGTAAAATTTATCTTGTATGCCCGGTATGATTTGTTTCAAGGCTTCTTTCACCTTTTTTCCTGAAGCCTTTTCTCTCACTACCAACATAATGGTATCGTCGCCTGCGATGGTGCCCAAAAACTCCGGATGCCTTGCCCTGTCGAACAATATGGCTATGCCATTGGCAAATGCTGGTCGGGTTCTGATTACACAGATATTTCCGGAAAAAGCCACGCTAGTGATTTCGCTTAGCGGGAATGTGACGTTTGCCTGATCTACGAATACTTCTTCTGATGATTCAGGAATGATATAGACATATTCATCAGCTTCGTCTTGGTATTGTTTTACAGCTTTCAGTTCTTTCAAATCACGTGAAAGTGTTGCCTGCGTTAGATTAAATCCCAAATTCTGCATTGCCCTTAGCAATGCTTCCTGGCTATTAATTCGTTGACGCTGAATAATGTCATAAATGGCTTTAAGCCGACTAAGCCTCTCTTTCATAAGCTGCATATTTATTCATTAAGGGGCGCAAAAGTATGCATAAATATTTACCCACAAAACAATGAAAAGAAAATTTATTCACATCATATAGTTTTCAATTTTGTTTTAACTCCGATGGACTGATGAACAAAAGAAACGAACTAGCACAAAGCATCATTTATGTATAAATATACACAAAAACTCTTAAACAGATTGCTTGCAAAAATTTAGGAGAATAAATAAGAGAGCACTGCAAGCCAGAACAATTGGTCAATCATGGTGCCTTCTAAAAGAAAGACAAAGAACCACTCCGGCTGGTGCTCATTTGCCATTTGGATAAGCAGGCCGGTGAAGATGGCGGAAAGAACCAACGCATTCATTTCTACTAACAGATAATCTCCAATTTGAAAGGAAAGCATGGTCAGCAGCGCAAACAGAGCGAGACAAAGCAAGCTTATTTTTTTCGCATGCTCCACCCCCATTTGATTGGCAAAGGTTTTTACTCCATTAGCAAGGTCGAGTTGCAAGTCGCGGAAGTCGAATGGCACAGTGATGGCAAAAATGAACAGCAGTCTTTGCCCAAACATGAAGACAAATCCCGGTGCATGGAGAAAGTCAAAATTTTGGTTTTCGACCACCAAAGGAAAAATATAGGTGACATAGGCCCAAGTGAATGCCACTAAAAAGAGCTTCAGAAAAGGCAAATCTCTTAAGCGGAGAACATTATCCCCTTTTGCATAGACGGGTATCACATATAAAATGGCGACCAAAACTGCGGGCGCAGCCGATATCAGCAATGCTTGGGAATAAAGATTCCTTGCGAAAAAGGCGATAATCACACCCGAAGCAATGGTAATGAGCCAAAGCGAACGGGCATGTTCTATAATCCATTGCTGCCTTGCGGTGCGCGGTCCGGAGTAAAGCTTATTTAGTCGAAAAATGCGGTGAAAATTGTATACCGCAAGCGTGGAAAAAAATATAACAAGACCTATGTCAATGCGAAAGTTCAGATTGGCGAGTACAACGGTACAGCTATACATGGACAAGGCGCCCAAGGCTACCCAAACATTTCCATATACCACCCAACGATACAAAGAATGCATCAAACGCACTGTCAATTATTGATGAAAAACACAGTGAACGCGACAATTCCAAGGCCATATCCGGCCAGACTAGTCCAATACAATTTCTTCATTGTCATTTTTCGCGCCATCGCATTATATCCGGCCACATACATATCGTCTTGCACTTTATCCATGTTGAAATTATGCTTGGGTTTCGCTCTCACAGGAAGTACACCGCGGAGCACAATGTATGATGCCGGTGCCACTGGTCCATAAAGCAAGCCCAATGGAGCCCCTGATGCCCCAAAAACAATTCCACTAAGCGCAATTCGATTTGATTTGCCGCGATAACCCTTCAAGGCATCAAGCTGACCTTGCATATAATACTTCATGTCCCAAGCACTTTCAACATTGCCTTCGAGCGAATCCACCAGATAAACGACCTGCTCAGGTTTACCTTTTGATGAGCGAACGGAGTAAGCCTTGTCGCGCTCAATGTATCTTAGGCGGCGTTTGCCGGGTTTAGCATAAACCACCATGGAATCATTTACTTCTACTATGTCAACAATTTTAAATGGGCGATCAATCAGCAATAAGGTATCCTGTCCGAAGAAGTTTTTTGTAAATGCATGAAGGACTATAATTAAAAAAGCAAGCCTATAAAACATGCTCAAACCTAATAAAAAATTATTTGTGGCTTATAAAAGGTGATTAAATTACTCATACCTGATTCAACTTCATAGAAAACGCGAGAATTTGATCAGCAACCGAAGTTATATTGATGAAACGTATTGTGGAGGTATTTTATTAAACGGCGGTTCAAATAAATTCATCATTAGGCAATTTTATTTTCTTGATATCAACAACCCTTTGCAAACGCTTTTGTTTTAGTTTTGCAATTTATATTAATAAAGCAAAATGAGCGTACAATTTGTGAATCGTCACATCGGTCCAAATGCCGAAGAAGCGAAAGTGATGCTAGCTACAATCGGAGCCGGCGATTTGAATGAACTAATTGAAAAAACCATCTCCGAAAACATTCGAATTAATACTCGTTTAAATCTCAGTGAACCTCTTTCTGAATATGAGTATAGTCAGCACATTTCTGAGCTGGCAGGCAAAAATAAAGTTTACAAAAGCTATATTGGTTTAGGTTATTACAATACTATTGTACCTGCTGTTATACAGCGTAATATATTTGAAAATCCAGGCTGGTACACTGCCTATACTCCTTATCAGGCAGAAATTGCACAAGGACGCCTTGAAGCGTTACTTAACTTTCAAACTATGGTGACTGACCTCACCGGAATGGAGCTGGCCAACGCATCGCTATTAGACGAAGCCACTGCTGCAGCCGAGGCCATGCACATGTTCTATGCCATGCGTAGTAAAGATCAGGTTAAGGCGGGTGCAAATCAGTTTTTTGTGTCCAAAGATTGCTTTCCGCAAACCATAGACGTATTAAAAACACGTTCGGCTCCCATCGGGGTGGAATTGATTATTGGCGATCACCGCAATTTCACATTCACCGACAAGGTTTTTGGGCTCTTGCTTCAATACCCTTCAATGGATGGCGAAATTCATGATTACAGATCATTTGTAGCTAATGCAAAAGCAAATAATATATTTGTTAGTGTTGCTACCGATATTCTGAGTCTGACCCTGCTCACCCCTCCCGGAGAATGGGGTGCAGATGCAGTAGTTGGAAGCACGCAGCGATTTGGTGTTCCAATGGGATTTGGCGGGCCACATGCAGCTTTCTTTGCTACCAAAGAAGATTTTAAGCGCTTTATCCCGGGCAGAATCATTGGTGTTTCAATTGACAGTCAAGGAAATCGCGCCTTGAGAATGGCGCTTCAGACACGCGAACAGCACATCAAACGCGACAAAGCCACCTCAAATATTTGTACCGCGCAAGCGCTTCTGGCCATCATGGCAGGAATGTATGCTTGCTATCACGGTGCCGATGGATTGAGAAGAATCGGTACACGTGTTTCCAAACTTGCTAATGCACTTGCCGGTATGGTAGAAGAGCAAGGTTACAAGGTGCTTAATGCAAACTTTTTCGACACAATCACCATAAGCAGTGAAGGGCTCACAACCAATGAACAAATCAGAAAAGAAGCTGAGCAAAGAGAAGTAAATCTGCGCTACAATAGCGATGGCACTTTCAGCATCAGCATAGACGAAACCACTTCATTTGATGACATTCTCCAAATATCAGATATTCTTGCAGTTGCTTCGGGCAAAACAACCAACAGCAGTAAGGCAAGGTTTGACAATGAAATTTCGCTTCGCCTAAACGGTCTCAATAGACAAAGCGCTTATCTCACGCATCCGGTTTTCAATACCTATCATTCCGAAACAGAAATGATGCGTTACATCAAGAAACTTGAAAACCGCGACTTGTCCTTGACGCATTCTATGATTGCTCTAGGCTCTTGCACCATGAAGCTAAATGCTGCTTCGGAGCTCATGCCCCTTTCTAAACCGGAATTTGCACATATCCATCCTTTTGTTCCTGCGGATCAGGTGGAAGGTTATCTGGAAATGCTTCGCAAACTTGAAGATGACCTCTGTGAAATTACCGGCTTTGCCGCTGTTTCTTTACAGCCTAACTCCGGTGCACAAGGTGAATATACCGGTTTGATGGTGATTAGAGCTTATCATCTGCACCATGGCGATCATCACAGAAACATCGCGCTTATTCCTTCATCAGCTCACGGTACCAATCCGGCGAGTGCAGTAATGGCCGGCATGGAAGTGGTGGTGGTGAAGTGTGATGAAGAAGGCAATGTAGATATTGCTGATTTGCGCACTAAAGCGGAACAACATAAAGATCGTCTTGCCGCTCTTATGATTACTTACCCTTCCACTCATGGCGTGTTTGAAGAAGGAATTCGTGAAATAACAGGTATCATACATGAACATGGTGGACTGGTCTACATGGACGGTGCAAATATGAATGCACAAGTAGGCCTTACCAATCCGGCTGCCATAGGCGCCGATGTATGCCATCTCAATTTACATAAAACTTTTGCCATTCCACATGGCGGTGGCGGACCGGGAATGGGACCTATCGGGGTGACTTCTGCGCTGGCTCCTTTCCTACCGGGACATAGTTTATTCAAAACCGGCGGCGCAAAGGGTATCCACGCGGTTTCTGCTACGCCATTTGGTTCAGCACTCATTCTTTTAGTTTCTTATGCATACATCCGCATGCTTGGAGCCGATGGGGTAACTGACTCAACGAAGTTCGCCATACTCAATGCCAATTACCTAAAGGCTCGGCTGGAAAAGCACTATCCCATCCTTTACAAGGGGAAACATGGCACCGTCGCGCATGAAATGATTCTGGATTGCCGCGAATTTAAGCGCACTTCAGGTGTTGAAGTTGCAGATATCGCCAAAAGACTAATGGACTATGGCTTTCATGCACCTACGGTTTCCTTCCCTGTTCCAGGCACCATCATGGTGGAGCCTACAGAAAGTGAAAGCCTGCATGAGCTTGATCGCTTTGCTGAAGCGATGATTGCCATTCGCAACGAAATAGCAGAAATAGAAGAAGGCATAGCAGCCAAAGACAACAATGTGATTATCAATGCTCCGCATACAGCTAGAATGGTAACCAGCGACAGTTGGAACTATCCTTACAGCCGCCAAAAAGCAGCTTATCCGCTTCCGTGGGTAGCCGATGCAAAGTTCTGGCCTTCGGTTGGAAAAATCGACAATGCTTATGGTGACAGAAATTTAATTTGTACTTGTCCTGCGATTGAGAGCTATGAGAACAAAGTAGAAGAAATGGCACATTAATTTGTGAATATTCATATCTTTGTTGGCAAATTGGTTCAATGTCATGTTAATTTGCAGCTTTGATCCAAATCACAAATCGTAAAATCAAAAACTACATACACATGAAAATTAAATTTTTAGCCGCAACATTCTTGGGATTTTGTTTGGCTGCAAGTGCCCAAAATAAGCCTGAAGCTAAATACCAGAAAACCACAGAAGCTTTCCTTGCAATGGGAGTTGAAAGTAATTACAACACGGGATTAAGAGATGAAATTTGGTCAAACGACTTTTCAAATCCAAGCGACTGGGTGATTGAAAACATTCCGAACAATGCTAATAATTGGGTCATTACAACCAATGGTCCTTCCGGGGCTTTTTCCACTGGCATGGGAGCTATCTCTTCCACTACATCATCGAATGGCTTTGCGCTGTTTGACTCTGACCGCTTAGCTGAAATAAATGGGAGTGCAGCGCAAAACGCCTTCATTCGCACTGCCGATCCGATCGATTTAACCGGGGTTCCAGGTGTTTTAGTTGAGTTTCAGCAGTTGTTTCGCCAATTTAATGGTAGATGCTTTCTCGAAGTAAGTATTAATGGTACAGATTGGACCAGCTTTGAAGTAAATCAGGAATTAGCCGTAAATGCAGCTACCCCTAACCCGAGCACAAAGATTGTCAATATTTCTTCAGTTGCCGGTAATCAAGAAACAGTTTGGATTCGCTTCCGCTATCAAAGTGCTATGCAAGGTGGTGAAGGCGACTATGCATGGATGGTAGATGACGTAAAAATAACTCAAGCGCCAGACTTTGACCTTGTAGTAGAAAGAGCATATGCAGCCAATCCAAGTAATGACTTTCAATACACCATTATTCCTTTGGCACAAGCACGACCCATGGAAATTGGTGCGGCTATATTTAATGCAGGAGGTTTAGCAAATACTTTCACCATCAATTTCCAAATTAGAAGAGGTGCACAAGTAGTAAATTCCGGTCAGTTCCCTTCAAGCACTATTAATCCTGGCCAATCGGATACTATTTTCTTCGAAACAGGTTATACGCCTGATCAAGTGGGCGATTATGTTATTGAGCTAACAGCGGTATCTGCTTCAGGTCAGGAAGCAAACCCGGCAAACAATACCTTGTCAACCAACCTTAGAATTGATCAACACATTTTCTCTGGTATGGGCCCAGTGGTAGGTCAAACAACATTCCATGGAACTGCAGCCCCTTTCAGAGAGTTTGAAGTTGGAAGCACGTTCTCTATCACTTCAGCTGCTACGCTTTATGGTGTTCAGGTAGCTTTTGGAAGCAACACTCAAGTTGGCAATGAGGCCTTGTTTAGAGTTTATGAGCTTGGTGAAACTTTCACTCCCATATCAGATCCATATTTCTAT
This sequence comes from Flavobacteriales bacterium, assembly GCA_046294625.1. Classification (GTDB taxonomy): domain Bacteria; phylum Bacteroidota; class Bacteroidia; order M30B66; family M30B66; genus JBKBKN01. The sequence goes on from JBKBKN010000008.1 coordinate 41,082, forward strand.
CAGGTTTCATCAGCTGATTTGAGCACCGGAACAAGCTTGAACTACAGAAATATTCCCATTCCCCCTGTAGACCTTGAAGCTGACAAGCTCTATGTGCTCGTAGGAGGAAATGCAGACAATGGAAGAATTACTTTTCAGGCTTCACAAAACGCTGATCCGCAAGAAGTATTCCTTTATGGTCCATTTGGAGCGGGTGGCGCTGTAAACTGGTTTTTCACGTTAGTAAGACCGGCAATCAACATGAATTTTGACCAATCACTTAGCGTAGGAGATGTTAACATAAGCAATATTAACCTTAATGTTTACCCTAATCCTACTAGTGATCTGCTTAGAGTGAGCATGAACATTGAAAAACCTTCACAATTGCAAATCAACCTTTTTGATGTAAATGGTAAACTGGTTTATACTGAGAGCAAGAAAGACCAGAAAGGTGTTTTGGTTAGAAACATTGATGTTCAGCATTTGAACGCTGGACTTTATAATCTTCAGGTTGTTTCAGGAAACAATGTTACCAGCAGAAAAATTTCTGTTGTGAAATAATCTTCCCAATCTTTTTTTAACACCCCTTGTGCAAAACCACAAGGGGTTTTTTATTATCTATGCACTCCTTTTTGTATTCACTAAGAATGTTCAAAACCCACGTTATTCGAAGTATTCTTGCCCTTGGCATTGTCGTTTTTTCCTGTGCAAACATTATTGCACAAAAGCAGTCATCCCTTTACCTGCAAAATGGTCATGCTGTGATCGAAAAAAATGAACGTTCCTGCATTGATACCTTAACAGAGTTTTTTCAAGGCAGCACTGTAAGCCTATATACCTCCACCAATGGCGGTTTTGTGTCCGGCAACAATGGGTTCGGCGATAGCGAAAAACTACAGCTATACAACCATTTCGAAAACTACTCTATTCTTGGGGCATGGGTTTGGTTTGGTGCGAAAACATACACTTCCGGTAGTGCAGAATCAGGAATTGAAGTAATTGTAGTGCATACCGACAGCACAGCATCTTCATTTCCTCCTTTTTTAAGAGGCCCATCCGACTCTATCTTAGGAAATCAATTTTACCCCATCAACAATATTATAGCTTCCGATTTCCCCTGGTTAGGGTTGAATTATATTGAATTTGATCCGCCTGTATTGATAAGAGACGGATACGCTTTAGGCGTTCGTTTTACTTCTTTGGCAGAAGGCGACACTTTAGGAATTATTTCTTCGGCTGATGGTGAACCTAATCAAGCGAGACGGAGCTGGGAGCGATGGGATGGTATTTATGGAACCATGATCGACAATTGGGGGCTAAATATCGATATGGCCATATTCCCTATCGTGGACTGCGAACTGAACAGCATGCAAAACATTTCTCAAAATGTCATTCAGGTGTTCCCTAATCCGGCGGTGGATATGATTCAACTCAAGCTCCCAAAAACAGGTGATTTCTCGTACTGTATTTTCGACGCCGGCGGAAAAAACTTGATGAATGGTGAATTGAAGGGAATTAATGAATCTGCACTAATCAATGTATCAAACCTTAAATGTGGTAGCTACACCGTGTTTGTATATGGTATAAATGGCGTTTTTTATTCCCGCTTTACAAAACACATCAGATGATTGGCTTTTTTAAAGAAAAAGCCTTTAATTTGCCATTCAATTTTTTAAAAATCACACAAAACAAAGTAAACACTACTATGAAAAAAATTTACACAATTGCTGCTGGGCTATTGATGGCTAATATCGCCATGTCACAGTCGCAAGCCGGGAAAGCTGTTTTAAAAGAAAGCAGAGCATTTACGATTGAAAGAAACACCGGTAACAGAAGTATCACACCAAACGACACCACAGGCTACAATGACTCTGGAAATTTCTTGCCTGTGTTTGCTCCTAATGGAACGGTAACCTTATTTGGATATAACACTGGTGGCTGGGTATTTGGTGTTAATGCTGAAACACAAGTTACGCTAGCCGAAGTTGCACAAGGCTATTTAAATCTAAACGAAACGACCGTTGCCATTGGAGAGGCGATCATATTGTTTGCCGGTAAAACAGGAATTTCGAACAATCCAACATCTAAATGTGTGGTAAAAGCACATGCAATGGCTAACAACAGAGCTGTGAATTTTGATGCTAACAATCCTAATGGCTCATTAAATTCTAAAGGACCTGCTGCTGCTGTTCTTGCTCAAGCAGATTTATTGTTCAACGACATTGATACTAACTTCTTGTCCTTCAATGTAGTATCTTTCCCACAGCCGGCTGTAGTAAACGGTGACTTTGCTATAGCGGTGGATTTTAACGACATGCGCACCAAGGGCGATACTGCAGGTCTTTTGAGCGATCGTGTAGGCGACGCTATTGAATTAGACTACGCGTTTCATAAGTTGAATACGAGCTGGTTTGTATCTGACTTCTTGTTCAGTGCATCAGGAACTGGAAGTTTGGATGTTAATATCGCCATTTTTGCAGTGGTTGAAAACAACTTTGTTAACGTGGAGAGCCCTGACTTTTTCAATGGGATGAAACTGGGTCAAAACTATCCTAACCCTGTTACCGATATTTCAAGAATAGAATTTGAAATTGAAAAAGCTGCAAATAAACTGAGCTTAGAAATTATGGACATTAAAGGTCAAAAAGTTTTTGAGCATGCTATTTATAATCAGCCTGCCGGAAGAAGTCACATTGACATTAGCGCTACAAACCTTCAAGCAGGTGTATATTACTATTCATTGATTTGTGATGGCAAGCGCTTGACTAAGAAACTTATCATCAGCAAATAAGATAGCGTTAGAAATATTATTTCAAGTAAAGCCCCAAATTTGGGGCTTTACTTTTTTAAGCCCTTTAGTTTTCCCTATTTTCGCAACATGTCAGAAAGACCATCATTCGATAAAATATACATGGACCTGGCCGAAAACCTTGCTCAGCGCTCGCACTGCGTTAAAATAAAGGTTGGCGCTGTTTTGGCCAAAGACACTCGCATCATTTCATTGGGTTATAATGGCCCTCCGGCGGGCACGCACAACTGCGACGAAGAGTGGCCGGAACAGGGCTGTGCACGAGACCGAAAAGGGAGCTGTTACCTGGCCTTACATGCCGAAGCCAATGCAATACTTTATGCTGCTAAAAATAAAGCGAGCCTTGAAGGTTCAGTTTTATATGTTACACTGTCCCCTTGTTTAGCCTGTGCAAGAATAATTCTCACCACAGGAATTAAAAAAGTGATTTATAAAAATTCCTATGCAGAATATAAGGGACTTGAGGTGGATGAGGGCGTAGAATTTCTTCGAAAGTTTGGTGTTGAAGTAGAACAATACAAATAACCAATGAAAAAAGCAAAGCAGTTAAACCAATTGCATCAAGCAAGCATTTAAAAAAACATGGATTCTAACTCATACAACAAATACAAAATCTGGCTGCCACTGATTTTCGCTATTATTTTGGCAACAGGTATTTTCATCGGTAATAATCTGAATTTTGGTAGCCGAAGCGATATTCCCGGAGTGCCTGCCATATCATTCAAAGGGAAAAACGTTGATAAACTCAGCAGCGTGATCAACTACATTTTGAAAGAATATGTGGATAGTCTTGACCAAAAAAAACTTGAAGACGATGCTATCATAGCATTGCTCGAACAGCTCGACCCTCACTCATCCTATATCCCTGCTAAAGAATTAGCCAGCTACACAGAACCGCTCGAAGGCAATTTTGATGGGATCGGTATTGAATTCAACATTCAAAGAGACACTATTCTGGTCGTTGCAGCCATTTCTGGTGGCCCGTCAGAAGCACTCGGCATACAATCAGGCGACCGAATCATTAAAGTAGATGATGAACTCGTGGCCGGCGTTGGCATCACCAATGAGCAAGTGATGAAAAAACTTCGTGGGAAAAGAAATACCAAAGTGAAAGTAAGTATTTTGAGAAAAGGGAAAAACGGTTTGATTGATTTTAATATTACACGTGGACAGATTCCCATATTTAGTGTAGATGTGCATTATATGCTCACGAACGACATCGGCTACATCAAAATAAGCCGATTTGCGGCAACTACCTTTAGAGAATACCTTGAAGCGTTTGATGCACTTAAAGAGAAAGGCATGAAAAAACTGGTGCTTGATCTGCGCGATAATCCGGGTGGCTATCTCACTGCGGCAGTTGACTTGAGCGATGAGTTTCTCGACAAAGGAAAACAAATCGTTTACACACAAGGCAACAACCGTAAAAGAGAAGATTTTACAGCTACCTCAAGGGGAGGCTTTGAAAAAGGTGCACTCGTGGTTTTAGTTGATGAAGGTTCTGCATCGGCTAGCGAAATCGTGGCCGGTGCGGTGCAAGACAATGACCGAGGGTGGGTGGTCGGAAGAAGATCGTTTGGTAAAGGACTTGTGCAGGAAGAGATTCGTTTTCAAGACGGAAGCGCCATGCGGCTTACCATTGCCCGATACTACACACCTACGGGAAGAAGCATCCAAAAACCCTATGACAAAGGAAACAGAGGCTATTACGAGCAGCTGATTGAGCAGCTTTCAGGCGAAACAACGAAAAAGGACAGCCTTGCAAAAGACTCGACTGTTTATGTAACGCCCGGTGGAAGAACAGTGTATGGTGGCGGTGGCATCTACCCCGACTACATCGTTGAGCGGGACACATCCGGATACAGCAAAATGCTTTCTGAAATCGCTCGTAAAGGGCTTATTAATCAGTTTGCATTAAACTATGCCGACCAAAACAGAAATCAATTGATGAAGGCCTATCCAGATGCAGAATCATTTCAAAAAAAGTTTGATGCAAACAATGTGATGCCTGATTTCCGAACCTATGTTACCAAAGAGGGTATCAACTACAGCATGACTGAAGAAAAGCTATCCGTTGCGGTGCTCCAAACACAAGTTAAAGCGTTTATAGGTCGCGCATTGCATGGTAATAAAGGCTTTTTCCCAGTGTTGCACGAACGCGACCCGGCCATTAAAAAGTCTTTGGAGTTGCTCCAAAAAAATCGTGCTATCTTTTAATCAGAAAAGCCTTAATCCATGAAAAAATTCACCATTGAAGGCATTCAAAAAGCAGTCGCTCATCGGGTTGGAAACAAAATGAATGAAGAGCCCTTGCTGCTTAGTAAGGATAGTCTTTTTCTCACGGAACGTCTTTCTGAGATTCTGAAATCCTATTTCCTTAAACCTTTCGACAAAGCAGCCTGGTTCAATCTCTTTCACGAAGCAGACTTGTCGATGAATGAGATATACAGCTTCACCTCTGCTATTTTTGATAACCCAGATAGCCTAATAGAAAATAGTGAACACATCGCGAGACATTTGTTCGAGTGTGCGCGCCATCCAATGATAAAAGGAGGAGAATTGTATGTGGTGACCTTTTCCGGATGTATCTTGAACGGCGAAGAAACGATGGCTGTTGGCCTTTTTAAGTCTGAACAAAAAGATACCTTTCTTAAGGTGCATCAGCAGAATGACCATGTGGAACTAGAGCCTGAGATCGGGGTAAATGTCAACAAGCTTGACAAAGGTTGTATTATATTCAATAGCAACAAGGAAATGGGGTTCGAACTAGCAGTAATTGATCAGACCAATAAGGGCGACGAAGCACGCTATTGGATGGATGATTTTCTGGGTGTGATGGAACTGCAAGATGAAGAATTTAAAACACGTCAGGTGATTGCGCTTTGCAAAAACTTCATCACTAAAGAACTACCTGTTCATTTCGAAGTCAATAAAGTAGATCAGGCGGATATGCTGAACCGGTCGTCGAAATATTTGAAAGAAAACGAACAGTTTGATTTTACTGACTTTGCAGAAGAAGTGATGGCTCAGCCAGATATCGCAACCCGATTTGCCGCCTATAAACAGGAATTTGAGCAAAACCGAGACATAGCATTGGATGATAAATTTGTCATTTCGGAGCACGTAGTGAAACAGCAAGCAAAGGTTTTCAAAAGCGTGATTAAGCTTGACAAAAACTTCCACATCTATGTGCATGGCAACCGAAATCTGATAGAACAAGGGGTGGATGCCGATGGGCGTAAATATTACAAACTGTACTACGATCAGGAAGTTTGACAACAAGAGCGCCGCCGGATTGCACCCAGCGGCGCTCTTGTTGTGCTTATTAGCTGTAATTCAGCCTACCAGTCGAGTCCCACAATTCTAACCCCAACCGTAAATGGATAGAGTTCCGGTCCGCGACCTTTGTAAAACATTTCATTGATTGAATAATTGGCAAAAGCCGTGAAGTTTGCATACGAAACCCTTAATGAAGCATTGATTCTAAAAGGCTGCAGGTTAAAGTCGTCTCTCGTGCGGATTTTGCTTCGACCATTTCCATCTAACACCCGTTTTTGATAGGAACGAATCAGCCAACCTGCAGTAAATCCGGGAGATATAGAAAATTGCTGTCCGTTTTTAATTTTTGGGGTTCTTAGACTCAGATACAGAGGTGCATTGATAAACACAGTGGTGAGCTTATTTTTATCGTAAGGCAGGTCGTCTTCAAGTATGGTTTCCAAAGGACGAGTATTGGGTATCATACGCATGTTGGAGTTGAAGCGGTAATTGTTGATTTCCATCCCCAGTCCCGTTACGAGAAAAATGTTGTCTTTTAATATGCTTAAGTTATACTCAAATGGGTTAATGTTCACCGCAAAGGCCTTGGTGTAGTCAAGGTCAAATCCTCGGATCGTGTCTGCCAATCCAAGACTGCGTTGCTCATTTACATATCCATTAATCCCTAGCTCAAAACCACTCCAAATTGACTGTGTGTAAAAGGCGTCTTTCTTTTTGGGTGTTCCATTTGGAGCCCCCTTATTATGACCATCTATTTCAAAATCAAGCCCTTTTTCGTCGCCCTTGTCGTAGATGATAATCTTACGCTTGCCAAATGATAGCTTTGTAGTATCTCCACTTTCCACTTCCAGCCCATTTGACTTGTTAACCTTTGCTATGCCGCTGGCTTCTACATTAAACAAAGCTGGCTCCCCGGAATAGTTCAGACTGGAAACACCAGATACCTCGCCGCTGATTTTTGCAGCATCTCCATTAATATTGGCTTGTGCATTACCACTCACGTCCACTTTTGTGTTCGATGCGCTCAACTTAAAAGCCCTAAGATTGCTCACTCCGCTCAGGTCTATGATCAGGTCATTGGTTTTGCCGGATGCTCTAATTTCAGCAGCACCACTTCCCTCAAGTCTAAGCTTTTCGCCTTCGAAAATAATATTTGCCTTAGATGCACCTGTCGCTATCAGGTTTAGATTAGCTGAACTGATTTCATTTGATGAAGTCACCTCTGCAATGCCATTGGTAACGATCTTTTCTAAAGTGCTTAGGCTTAGATAAATTTTACTCCTCGGCATTGCACTGCCTTGTGATATGTTGAGTTTTCCATCTACCAGTTTGTAATTAAGTTTCGATAATATATCTTCTGTCGCGCTGATGCTGTTTTCACTGGCTTGTGTCACAAACACAACGAGTCCATCGTTTACCTCGATGGCATTAATGGTTTCAAGCTGTCTTCTGGTTAAGCCTTCCTGAGGAAAAATTTCTGCAACAGTTACTAGGCAAAATATCAGAATGAAGAGTGGGGCTATGCGTTTCATGAGAAAGAGTTTTCGTTGGTTAATTTTTTTTGCTTTATCCTATGATGATCCTTACCCTGCAAATGTTACACACGATCATAAAAAAAACTAAAGAGATCGCTTTGGGCGCTGATAATCAGCTACATAAACAAGCTGTTTATTGCGTAAAACAGCTTGTTCAACATTTCAATTACTAAATTCCATAAATAAGTCGCAGATTTGTAGATAACAACATTATACGAGATGAATGTGACAGATGCTTTTCACCGACAGGTAGCGCTTCGCTATCAATTGTATAACAGCCTTTTTCTGCTCCTTCCTTTCGAAGGTATTTTTAAAACAGGAACGCTGCTCCCATTGTTTTCAAAGTGCTGCGAAGACGGTTTTCGCGATGGTAAAACAGCAGCTGAAATCGTGGAGCGTTTCGCTACAGATTATTTGTCTGAAAATGACCAATCAGATATTCACCGCCTGCTCTTTCAATTCATTCAATATTTGGAGCGTCAAGTGGTGCTGTTCGACTCGGTTGAAGATGCTTCTTATGACCAAATCAAAGATTTGAATGGCCGAGGCTCCTTAAACGCACTGCGAACCAAATTGATAGGAGAAAGCCACCGAGAGGCATTCCGAAGCTTAATCAATAACTCATCTGTGGGCGTAGTGCTAACCGCTCACCCTACCCAATTTTATACCGGAGAAGTTCTTGCCATCATCACCGACCTTGATGAATCCATCAGAAAAGGTGAAATAGCCGATGTGGAGCTTTTGCTGCGACAATTGGGCAAAACACCATTCATCAAAAAACTAAAGCCCAGCCCCTATGATGAAGCCATCAGCCTGATCTGGTATCTGGAAAATATTTTTTATACTGCTTTGCCTAAGCTCCTTAGGCAAATCCTTGGTTGTGCCGGAATGTTGCCCGATGAATGGGTAAATGAGCATCTTTTTCACATTGGATTCTGGCCTGGAGGCGATCGGGATGGAAACCCTTTTGTAAATGCAGACATCACGAGCAAAGTAGCTGCAAAACTAAAAAACACCGTCCTTCGCTGTTACTATCGTGATCTTCGAAAGGTTAGACGAAGACTCAGTTTCAAGGGTATTCTGCCAATGGTATTGAATGTTGAAAATAAAATCTTCGGCATGGCCTATGGCAATGAACATAATGCCTATCGCAATGCAAGCGATTTCTTAAATGACCTCATAGAAATACATGCAGCACTTATTGAACATCATGATGGCTTATTTGCCGAATTGTTGGAAGAAATAATCATCAAGGTGCGTTTGTTTGGTTTCTTTTTCGCCCGAATGGACCTGCGACAACAAAACAAAAAGCACCACCTTGCGATTGATCAAATGCTGCAACATCAGGGCGCGTCAGAAATTTATGCCGAGTTGAATGATTCGCAAAAAGTGAATCTGCTGCTGCATATGAAGGAATTTGCTTTTGCCTCGGAAAATGCAGATGCGCATGATTTTTACTCGGCAGTTGAGCAAATAAAACACATTCAACAAAAAAATGGAAGTCAGGCTTGCTCAAGATACATCATCAGCAACGCCGGTTCTGCAAGCGATGTGATTGAAGTTTTTGTGTTGGCAAGACATATTTTTGAGACAGACACCCCACCGATTGACGTTATTCCACTATTTGAATCAATCGAAGACCTCGCTATGGCGCCCGATGTAATGGCAGCATTGTACAGCATTCCGGAATACCGCACACACCTGCAAAAAAGAGATTCGAAACAGGTAATTATGCTTGGCTTTTCTGATGGAACCAAGGATGGTGGATATATGAAAGCCAACTGGAGTATTTTTAAGGCCAAAGAAGCTCTTACACGTCGTTCAGAACAGTTTGGCATAGAAGCTATATTTTTCGATGGACGCGGCGGCCCTCCAGGCCGCGGTGGTGGCAATACCTATGAGTATTATGCCGCTCAGGGAAAAAATATTTCATCGAAACACATTCAGCTTACCGTTCAAGGGCAAACCATTAGCTCTAACTTTGGTAAAATCGTTTCCTGTCAGCACAATTTAGAACAACTGTTTTGTGCTATGGTAGATAATCAGCTCTTTCATAATACCGATCAAGAGCTTAAGCCGGAAGACTACAAGCTACTAGACGAAATGTCGGAAGTGGCTTATCAGACTTACCTGAAACTGAAAAATCACCCATCTTTTGTTACATATCTGGAGAATGCTACACCATTAAAGTGGTTTGGAGAAACGAACATTGGGTCAAGACCAGCGAAAAGAAATGCTGCAGAAGGTCTCGTTTTTGAAGATTTAAGAGCAATCCCCTTCGTGGGTTCTTGGGCGCAAATGAAACAAAACATCCCCGGATATTATGGGCTTGGGGCCGCCTTTGAGTATGTGAGAAATAGCGGAAAACAAGATGAGCTTATTCGTTTATGTAGTAAATCACCCTATTTCAGAACCATGCTTTCCAATAGTATGCAATCGCTCACAAAATGCAACTTTTCTATCTCTTCGTGGCTTGCTCAACACGAGTCATTTGCCGACATGTATGAGATGATGAAAGCCGAATATCAGTATGCCGTAACACATATTTTATGGGTGATGCAGCAAGAAGAATTAATGCAGGACTTTCCCGTTTCCAAGGCGTCCGTGTTGCTTAGAGAAAAAATAATTCTCCCTCTAGTAACCATTCAGCAATATGCGCTGCAAAGGCTCAATCAGTCTGAATTGGCAGACACAGATCGAAAGACTTTAGAAAAACTTATTCTTCGTTGTATGTTTGGCATCATCAATGCATCGAGAAATGCGGCTTAGGAGAAACCCTATGCCTGCAAACGCATCTGTTGCAAAAGCAGACTTGCAATATGCAAATCTTGTGCAATGGTGATTTTAATGTTTTCAGGGTTTCCCTCCACCAAAGCGACTTTATGCCCGGCATATTCAACCACCGATGCGCAGTCGGTAAACAAGTCCTGATAGGCAATACCAAAAGCATCCATCATTAGTTCTCGACGGAAGGTCTGTGGAGTTTGTATGCTTCTGAGTTGATCGCGTTGTAGTGTTTTGCTTTCTGTGTCAGAAGTGACCATTCTTACGGTTTCCGTAACTTTCATTGCCGGAATTGCTGCCCCTGTTTCAGCAGCCTTATTAAATACGCGCTCAATCGTGCTTTTACTTACCAAAGGTCGCACAGCATCGTGCACAGCAACAATGTCGCCGGTGGCTTTCTGAAGGCCGTTTTTGACAGAATGAAAGCGGGTTGCTCCGCCAATAGCAATTGCCTGCGGGTGATGGAAGTTGTATTCTGAAATTAGCTTTTCCCAAAAATTGATTTGATGCTCCGGCAATACAACTACAAGTTCTATCTGCGGATCATATTTCACAAATGCCTGAATGCTGTGCATCATCACCGGCAAGCCATCGAGCAGTAAAAATTGTTTAGGGACATCGGTAAGCATTCTGCTGCCGCTGCCACCTGCAACGATGATGACTGTTTTTTTCACCTTATAGGATTAGCATCGCATCTCCATAAGTGAGAAAGCGATATTGCTCTTTTACAGCTTCTTTGTATGCTTCCATTATAAAGTCATGACCGCCAAACGCACACACCATGATCAGCAGAGTGGACATCGGCTGATGGAAATTGGTGACTAAGGCATTAGCTACGCGAAAATCGTGTGGCGGATAAATAAATTTATTGGTCCAACCTTCATAAGGCTTTAAAAAACCATCAGTAGAAACAGAGCTTTCAATGGCACGCATAGTAGCTGTGCCCACAGACACAACGTTTTTCTTGTTTTGCTTCGATGTGTTCACCATCTGCACTGCTTCGTCCGGAATAAACATCTCTTCGCTCTCCATTTTGTGCTTGCTCAGATCTTCCACCTCCACCGGGCGGAAACTGCCTAAGCCAATGTGCAAGGTAATCTCCGCAAAATTGATTCCTTTGATTTCCATGCGCTTCATCAGCTCCCGACTCAAATGTAAGCCTGCAGTGGGAGCAGCTACCGCGCCTTCCACTTTTGCATACGCAGTTTGAAAACGTGCAGCATCTTGTTCATCGGGTGTTCTTTCAATGTATTTTGGAATCGGGGTTTCACCCAATGAGTAAAGCACCTTTTTAAACTCTTCGTGCGGACCATCGAACAAAAAGCGCAGCGTGCGACCTCTTGATGTGGTGTTATCAATCACTTCAGCAACTAAGGAATCGTCTTCGCCAAAGTAAAGCTTATTGCCAATTCTGATTTTTCTTGCCGGATCAACCAACACATCCCATAAACGGCTCTCGGCATTTAACTCTCTAAGGAGAAATACTTCTATTTTGGCCCCTGTCTTCTCTTTGTTGCCATACATTCGAGCAGGAAACACTTTAGTATTATTGATTATGAAGGTATCACCATCACCAAAATAATCCAAAATATCCTTGAACATGCGATGTTCAATCGTTTTTGTTTTTCGGTTGAGCACCATCAGGCGAGATTCATCTCTGTTTTCTGTAGGGCGGCTGGCGATAAGTTCGGGGGGGAGCTTGAATTTGAATTGTGATAACTTCATGTAAAGACAGTTTTTTCTCCAATTAAAGGGCTGCAAAACTAATCAAAAAAGCTTTAAGAAAAAAGTCTCTATGCCTACGGATCTATTTGCCCAACCAGCTCATTATCAAACTAATGTAGTTTATTGGCTTTTTCGTGTTTTTGTTGATGCTTTCGTGAGTGCAACTTGATGACCCCGTCTTACCCACGCCAAAAGCAGACAAGACTTAGTTCGAAAGCTTCAAAAAAATATCAGCCTTTTGCTTGTTTAAAAATCGGTACCGTAGAGCATGCCTCTCCATACATGATCGATTTTGCCACCGGCCGCATGATGCGGATGAGCTCCAAGTAAGCCGAACGAGGCACAGGCAAATTCCCGCAACCTTTTATGATAATACGTTGATCTTTAAACGGCTCTAAATCTAGCTTTGATAATGCTTCTTGATATAAAACGGTTTCAAGTGCTTCGCGATCGCCAAAGACCATTTTAGCCGCATAAGGTTCCAGTCTTGATGCGATTAACATGAAAGCCCAAACGGGGATGATGGCATCGGTAGAACAATGAATCCCAACAAAATGATCTTGATACTGCGACCAGTCATGAGTATCGATAAACTGCCTGAAATCTTTCTCTTTCAAGATTAAGCCCTGAAACAGTTGATCTTTGATGTCGATAATGCTTCGTGTGCCTTTGGTGTAATAATCTTCTAAATCTACATTCAGCAAATTGGCCGAAGCCACTTTATTAACGATTTCGTCCATGGTCAAATCTTTTTAAAACATGAAAGCTGTATGGAAACATGGCGTGCTTTACAAAAAGCCCAGCTCTAATTTTGCCTCTTCACTCATCATATCCTGTTCCCAGGGTGGATCGAAGGTGATTTCTACTTTAGCAGACGTCACGCCTTCTGTTTTGCGAATTTTTTCTTCCACTTCCGGGGGTAACGTTTCTGCCACAGGGCAAGACGGCGATGTGAGTGTCATCGTTACGTGCACATCATTGTCTTCGTTGATATTGATTTCATAGATTAGTCCAAGCTCCCAGATATCAACCGGAATTTCGGGGTCATAGCAGGTTTTCAAAGTGGCTATGATATTTTTCTCTACTTGTTCTGCGCTTAATTTGGTTTCGGTGCTCATCGTCAAGCTGTTTTATCCGCTGTACGTTTATTTTAATTCTTTTAATTGGTCTATGGCAAAGTTTTTCATTTGCCTAATCATTGCCACCAAGCCATTGCTTCTGTTCGGCGAAAGGTGTTCTTTCAATCCAATTTCTTTGATAAAATCAAGCTCTGCTTTGGCAATGTCCTCTGGACGTTCGTTACTCAATACTTTCACCAGCATGCCTACAATTCCTTTAGGTATCATGGCCTCGCTATCGGCAAAATAGTGCACCCGCTCTCCGTCAAAATCAGCATGCAGCCACACTCGACTTTGACAACCATGAATAAGATGTGCCTCGGTTTTGTATCGTGGATCGAATGGAGGTAATGTTTTCGCCAAATCAATGAGATATTCATATTTGTCGTTCCAGTCTTCATACATGCTGAAGGCCTCGATAATCTCCTCTTCTTTTTCGGCTATGGTGCTCATAATAACATCTTTTTAGCTTTGTGAAGGCCTTCTACAAGACGATCCACTTCTTCAAAAGTATTGTAAAAAGAAAATGATGCTCTAACTGTTCCGGGTATATTGAAAAAATCCATGATCGGTTGCGCGCAGTGATGACCTGTGCGCACTGCTATGCCCATTTTATCCAGAACAAATCCGGTGTCATAAGGGTGGCAACCCTCAATCAAAAAAGATATCACCCCGGCCTTGTTTGCTGCGGTGCCATAAATCTTAAGCCCTTCAATTTCAGACAAAGACGCTGTTGCATAATCGAGCAACTGCTTTTCGTAGTATTCAATGATATCGTGACCAAGGTTATGCATGTAGTCAATCGCTTCGGCCAATACAATTCCACCTTCAATGTTGGGAGTGCCTGCCTCGAAACGTAGTGGAAGTTCGTTGTAGGTTGTTTTCTCTAGGCTTACGGTTTTAATCATATCTCCACCCCCTTGGTAAGGTGGTAGTTTTTCCATCACCTGTTCGCGACCATACAAAACTCCAACGCCGGTTGGGCCTAACATTTTATGCGCTGAAAACACATAAAAATCGCAGTCCAGCATTTGAACGTCCACTTTAAAATGCGGAACAGCCTGTGCGCCATCTATTAATGTAAGTGCGCTTACCGACTTCGCTCTTTCAATTATTTTTTCTATTGGATTGATCGTACCAAGCGCATTGGAAACGTGCATAACTGAAACAATCACAGTGTTTTCGTTAATCAGACTATCTAATTCGTCCAGAATAAGTTCTCCATTCGCATCCATATGAATCCAGCGGAGTTTGGCGCCAGATTTTTCACAAGCCATTTGCCAGGGTACGATATTGCTGTGATGCTCCATGGCGCTAATGAGCACTTCTTTGCCCGGCTTGAGCAAATGCGAAATGACATTGGACACCAGATTAATGCCATCCGTAGTTCCTTTCGTAAAAATTATCTCCCTGGCAGAAGCAGCATTAACAAAGCTTTTCACTTTTTCTCTCGATTGCTCATAAGCCTCTGTAGCAAGCTGACTAAGTGCGTGCACGCCCCTGTGTATATTACTGTTATACTCGGTGTAATAGCGCGAAATGGCACTAATAACCTGGACGGGCTTTTGCGAAGTGGCGCCATTGTCAAAGTAAACCAAGGGATTTCCGTTGACTTGCTGATGCAAAATCGGAAAATCGTTTCTTACCTTCTCTATGTCTATCTCAAGATGAGGCTGAGTTTGTGCAATCGGCATATGCGTGATTTTAAACCGCTGTATTTATTTAGATTAAATCTAAAATAAAACACATGGGCGGCACTTTTGTTGGCAAATTTACAGAAATCTGAAATAATTTGGGCTTTTTGCCCGCTTTATGATGGCTGTTTAATTTTGGTCGTAAATTTGCTAAAATTGCAGCATGTTAAAACAAAGCCTTCAGCAAAAGCTACAACAGAAGCTTTCTCCGCAACAGATTCAACTCATGAAACTGCTGCAGGTTCCCACTATGGCTTTAGAACAACGCATCAAAGAAGAGCTGGAGATCAACCCTGCACTCGAAGAAGGCCGATCAGAAGAAGACAACGACTACGAATCCAACGATCCTAAGGATGAGTTTGATAACACAGAAGACGATTTCAACGATCATCAGGATCAACAACGTGATGACTTCGACCTCGACCAGTATATGGACGACGATGAAATTCCTTCCTACAAACTGGCAGCAAACAATAGCGGTCCGGACGATGAGCGGAAAGAAATCCCGTTTGCAGGTGGATTAGGCTTTCAGGAAATGTTGTTGCAACAGCTCGGACTCAAAGACCTCGATGACCATCAATATCAGGTGGCGGAATATATTGTGGGGAACATTGATGAAGACGGCTACTTGCGGAGAGAAATCATGTCTATAACAGACGATTTAGCCTTTTCACAAAACATACAAACAAGCGATGAGGAGGTCGAAGAGCTTCTTAAAGTAGTCCAAAGCCTTGACCCACCCGGAGTTGGGGCCAGAGATCTTCAGGAGTGCCTGCTCATTCAGCTTAAAAGAAAAGAAAAACCTACAAGCCATACGGCGCTAGCTATCGAAATCATTTCGGAGTGCATGGAAGAGATGTCGAAAAAGCATTACGATAAAATCATTCGCAAGCTTGGTATTGAAGATGATGAGCTCAAAGCGGCACTCAAAGAAATATTAAAACTGAATCCCAAGCCGGGAAATGCACTTACAGAGTCTCAAAAATCTACACAACACATTACTCCCGATTTTTTATTAATCAATAATGATGGCAAACTTGAGCTTCAGCTTAATTCGCGAAATGCGCCTGACTTGAAAATAAGCAAAAGCTATTCAGAAATGCTTGACCACTATAGCAAGGCAAAAAACATGAACGAGTCGCAGCAAAAAGAAGCGGTGATGTTCGTTAGACAAAAAATAGATGCAGCCAAATGGTTTATTGATGCAATCAAACAAAGGCAAAACACACTGCTCTACACCATGAATGCGATTCTGGAATTTCAATATGAGTATTTTCAAACAGGCGATGAAACCAAATTGAAGCCAATGATTTTGAAAGATATTGCAGAAAAAGTTGGGCTTGATATTTCAACCGTTTCTCGAGTAGCCAACAGCAAATACATTCAAACGCCTTTTGGCACTTTTTTGCTTAAATCCTTTTTCTCTGAATCGCTCTCAACAGAGTCGGGCGAAGAAGTATCAACCCGCGAAGTGAAAAAAATACTCGAAGACGTGGTTTCTAATGAAAACAAAAGAAAGCCCGTTACCGACGATAAGCTAGCTAAAATTCTCAAAGACAAAGGGTATAACATAGCGCGCAGAACAGTTGCAAAGTATCGGGAACAACTTAATATTCCGGTGGCAAGATTGCGTAAGGAGCTATAATTCTAACAAACTTTCTGCTGATGGATATGGATCAAAAGCTTTCTTTTCTGGCACTTGGCGACTCTTACACGATTGGCGAATCAGTAGACGAAAATGAAAGATGGCCCAATTTGCTGGTAAAAACGTGCAAAGAGAAAGGAATTAATTTTGCATCGCCACACATCATCGCCAAAACGGGATGGACAACCGATGAGCTCAATCACGCAATAGATGATGCAAATATTGATGACACTTATGATTGGGTTTCGCTTTTAATCGGAGTAAACAATCAATATCGTGGTCGATCTGTTGATGATTATAAACCGGAGTTTGAGTCTTTGTTGAAGAGGGCTATTTCGTATGCAAATGATAAAAAAGAGCACGTCTTTGTGCTGTCCATTCCGGATTGGGGCGTTACACCCTTTGCCCACGATCGCGACCGCAATGCCATTGCCCGGGAAATCGATGCTTATAACCTTGCAAACCGGCAGATCGCAGAAAAATATCAGGTTCAATACTTTGATATTACACCTTCCACACGAAAGGCTGCCGATGATTTGAGTCTGTTGGCGCCTGACGGGCTTCACCCATCAGGAAAAAACTATTTACAATGGGCTGAAATGGTGGCTGAATGGGTGGTGCTGAAAACCCAAAAGTCAAGCATGTAAACAAATATGCTTTGAAGCTAAAACAAACTCGTTATTCCAAAATGCACGCGGGCATTGCGAAACTGTAGCGGATTGTCGAATTGGCGGCCTATGGCATAGCTGATATTGAAAATGCCTGCACCGGTTTCAAAGCTCAAGCCTACCCCTATACCAAATGGTCTGTCAATGATGTTTCGATTTCGCGAAGTATTTTCATAGTACGCCCCATTCCAAAACAGCGAGAAATAAGAATTTTCTTCAAACAGGTAGCGGTACTCCAAATTGAGCATGGTGAAAAAGGATGCAAAAATAGATTCATCGTCGAAGCCTCGGAGCGAATTAAATCCCCCTATCAGAAAAAGTTCATTCTCAAAGAGATTTTCACCCGTAATCAAATGGCTCAGCACTCCGGGAACAAAAGTGGATTGTGCGCCAAGTGGGATAAAAAAATCGATGTCGGCCGTTCCGGTCCATTGAATGGTTCGCAAATTAAGTCCCTCATACAGCACCGGATTGAGCGCACTGTTTTGACGAATATTTCTGATTCCGGTCGAAGCCTTCACTTTGGCCCTTAATCCTTTTCTGGGATTAAAACGATAGTCCAGATTTTCGGACGAAAGCTCAAGCCCGTATTGATTGGATGATATATCGGCAAAATCAGGCAAGACGGTTATGTATTGAAAATTTCTTGTGTTTAATAAAGATGAACTTCGGTTTTCGACAAAAGCCTTGAGATAATTATTTCCTCCAAACAAATACTGCACACCAAAGCTACGCTGAAGATTAATAAAGGTGGAATCGCGTTTATACAGATGGAATTCTCCGTCAATGCCAAAAGGGGTATTCAAGATAAAGGGATATTCCACATTCACATCAAGTCTTTGCGTGGCCACTTGCAAGCGACGCCATTCTGCTTCGATGAGCTCTCCCCTGCCCAATGAGTTGCGAAGCTTCATCACCGCTTCGCCGGTGAGCAATAGCCTTCCGGTTTGGTCACTGTTGGGTAAAAAACCAAGCATCCCGTTAAATTGACTGGCCTTTCGCTCATTGAGTTCAAGCCTGATTACCGCTTTGTCTTCCAACAAGATTACCTGAGCCGGTTTGGCTTCGCGCACAAAGGGAATTTCCCTAATACGTGTTCCCATAGCTCTGATGAGCGATTCGTTATATACATCGCCGGGTTTTATCCCTATGTAGTTTTCAATAAAACGCGAAGAAATTTTTGCCTTCCCCTTGATATTTACGCTGTCAATAATGTAACGATTTCCGGTAACGGCCTTTAATTCTGCTTCTACTTTTTCGCCATTCATCATAAGCTGATCAAGCTGAAGCCGAGCAAAAGGATAGCCATAATTTTCATAGGCATCGAGCATCCGGGTCATCATTCGTTCCAGCTTCGAATGGTTAAATGTCTTATTACGGTAGAGCTTCTCGCGGTATCCGGTCTTGCTCAATATCGCTTCATCCACATTGCCCGCGCCTAGTTTTATCCACTGATAGGATGCTCCTGCGAATATGTATGCCTTCGTCAGGTTACCCGTCTTCACAAGGCTATCTAACGATGCGGCCGCGTGACCATTGGCGATTAAGCCGGCAAGGTAACGGTACACTTCCTGTTCGGCAAGTTTCTCATTGTTGTGAAACTTTTTGTGATTGGATGGTTTCTCCGGTTCACCCTTCACGCCAAATTGCACAATCTCTAGTTGATGCTGTCCATGCGCATTAATTTGAATGAGCAGAAAGAAGAAACACCAAGCCCGGCTGATGCGTCCAAAAGAGCTGAATGATATGTGGTTTAATGCCGGCAATAATAATGTTGTGGTTTGTAAAAGTAGCGTTTGATTGATATTTTTATTTTATAAACAATCAGATATCACACCAGTTTATTGGCGTCTTACCTTGCCGAACCAGGTGTTCATTGCATTTGCTGAAATGCTTACAACCCAGAAATCCCGTGTGCGCAGAGAAAGGCGAAGGGTGAGGCGCTTTGAGCACAAAATGCCTCCCTTCTGCTATCGATGCTTCCTTTTTTTGGGCAGGCTTTCCCCAAAGCAAAAAGACTATCCCGCTGTAATTTGATGTCAATTGGACAATCACCTCATCGGTGAACGTTTCCCAACCTTTGCCAAAGTGTGAACCCGGACTTGATGATCGCACAGTGAGTGTGGTGTTGAGCAATAAAACTCCCTGTCTAGCCCAACTACTTAGGTCGCCATGAGAAGGATAACTGCATCCTAAATCATCGCACAGCTCTTTGAAAATGTTCTGCAAAGAAGGTGGCAGCTTCATCCCTTTTGCAACCGAAAAGCAAAGACCATTTGCTTGCCCTGGCCCATGATAAGGGTCCTGACCCACAATGACCACTTTTACATCTTCTGGCATGGTATGCTCAAATGCAGCAAAAACTTGGTTTCCGGGCGGATAAACCACATTGTGTTTTTTCTCTTCCAGCAAATATTCCTTTAAGTTCGCAAAATAAGGAGCAGAAAAACTTTTCTTAAGCAGATTCTTCCATGGCTCAGCAATCTTCGGCGCAACTTGTTTATTCATCATTTCTGAGTTTTGAGATTGCGGCAAATATACTCATGGCAAGTTGCTTTATGTTTTTTTAATCCTTTGGGGTCTGCACTAAAGTTACACAACATTCGTTATCAGGGTAACTTAATCAGGTTCATTTCCGTAAACCTATTGATTGTTAAATGCCGCATTTAATAATTTAAGTTTTGGAAAGGGACACAAAACTTTACATTATGCGCAATTATTTTAGACTGATCGTGGGGCTGTTTTTAGCGGGTTTAATGTTGTTTT